>DAOTXS010000050.1:0-32604 GCA_034435055.1 Anaerolineae bacterium | reverse complement strand
ACTTCTGCACTCATCAGCACGAGCAAAATCCACACAAGGTCGGCGAGGAAGAGATGGGTGATTTGCATCCACACCGGCACTTGCAAAATGATATTCAACATTCCCGCCGCCAGTTGAATGACAAAGACCGCGCCGAGCGCAAGCGTCAAGCGTCGAATCGACGCGCGTGCATATTTGGCGCGAATAAATTGGATGAGCCAGAGCAGATAGATTCCAACACCAACCGCGATGATCGGATGCCAGATGCGTAACGCAACCAGAAATTGTCCGGTCATCGGCAAATTGCGAATCGCTTCTTCGGTCAATGTCATCACCGGCAAAACCGTGTCGCCGAGCGCGGTGAGCGCACCCGCCATCGACATCATCGTGGTCGCGAGCAAACCAAAAACCAATGTCCGCCGCATCGTGCTGTGCCAGTGAATCGCTTCGCCACCGGATGCCCACCACGCGGTCAACGCCAGCGAGGCGAGTAGATAAAAAGTGATGATCAAATGCACTGGCATCATGATGATGCGCCCGGTCGAAATATCGAGTTCGACCCATCGAAACAAAACCAAACTTGCGCCGGCAAGCGATTCCGCAATCATCCCGATCATCGACGCAACCGCGCCAAATCGGACGCGATGTCCCGGCGGAAATGCGCGCCATGTCCACACAACCATCGCAACGACGAGGAGTAATGCCGCGCCGCTCGTCAAGCGATGAATAAATTCGATGATCGTTTCGAGGTGCGGTTCGAGCGGGACGACATCGCCATTGCAAAGGGGCCAATGACTACCACACCCCGCGCCGGAGCCAGTGGCGCGGACAAACGCGCCCCACAAAATCACAAAGATGTTGACTGCGAGGACAAACCACGCGAACTTGGTAAAGGTATTGAGTTTCATAGCGTCGATTATAACGCGCTTGAGCGTTTTGGCAAAGAGAATTGCCCCTCAATCAATCGAGGGGCAATTGATTCTCTATTCGATTGTATTTACATTCCAGGAGGCAAGATCACTTTGTCGATCACGTGGATCACGCCATTGGAGGCGGGCACATCCGTGATGATAACGTTCGCGTCGTTCAACATCACTTTATTGCCATCGACTTTGATCTTGACTTCTGCGCCTTGCACGGTTTTCGCGCTGTTGAGTTTGACCACATCCGCCGCCATCACTTTGCCGGCGACGACATGGTAGAGCAGAATGTCTTTCAACTTGGCAGGGTCTTTGAGCAACGCCTCAACCGTGCCAGCGGGTAATTTTGCGAACGCTTCATCGGTGGGCGCAAAGACGGTGAAGGGACCAGTGCTCTTCAGTGTATCCGCAAGACCGGCGGCAGTCACGGCGGTCAGCAGCGTTTTGAAACGACCATCCGCGGCGGCGACGTCAGCAATCGTCTTGGGTGCGGCGGGTGGGAGGATCACGCGGTCGATTACGTGAATCACGCCGTTGCTCGCCGGGATGTCGGTGATGACGACGGTTGCATCGTTGATCATCACTTTGTTCCCTTCGACCTTGATCGCAATTTCTGCGCCTTGCACGGTCTTGGCTTTGGTCAGCTTTACGACATCCGCCGCCATCACTTTGCCGGGAACGACGTGGTAGGTCAAGATGTCTTTCAGTTTCGGCAAATCTTTCAACAAGCCATCGATGGTGCCTGCTGGCAATTTTGCAAACGCTTCATCGGTGGGCGCGAAGACAGTGAACGGTCCAGCGCCTTTCAATGTGTCCGCAAGTCCGGCGGTGGTTACGGCAGTCAACAAGGTTTTGAATCGACCATCGGCAGCCGCAACATCGGCAATTGTCTTGGGCGCTTCGGGCGGCAAGATCACTTTATCGATCACATGGATCACACCGTTCGCCGCTTGAATGTCAGTGATGATGACATTCGCATCGTTGATCATCACTTTGTTGCCATCGACCTTGATCTTGACTTCTGCGCCTTGCACAGTTTTGGCGCTCGTCAATTTCACTACGTCTGCCGCCATCACTTTACCCGCGACGACGTGATAGGTCAGAATGTCTTTCAACTTGGGTAAATCTTTGAGCAAGGCATCGACGGTGCCAGCCGGGAGTTTAGCGAACGCCTCGTCGGTTGGCGCAAAGACGGTGAAGGGTCCCGCACCTTTTAGCGTGTCCGCCAGCCCGGCGGCGGTTACGGCGGCGACGAGCGTTTTGAATCGTCCATCGCCTACTGCAATATCAACGATAGTTTTCGGCGCGGCGGTCGGTGGCACAGCCGTCGGCGCAACGGTTGGCGCTTTGGTTGGTTCGGGCGCCTTGGTGGGCGGAACCGGCGTGGGCACCGGGGTGGGGGTTGCTGCCGGCGCGCACGCGCTGACAACAACCGCGACGAGCAGAACAAGCAAAGTTATTTTACGCATGATATTTTTCTCCCTTTCGATGTTTTGGTTTTGACGATCCGTGATCGTCTTTGGTGGCAATATCCTACAAGAAATCCAAATGCGCGTCAATAGATTGTCTAATGTTTGTATATATTTTTTATAATGTTCTAATAAAGCTGAAATTTTGCTCCTCTTCGGCTGCTTCAAGATAAAAAGATTTTCAGCTTGAACGCGCTGTCCAAGGTTTGTTTGACTTTCTTTTCTCGATAGATATACTCACGTTACATCACCCGAAGGAATGCGTATGCGACTCTCTCATCATTTTGGCACCACGTTGCGCGAAGCGCCCGTCGGTGCGGAAGCGATCAGTCATCAACTTTTACTGCGTGCCGGCTACATTCGCCAATTGGGACAAGGATTGTTCTCGTACTTGCCGCTCGCGAAACGCGCGCTGACGAAAATCGAAAATATTTTTCGCGACGAAATGAACGCGATTGGCGGACAAGAGATGACGATGCCGGTCGTGCATCCCGCCGAAGTGTGGCAGGCGACCGGGCGCTGGTACGCCATCGGTCCGGAAATGGCGCGATTCAAGGATCGCAAAGACCGCGATCTGGTGCTGGCAATGACGCACGAAGAAGTCGTCGCCGATTTGTGCAAGAGCGACATCCGATCGTACAAGCAATTGCCGCAACTGGTCTATCACATTCAAACGAAATTCCGCGACGACCCGCGGCCGCGCGCCGGGTTGATTCGCGTGCGCGAGTTTACGATGAAGGATTCGTACTCGCTCGACCTCGACGAAGCCGGTCTCGATCAACAATACCGCGCGCATTATCAAGCGTACTTTAACATCTTCAATCGTTGCGGCGTCCCGGCGATTGCGGTGCGTTCCGATGTGGGAATGATGGGCGGCTCGCTCGCACACGAATATATGTACCTCACGCCGGTCGGCGAGGACACGTTGGTCTTGTGCCGCAACTGCGGCTACGCCGCGAATCGACAGATTGCACGCTTTGCCAAAAAACCGGCGGCGACAGAATCACTCAAGCCGTTGCAAAAAGTTGCGACGCCCAATTGCAAAACCATCGACGCACTCGCGCAACTGCTCGGCGTACCAAAAAGCAAAACAGCCAAAGCCGTTTTCATGATCGCCGGCCACGAGGAAGAAAAAGGCACACGGGAAGAATTTGTCTTTGCAGTGATTCGCGGCGATATGGAAGTGAACGAGACGAAATTATCGAACGCGGTCAAAGCGGATTGGTTGCGCCCGGCAACCGACGACGAAATTCGCGCGGTCGGCGCGACGCCCGGGTACGCCTCGCCCATCGGTTTGAAGAACGTGACCATCGTCGTGGACGATGCAGTGCCGGCGTCGCCGAACCTTGTCGCCGGCGCAAACGAAGATGGCTATCACTTGCTCAACACGAACACGCCGCGCGATTACGCCGCATCGATTGTCACCGATATTGCATCGGCAGGCGACGGCGATGCGTGCATCCATTGCGGGCAGGCATTGTACACTTCGCGCGGCGTTGAAGTCGGCAACATTTTCAAACTAGGCACGCGATACACCACCGCCATCGGCGCAAATTATCTCGCCGCCGATGGAACAGAAAAACCGATTGTGATGGGATCGTACGGCATCGGCTCCGGGCGTTTGCTCGCATGCGCGGCGGAGGAGCATCACGACGAGCGCGGTTTGAAATTGCCGATCACAATTGCGCCGTATCACGTGCATCTCGTTGCGTTGGGCGGGGCGGACGCGCGCGTCAATGAAACTGCCGAGCGCGTGTACAAATCGCTGAACGATGCCGGCATCGAGGTGTTGTACGACGACCGCAATGAAAGTCCCGGCGTGAAATTTGCCGACGCCGATTTGATCGGCTTGCCGTTGCGTTTGACCGTGAGCGCAAAATCGTTGCAAGCCGGCGGCGTCGAAGTGAAACGGCGCGACCGCGAGGAAAAAGAAATTGTCGCGGAAGCCGATTTGCTGGCGCGGTTGCAAGCGGAAATCCAAGCGATGTTCGATGAGATTGCGGCGAAAGTTGTGAGGGTGGAGTTCAAGTAACTAAACTGTCACTTGTGTTTTGGTGTGCGCCAATCGTTTGACAATTTTTCCACGCCGCATATACTTGTACGTGTCACCCCGCCCCGACCATAACCGTGTCGGGGCGATTGTCTAATTGCGATGCGTATTCTCACGATCAGCGATCAAATAAGCGAATCTTTACACAGTCCCGCCATCACGCATCAAGCGTGCGGCGTTGATCTAGTCTTGTCGTGCGGCGACTTGCCGGCGGATTATTTGGAATACATCGTGTCGATGCTGAACGTGCCGCTATTTTACGTGATGGGCAATCACGGCGGCGATGGCGGTGAAAAAATTTTCCCCGAAGGTTGCGAGAACATCGATTCGCGCGTCATCGAGTACAAAGGTTTGCTCATCGCTGGGTTTGAAGGTTCGATCCGCTACAACAATCGTCCCCAGTTTCAGTACACCGAAAATGAAATGCGCGCCAAGATCGCCGCGCTCACGCCCGCGCTCGTGTTGAACCGCGCGCGGCACGGGCGTTATCTTGACATTCTTATCACGCACGCGCCGCCCTTTCACATTCACGACGGCGAGGATTTGCCGCATCATGGTTTCAAATCGTTCGTGTGGTTCATCGATAACTACAAACCGCGATTTCACTTTCACGGACACACGCACGTGTACGATGCGCGGACGCAAACGACGACGCACCGCGGCGCAACGACGATCATCAATACGTACGGCTATAGAATTTCGGAAATTCCGGTAATCAAAAAATAATCCGTGAATCACGCGAAGCGTGGACGATTGCGTTTATGAATAATATGTTCTCCGCTCAAACCGAATCCGATTTTGCGCGCGCGCGGCTCAAAGCATTCTGGCGTGAAGTCCGCGCGATGATCTCGCGCCGCCCCAACGAACTTGTTTCGTTCGACGAGGTCAAACGTTCGCTTAAAACGTTCGGCGAATTTTATCGCGGTATTCAAACCGTCCAGGTGGACAAAATCATCGGCAGTGCGACCTTGCGCTATCACGATTTTGATCGCGCGTTTCTGCCGACGCAAAATGAAACTAAATCGCGTTGGCGCAAAGTGGACGAAGCATTTTACGAAGACGTGAACCTGCCGCCGGTGCAATTGTATAAAGTTAGCGATGTGTACTTTGTGCGCGACGGACATCATCGCATCAGCGTCGCGCGCGAACGCGGGCAAGCATTCATCGATGCCGAAGTGATCGAAGTGAAAACACGCGTCCCGGTCACACCCGATTTGCTCGCCTCGGACATTGACATCGTCGGCGAGTACGCGGAGTTCATCGACAAGACGCGCATCGATAAAATCCGTCCCGACCAGAATATCCGCTTTTCCGAGCCGGGCGGGTACGCGCGGTTGCTCGAACACATTGCGGTGCATCGCTATTTTCTGGGCGAAGAGCGTCAAGCCAAAGTGCCCTGGGAGGAAGCGGTCGCCAGTTGGTATGATCACCTGTATTTGCCGGTAATTCAAACCATCCGCGCGCATAATATGCTCAACGATTTTCCGCATCGCACCGAAGCCGATTTGTATTTGTGGATTATGGATCATCATTATTACCTGCACGAACAAAACGAAAATGTTGATTTGGAAAATGCCGCGGTTGATTTTGCGGAACATTACAGCGAACGTTTGGATAAACGCTTGCTCAACGCAGTCAAGCAAGCCGTCCACGAATTTCTGGACGGCGAAATGCTCAAGCCAATGATCGGTTCATTTTTGAGCGAACCACACCACACGGACAAGGAAGCAAATCATGAGTAAAATCGTCGCAGTCTTCGGCGGCTCGCGCGCGACAACCAATTCACCCGAGTACGCGGAAGCGTACGCGGTTGGCACGTTGTTGGCGCAAAAAGGTTTCATCGTGATGAACGGCGGCTACGCCGGGACGATGGAAGCGTCGGCGCGCGGCGCACGCGAGCACGGCGGCAAAGCGATTGGCGTCTTGTCCGGTGAATTTGCAGCCCTTCCTGCAAATCCCTTTATCGATGAAACCATCACAAGTCCCGATCTGTTCTCGCGCATCCGCGAAATGCAACGGCGCGCGGATGCGTTCATCGTATTGAATGGCAGTATGGGCACACTGGCGGAACTGGCGCTGGTGTGGAATTTGTCCAAGATCGACGCCAAGCATCGCAAGCCGATTATCTTGCTGGGCGAAGGATGGAGGCAAGTTCTTCGCGTGATGCGCGACCAGTTGGCGGTAACGGATGAAGAAGCCAAGTTGTTGCAATGTGCAAAAACGCCAGCGGAGGCGGTGGAATTGTTGAATGGATTGGGCTAAAACGCTCGCTCTGTTTCGCAAATGGTGTTGACAAATCTCTCGCGTTTTGCGATACTGGATTCGCCCTCGTCTCATGATGGGATGGGGGCGAATGTTATTCACGGAGAATTGGAAGGAGTCGGAGATGCCAGTCACCAAACAAGAAGTGCTCGATTATCATCGGATGGGACGACCCGGCAAAATTCAAGTTCTGCCGACGAAGCCGGCCGTCACGCAACGCGACCTCTCGCTGGCGTACTCGCCCGGCGTTGCCGAAGCCACGTTGGAAGTGGAGCGCGATCCGGAAACCGCGTACGAACTCACCGCGAAAGGCAATCTTGTCGCCGTCGTCTCAAACGGCACGGCGATCCTGGGTCTCGGCGACCGCGGCGCGTTGGCAAGCAAGCCAGTGATGGAAGGCAAAGGACTTTTGTTCAAACGCTTTGCCGATATCGACGTGTTCGACATCGAAATCAATTGTCGCACGCCGGAAGAAATCATCACCGTTGTCAAAGCGTTGGAGCCGACGTTTGGCGGCATCAACCTGGAAGACATCAAAGCGCCGGAATGTTTCATCGTCGAAGAGACGCTGAAAAAATCGATGAACATCCCGGTCTTTCACGATGATCAACACGGCACGGCGATCATTTCCGGCGCGGGCTTGCTCAACGCGCTCGAAATCAACGGCAAACGCATCGATCAGATTCGCGTCGTGATTTCCGGCGCGGGCGCCAGCGGCGTGGCATGCGGCGAGTTTTGGATTCGGCTCGGCGTCAAACGCGAGAACATTATGATGCTCGATACCAAAGGCGTCGTTTACAAAGGGCGCACCGACGGGATGAATCCGTACAAAGAACGCTTTGCCGTCGAGACCAAAGCGCGCACGCTCGCGGATGCAGTCAAAGGCGCGGATGTGTTCCTGGGTCTGTCGGCAAAAGATGTCTTGTTGCCGGAAATGGTCAAGACGATGGCAAAAGCGCCGCTGATTTTTGCGCTGGCGAATCCGGATCCGGAAATTCGGTACGATCTCGCCAAAGAAGTGCGGCCCGACGCGATTGTTGGCACCGGACGGAGCGATTATCCCAATCAAATCAACAACGTCCTGGGATTTCCGTTCATCTTTCGTGGCGCGCTCGACGTACGTGCGAAAGCGATCAACGAAGAAATGAAAGTCGCCGCCGCCAAAGCACTTGCCGCGCTGACGAAAGAAGATGTGCCCGATTCGGTGTTGAAAGCGTACGGACTCGATTCGTTGAAATTTGGCCCCGAGTACATCGTGCCGAAACCGGTCGATCCGCGTGTGTTGTTGTGGGAAGCGCCGGCCGTCGCGCGCGCGGCAATCGAATCCGGCGTCGCGCGCAAAAACATCGATATTGCAAAATATCGTGAGCAGTTGGAAGCGCGGCTGGGCAAAGGACGCGAAGTGATGCGGACGATTTTCAACAAAGCCAAAGCCAACCCCAAACGCATCGCGTTCGGCGAAGGTGAAGAACCCAAAGTGATTCGCGCGGCGTATCAAGTGCAAGAAGAAGGCATCGGCAAACCGATTTTGCTCGGCGACCGTTCGCTCATCGAACAAAAAATCAAAGAACTGGGACTCGACTTTCAACCGCCAATCATCTCGCTCGTGCGCGGCGATGAATCCGCCGAGTCGCAAAAGTACATCAATGCGTTCCACAAATTGCGCGAGCGCAAAGGTATCACGCGCGGAATGGCAGAACGCTTTATGACGCGCCGCAATCACTTTGGTCCGATGATGGTGCGGATGGGCGACGCGGACGCATTTGTCAGCGGACTCACGTTCAACTATCCGGATGTGATTCGCCCGGCGTTGCAAATTGTGCACACGCGCCCCGGCGTCAAACGCGTCACGGGAATGTACATCGTCATCACGCGCGATCAACGCGTCTTCTTCTTTACCGATGCAACCGTGAACATCGATCCGAGCGCCGATGATCTGGCAGAGATCGCCGTGCTGGCATCCGACGCCGCGAAACATTTCGACATCGAGCCGCGCGTGGCGATGCTTTCGTTCTCCAACTTTGGGAGTGCGCCGCATCCGTTTTCGGACAAGGTGCGCGCGGCGATTGATTTGGTGCGTGCCAAGCGTCCCGATTTGCCGGTTGACGGTGAGATGCAAGCAGACACGGCAGTCGTCGCGCAAATTTTAGAAGAGCGGTATCCGTTTGCGCGCGTCCGCAATCCAAATGTGCTTGTCTTTCCGACACTCGAATCGGCGAACATCGCATACAAACTTTTGCGGCATCTTGGCGAGGCTGAAACGATTGGTCCGATTTTACTGGGGATGGGCAAATCGGTGCACGTCTTACAACAAGGCGATGAGGTGAAGGACATTGTGAATATGGCGGCGATTGCAGTAGTGGATGCACAGGGGAAATGAACGACGCATAAACGAATGAAAAACGCGGGTGGAAAAATCGCCCGCGTTTGAATTTCGATAATTTGAGTTTACGCTTTCGGGATGTTCTTCAAATGTTCTGCCGTCGTGCGCGTGTTCTCTTCCAAATCGATGAGCAAATAGATCATTTCGCCAAAGGAATAGAACACCAAGAAATAGATCACGGCAAAGAAAATTGCGCCAATGCTGGTCATCAAACCCGCCGCCAAGCCGCCCATCAACAACGCGGGAGCCGTGCGACTGCCGGCAGAAGTCAAGCCGGGAAGCAAGCCAAATGCTAAACTGACACAGCCGCCCAACACACCCAGCACCAGCACGATCCACGCGATAATTTTGTTGATCGTCGCGATGGTTCGCAACACGCCGTACTTTTTCTGCATCGCTTCCTCCTTGAAGAGTAAACCCGAAAGGAATTTTTTTACCTTTCGGGTTTAATGTTTTTACAATCCCAGATACGCTTTCTTCACGCTCTCCATCTCGCGTACCTTTTTCGCTTCGCCTTCCGTTTCCAAGCGCCCGTTGTTCAACACGTACGCGTAATCGCTTACCGCGAGCGCCATTTGCACATTCTGTTCCACGAGCAACATCGTCAGCCCTTCTTTCCGAAGTTTGGCGAGCACCTCAAACAAACTGATGACGAGGAGCGGCGAAAGACCGAGCGAAAGCTCATCGAACATCAATACTTTGGGTTTTGCCATCAAGCCGCGCGCAATCGCGACCATTTGTTGTTCGCCGCCGGAAAGTGTCCCGGCAATTTGATTCTGCCGTTCTTTCAAACGCGGCAACAACGTGTACACCCAGTCGAGCGTCTGTTTGAATTCGGCGCGTGCGGCTTGGGGCGTTGCGCCCATTTCCAAGTTTTCCAACACGCTCATATCGGTAAAAAGTTGGCGTGCTTCCGGTACCAGCACCAACCCCATTTCCGCTTTTTCGTGTGGCGAGAGATTCGTTACATCCTTGCCTTGAAAAGTTATGGTACCCTTCCACGGTTTAACAAGACCGGTCACCGAACGCAACAAGGTGGTTTTGCCACTGCCGTTCGAACCGACCAGCGAGGTCAATTTACCCGACTGCAATTCAAGCGAGGGCCCCCACAAGATTTGCACTTCGCCGTACCCGGACTCGAGATTTTTAACTTGTAGGATGCTCATTCCACTCCCTCCAAGAATCGTTGCGCCACTTTGGGGTCGCCCAAATACGCCTCGATTACTTTGGGATGATTCGATACTTCTTGCGGCGTGCCCTCCGCGATTTGCGCGCCGTAATCCAGTACAAACACGCGATCCGACAAGTTCATCACCGCATGCATCAAATGCTCGATCATAATGATCGTGACGCCTTGCTCACGAATCTGGCGCACGACGACGAGCATATCGGCGACTTCTTGTGGATTCAGCCCCGCCAACACCTCATCGAGCAAAAGGACGATGGGGCGAGCCGCAAGCGCGCGCGCCATTTCTAAACGTTTCTTCTGCGCGACATTCAGTTTGCCGGCAATCACATCACGGCGCGCTGACAAACCAACAAAATCGATCACTTGGTCCGCGACCTTTTCCGCTTTTTCCAAGGACA
Organism: Anaerolineae bacterium; assembly: GCA_034435055.1. Classification (GTDB taxonomy): domain Bacteria; phylum Chloroflexota; class Anaerolineae; order UBA4142; family UBA4142; genus DAOTXS01. The sequence continues at coordinate 21,954 of DAOTXS010000050.1, read as the reverse complement.
AGTTTTCGCGTCCAAAACACGCGCCAACCGTTACATTCTCGCGCACCGATAATTCCGTCAGCGGCCGCACAACTTGGAACGTGCGCGCCAAACCGCGCTTGCTCAAGTCGTACGGTTGCAAGCCGGTGACATCCTCGCCACGAAACTTGACACGTCCATCGGTGGGTGGATAAACGCCATTGATCACATTGAACAACGTCGTCTTGCCCGCGCCGTTTGGTCCGATGATGCCAAAGATTTCGCCTTGCTTGACCGCCAGCGTTACTTTATCCAGCGCCAGCAAACCGCCAAACCGTTTGCTGACATTTTCGACTTGGAGAATCACCGAGTTTGTCGTCGTCATTCGAGAAACCTCCGCACCGCCGGGAAGCGTTGGCGCAACCAACCGATCACACCCGCCGTTACAAAGAGTACGATCAACAGCAACATCACACCGGCGATGACAAGATGGGCGTTGCTCAACGTTGGATCCGTGATCAGAAAACCGCGCAAACGTTCGTACACCACCGCGCCGATGATCGGTCCTGTGACCGTACCAAAGCCGCCAAGCATCACCATCACCAACGCTTCAATCGAGCGATGCAATTCAAATGCGGGTCCCGGCTCGATCAACCCATTCTTGAAGAAAAAGACCGCCCCAGCAATGCCTGGAAAGAACGCAGAGATGGTATAGGTGATCACTTTCAGTCGCGCCGGATCAATCCCGAGCACCATCGAAGCATCTTGGTCTTCGCGGATTGCCATCAACCCCAAACCGAATTTCGATTTCTTGATGATGAAGCTGGTGGCAATCGTCACCAGTGCCACGATTACCATCGCGTAGTATGCCAGTTGCCCGGCATTCTTCGCACCGCCGTACGCATCGTACACGGCAAAGTTGAAGAACATTCCCACCGCGCCGCCGAACAGGTCAAAGTTGGCGAAGAACGCGCGGAACGCTTCGTTGATGCCGATCGTCGCTAGCGCAAAGTACGCGCCGCGTAATCGCAGTACCGGAATGCCCATCAGAAACGCAACCAGACTGGCACCCAAACCGCCGATTAATGCGGCGAGCATAAAGTGGACTTGGAATTCCTTCGTCAAGTAGAACGAAAGATACCCGCCCAATCCAAAAAAGACAATGTGGCCAAAACTCACATAGCCGGTGTAGCCCATGATGATATTGATGCTCGATGCGAGAATGACCAGCATCAGCATCAGGAAAAAATCTTCCCGCATGGACACTTGATCGGTGAGAATCGGGATGAGCGAAACGCCGCCGACCACGACAAGGATGATCCAGAAAAAGGGACTCTTGAATGTGTTCATATTAGATAACCTCGATCATCCGTCAGCGTGCCCCGAACAAACCGTTCGGTCGGAAGAGCAAAATCAAGACAAAGACGACGAATTCAAAAACCGGCACCCAACTAACCGGGATAAAAATCGTCGTGATGCTTTCGAGCAAGCCGATGATGATGCCGCCGAACAATGCGCCGGTCGGATTGCCCAGCCCACCCAGCACGACGATGACGAAACTTTTGGTTTCCAAGCCGCCGCCGGAGAGAACTGTAAACGAGAACAGCGTCGCAAGCAAGGCGCCGGAAATCATCGCCAGCATCGTGCCGATACCAAAACTCAGCGCGAGAATCCACGTGGAATTGATGCCCATCAACTCCGCCGCACTGCGATTATTCGCGACGGCGCGGATGGATTTGCCGGTGCGTGTGCGGTAGAGAAAGGAATACAAGGCAATCGTCACGCCAATCGCAACGAGCACGGCGACCAAGCGTGTTCCCTGGACGGTAATCGCGCCAGTGTAGAATGAGGGAAGTTCCAAATCGAGTCCTCGCGGGCTGGTCGAGAAAATGATGGTCAGCGCGCCGATGAGCATCATATTGACCGAAAAGGTTGCGAGGAGCGTCGTCAATTCCGGTGCGTTGATGACGCGGTGCACGGCGACAAAGTACACCACGATGCCGGTCACAAGTCCGAGTAGGATGACGACGACCAAACCGAGATAAGGATTGATGCCAAAATTTTGGCTCATCACGAGAACAGCAAACATTCCCATAACGATGAACGGTCCGTGACCGAGGTTGATGACTTTCATCACGCCAAAGATGAGCGTCAATCCCATTGCCATCAGCCCAAAGACAAAGCCCAGCATCAATCCGTCAATCGAAGAAGCGATCAGGGCTTGAATGTTCATTCACACCTCTTTGTGATAAAAAAATACCCCGCCCGCACCCTCCCTTGTTTGGAGGGAGAGCGAGGGTGGGGTATCCGTGTTACTTGCGCAGAATGGCGTCTGCGGATTTGGCTTCGAGGGGCCACACGATCTGGGTCACAAGCTTGCCGGCAGAATCTTTCTGCCATTGCATATAAACCATACCGTGCGCTTCTTGCTTGCCGTGTGTCTTGGCATCGGTGCTAAACTTGATGACCCCATAAAAGGTCATCAGGTTGAACTTGTCCAACGCCGCCACGATCTTGGCGGGATCGACGCCGTCCGCGTCAACAATCGCTTTTTGTAAAACCAAGCCCTGGGCATAACCGCCGGCAGAATGATACGAGGGTGCTTCTTTGTACTTGGCGGTGTACGCATCGACGAACGCCTTGTTGCTGGGACCATAGTACGACAGGTTGGCGGCTTTGGCGGATTCCGCGCTGTACGTTACTTGCGGTTCCCATTGGCTGGGGCCAATAATACCCAACGCGGCGTCGCCAATGTCCTTGAAGGTTGGTTCGGGCGGCGCAACAAGCAACGTGACGAATTGCACCGGCACTTTCTTTTCGTACAACTGCTTGGCAAACGTCGTGCCGTCTGCAAAGTGACCGCCGCCGAGAATCGCATCCGGGTTTTGCGCGACGATTTTGTTAATGAACGGCGCAAAGTCGGTGGTGCCCGTGTCGTACCCTTCGAAGAGGACGACTTCAAAACCGAGACTAGTAGCGTATGGACGGAGGGCATTGGCAACCGAAGTCGAGAAGGAATCTTTCTCGTACACGATGGCGACTTTTTTCGCCGTGGGGACAAACTTTTTCAAGGCGTCTGCTGCGCCGGTCAAATAGCGACTCGCGGGGGTGTACAGTTGGAATGTTTTCTTAAAGCCCTGTTCCATCGTGGCGTCGTCGGCGGCGCCGGCGGTGATCATGACTTTGTCGTTCTGTTCCGAGACGACGGCGGCGGCTTTTACGAGTGTGCTACTGTACGGGCTGAGCAAGAAATCGACTTTGTCTTCGTTGATGAGTTTGGTGTATAATGCTTGGACGCGGTCGGTCTTGCTTTCGTCGTCGTAGAACTTCATTTCCGGCATATAAATCGCGCCGCTTGTCTTGATGCCGCCGGCGGCTTTGACGTCGTCGAGCCAGAGTTGCAGACCTTCGATCTGCTTTTTAGAAGCAACTTGCTGTGCGCCGGTTTGCGATGCGGTAAAGCCCAACACCAATTTCTTCGTTTCGACCGGCTTGGGCGCAGCAGTTGGTGCAACACTGGATGCCACAGAAGATGCAACCGAACTGCTAGACGACGGGGCTGGCGGTTTGGTTGCCGGAACCGCAGTTGGCGGTGCGGCAGTGGGAGCGGGGGTCGGTGCGGGGGCGCACGCGGCGAGGATCAACACGAACAACATGCCAATCCACATCACACGGATCAATTGGGACATTCTCTTCTTCTCCTTTTCCTTTTTTTCTCGCGTCATCGCGAATCGAAATCTCACCGAAAGATCGGGGCGGCAAGCCCAAGCGGTCAGCCGTCATCACCCCTTTTTGTCAGGATCAAGAAGATCGCACCGTTATTCCGATTATATCCACTAGTTTGAAATAAATCAAATTTCATCAATGTTGATTGAGTGTCGCATCACAAGCCGAGCAAATTCAATGGTTCTTCAATGAAATCCGCGAGCGCGCCAAGAAACTGTGCGCCGCGCGCGCCATCAACCGCGCGATGATCGCACGAGAGCGTCAGTGTCATCATCGGTTGCACGGCGGGTTGCCCTTGCACCGCGACAACACGCTCGGCGATGCGACCAATGGCAAGAATCGCGGCTTGTGGTGGATTGATGATGGCGTTGAACGCATCCACGCCGTACATTCCCAAATTGCTCAGCGTGAACGTGCCGCCTTGCAAATCATCGAGTTTGAGTTTGCCGGCTTGTGCGCGCGTAACAATGTCTTGACGCCGCGCGGCGATTTGCGCGATGCTCAACGTATCGGCGTGATGCACCACCGGCACAATCAAGCCATCGTCAATGGCAACTGCAATGCCGATGTTGATGTCCGGTTGTTGGATAAGCGCGCCCTCATTCCACGAAACATTGACACGTGGATGTTGCCGCAAAGCGACCGCAACGATCTTGATCAATAAATCGGTGAAGGTGATTTTGGCTTGTGTGCGTTTGTGCACGCTTTCGCGCCACGCGATCAAACGACTCGCGTTGACCTCGCGCACAAGATAAAAGTGTGGCGCGCTAGTCCAACTTTGCACCATTCGTTCTGCCATCACACGCCAAACATTGCTGACGGCGGACGAAGGACGAAGGACGGAGGCATCGGTTGGAATATCGACGGCGATGATCGCGCCATCCGGACCGGTGCCGCGCAACGCGGCAAGGTCAACACCGCGTTCTTGCGCAAGTCGTTTCGCTTTTGGTGAAGCAAGAACACGTTGCACGTTTGCAGACGAATCAATCACGGCGGTCATCCGTTGTTCGTCATCCGTCGTTTTTAGATATGCCAACACATCGGCTTTTTCAATTCGTCCGCCGCCCGGCTTGATTCTTGCTAAATCAATGCCGTGTTCTTCTGCCATGCGACGCGCGACCGGTGATGCGTTGGTTGCAACTGAGGATGATTCTGCGTGGACTTGATCGTCTGGTGCGAGAATCAGCGCAATCGTTTGACCGACCGGCACCACATCGCCTTCGCGTGCGGTAACGTTGGCAAGTATCCCGGACGCCGGCGCTTCGATCTCGACCGTAACCTTATCTGTCTCGATTTCCATCATCGGCTCACCTTTGGTTACGGTTGAACCTTCCGGTTTGAGCCAGCGCAATAATTTTCCTTTATCCTGCGCCATTTCGAGAGCAGGCATAATGACGTTGGTACTCAAATGTTTTGCTCCACAAACAGTGGTTAGTGACTAGTGGTCAGTTTTTTCTGCTCACTAGCCACTGTCCCACTCATCCGCGCACTGCCTCCACCATCTTTTTCACCTCTGCGTTCGGTTCAGGTTCGTGCGTGCGCGTCGCGGGGAGCGGTCCTGTGGCGGTAAAGTAATGATGCCCCGCCACCATCAACTCGTTTGCTGGAAAGCGCGTGATAACTTCGTGTCCCGTTTCGGTGACGACGATTTCTTCTTCGATGCGCGCCGCGCTCCACCCATCCGACGAGGGCCAAAACGTTTCCAACGCGAACACCATCCCAGGTTTGATTTCGACCGGGTGCTCCAGCGAAACCAGCCGACTGATGACTGGCTGTTCCCAGATGGCAAGCCCAACGCCGTGACCGTACTGCAACGCGAACGCGGCTTCTTCATTCGGGAAACCAAACTCGGTGGCTTTGGGCCACACCGAGGCGATTTGCGCGGTGGTGCAGCCCGGTCGTACGAGTTCGATGGCCGCATCGAGATAATCGCGGCAACGTTTGTATGCATCTACCATGGATTGCGAAGCGTACCCAATCGTAAAGCAACGATAATAGCACGTGCGATACCCCATATACGATTGCAAGACATCATAGTACACTGGATCACCCGGGCGCAACATGCGATCCGAAAAGACGTGCGGATGCGGATTGCAACGTTCGCCAGAAATCGCGTTCACCGCTTCGACGTACTCTGAGCCGAGATTGTACAACACTTGGCTGACGATGCTGACCGCTTCGTTCTCGCGCATACCCGGCTTCATCGCGCGATAGAGTTCATCATACGCTGCGTCCACTTGGGCGGCGGCGTGGGTGAGCAACGCGATTTCGTCCTGCGTTTTGATGAGACGCGCTTGCGACATCAATTGTTGCCCGTCCACGATTTTCAAACCCTTGTTCTGCAACGCAAAGAGAATCGGGACTTCGGCAATGTCCACGCCCAGCGGTTCTTTTTCCAAGCCGCGCTCTTTGAGTTCGATCCAAATTTTGTTTGCCACGTCTTCGGCGCGGCCCATCTCCGGCGACATCGCCCCACGCAAAAGCGAGATGCCAGCGCGCGAACGTTTCTCGCCGAGCCACGGCGCGTAGAGTTGATGATGCCGCGCGGCGGAACCGAAATCCCACAGGATCGGTTCATCGTCTTGCGGCAAGAGCGTAAAACGATTGACCTTGTCCTGCGCCCACGTGCCAATATGCGTCGCCGTGAGATAGCGCACATTGTTCATATCGAAACAGAGCAACGCACCCAGCTCTGATTCTTTGAACAATTTTTTGGCACGGGCTAGCCGCTCGCGGCGCAGACGATCAAAATCAATGCGCTGTTCCCAATCTACCGCCATCGTGCCGTACGTTTTGATTGCCATAGAAACCTCTATGTCCACGAATCTCGCGAATCAACACGAATAAAATCATTGACGCAGATTCGCGTGATTCGTGGATACTTGTTTCACTTTTTGCCAGACCAGTTGTCCAACTAACTGCTCGCCGCCCATTTTCATCGGCAGGGTCAGCAACTTGAGTCGCTCATCAGCAAACTCGAATAACTGTTCGCGATCAATCCCGTTCCAATTAGGAAACGAACTGCCTTGAACGTGATGCACAATCATCCCGCGTTCCTCCAACACTTCGAACGTGCCGTAGTACGCCATCACACCTTCCCACGCCGATTTGATTTCCGCATCCGTGCCGGACATCCAATCTTCCGATGCAAACCTGGGTCGCTCGGGGTCGATGACTTGCAGTACCATATACCCGGTTGCGTCGTAAATCAAAATCCCCTGCACACCTTGTCCCATTGGACGAATCAAAATGCCGTCCGCCAAACGAAATTCGTACGAGACTAGTTTCCACACACCGATGAATTGATCGCGGATCATTGTTGACCTCCGTTTCGCAATGCGTGAACATACGGAACACGCATCACGCTTTGCCACACAACTGTTTCGCCATCTCAAACACCGATTGCTCGGTTGGCACGGTCAAGTCTTCCAACACTGGCGAGAATGGCACCGGCACATCCATCGCGCCCAGCCGTTTGACCGGTGCATCGAGATAATAAAACGCGCCGTCGGCGATGACCGAAGCAATCTCCGCGGTTACGCCGTACCGCTCGTACCCTTCATCCACCACAATCACGCGCGAGGTTTTCTTCGCCGATTCGATGAGTGTTTGCTTGTCGAGAGGAAACGTTGTGCGCGGGTCAATCACTTCGGCGCTGATACCGATCTCATCCAGCATCTTTGCTGCGCCGAGTGCAATCTGCACCATCGAACTCGTGGCGACAATCGTAATGTCTTTGCCTGGACGTTTAATGTCGGCGACGCCGAAGGGAATGGTGTATTCTTCGGCAGGGACCGGGCCGGTCATCTTGAACATTAACTTGTCTTCGAAGAAAACAACCGGGTTGTCGTCGCGAATGGCGGTTTTGAGCAAACCTTTGGCATCGTACGGCGTGGAGGGCACAGCAACTTTTAATCCTGGGATATGACTGACCCACGCGTGCAAACTTTGCGAATGTTGCGCGGCGGAGCGGCGTGTGGCGCCCAGCGTGGTGCGGAAGACAATCGGCACGCGCCATTTGCCGCCGGACATGTAATGTACCTTGGCGGCTTGATTGACAATCTGATCCATTGCCAGCGTGAGAAAATCGCCGAACATAATGTCCACGATAGGGCGCATCCCGGTCATCGCCGCGCCAACGCCGATGCCACAAAAACCGGCTTCGGAGATGGGCGTATCAATCACACGCTCCTTGCCAAACTCTTCGACCAAACCGGACAAGACTTTGAACGGGGTCCCGGCTTCCGCCACATCTTCGCCGATGATAAACACGCGCGGGTCGCGCCGCATTTCTTCGGCAAGCGCTTCGCGCACCGCTTCCGCAAAACTTATCTCACGCGTACTCATGATGATTGCTCCGATTGCATGTTCCGTGTTCCGTTACGTACCACGAATCACGTAACATGTTTTCACGCATACACATCTTGCGTCACCTCGCCGGGATCGGGGTAAGGGGCGTTGAGCGCGAACTGCACGCCGGTTTCTACTTCGGCTTTCACTTCCACTTCGATGCGGTCGAACACGGCGGGGTCAACCAATTTTTGCGCGATGAGGCGCGTGGATAAAATTTTCAATGGATCACGATTCATCATCCAATCGCGTTCTTCTTCTTTGGAACGATAGTATGTGCGATTGATGTCGCCGACGTGATGACCATAGTAACGATACGTTTGACATTCGAGGAAAGCCGGACCTTCGCCACGACGCGCGCGTTCAACGAGTCGTTGCATCGTGGTGTAAACGAGTTGCACATCTTGACCGTCAATCGTCTCGGCGTGAATATCGAAGGCTTTGGCGCGTGCGGTCAATTCGCCGGCGGTGGTTTCGCGATAATGGGTGTACTCATTGTACAGATTATTTTCGCACACGTAAATGCCCGGCAATTTCCAGAGCGATGCCATGTTCATCACTTCGTACAACAAACCCTGCCCCAGCGCGCCATCGCCAAAGAAACAAGCCACGACTTGATCGGTGCCGCGCATTTTGGCGGAGAGCGCCGCGCCGGTGGCAATGCCGGCACTGCCACCCACAATCGCGTTTGCGCCCAGGTTGCCGGAATCCGGATCGGCGATGTGCATCGAGCCACCTTTGCCGCGACAATACCCGGCTTCTTTGCCCAACAGTTCAGCAAACATTCGATCTACGCGCGCACCTTTGGCAAGACAATGCCCGTGTCCGCGATGGGTGCTGGTGATGTAATCGTCGCGGCGCAATGCTGTGCACACACCCACCGCCACCGCTTCCTCGCCGATGTAGAGATGCGCGAGTCCCGGCATTTTCGCGCTTTTGTAGAGTTCGTTCACCTGTTCTTCAAACGCGCGAATCTTTGCCATTTGTTGGTACATATGCAAGGATTGTTCAAGGTCAATGGAGAGACTGGAAATTGAGGATTGGAGATTGGCTTGTGTTTGATTCATTGCTTTCCCGTACCGTTTCTGCCTGTTACATAGTGCGTGTTTCGTTACGCATCACGTTTCACGCTTTCACGCCGCTCATCTGCGCGAGCGCGTGAAACATAACCGCAAAATCTTCTTTGGCAAAGCCCATCCCGCGCGACGCGGTTAGCATTTCGTTGGTTACCGCCGTCGTTGGCAGCGGCACATCGAGTTGGCGCCCCAGTTCGAGCGCGAGCAACAGATCTTTTTGCATCATATTCACATCGAACCACGCTTCGTCCGGCAATTTCAAAACGAACGGACCGCGATACTTGATCATGGGCGAGGCGATGACGCTGTTGAGCATCACTTGCACCGCTGTCTCGCGTGCGATGCCGGCTTTCTCGGCGATGAGTACGCCTTCGCTAAACGCAAGCATTTGCACCGCCAGCGACAAGTTCACGGCGATCTTCATCGTAACCGCCAGCCCATTTTCGCCAACGTGATTCACTTTTGGTCCAATGTTCAACAAAATCGGTTTTACTTGCTCAAACGCTGCCACATCGCCGCCAACCATCAACGATACCTGACCTTGCTCTAGCGTAATCACACTGCCCGACACCGGACAATCGAGCATTGACGCACCTTTGGCAACGACTTGTTGCGCAATTTCCCGGCTGGCTTTAGGACTGACCGTGCTCATCTCAATGAACACTTTGCCCCGACTCAACCCAGCCAAGATGCCATCGTTGCCCAACGCCACGGCATAGAGGGCTTCTGTGTTGGTGACCATCGAAAAGACAATGTCGGAGGATTCCGCCACGGCGCGCGGCGAGTCTGCCCATTTCATCCCGGCATCGATCAGCCATTGCGCTTTGGCTTTCGTGCGATTATAGCCGGTCACGGTGTGCCCCGCATCGAGTAAACGTTTGACCACACGACTCCCCATTACGCCGAGACCAACAAAACCTAGGTTTGCCATAATTGCTCCTCTTGAATAATGATTGCGCTTCAATTGTTAGCGGTCGAGTTTGCTATCTTTGCGAACTTGTTTGAGATGCGCGCGCATTGCCGCGCGTGCCGCGTCCGCATCACGGCGTAGAATCGCGTCCAAGATTTTCTTGTGATGAGCTTGACCGCGCGCCGCGCCACCGTGTTTGAATGTGCGCTTGCGTTCTTCGCGCAACAAATCGACAATCGGATCAATCAAAGTGGGAATGAGCGGATTTTGGGTGGCATGCGCGAGGGTGAGGTGAAATTGCAAATCGGCTTCAACAAAGGCATCGACATTGTTCAACGCAGTCTCCATCGTTACCACTGCTTGGCGAATTGCTTCGAGGTGTTCTTTGGTCGCGCGCTTGGCGGCAAGCGCGGCAATTTCCGGCTCGAGGATTTCGCGCGCTTCGGCGAGGTCGTTGGCACTTTGCGACGAGCCAATCTTCATCATCAACCCAAGCGAATGTCGCACCGCGCTGGCAGTGCCATTGGTGATGAACGTACCGCGCCCTTGATATCCTTGCACCAGACCTTTTTCACGCAACGCTTTCACGGCTTCCCGCACAACGGTGCGGCTCACGCGGAATTGTTCAGCGAGTTTGCGCTCGTTGGGAAGGCGGTCGCCCGGGCGGAGTGTGCCGCCGAGGATTTGCTGTTCGATTTGCGCGACAATGTGTTCGTAAAGCCGCGCGGCTTGAACGGGGAGATAATTGGTCATTGGTATGATGATATGACCAATTTTATCCAAGCCGCATCAGCTTGTCAAGCGAGTGCTTGGGGAACTTGCCAACGCCAACAAACGTCTCTAAAATAGAACTGACTGGTCAAGGAGTGATGAGATGAAAATTCGATGGTCTGCAATTGGCGGGGTGATAATCCTCTGCATCGTCGGTTGCGCCCCCATTCCGATACCGGCGTTCTTCGCGTCGCCCACGCCGCCGCCCACCCAGGTTCCATTGCCCACGCGCGTCGCCATCGCCGTGCCCACGCCAACGATTGCCAATCTCGTTCCGCCCGGCGATAGTGAAGCCGCAGCGATGCTCGCCGATTTTATCGACGCGATTTCAAAGGGCAATGTGAATGGCGCGTTGACCTATTGGAACACCAGCCAGCCGGGTCAACCCGCCGGGTACGATGCAAACGTGCGCAAGATGGTTCAAGCATGGGTGGATCAAAAACGTCAATTGGTATTGACAGACATTACGTATTCAGGTATAGATGCCACCGGCAAATATGTGCCGCTGCCAATCGATGATCCGCGCGTCGATAAAGCAACCGCGTTCGTCCGCATCGATGGCGTAACCTATCGCTTCTTTCTGACGCAACTGAAAGGCGGCTGGTTCATCGAAGGCGTAAATACTGCCGCCAAATAATCGAAACAAAAATCCGCCAGTCGATTGACTGACGGATTTCAATTTACTGTTCGCGCAGATTAAAGCCGACGACTTTCCACTCGCCGTTAATTTGATTGAGCGTGATCCGCACCGTGCCTTGGCGATTGCCGGTGAACGTGGCGATGCCGGATAATTGCGCCTCGTTGTTCTGAATGTTGCGCGAACTAAATATCCACGCCGTCGGTTCCACGCCTCCGTTCTTGATGAGTCGTTCCAAACCCGCCGCGTTTCCGCCCAATTCGCGTTGCAACGCCGGCGAGCACAGCGCAAACGCTTTTTGATAATTGCTTTCTTTCAGCGCGTTCATAAATCCGTCGCCCACATCGGCGACCGGCCGAGTCACCGCGCCAGCGAACAGGATCACGCCCGCTGCCACAATGATGACGCATAAACAAAATCCTAGTGCAACCGCCGCTAAGAGCAACAACACTTTTTTGTTCATCCTTGCCTCCTTGCCGATGAGCGTAGCACGAGTTGGCGTCCACGTCAACGCCCCGTCGGGAAAAATTCCGGCGGGGCGTTTGATGTTACAACAACTTGAACAACCATTCGGGCGTCAACTGAAAAAAGACCGCGTTCAGTTTTTGGAAATTATCGGTGAGCAAAAGCAAACCCATCAGCAACAATAATACTCCACTCGCGATTTCCACCTTGCGCAAATGCGGGCTGAGTTGCTTGAGAAATTTCGTTGCGCTTCCCAGCGCAAACGCCGTGAGCAAAAATGGAATCCCCAGCCCCGCCGCGTACGCCAGCAATAACCCGGTGCCTTGCCACACCGTCGCCTCTTGCGTGGCAAGCGCAATTACGCCGGACAATGTTGGACCGATGCACGGCGTCCACCCGGCGGCAAACGCCATTCCGGTCAACAGCGACGTCGGATAACCAAGCGGTCGATTGCGAACCTCGACGCGCGCTTCTTGATAGAGAAATGGAATGCGTGTCGAAATTTTTCTGCCGCCGATTTCAAATTCCAAGCCGATAAAGTGGATTGCAAAGATGATGAGGATGACCCCGGCAAAGCGTGCCATGTCAGTCTTGGTAAAGATAAAGGTCAGCGCGGATAACGCGCTCCAAATCGCAACGAAGATCAACGTAAAGCCGAGCACGAACGCCGCCGCGTGCATCACGGCAGTGCGGCGCGCCGTTACAATTCCTTCCGGCGTGACCGCCGCGCCGCTCAGGTAACCAATGTAGATTGGAACCATCGGCAGAACGCAGGGCGAAAAGAAAGACAACAGCCCCGCTCCAATTGCAATGAGAATGGACATTTTGGATTACCTCAACGCCGCGCGCAATTTTTTTTCGTCGATAGGCGCGGCGAGCGTTACACGTTCATCAATCCACAACACGGGGATTTTATCAAAGTACTTTTTGAATAGCACGTCGTCAGTGGTGATGTCGATGGTTTGAATCGTCAGCATGAATTCGCCTTGCAATCGATTCAACAACGCGAGCGTATCTTCGCACAAATGGCAACCCGATTTCGTGTAAAAAACAATGCGATGTGGCGTCACTGATTGATTTTCGCAAATTGTCTATCGATGAAATCATCGCTCATCGGCCCGCCGATTACAATGTCGCGGATGATGCCTTGCCGATCGATGAAAACACTCGTGGGCAAACCGCGCACGTTGTACACCCGGCTCAAGCGATCTCCAACATCGCGGACGATTGGAAAATTGACGACACTGTTGCGCATAAATGTCAACACACCGTCGTCTGAGTTATCGTCTTGCGTGTTGACACCGAGGATGACAAAATCCTTGTCTTGGTATTCTTTGTATTTGCGGACGAACGCCGGAAATTCCGCGCGGCACGGTCCGCACCACGTTGCCCAGAAATTTACCAGCACCGCTTTGCCCACCAGCTTGCTGAGCACAATCCGATCGCCGGTCATCGAGACCAAATCGATCTCCGGCGCAAGGTCGCCGATCTTGGCGACGGTAGGACGCGATGAAGTATTTGTCGACGCAGTGCCAAACGAACTGAACGGGAACACACTGCACGCGCCGAGAATCAGCAGCAACAGCGCAATGAACGCCGTAATTCCGATTGCGGTTGATCTCATATTGCCCCCGCGAGTATCATTCGAGATTATCTGAAAGGAATCCGCAGATTGCACAGACGCTTCGCGCGCAGAAAAAAATAATCTGTGTAACACTTGCCCTGGCGGGAACGTGGCTGTGGTAAAGTTCTCCACGGTCATGCCAGGGTCTGCGAAATCTGTGGACTAATTTCAGATAGCGTTTACTCTTCCACCACGTACTCGAATACCCAGAACGCAACGACCCAAAAGATCGCATCGTACAAAATCAGGATGCTGAACCACAACGACACGTCGGAGAAATCGCGCGCTTGCAACGCGCCGCCAGTCAATTTCACCGCCGCCATTAGCAACGGAATCGACACCGGGAATAACAAAATCGGCAACATCACTTCGCGCATTTTGGTACTGGCGGCGACTGCGGAGAGTAATGTACCCATCGCCGCAAAACCCAGCGTGCCCAGCACGATGTACGGCACGAGCGGAAACCAGGGCAAGCCAACATTGTTAAGAATCGCAAAGAGCGGCAGCGTTGCCGCTTCCATCACCGTGATAAAAATAAAATTGCTGATCGCTTTGCCTAGAAACATCGCGCCACGGTCGACCGGCGAAAGCAAAACGCCTTCCAAACTCCCCTTGTCTTTTTCCGCCGCAAACGACCGTCCCAGTCCCAGGATACCGCTGAACGTAAACGCGACCCACAACACGCCCGGTCCCAACACGGTAATATCGACGCCTTGTAACTCGAACGCGAAATTGAAAATCACCAACACGATGAGCGAAAAGACGACCATTGCCGTCAAGTTCTCTTTGGTGCGCAGTTCGGCGGTGAGGTCTTTTTGGACGATGGCGAGAACCTGGCGAAGGAACCGTTCGACTCCGCCCACGGCAAGCTTCATTTTCGATCCTCCAAGACTCGCGCGTAAATCTTCATAAATCCGGCGAGACCCGAAGGGTGCCACGCACTGCGCGGCAAATCGTGAACGATGCGCCCGGCTTTCATAATAATCGCGCGGTCGCACACTGCCAGCCCGCGTTCCAAATCGTGCGTCGAAAACAAAATCGCGCGCCCCTCTTTTTTCGCGTCGAGCATCATTTGATCGAGCAAATCGGCGGCGACTTGGTCCAAGCCGGTGTACGGTTCATCGAGCAACAAGACTACCGGTTCGTGCAAAAGCATCCGCGCAATTGTGAGCCGTTGTTGCAAGCCGCGCGAAAGCGTGCGCACTACATCATCCAATCGATGGGTGATGCCAACACGCGCGGCGACTTGTTCGATACGTTGTGGAATGTTCGGCAAATCGTACAGCCGCGCAAAAAAATTCAGATTCTCGCGCGCGGTGAGATCATCGTACATGAACGTTTGATGACCCACAAAGCCGATTGCCGCGCGCGCCGCGTTGGCATGCTCGGGAATCGGAATTTGACCGATGTGAATTTTGCCGGCGTGCGCCTGCGACAGCGTGCCGATGATCCGCAGCAAGGTGGTTTTGCCTGCGCCGTTCGGTCCCACGAGCGCGACGATTTCACCCTGTCGAATTGTAAACGAAATCCCGCGCAATGCCCATCGCGCGCCAAATTGTTTGTCGATTTTTTCGGCGGTGATGAGCGGTTCGCTCACTGACCAAGCTCCAGCAATTTGGCTTTGAGCGCGGCGCGTTCTTGCTTGTACTCCTCTTCGGTAATCTTGCCGGCTTCAAATTCATCGTCGAGGTCGGCGATGTCTTGAAGCAATTCCATCCGCTCGTTCTTGATTTCTTCCGCGACGATTTGCGCGGCTTGGCGCCGGCGCAACATCGGCAACGCGAGCAAGACGACTGCCGCAACGATGGCGAATCCCAAAACTGCCAAGCCGATCATTTGCGTGTTGTCAGTTGCGGCGGTCGCCGGCGCGGTGCCGGAACTGGACTGGGGCGTGGTTGCCGGGAGATTATCGAACTTGGCTTGAATCGCCGTTCCGGCTTTGAAATTTTCGCCGGCAACGGCGATGAATTTCGGCGCGCCTTGCACGCCACTCATCGGCGTAGCGGCGGCAGAGAGTTGCGCACTCTGAATCGTCGCGCCAACATCGATCATAAAAATACCAAAGCGCGCGGTGTCGTACGGCAAAGGCAAATTGAAATCGTACGTCGGTGGCGTGAACGGCACAGCATACTGATAAACGATTTGATCTTTCCCCGGCGCAAACGGCAACGTGTACGTTATCACGCCATCGCCTTCCAATACGGTTTGCCCAATGTTGGGATCATCGAATTCGATGTTGATGGCTTTGGGCAACAACGGCAACGTCAGCGTCGCACGATGCGGTCCGGCAAGTTGCTTGCCGATGAAAATCCGGTCGCCGGCATTTTCGATCACAACGATTTGTTGAATCGCCAACCACGGTGATTGCACATCGACGATTAAATGCGTCTGCGTAACCTTGATGGCAGACGGATCGGTCGTCGATTCGTACACGAGAATATCGGCGGGCAGTGTGGTGGAATTGGGTAAGGTGAATTGCAACAAATCGGAAAAATAATCGACGCCGCCGTAATTTGCCAAGACCGCGTACCCGGTCGTCGAAATCGTTTGCAGGTTGGTGAACTCGAACTTGCCGGTCGCATCTGTTTTGCCGGTTGTTGTAATCATACCGGAAACACCTTGCTGAAGCGTGAGCAAGGTAACCGTCAAGTTCGCCGTCGATGTGGGACTGGCGTCTTTGGTTCCGTTCGTCACGCGCCCTTCGATTTTGCCTTGCCCGGTGGTTTGCGCCAACGCGCGCGGCGCGGGGAATGCCATCAGCGCAACCGCAATCAACGCGACGATGCCGAGACCCAGTAAAACTTTTTTCATGACAATCACTATCCTTTACAAAATGAATTGCCGGCGAAAGATGAACGACGACGGATGAAAGCAATCCTTCGTCGTCCGTCTTTCGTCGTCGGTCTTAGAGTTTGTTTCCGCACTTGGCGCAGAATTTATCGCCGGCTTGATGCGGCGCGCCGCACTTGCTACAAAATCCGCCGCCGGCTTTGCGCGCCGCGCGCACACGCGCAATCTCATCTTCGACGGAATCGGTTTTCGCGCGGCGGAGTTGCGTCACCTGCGCTTCGATGTCCGCGTCGGCGTTTGCACCGTTGCCATTGCTCAATGCATCGATTTGTTGAAGCACAAGCGCGGCGCGCGCTTTGTACTTGTCGCGCAACATCGTGTAATCGGCTTGCGATAATTTGCCCAGTTGAAAATCGAAATCGAGATCGCGAATCGCGTCGTACGTGGAATCGCGCTGGGCAATCAACGTATCCAGCACATCGGTCGTCCCGGCGATTTTTCCACGCGGGGTGTTGAACAGGGGATAGGCAATGAACGCCAGTATGCCAATCAAGAGCAGAGCGGTGAGAATGATTTCCAAAATGATTTTCCGTATGGGGCAACCACGAGAGTTGCCCCGACAAATTATTTACGCGCGCACGGTGCCGCGCGCCAGCCCCTCGGCGCGTTCGCGCGCTTCTTCCCGCGCGTCCGGCAACGCGGCGATGAGCGTGCTGACGACCAAAAAGAATCCGCCAAACCACAGCCAAAAAACCATTGGGTTGACGTACGCGCGGAACGTAACCGTGTTGAAATTATTTTCCCAGCCGGCGACGATCACGTACAAATCTTCTTGCAGAGTCGTGTGAATCGCCGGAATCGTTTCGGTTTGTTCTTGGCGGGGATAGAATGCGCGCGCCGGCGAAAGCGTCGTCACACGTTTGCCATCGCGCGAAACTTCGATTGCCGCCGAAGTTACCCGCGCTTCGCCGCTTGGAAAATCGGGCGAGAGACTGGCGAACGTCAGTGTGTACCCGCGCACCTCCATCGATTCGCCGCGCCGGAGCGCGCGCGTCATATCGGTCGAATACACCTGTGAACTGATGATGCCCACCGCCATCATCGCCACGCCGATGTGAATGAGATAACCGCCGTACCGCCGGCGATTGCGTTCGATTAGATTTTTCATCGCGACGAGAATGAACTCGCCGGAATTTTTCGCGCGCGCGCGCGACCCTTGCACAATGTCGATCAACGTTGCGACGACGACAAAGCACGCCAGAAAATAACCACCGAGCGCAACCCATTCGCGCACGCCGAGCAAAAACACGATTGCCGCAATAACCATCGAAATCACGAACGGCAGAACAAGTTTCTGCAGTAATTTTTCGCGCGTAACGCCGCTCCAACCGATCATCGGAATGATCGCCATCACGAGCAGAATCGCGCTAAAGATCGGCGCGGTAACTTGATTAAAGTACGGCGGACCGACGGTGAGTTTTTGGTTGTAAACGAGCTCGCTGAACAACGGGTAAATTGTGCCCCACAACACGGCGAACGACGCGGCGACGAATAATAAATTGTTCAACAAGAAAAACGCTTCGCGCGAGAGCAGTGAATCGATGTCGCGTTCGCTCCGCAAATCTTTGAGCCGTGTGAACAGCAACAGCGTGGCGAACAACGTTACGCCGGCGATGTACGACAAGAACCACACGCCGATGTCGGATGACGCGAACGAATGCACCGATTCGATCACGCCACTGCGGGTGAGAAACGTGCCAAAGAGGACGAGCGCAAACGTGATGATGATGAGTCCGATGTTCCAGACTTTGAGCATTCCTTTGCGCTCTTGCACCATGACCGAATGCAAGAATGCAGTGCCGGCAAGCCACGGCATAAACGCGGCATTCTCGACGGGATCCCACGCCCAGTAACCACCCCAGCCCAGCACATCGTACGCCCATCGCCCGCCGAGCAAAAGTCCGACGCCCAGAAAAAGCCACGGCGCAATCGTCCAACGGCGCGTGCTGCGCAACCACGATGGTCCCAGTTTACCACTGAACAACGCCGCCATCGCAAATGCAAACGGAATCGTAAAGCCGACGTAACCCAGGTACAACATCGGCGGATGAATCGCCATTGCCGGGTGTTGCAAAAGCGGATTGAGTCCCTGACCGTCGGCGGGAATGAACAGGGTTGCGCCCGCTGGCGGAAAGAGTGCCATTTGTATATCGCCGGCAACACGCCACCAACGTTCAAACGGGCTGGAAACGAACGAGAGCATGAACGCGAAAAACAATTGAAGCGCCATCAACGTCGCGACGACGTACGGCATCAATTCGCGTTCGGTCTTCCACTTGGTCAGCACGACGATTGCTGAGTACAGCGACAGAATCCACGACCAAAAGAGGAGACTGCCGGCTTGATTCGACCACAATGCGGAAATGGTGTAGAGCATTTGCAATTCGCGGCTGGTGCTGTTCGCCACAAGCGCAATCGAAAAATCGCGTGTCACGAGCGCGATTACCATCACTGCCACCGCGACGGTCATCAAAATCGTGTACGCGAGAATACCGTTGCGCGCGCTGTTCAGCAATTCGGGCAGATTGCGTTTCGCGCCGAGCCACGCGGCGATCATCGTGTATGCCGCGATGACGAGCGCGATGAAAATCGAGACGGAACCTATAGTTGCCATTGTTATCGTTTAAGGTTTCAGGTTGAACGTTAAATGCTGAACATTCAACTTTTAACCTGAATTGGTTATTTGCCTTTGGCGTAATCGAGATTACCAGGTTGCGTGCTTTCGTGCCACTCGACTTTAGCCGGATCGTACTTGGACGGACATTTCGCCAAGACAAGCGACGCGTGAAATTTGCCGTCTGCGCCAAGCTTGCCTTCCGCGATCACTTCGGTCGATTTTTCGAACGTGTCCGGCAAAACCCCTTTGTAAACAACCGGCAAAACGTTCGTGCCGTCGGTGATCGAAAATTCGGCGGTGACATCCTTGGTATTGATCTGCGTCGTATTCGGCGCAAGCCCGCCGCCGATGCGCACAGTTTGTTTCGTCGCCAACTCACTTTTGCTTTTGAGTTCAGCAAGCGTGATGTAATATTGTTGCGTGCCTTGCAGACTGCCATAAATCAGCACGCCGACGGCGGCTAAAATGATGAACGCGCCAAGAAACATTCGCATTTGGCGCGGAAACGCACTCGGGTCATTCTTGACCTGTGGAACACTAACCTTTGCCATTTTTCTACCTCGTCATGACAAGCACGGCGCGGAGCATTGCGCGCTTGCCCAGTCTGCTCCCTCATCAGAGCGAGCGCAAGTATAGCACCCAAAGAAATCCTTGTCAAAGAAGATTCATTCGTTTGACCCTGCACGCCAATCGGATTAAAATATCGCCAAATGAAAAACGATCAACTTCGCCAACTCCCTTCCGTCGATGCTTTGTTGCAAGATCACAACTTGCGCGAACTCGAACGACGCGCCGGGCGAACCCTCATCGTCGAGGCGTGCCGCGCCGCGCTCGATCACGCGCGCCAAGCGATTTTGAGCGGTGGCAACGCGCCGATGCCGGCATTGCTTATCGACGATGTGCGCGAACGCGTCGAAAAATCGATGCGACCGTCGCTCGTGCCGGTGATCAACGCGACCGGCGTGATCATTCATACGAACCTGGGGCGCGCGCCGTTGTCCGACGACACACTTGCCGCGATGAAAATTGCCGCGCAAGGATATACGAATCTCGAGTACGATTTGGATGCCGGCGAACGCGGCTCGCGACACGCGCACGCAGAATCGATTATTACACGACTCACCGGCGCGGAAGCCGCACTGGTCGTCAATAACAACGCGGCGGCGGTGATGCTGATGCTCGCCGCATTCGCGCGCGGCAAATCGGTTATCATCTCGCGCGGACAACTCGTCGAAATCGGCGGCGGCTTTCGGATTCCGGAAGTGATGCGACAATCGGGCGCGCGCTTGATCGAAGTTGGGACGACGAATCGCACGTACCTCGCCGATTACACGCGCGCCATCGACGAACAAACTGCGCTCGTGATGCGCGTGCATTCATCGAATTTCAAAATGGTTGGCTTTATCCATCAACCGACGCTGGAAGAATTGGTCGCGCTGGCGCGGGAAAGAAATTTGGTGTGCGTCGATGATTTGGGGAGTGGCGCGCTCATCGACACGAGCGCGTACGGGCTGGCGCACGAACCGATGCCGCAAGAATCGCTGTCCGCCGGCGCGGATTTGGTTTCGATCAGCGGCGACAAGTTGTTGGGCGGACCGCAAGCCGGCATCATCGTTGGCAAGCAAAAGTTGATCGACGCGCTGAAAAAACATCCACTCACGCGCGCGTTGCGCGTCGATAAAGTTACACTCGCCGGGGTGCAAGCGACACTTTTGCATTATTTGAAGAACGAGGCGGCGAAAAAAATTCCGGTGTGGATGATGATTGCCGCCACGCGCGAGCAACTCGACGCGCGCGCGCAGAAATGGGCGGAACGCTTGCGCGTATTCAAGTTGGACGCATCGGTGATCGACGCGGAATCGACGGTGGGGGGCGGCTCGTTGCCTGGCGAAACGTTACCCACGCGCGCGCTGGCGATTGCGGTTGCGTCGCCGGATAATTTTGCCAAGCGTCTGCGCGAAAACTCGCCGCCGATCATCGCGCGGATTGAGGAGAATCGCGTGGTGTTCGACCCGCGCACGGTGTTGGCGTCGGAAGAGGAAACGTTGCTCGCGGGGATTGAACGGTGCGGGCGGAAATGAAGAAGGACTTGGAAACCCAAGTCCTTTGTTTTTATTCTTCCTTCGGCGCTTCGGCTTCTGCCGGCTGTTCGCTTTCCACCACGCGCTTTTCGCGCAGGCGGGCGGCTTTGCCGTGGCGTCCGCGCAAGTAATACAGTTGCGCGCGCCGCACGTGCGTGTGTCCCGCGACTTCGATTTTTTCCAGGCGCGGCGAGTTGAGCAAGAACGTGCGCTCCACGCCGATGCCGTGCGTTGCGATGCGGCGAACGGTAAAGCGACCATTTGCGCCTTTGCCCTTGCTCAGGCGCATCACAGTGCCTTGAAAAACCTGAATGCGTTCGCGGTCGCCTTCGATGATGCGGGTATGCACTTTGACGCGGTCGCCCGGCTGAAGGTTGGGCGTTTTCTTGAGTTGCGGTTTGGTCAATGCAGAAACGAGATCCATACGAAATCCTTCTTTCTAGATGATGGCGGTGAAACGGGCGCGATTATAGCACGGAAATTTGAATCGCGCAAATAGAAACCCCGAAGTTGTGCTTCGGGGTTCGATGCCGAGCCAGGGACTTGAACCCTGATGGACTCACGTCCACACGCCCCTGAAACGTGCGCGTCTGCCAATTCCGCCAGCTCGGCGTCCGTCAAGCATTCTAGTCGAATTACTCGATTTGTCAAACAATTATCGTCCGCGAATCACGCGAATCGACACGAATGAATTATCGACGCACTTTGCGTCTTGATTTATATCCGCGTTCATCGGCGTCCAATTTTCCGGCTTGAGTAGAACTCATTTCAAAATTCGGGTGATGCACCAAAGAATGATCGCCAGCAAACAAAAAGCTTTGTAATGTTCAATGAATCGGTCATAGCGCACGACGAGCCGACGACAATTGTCCAGCCAAGCGAAACAACG
>DAOTXS010000049.1:0-1774 GCA_034435055.1 Anaerolineae bacterium | reverse complement strand
CGCAGAAACGGTCCTTGCGTCAGTGTGCCAACACTCGTCGGAGTCGACGCGATACCATTGACAAACGTGCGCGCACTCCCACTCGCATACGTTGCCGCCACGTGATACCATTGCCCGGCTTGAAGTACGGTGGGATGTTGGTTGAATTGCCAACCCTGATTCGTCGCCAGCCATAGTGTCAAGTATCCGCCATCCAATTCTAAACACCACCCGGTATACTCGTCTGCACCCACGACGATCAAATCGTCGGCATTGTTGGCGGCTGGACGCACCCACGCTTCAATTGTCAGCGGTCCCACGCCGACAACTTGATTCGCGCGGACAATGTCGTTCACACCATCGAAGCTCAACCCAGGATTGCCAGACATTGGTGTGCTTGTTGGCGTCGGCGTGGCAGGTTCGCCAGAGAACGGGTAAACCCGTTACCCACGCGGGATCGGCGCTGTCACTGCCCGATGATATGCCGAGCGTGCCGTGATTCGCAGAAGTCGAAGCATCGCTCGCGGTTTGTCCACTGGCTTCGTCAAAATGCCACAAGCCCAAAGTACTGGCATCACTTACGAACGGCGCGGTTGGCGGTATAAAATTTCCACCATAGCGAATCGTATTCGAAATGCGCGCCTCGTCCAAGTCGCCGGCAAAGTACGCATAACTCGATGAGACCCCGCCGAACCGCAAGTGCGGTCCCTGGGTAAGTGTGCCCACACTCGTTGCGCCAGAGGCAACGCCATCAACGAAGGTTTGCGCATAACCGGCTTCGTAGGTTGCGGCAATATGATACCATTGTCCCGCTTGCAACACCATGCTGTTCTGATTGAACTGCCAGCCTTGATTCGTCGCGAGCCACAACGTCAACCGCCCATCGTTGAGTTCCAACGACCAACCCGTGTTGTCGTCCGCGCCGACGATGACCAGTCCGTTGGCATTGCTCGTGGTTGGGCGCACCCACGCTTCGATGGTGAGTGGTCCCACACCGATAACTTGATTCGCACGGACGAGGTCGTTCACGCCGTCAAAGGACAACGCATAACTGGTGGAGGAAAGCAGATTCATAACCTTGGCGGAAGGTGTGATTGTTGGGACAGGTTTGTCTGCCGGGCGCGCGCGTATGGTCCTGGGAGTTGGCGTCACGGTAGGTGTAACCCGCCGCGTTAACCAGGGAGGACGAATCGCTGAGAGCGGTGTTGGCGTTCGGGTTAGTGTCGTTAGGCGAGTAGCACTTGGTGTTGGTGTTTTGCTGGGTGTGAGTGTGCGTGTGGCAATGGCGGTAACCGTCCGTGTGAACGTCGGCGTGGCGGTAAGTGTTGGGGTAGTGACCTTGGTCGCCGAAGGTGTCGTCGAGCGCGTAACGGTTGCGCTGGGAGTCGTGAGCATGACAGTCGGAGTTATCGTTGGCGTCAGCACGCGCGTGGCTGAGGTTGTCACAGTTGGAGTCAGGATACGCGTGGGTGAGATAATGACTGTTGGAGTAAGTGTGCGCGTAGGTGAGATGGTAACCGTTGGAGTGAGGGTTCGCGTGACGGTGAGTACAGGACTAGCGACTGGTTGTGCGTTTACAACTTGTACCCCCCCGCGTCGGAAAAACTGGCGAGGGCAATCACAGACAAGGTAACCAACACAAACAGGATAAAAAATTCCCGGCGAAGCAGAGTGGAACCGAACATCGCGCACCTCCACGTTGAGATTGATCAAGCGGTCGAACGACGAGCGATTCAGTTGCCGGGGTCAAGAAAAATGCCTATCGCAATTTTCGCGCGATAGGCATTCGTCACCT
>DAOTXS010000048.1:0-106882 GCA_034435055.1 Anaerolineae bacterium | reverse complement strand
TTTTGAACGTGAGTAGTTTAATCGGGTGGATTCGAACGCAAAAACCTGGCTACGATTTGACTCCACTCATTGCATAAGACAATTGATGCCGGAGAGAGCTCATTCTTTTTCCCTAAACTCGGAACGATTACGCGGATGTCTGCGGTTCGCAATGACAGCCAAATAAATTGTGGTATAATGCGCAGCGGAGTTTCAAACAATGCCCAAAACAAAACCAGCGAGTTCGAAATTTGTCGGCACGCTTGCGCAACTGCGCGACGAGAAACACAAACTCACCTCAACCGCAATTGCCGTTTTGTCCGGTGCGACCAAGCACGACCTCGCTGACTTTGCGAAGACGTGGGTCACGCTTTCGGTTGCGCGCCGCCGCAAAATTGCGCGCCGCATGGTCGATTTGGCAGAAGCCGATTTCAAACTCGATTTCGATGTGCTTTTTCAACACATGCTCAACGATGATGACGCGCAAGTACGCGTCGCCGGCATCGAAGGGTTGTGGGAAGCCGAAGACTCGGCGCTCGTCAAACCGCTGATCGGATTTTTGCGCAGTGATCCCGATGCCGGCGTGCGTGCCGCCGCCGCCGATGCCCTGGGACGTTTTGTTCTCCTGGGCGAATACGAACAATTGGACGACGCGTTGAGAGAAAAGATCGGTGAGGCGTTGCTGGCGACGACGCGCAGTGATCTGGAAGACCTCAGCGTGCGTTGCCGCGCGGTCGAAGCGTTGGCGTATTGGAGCAACGACATTGTGCGCGAAGTGATCGAAATCGCGTACGAAGATGACACACCCGAAATGCGCGCCAGCGCCGTTGCTGCAATGGGGCACACCGCGGATTCGTTCTGGCGCAAAATCGTCGAAGCCGAATTGGAATCACCCGATCCGCGCATGCGCTTTGAAGCCGCGCGCGCGACCGGCGAATTGGAAAACCGCGGCGCAACGGCGCGCTTGATTCAATTGCTCGACGACGATGATCGCGAGGTGCAAGGCGCGGCGATTGTCGCGCTGGGTCAAGTGGGCGGCAAAGCGGCGCGCGATGCGTTGACGCAAGCCGCGCAATCGGACGATGAAGTGTTGTGCGAGTTGGCGAACGACGCGTTAGAAGAATTGCAGTTCGCCGCCGATTCGGATTTGTTACTCTTGGACATCGACCGTGAGGATGAGCCAAGCATAAATGGAGACGAAGAGGAAGAATAAGATCAATGGACCTTGCATCGCTCGCCGCCATCCTCGTCAATATCATTTCGCCGATTATCCTCGTTGCGGCAGTTGGTTTTATCCTCGCTAAAAAACTTGGCATCGATGCCCGCCCCCTCTCGCGCACGATGCTCTATTTTTTTACCCCCGCGCTCGTGTTCGCCTCAACGTACCGCGCCGATTTGAACGCCGAATATCTTTCGATTGGCGTGTTTGCAATCATCATCACCCTCTTTATGCTGATCGTCGCGTGGGCGATTGCCAAGGGGATGCGGTACGATCGCTTGACCAGTAGCGGTTTTATGCTCGGCGTGTTGTTTGTCAACGCCGGCAATTATGGATTGCCGCTGATCCTCTTTGCGTTCGGCGAGGAAGGTCTTTCGCGCGCGGCATTCTATTTCACGATGAGCGCGATCTTTACGCAAACGCTCGGCATCTTCGTCGCCGCGCGCGGACGCGCGAGCGCGCGTGAAGCGTTGCTCAACGTATTCAAACTGCCGCTGGTCTATGCCGTGATCCTGGGTTTAGTGTTGAACCTTGCGCGCGTTACCGTGCCGGAATTTTTGATCAAGTCGGTCGATCTGGCGAAAGATGGCGCAATTCCGGTGATGCTCGTCATTCTCGGCATTGAACTTGCGCGCGTAACAATTGAAAACGACCGCTCGGTGATTGCGCTGGCAACTTTCACCAAATTAATTCTCGTCCCGGTAATTGCGTTTCCGCTCGCCGCGCTGATGGGATTGACCGGCGTTACGCGCGCGGTTTGCATTATCGAAGCATCGATGCCGACGGCGGTGATGGCGTCGATTGTCGCGGTCGAATTCGACGCGCAGCCCAAGTTGGTAACGAGCATTATTTTTGCGACAACTTTGGCAAGCATTGTGACGCTGACAATCTTGTTGGGGATATTGAAATAATTTGTAGGGGCAATCCTCTGTGGTTGCCTGCAAGGATAATTCAATGAGCGATCTTTTCTTCGACCTCGAAACCCAAAGGTCGATCCAAGAAGTTGGTGGACGCGACGCTTCGCGTTTCAAATTGTTGCGCGTCTCCATCGCGGTCACATTATCCGCCGCCACCAATGAATTCAAATCGTACACCGAAAAAGATGTACCGGCGTTGATCGCGGATTTGAAAACGGCAAGCCGGGTCATCGGTTTCAATCTCAAGAATTTTGATTATCAAGTGTTGAAAGCGTACACGGCGGAACGGTTGAGCGATCTGCCCACGCTCGATCTGCTTGAAGATTTGTACAACAAACTGGGTTTTCGCATCGGGCTCGATGCATTGGCAAGCGCGACGCTTGGCGTGAACAAATCGGCGGATGGTTTGCTGGCGATTCGCTGGTTCCGCGAAGGTAAAATCGATGAACTGATTGCGTACTGCCGCGATGATGTGGCGATCACGCAAAAGTTATTCGAGTTTGGACGCGTGAACAGGTTTGTGGCGTTTGTCGACAAGTATAATCGCAAACAAAAAGTGAATGTGAATTGGCAATAGAAAGGTTCGACCTGCCGTCGTGTATTTTTTTTGACCAAACGTTCGTTTGATGATTTGTGCGATTTGGGATATAATGACAAAGGCAAGTCCCCGCAATGATCCCTTGCCAATTTCCTCGACTATGAAAGGGCTGTTCAAAGTCGAACGGCGAATGAGAGGAGGTGATCGGCTACCCCAAACTATCACCTTATCGGCTCGGTGTAGAGTTTAAACATTTCAGGAGGAGTAAGAATGCGTACCCGTTTGTTCGTTGTACTCACTTTTGCGTTGCTGTTGGTTATCGCGCTCACCGGTTGTGGTGGCGCGACGACTGGCGCCAAAATGAAAGTCGGTCTCGTGACGGATGTGGGCGGCGTGAACGACAAGTCGTTCAACCAATCGGCTTGGGAAGGTACCCAAAAAGCCGCCAAAGAATTTGGCTGGGATGTCAAATTCATCGAATCCAAACAGCCGACCGACTATGAAAAGAACATCGATCAATTCGCAACCGAAAAGTACGACGTGATCGTCACCGTCGGTTTCTTGATGGGTGATGCCACCGCCGTCAAAGCCAAGCAATATCCCAACATCAAGTTCGCGATCATCGACAATGCGTACTTTCCCACCAAGGGCGTGGCGTATTGCGATGATACCAAGAAAGATTGTTATGCGGACGGCGGTTTGACAAACGTCACTTCGCTGATGTTCCAAGAAGACCAAGTCGGTTTCCTGGCGGGCGTGCTCGCGGGCGGCATGACCAAGACTGGCACCGTCTGCACCGTTTCCGGGATGGAAATTCCGCCGGTGGTTCGCTTTGTCGTCGGTTTCCAGAATGGCGCCAAATACGCCAAAGCCGATGTCAAGACGTTGAACGTTTACATTCCTTCGTTCACCGATCCTGCCAAGGGTAAAGAAACCGGTCAATCGATGATCGCGCAGGGTTGCGACGTCGTGTTCGGCGTGGGCGGCAACACCGGTAACGGTGGTTTGCTTGCGGCGAAGGAAAAGGGTTTGATGGCGATTGGCGTTGACGTCGATCAATACAACACCTATCCCGAAGTCAAGGATGCATTGCTCAGCAGTGCGGCAAAGAACGTCGATGTTGCCGTATACACCTATCTCAAATCGGTCAACGAGAAATCGTCCAAAGCCGGCATCTTTACCGCGAATCTCCAAAACGGTGGTATCGGACTTGCCCCCTTCCACGATTGGGACAGCAAGATTCCGCAAGCCGTCAAAGACAAGATCAAGACTGCCACCGAAGACCTCAAGAGTGGCAAGCTTCAAACCGGCTACAAATAAGTTTAGCGCAACACAAAATATCGAAGGGTGCTGTGCTTATTAGCACAGCACCCGTTTTGTAGATTGCCCTCAGGAGAAACAATGACGTTAGCCCTGCAAGCCAAAGGCATCACCAAACGCTTTCCGGGTGTTCTTGCTAACGACCATGTTGATTTCGATTTAAGACAAGGCGAGATTCACGGACTCCTCGGCGAAAATGGCGCGGGCAAATCCACGTTGATGAATATTCTCTACGGATTGTACCGGCAAGACGAAGGTGAAATTCGCATCAACGACCGCCCCACCCAAATCGTCAGTCCGCACGATGCAATTGCGCAAGGCATCGGGATGGTGCATCAGCATTTCATGCTCGTCCCGCCGCTCACCGTCACCGAAAATATTATCCTGGGTCAAGAATCCCTTCAACCCTCCACCCAATTCCTGGGACGTTTGTCCACCCTCGACCGGCGGAGCGCGGCACAACGCATCCGTGAACTCTCGCATCAATATCGCTTGGACGTCGACCCCGACGCGTACATCAAAGATTTGCCGGTCGGCTCGCAACAGCGGGTCGAAATCGTCAAGGCGTTGTATCGCCAAGCGAAAATTCTGATTCTGGACGAACCGACTGCCGTGTTGACGCCGCAAGAGGCAGACGAGTTATTCGTCATTATGAAAGAACTCGTCAAACAAGGCAAGTCGATTGTGTTCATCACGCACAAACTGCGTGAGATGTTTGCCGTGACCGACCGCATCAGCGTGATGCGCGGCGGCAAAATGATCGGCACCGTCACGCCGCAAGAAGCGACTTCGGAAATGCTCGCGGAAATGATGGTTGGGCGCAAGGTGATTTTGCAAGTCGATAAAGAGCCGGCGCGTCCCGGCGAAATCGTTTTGCGCGTCGAAAACTTGCAAGTCCAAGACGATCGTCACGCAACGATGGTGCACGATGTTTCGTTCCAGGTGCACGAAGGTGAAATCCTGGGCATTGCCGGCGTGCAAGGCAACGGGCAACGCGAATTGGTCGAAGCGTTGACCGGCTTGCGGCGCGTGGTGGGTGGACAAGTAACGTTGACCGGGCACGATGTAACGCACGCGCCGCCGCGCGAAATCACCGAACGTGGTACCGGGCACGTCCCGGAAGACCGCCACAAACACGGCCTCGTGCTTTCGTTCCCGGTGCGCGACAATCTTGTGCTATGCACGTACTATCAATCGCCCTTTGCGCGCGGCTTGGAAATCGACGATTATGCAATTGGCGAACGCGCGCAGAAATTGGTGACCGAATTTGATGTGCGCACGCCAAGCATCATCACATCTGCCGGGTCGCTCTCCGGCGGCAATCAACAAAAAGTCATCGTCGCGCGCGAGTTGGATCGCCCGGTGAAATTGCTCATCGTCAACCAACCCACGCGCGGCTTGGATGTGGGGTCGATTGAATTCATTCATCGGCGGATTGTGCAGGCGCGCGATCAACGCACGGCGGTTTTACTCGTGTCGGCGGAGCTCGACGAAATCATGTCGCTTTCGGACCGCATCGCGGTGATGTACAAAGGACGGATTTTGGAAACGCTCGACGCGGAAGATGCCACACGCGAGCAATTAGGATTGCTGATGGCGGGCGTTGAAACATCATCACGAGGGAAAGCAAAATGAACCAGTCAGCCAAGATGCTCGTGAGGATGTTTCATAAAGGAGGCGCGCATGTCTAGCATTGCAGAAACGCGCGCGCGCAGAATCGATTGGCGCACCACGTTTTTACGCTTGATCGACGCGATGGGCATGCCCGGGCTGGCGATGCTCTTGGGTTTTGCCGGCGGCGCATTGATTATCTGGATCACGAGTGGTAGTTTTGAAACGGTGGTTACGGCGTACGTCGGAATGATCAACGGCGCCTTTTTCAAAACGCGCGGCTTTTCGGAAACACTCGTCGCGATGACGCCGTACGTCTTCCTGGGACTCGGTCTGGCGGTCGGCTTCAAAGCGGGTTTGTTCAACATCGGCGCGGAAGGACAATTTTATATCGGCGCGATTAGCGCGGTGTGGGCGGGCATTGTCTTTACCGGTTTGCCGACGTTCATTCATTTACCGCTCGTCATTTTTGCCGGCGCGCTCGGCGGCGCGATTTGGGCGGGCATCCCGGCGTTGCTCAAAGTTCGCACCGGCGCGCACGAAGTCATCACGACGATGATGATGAACTATATCGCGTTTCGCCTCACCGAGTATCTGGTCAGTTATCCGTTGCGCGATACGAAATCGACGGCGGTGCAAACGTTGCGCGTGTCGCCGAACGCGGAGCTATGGTCGTTGTATCAGATTCCCGCGCGGTTGCAAGACCCGCTCAATGCGTTATTCGTCGCGATGGTCTTTGCATTTATCGCTTGGACGCTGATGGAGTGGATACTTTTGCGTCCAAACTGGGTCAGACGATTTTCTGAGACGCGGCGGCATATCACATCGCTTGGAATTGGCTTGACGGTTGGACTGGTTACATTTATCGGTTTGCCCCTTCTCACCAGTTTGTGGTGGCCCCTGACTGATCAGTACGACCGGATGCACATTGGTATTTTCCTTGCGTTAGTCGCGGCGGTTGCCGTGTGGCGTTTGATGTGGAAGACCACCATCGGTTTTGAAATGCGTACGGTTGGCGCAAATCCGGACGCGGCAAAATACGCCGGCATCGACAGCGCGCGTACGATTATCATTACGATGCTAATCTCCGGCGGGCTTGCCGGGATCGCCGGCACTATCGAAGTGCTAGGTGTGTCGATCTGTCGTTGCCTGCCCCTCTTCTTTTCTAGCGGATACGGTTTCGACAGCATCGCCATTGCGCTCATCGCCAAGAATAATCCGATTGGCATTGTGGGCGCGGCATTCTTGTTCGGTGCGATGCGCAACGGCGCGGATTTGATGGAATTGCAATCGAGCGTGAGCAAGTACGTCATTTCGTTGATTCAAGCGCTGGTGCTCTTGTTCGTCGCCGCACCGTCGATGGTGCGCTGGATGTTGCGGATGAAAGCGGCGCGCCAAGTGGAAACCGAGCAACTCACGCGCGGCTGGGGGGCATAAATGTCAAACCTGACGACAAGTGCCGCACCGAAACGCGGCGGGCTGGGAATCAATTATCGCCAATTTGTGAATATCGCGTTTGGCATCTTCGCCGCGATTCTAATTTACTGGGTGTTCAATGCGGTCATCGGCGGCACGTGTGACGCGCAATGCGTGATGAGCACGCTGAATCAAGCAATTCGTTACGCCGCGCCGGTCGCGCTCGCGGCGTACTGCGGCTTGATGTGCGAGCGTGCGGCGGTTATCAACATCGGCATCGAAGGAATGATGTTGATGGGCGCGATGGTGGGGTACGGCGTGAATGTCTATGCGTTTACGGCGATGAAGAGCGGCGGAATGGATGCGGCGACCGCCGGCGAAATCAGTCGCTGGCTTGCGCTCACGCTGGCGGTGACATCGAGCGGGTTGCTTGCGTTGTTGCACGGCGTCGTGTCGATTCGTTTCAAGACTGATCAAATCATCAGCGGCACGGTCATCAACATTCTCGCGCTCGGCGTCACCGGCTATTTTTATCGACAATATCTGGCGCAGAATATCCCGCCGGGTCCTGGGACGTTTCAGCCGTTCGATATTCCGCTCTTAGCACAAATTCCGGTCATCGGTCCGATTGTCTTTGCCGGACAAAAACCGATTGTTTACTTTATGCTCGTCGTAACGTTGTTGATTCACTATGTTTTGTTTTACACACCGTGGGGTTTGCGCACGCGCGCCGTCGGCGAGAATCCACGCGCGGCGGACACGCTCGGCATCAACGTTTTTCGCGTGCGCTACGTCAATGTGTTTATCGGCGGACTGCTCGCCGGCTTTGGCGGCGCGTGGTTTACGTTGGAAGCAGTCGACGTGTTCAATCCGATGATGACGAATGGCCTGGGCTTTATCGGACTTGCGGCGATGATTTTTGGCAACTGGTCACCGTTTGGCGCATTGGCGGGCGCATTGATTTTTGGTTTGGGCAACACGATCACGACGACGTTGAGTTTCAGCCGCCCGGATATTCCATCCCAATTTCCGCAGATGTTGCCGTACGTGTTGACAATTCTGGTGCTGACCGGCTTTGTTGGTCGCGCCACGCCGCCGGCGGCAGATGGACAACCGTACGAGAAACAGTAGACAGTAAACAGTAAACAGTAAACAGTCGTCAGACCTTCAAGGTACTTGCGCGCAACCGCGAAGGTTTCTGCACGATGGAGGCATGATGCTAGATTGGCTAGCGATTGCCGGTGGATTAGCGACTGCCGCTAGTACCGTCGGCGGCGAGTTGGTCAAAGAAGGACTGAAAACTTCGCTCAAGCCGGCGAGCGAACAATTTGACGGCGCGTTTTTGCGCGGCTATAAAGCCAAGCAACACGAGACCGATTTGCGCCGCGCGCTGGAAGCAACCGAAGAAGCATTCCGCCAATCGCCCGGCGTGACCGCCATGCAAGCCGACGCAATCCTCACACGCGTTGCTAAACTTGCATCCGACAAAAATCTGCAAAAGCAAACGCTTGCCACACTCCTCACGCTGGATGAACCCAGTCCTGCGCGCATCTCCGACGACCTCTTGAAAGCGTTCGGGCTAAACGAGAAAGAACGTCCCGCACTTGCCGCGTTCCTCTTTGAATTTCGATTGCGATTCGCACAGATCAAGGCGTACGAACCGCTGATGAAATTCGCGTTGGATTTGCGCGCGGCGAAACAACGCGACCAAACGAACTTGTGGCTCGAAGCGATGGCAACCGCGCAGGGGATCTCAACGACAGGCGATCCAGCGCAAGCGTTGACCGATTACCTGACGCACGTCCGCGAAAAAC
Organism: Anaerolineae bacterium; assembly: GCA_034435055.1. Classification (GTDB taxonomy): domain Bacteria; phylum Chloroflexota; class Anaerolineae; order UBA4142; family UBA4142; genus DAOTXS01. The sequence goes on along the minus strand of DAOTXS010000048.1, from coordinate 98,068 downwards.
ATACCTACCTTTCATTTCTGTTCGTCCGCCCGCGCAGTCGCGAAGCAACGACCGAAGCCGAACTCGAAGCGGTGTTCGTGCCGCTGCAGGTTCAAGACCCGGAAGCGGAAGAAAAGGCGCGGCGCAAGATGGAACGCGCGCCGGTCGAAGCGGAACGCGAAGAACTCAAACCGCAAACCATCAACGACATCTTACCGCGTTACGATTATATCCTGCTCAAAGGCGCGCCGGGTTCCGGTAAAACGACGCTCTTGCGCCACCTCGCGCTCGCATTTGCCAACGGCGACGCGCGCGAAAAGTTGAATTGGGAAGGCGCGCCGCTTTTGCCCATCCTGATTCCGCTCCGCAACTTTGGCGAGTTTCTCAAGAATCGTCGCAAGGAATTTCCCGACCCCGCGCCAATGTCGTTGCTGACGTACATTCAAGATCATTTTGCCAAGAACGCGCTCGCGCTCACGCCCAACTTTTTCCGCGAGCGTTTGGAGAACGGCAAGTGTTTGGTTCTCCTCGACGCGCTCGACGAAGTGTCCAACCCGGAATTGCGCGCGTGCGTCGCGCAACACGTTACCAGTTTTATCGACCGCTATCGCAAGCGCGGCAGTCGGTTTGTCCTTTCATCCCGCCCCAAAGGGTACGCCGAAGTTGCCGAGTACTTGCCGCGCCCCATCGTTTGCACCGTTCAGCCGTTAATGCCCGAAGGACGCGCGGAACTGGTCCGCAAATTGTGCCGCGCGCTCGAACACGATGCGGCGCGTGCCAGCCACGATGCACAAACCTTGCTCGAAGAAATTCCGCAAAAGGCAAAGGTGGATGAACTCTCACGCAATCCGCTCTTTTGCACGACCATCGTCCTGGTTTCAAAATATCGCGGCGCAACTCTGCCCGAACGCCGCGTCGATATTTTCAAAGAAATCGTCGATCTGTTGCTGGGATTCTGGGACACGTCGCGGTACGATGTGGCAGAAGCGTTTCAATTGGCAACCGATGACGGCACGGGACGCGCGTTCCGCGACGTGGGCGAAGCCGTCGAAGCGAAACATCGCGCGCTGGCGCATCTGGCGTACTGGATGCAGAAAGAGGGACACGCTGAAACGCCGGAACAAGATGCGCTGGCGCAATTGGAAACATTTTTCCGCGACCGCGAAGGCGAAAAGACCGCGCCGGACAAATGGGCGCGCGGTTTTCTCGTCATCGCGCATCAGCGGAGCGGTTTGTTTGTGGAAGGCGCGCCGAACCTCTACAACTTTTCGCACTCGAACTTTCGCGAATACCTTGCCGCGACCGAACTGGTCAAGGAACTCGATAACGCGCTCGTCCAAAGTGTGCTGGAGCATATTGGCGATGCGTGGTGGGAAGAAACGATTTTGCTCGCGATGGCGCTCAAGGAATTGGGCGACCCGCGCCGCAAGTTGTTGCTGGACGAGATGCTCAAGCACGGGCATTTATTGATGGCGGGCAAAGCCGCCGTCGATATGAGCGACCGGCTTGCCGCGCCGCTTCGTGACGAGATCGTAACCAAACTGCGGACGCTGATGCAAGCCATCGATGCGCCGGTCAAAACCCGCGCGTCCGCCGGCGAAATTCTGGACGCGCTCGGCTGGCTGCCCGATGATTTGGATGCGTTCGTGCCCATATCGAAACTTCCGAAATCTCAGAGATTTCAGAAGTTTGAGGACGCCGAATTCTGGATTGCCAAATACCCGGTTACGTACCACCAGTACGAAAAATTTGTGGACGCCGGCGGCTACGCCAACGAAAAATACTGGCAAAACCAACGCGGCGTGGACGAAAACGGACGCGAAAATAATCTGGGCGATGAAGCGTGGCGATGGTTGCAACGCAACGGCGGCGCGGAACGGCGTCCGTATCAGTGGGACAATCCGCGTTTCCATCGCGCTGGGTATCCGGTGGTGAGCGTAACGTGGTACGAAGCGGCGGCGTATTGCGCGTGGCTGGGTGAGACCTCCGAATTTTTGCAAAAATTCGGAGGTCTGCAAGCGCGGCTACCAACGGAAGCGGAATGGGTTCTTGCCGCCGGCGGTGAGGAGAACCGGCGGTATCCGTGGGACCCTTCTGTCATTGCGAGGAGCGAAGCGACGAAGCAATCTCCAATTCGCAATTCGGAGATTGCTTCGCAAGAACCGCTCGCAATGACGCTGGCGCGCGCGAACGTGAAGGAAAGCAGACTGAACGGCACGACGCCGGTCGCAATGTACCCGGCTGGCGCGCGCGTAACCGAGAACGGCGACCAGATTTTTGACTTGTGTGGTAATGTATGGGAGTGGACAAACACGTTACACAAAGAGTACACCAGTGCTTACCTTCGTGGCGGATCGTGGTACACGGAATCCAAAAACGCTGTCGCTTCCGCCCGCGGCAGGAACAACCGCGTCAGCGACAACTTCGGTCTCGGGGTGCGGGTGGTGGTGGCGTCGCACAGTTTCCCCCGCACTTGATTCTGGTTTCTGAATTCTGTTCTTCTGATTTCTGACGTTTGGGGGGTCTGGGGGGCTTGCCCCCCAGCCGGAAAAAATTTTATATGGATTGTAGGGGCGACCCTGTGTGGTCGCCCACCCAATAGGGCAACCACGCAGGGTTGCCCCTACCCAAATTGGCATCTCGGGTTGGCTCACACCTGCCCGCGTTGTAGGGATCGGTCGTTAAACGCTTCCGCCCGCAACAGGAACAACCGCAACAACGACAACAACGATAACGGGGTGCGGGTGGTGGTGGCGTCTACAGATTCTCAAAATGCCCGGTGGATCGAAAGGGCAAGCCAGAAATTCTGTCCATCGATAACGTGTAGATGGCAGACGCGGCAACCTGGGGAAACTGGCGGACCGCGTCCCTGGCTGTGGCAACCCCGCCTCTCCTACGAGGAGAGGGAACGTGGGGTCGCCCAGCCGAATACAAAACCGTCCCGCCCCCTGCGGTAATCCTTCCATTCCGTTTCGGATGAGGGGTGAAGCTTGGGGCGGGACACTTTTCCACAACCTGTGGTAGAATAGCCGCAATGAAAGATTCTGCTCTGCCAAAGCTGGCGCGGGAAACGCTCCGCGCCGTTTTGATTGGCGCATTCTTAGGTGTGGTTCTCGGCGGACTCGTCATCTTCCAAGCTGCCGGTTCAAATCTCGCGCCACCCTCGCCCGTCGCGCAAGCGATTGTTCAACCCACCGCATCACCATCCCCGCAACCCAGCTCGACTTTTACCGCCACCGTCATTCCTTCACCGACCGCTACAGCAACACCGCGACCGCCAACGCCAACTCGCACACCGACGCGCGCGCCAACTATCGGCGCGGATGTGCGCCCGGTGCAACCGAGTGTCCTTTTGCGCGGTCTGCGCCACGAATATCAAAAGTTCAACAACTGCGGACCGACGACGCTCGCGATGAATCTGAGCCACTTTGGTCGCCCCGACACGCAAGCGCAAATTGCATCGATCACCAAACCCAATCCGCAAGACAAGAATGTTCGCCCGGATGAACTCGCGGCGTACGCGAATCGTGCCGGTTTGCGTGCAACGATTCGCGTCAACGGCAATTTCGATCAACTCAAACTATTTGTGTCGAACGATATTCCAGTCATCATCGAAACCGGGTTGATCAAAGAACCGCAGGGCTGGATGGGGCATTATCGTTTGGTCATCGGGTACGATGCGAAACACATTACGACGATGGATTCGTACGACGGCGCGAGCGTCAAGATTGCGTACGCCGATTTGGATGCATTCTGGCATCAGTTCAATCGATTGTTCATCGTCGTGTACGCGCCGGCACAAGAAAATATCGTACGCGCGATTCTGGGCAACGCAATCGACGATCCATCGATGTACGCGCAAGCGATTGCGCGCGCCCGCGCCGACATCGAACGCGATCCGCAAGATGCGTTCGCGCGTTTCAATCTCGGTTCGAGTTTGGTTGGATTGAAACGTTATGCGGAAGCGGCAACCGAATTCGACCGGGCGCGCGCGCTCACATTGCCCTGGCGAATGTGGTGGTACCAGTTCGAGCCGTTCGATGCGTACTTGCAATCGAAGCAGTTCGACAAAGCACTTGCCTTGGCGAATGAGATTCTGAGCAAAGCCGAAGATTTGGAAGAAGCGCATTACTACAAAGGTCTGGCGCTGCGCGCGCTCGGTCGTGAACAAGAGGCGCGGCAGGCGTTTGCGACCGCGCTCAAGTATAATTCAAACTACCGCGCCGCGCAGATGGTCCTTGAATCGCCTTGACACAATGCGGCTTGGCGCGAATCCTCTTTCCCTTGATCCCAAGCCCGTTGAAAGCGTAACCGCGCGCGGCGCCAAGTTGCTTGATCGATTGATTTGTGTTACGGTGGCGGTGAGTTTTGATGAGGTAAAGAATATGCGGGCAGACAATCTTTACAAACGCTGGATTGAATTTCCAGAGTCCGCCGACTTGGATGAGATACGGCGCGACGTCATCATCGAAATTGCCGCCGTGCTATTTGTGATCGGCTGGGGCGTCGCAATTGCCGCGTACGGTGGGCCGCTCGACTATTTGTGGGTTGCCTTTCTCGTTTCGCTTGGCGCGGTCGGCGGTTTCACCTTGCGCCACGATCATTTGCGCGTTGCGTTGTACCTGCTAATCGGATCGATGATCGGCGCGATTGCGTGTCTCAAATGGCTCGCGCCAGCAAGTTCGGCGCAATTTTATTTCCCCGTGGTGATCGTCGTCTCCAGTTTACTCGTGTCTAATTTTCAAGTGTTTGGCGTGGCAACCGGCGCAAGTTTGCTCTGCTGGCTGATTGGTGTGGCGCAAGGCGCAGAACCGTTCGATCAAAATCAAATCGGCATGCCGATTTTGTTGATTTATCTCACCGCGTTTGCGGCGTGGCTTGGCTCGCGGCAGGTGCATCTGACGGTGTTGTGGTTGCAAAATTCGTACACCCGCGCGCGCGATTTGCTCGATCAACTGCGCGGCGAACGCGCGTCGCTGGCGCACACGCTCAAAATGCTGGAAGACGCGTACGACCGCATCGAAAAAATGAATTACGCGCTCATCGAAGCGCAAAGCGCAGCGGAGCAAGCGCGCCGGATCAAGTCCGAATTTGCGGCAAACGTTAGCCACGAACTGCGTACGCCGATCAACATCATCATCGGTTTTAGCGAGACGATGGCGAACGCGCCAGAAACGTACGCCGGCGTAACGTGGTCGCAAGCATTGCGCAGCGACATTGAACAAATCTATCAAAGTAGTCGTCACCTGGCGTCGCTCATCGATGACATTTTGGATTTGTCGGCGCTCGATGCGCGCAAACTGGGCTTGATGTTAGTCGATGCCGACATTCGCACCGTGATTCAAGATGCGATAAATGTAGTGAGCAACTTGTATCGCGCCAAGAATCTGGATTTGAATCTGGAGGTTGATCCTGCCTTGCCGTCGTTGCGAATCGATGCCGTGCGGATTCGCCAGGTGTTGATCAATCTGCTCACCAACGCCAGCCGCTTTACGCAGAAAGGCGGCGTTACCATTACGGCGCGCCAAATCAACGATGTCATTCGCGTGGCGGTGGCGGATACGGGGGTCGGCATCGCGCCGGAAAATGTGCACAAGGTGTTTGAGGATTTCGGTCAGGTGGATGGTTCAACGACGCGCGAACACGAAGGTTCGGGACTGGGGGTGCCGCTGAGCAAACGGCTAGTCGAATTGCACGGCGGGCAAATGTGGTTGGACAGCCGTCTTGGAGTCGGCACGACATTTTATTTTACGTTGCCGATTGCGCCGCAAAATATCGTGCGCCCCGAACGCGTCGGCGAGCATCATCTGCCGGCATTGGGTTATCGCAAAGCGTTGCTGGTGGTCGAACCAGACCCTTTGGTATTGCGATTACTGCAACGCCATCTCAGCGCGTACGACGTGATCGAAGTGAAACAGCGCGCCGATTTACAAACACTCATCCGCGAACATCAACCGATTGCATTGGTGATCGATTCGCAAGCGCGCATCGATGTCGCGGTGCCGCGACCTTTGCCCATTCTTTCCGTTTCACTGCCCGGCAGTTTGCAAAGCGCGCAGGCGTTGGGCATTGCCAATTTTCTGCTCAAGCCCGTCTCGCGTGAAGAATTGCTCAACGCGATTGCCGCGCTCAAGCGACCGATTCAAAATATCTTGGTCGTCGACAACGAACCGCAACTCGTCGAATTGTTCAGCCGCATGTTGCAATCCGCCGGCGAAACGTATCATCCCCTCAGAGCGTTTGGCGGCGAGGAGGCGTTGGAACGATTGCGCGGTCAGTCGGTGGATTTGGTTTTGCTCGATTTGCTTATGCCCGGGGTCGATGGGTTAGCCGTTTTGCGAGCAATGAAAGAAGATGCCGCGCTGTCACACATTCCGGTGATTGTCATCAGCGCGCAATATCCGGAAACGACAGAAGCGGCAAGCGAACTCGATATTCATTTAAAGCGCGCGGCGGGCGGGTTGGTTACCGACACACTCAATTTGGTGCAGGCGTTGGTGGCGGCGCTTCCGCCGACGCTCCAAGAATCCGCGCTAGCGTCTCCACCAGCGTGAGCCGTTCGACCGGTTTTTTGAGATACGCGCGCGCGCCCAACGCCAAGGCGATTTCCGGTTCCTTGAGCACAGAGCAAACGATCACTGGAATTTTTGCAGTGGCGGGATTGGCTCGAAGTGCACGTAACACTTGCCACCCATCCATTCGCGGCATCATCACATCGAGCGTGATGGCGTCGGGTTTCAACTCGGCGGCGAGGCGTAACGCTTCATCGCCATTTTGCGCGTGAAACACGAGATATTGATGCGGCGCGAGGTAGCGTTCGAACAGTTGTTGAATTGCCGGATTATCATCGATGATGAGGACGCGCGGTTGCGTTGGGCGCGGCAAGAAAATTACGATCTGCCCCGATGGATTTAGATCGAGAATTCCTCCCTGCGCTTTGAAAAGAAATTCTGCATTGTGCCACGCTTCTGCTTGCGCGTCGACGACAAAATTTTCCACGACGATTGTCAAGCCCACATTTTTTTCTGCGAGTTTCGCGCTCACTCCAATCGGCGCGCGCGCTTGATTCACCGCCAGCCGGAACACATCGAGCAATGCTTGGCGCGTGAGCGTCGCATCGACGAATACCTTTAACTCAGCCGGCAAGCGCAGCTCGATGTTGACGCGGCGTGCTTCGATCATCGGTTTGAGGGTGGATATAGTTTCATCGATCAGCGCATGTACGTCGCAACTCTGGCGGGTTAGCGTCCACTGGCTCAACTCATTTTCGAGTTCGTGTGCTGCGCTAGGTATTTCGACCGGCGCAAGTGTTTGGCGCTGTTCCCACAAGAGTGTCGCCAGCGCATCGAGTCCTTTGTGCAATTCGCGTTGCAGTTGGCGCAGACTGATGCCCAATTCGCTTTCGATTTCGCCTTGGCTCATCCCTTGCACGTATCGATAACGCAAGGCGAGATAACTACGCCATTCGGGAGAGTGGGAAACCAATTCCTGTTGTGGCCGCAATTGCTCGATGGCATCTTTGAGCAAGGCGCGCAGTTTTTGCGCGCGCGTCGTCCGGGTTGCCGAAGAGGTATCGGCAAGATGGGATAAAAGCGGATGTGTTTCTAGATGCGCGGTATGGTAGAGGTGTTCCAGCGCGTCTTTGACTTGTTTGCGAAAATCATCAAAATCCATCGCCACATCGATTTCAAGACTTGGCGCAGTTCTGTCGTTTTTTTGGCGTGCGCGTCAAGCCAAATCATTTTATAATCAGGCCGAGCCGATTCTAACATTGGCAGAAGGGCTTGTCAAAGTAGTGAGGTGTGTATGAGTGAATACGCCGCTAAACCGGCATTGCGTTTGGCAACCGTGCCTGCGCCCACGTTATCCGAACGCTTGCGGCGATTGACCCGCGAAATGTGGAAGCATCGGTGGTTCTACTTTTTGCTGATTCCGCCGATGATTTATTACCTCGTCTTCCGCTACATCCCCATTTATAACGCCCAAATTGCGTTCAAAGATTTCTTCGCGCTCAAAGGCGTCGAAGGGAGTCCTTGGATCGGGTTTCAACATTTTGAAACATTTTTCAGGTCCTTTTATTTCAATGAACTGATCGTCAACACGGTGATCTTTAGCACGGCGAAACTTTTGATTGGTTTGCCCATCGCCATCATTTTGGCGTTAGCCATTCACGAATCGCAATTTTTGTTGTTTCGCTCCCTTGTGCAAACCGTGACGTACCTGCCGCATTTTCTTTCGTGGGTGATTATGCTGGGCTTGTTGCTCGCGTTGCTTTCGCCGAGTAGCGGGATGATCAACGAAGTAATCAAAGCGATGGGGGGCGAACCGATTCCTTTTCTCACATCGACGGTGTGGTTCCGGCAAGTGGTGATTCTCTCCGATATTTGGAAAGAGACCGGCTGGAGCACGATTCTGTATCTCGCCGCGCTCTTGGGCATCAACCCGGATTTGTACGAAGCGGCGGCAGTCGATGGCGCGTCGCGGTGGCGGCGGATCTGGCACATTTCTTTGCCCGGGATTATTCCGGTCATTGTGTTGGTTACGTTGTTGCGTCTCGGCAATATCCTCGATGCCGGGTTTAGCCAGATTTTCGTTTTGTACTCGGTGCCGGTGTACAGCGTCGGCGACATTATCGACACGTGGGTTTATCGTAGCGGCGTGCTCGATTTTCAATTTAGTTTGGCGACGGCGGTTGGCTTGTTCAAAGGCGTCATCGGCTTGATTTTGATTCTGGTTGCCAATCAAGTTGCCAAGCGCGTGGCACAACAGAGTTTGTTCTAGTGCATCACCAAAGTGCGTAGTGGGCAAATGATTGATCGCCGTATTTGTCGGTGTTTCCACATTGGCTTTGCAACTTTTTCATGTTGCGGCACTAGGGCGGGAGGATAAATATGTTTCGCTCGTTTCGGCGCGATGAAATAGGATTCCAATTACTGATCAACGGATTTCTTTTAGTGGTTCTGTTGGCGATTGTGATTCCTTTGTGGCGCGTGATTATGACTTCGCTGACGCCGTTAGATGTTTATATGCGCGCCGGCACGCCCGCGTTTCAATGGCCCTGGGAGTGGTCGTTTGCCGCGTACGAACAAATGCTCACGCATCCCACTTTTCCGCGCGCCGCTTTGAACAGTATCATTATTACATTATGTGGAACCGCGCTTAGTTTGTTTCTGACTGTTCCGTTGGCTTATGCACTCTCCTCCCGCACATTGCCGGGACGCCGCATCATCATCTCGCTGATTCTGTTCACCTTTCTCTTTCACGTGGGGCTGATTCCGGTTTATTTGCTCGTGGCAAAAACGTTGGGGTGGATCAATAACATCCTGGCGATCATCGTGCCGCCAGCGGTTGGCGTGACGAATGTGCTGGTGATGATGCGATTCTTTGAAGGCATTCCGGAAGAAATCAAAGAGTCGGCGCGGATGGATGGCGCGAATGACTTGCAAGTGTTGTTGAGCATCGTTCTGCCTTTGTCCAAACCGATTTTGCTCACCATCGGTCTGTTCTACGCGGTGCATTATTGGAACGAGTTCTTCACGCCGATTCTCTACCTCAACGATCAAAACTTGCAACCGTTGCCGGTCTTGCTCCGCAACATTCTCATCGGTCAGAATTTCAGCGAGTATGTCGATTACGATGTCTCGCGCGCCGCGTCGATTGAATCGCTGAAAGCTTCCGCCGTCTTGCTCACGATGTTGCCGATGGTTCTGGTTTATCCTTGGATTCAACGCTACTTTACCAAAGGCACCTTGCTGGGTGGGGTGAAGGAATAATCAGATTGGGAGATTTGCGTTTAGACACTCAAGGGGAGGTGATGAGCCAGCTAGTCATTGAACCAGACGCCTATAATTCATTTCGGAACTACCAAACGATTCAAGGAGGAATTCGATGAGTAAGAAAATTGCGTTCGTCAAAATAGTTTTGGTTGTGCTGGCGATAGTCGCGCTGACCGCGTGCACCGCGCCAACGCCCGAGCCAACCAAAGCGCCACCGCCGCCGGCGTCATCCTCATCTGCAATGTCATCGGTTGCGCCAACCGCCGTGCCCACCAAACCGCCGGCACCCACCGCCGTCCCGCCGACTGCAACGGTCGCCAAGCCAATCGACATTGAATTGTGGGCGCAAGCCACATCGACCCAAGCGCCTGCACCGCCGGATGATTGGATCGGCTATAAAACCATCCGCGAAAAACTGAACATCAATCTCAAGTACGTCATCATCCCGACCGGCGCAGATGGTGAAACCAAGATCAACGCCGCCGCCGCCGCAAATGCCTTGCCCGATTTCTTTCAGGCGGTCAGCACGACCAACGCGCGCAACAAACTGATCGATTTGAACAAGCAAGGATTGATCGCGCCGGTGGACGACTTGATGAAATTGATGCCGAACCGCGTCAAGACGCACTATAACGATCCCAGCTCGTTGGCGTTAGCGAAACTCGACGGCAAGCAAATGGGCTTTGTCGAAGTGCCTAACTTGCCGCGCCGTGAAGGTCTCGTCATTCGCAAAGACTGGCTCGACAAACTTGGACTCAAAATGCCCACGACGATGGATGAATTGTTCGTCGTCGCCAAAGCCTTCACCGAAAAAGACCCGGACGGGAACGGCAAGAACGACACCTACGGTCTCGGTGGATTCTTCGATGGCACGTGGGGGCAGGGGAATCGCTTTGCATTCTTCTTCGGCGCGTACGGCGTGCCGGATTTGTGGGACTGGGACAATACCGCCAATTTCGGCTTGAGCGTCCGCAATCCGAATTTCTACAAAGCGTTGAGCGAGTTCCGCAAATGGAACGAAGCCAAAGTCATCGATCCGGATTGGGCGACGATTAATCGCGATGAATTCCGCATTCGCTGGCCCCAAGGTCGCTACGGCATCATGTGGGAAGATTTCTGCGCGCTTGCGTGCGTTGCCAATTACCCCAAGTTCGACAACAACTTCCCGAATGGCGAGTGGGTGGCTCTGCCTGCCATCAAGGTCGGAACCGGCAAATCGTATTATAATAACTACGGTGCCGTTGGAGCATTCTTTGCAGTATCCAAGAAAGCCGCTGACGCCGGCAAAGGTCCCGCCATCGCGAAATTACTTGAATGGATGGCGTCGCCAGAAGGTTATTACTTGCTCGGCTTTGGCGTCGAAGGCGTCAACTACAAACTCGACAAGAATGGCGCTGTGACGACGGAAGGTTTGCCCGACCCCACCAAAGCGTGGAACCACGAATCAATGGCGCGCTTTACGCAAATGCGCAACCAACTGATCTATGATAACAATCCGAACGAAGTGTTGGCGCGCTATCCCGATTTTGTTACTGAGAAGAGCAAGAAACCTATGTCGCCAATGGCGTTCTACAAATTCTTCTCGACGCAACCGTGGCAAGATTCTACTGCTGGCAACTTGATCGTCAACCCGTCGAACCGCGCCGACTTGCAACGATTCTACAACGAAAACTTCCAAGCATTTGCGCTCGGCACCAAACCCCTCACCGAACAATCGTGGGCAGATTTCCTCAAGGCGTTGGATACAAATCTGAACGCCGCCAAGTGGGAAGCCGACACCCGCGTGATTTTGCAGAATGCCGGGGTTTTGAAGAAATAATTTTGATGTAGAGACGTTGCGTGCGGCATCTTTGCCAACGATGATCTGGCGAGCGTCGAGCGTTGGAAACATTCTGATGCTCGACGCTCAACCTTTGGGACTTCAATATGGACAAACCCATCGAACTCAAAATCGCGTACATCGGCGGTGGTAGCCGCGAATGGGCGCGCAAGTTAATGTTCGATCTCGCGCTCGCGCCCGAACTAACCGGGCAGGTTGCATTGTACGACATCGATCTTGCATCAGCGCGATTGAACGAACAGCTGGGCAATTGGTTGCAAAGGCAACCCGGCGTCGTTTCGCGCTGGCGATACGAAACCGTCGCCACGTTGGACGAGGCTTTGCGCGGCGCAGATTTTGTCGTTCTCTCGATTCAACCCGGCACTTTGCAAGTGATGCGCGATGAAATTGCGCTTGCCGAAAAGTACGGTCTGTTTTTCCCGGTGGGCGACACGATTGGCGCGCCGGGACTCGTGCGCGGTTTGCGCTCATCGATCATTTACGCCGGTTTCGCGCACGCGATTGCCCGAATGTGTCCGAACGCGTGGGTCATCAACTACACCAACCCCATGACGATTTGCACGCGCACACTCACGCGCGTTGAACCATCGCTGAAAGTGTTTGGTTGTTGTCACGAGGTTTTCTCCACGCAACACTTGCTCGCCTCGCTCGTTGAAAAATACCTGAAGGTTACGCCCGCACCGGCGCGCCAAGAAATCGAAACGAACGTCATCGGGATCAATCATTTCACGTGGCTCGACCGCGCGTTTTATCGCGACGTGGATTTGCTCGCGCTCGTGCGGCGACACATTGAAGAGCCGGGCGTTGTGCGCGAGTACACGCGCGCGGAAGTCGAAAGTTGGCACGATTGGTGGTACAGTGTGCATCAAGTCAAGTTTGAATTGTTCAAACGCTTTGGCATTCTCGCTGCTGCCGGTGATCGTCACCTCGTCGAATTTATGCCGGGATTCACGCGCTCGCCGGAAGAACTGTTTCGTTGGGGCATCATTCGCACGCCGGTGTCGTACCGCATCGAACGCTGGCGTGTTGCACCGCAAAAGACGCGCGACTTGATGGAAGGACGCGTGCCGTTGGTGATCGACGCGTCGGGCGAAGAAGGTGTCGCGCAGATCAAAGCACTGCTTGGTCTCGGCGATTTGGTGACGAATGTGAACGTCAAAAACATCGGGCAAATTTTGAATTTGCCGCTGGATGTTGTCGTCGAAACGAACGCGCGTTTTTCACGCAATCACGTTCAGCCCATCACCGCTGGAGCGTTGCCCGCCGGTGTGCAATCGCTTATCGCGCGCCACGTCAGCAATCAAGAGATGATCGTCGAAGCGGCGTTGACCCATGACAAAAATTTGGCGTTCCAAGCCGTGTTGAATGATCCCGCGAATCGTCTACCACCGGACGAAACCTGGGAAATGTTCGATGAAATGTTGCAGGCAAGTCGTGAATTTTTACCGGGGTGGGAAATCTAACCGCCGCCAACAAGCCGCAAAAGCGTGGGGGTCGGTGGTCGATTGGAGGAACTCTTGTCTGAACGATGGTCTGTGCGCATGGCAGATTCGACGATGGCGCGCTTCCCTTTGCTCGCCGACGAGTGGAATTATCAATGGGGGCTCGTGCTCAAGGGATATGAAAATATCTGGCGCGCAACCGGCGAGCAAAAATATTTTGATTACATCAAGCATAACATCGATGCGTTCGTGCAGCCCGACGGCGCGATTCGTGGTTACCGGGTGGACGAATACAATGTTGATCGATTGAACACCGGCAAAGTGCTGTTCAATCTTTATGCCATGACGCGCGACGAAAAATACAAACGCGCGCTCGACCTTTTGCGTTCCCAACTCGACACGCACCCGCGCACCAAAACGAATGGTTTTTGGCACAAGCAAATTTATCCCAACCAAATGTGGCTCGACGGCATTTATATGGCGGATGCCTTTTACGCGCAGTACGAAGCCACCTTCGCACGCCCCACCCCACACGCATCACGCGCATTCGACGACATCGTTCATCAAATTATCTTGATCGAACAACACACGCGCGATCCGCAAACCGGGTTGCTCTACCACGCCTGGGACGAAAGCCAACAACAACGCTGGGCAAATCCAGACACCGGTTGTTCGCCGCATTTCTGGGGACGCGCGATGGGGTGGTACGTAATGGCAATCGTCGATGTGCTCGATTTTCTACCACGCGACCACGCACGCCGAAATGATCTCTGTGCCATTTTGCAGCGTACGCTGGAGGCAGTTGTGCGTGTGCAAGATGAATCGACCGGCGTGTGGTATCAATTGCTCGATCAAGGAACTCGCGCGGGCAATTACCTTGAATCGTCCGCATCGTGTATGTTTGTGTACGCCATGACAAAAGGCGCGCGACAAAAATATCTCGCCGAAAAATTTGGGGGAATCGCGCAACGTGCGTATGCCGGCATCATCGAACAATTTATTCAACTCGATGAGGCGGGTCACGTGCATTTGACGAACACGTGTCGCAGTGCGGGCTTGGGCGGCACGCCGTACCGTGACGGTTCGTACGCATATTACATCAGCGAGCCGCGCGTAACCGATAATCATCACGGCGTTGGCGCATTTCTTCTGGCAAGTACCGAAATCGAAAATTATGAATCCGCACGCGATTGTTGATAGCCATTACGCCGGCGCCCCCGGCGCAAACGTGAATAGCATCAAGATGTACACCCAGGTTGCCAGCGCGTTGGACGACGCCCCTAACAACTTGACTGTGCCGTATATCATCTTGATCAAGAATGGTCGCTATTACGAAAAACTGACAATCGATAAACCGCTCATCACACTCATCGGCGAAAGCCAGGATCGAACCATCCTAACGTTTGACGATGCGGCGGACACCAAAAAGCCCGATGGAACGACGTATGGTACATTCGGTAGCGCGAGTGTATCCATTCTGGCGCGTGAGGTGTGTCTCGAAAACCTCACAATCGAAAATAGTTTTGATTTTCCGGCGAATGCCGCCAAAGCGAGTTACGATCCTACGCGCTTTAAAAATACTCAAGCGGTTGCCCTGAGAATCAACCAAGCCAGCGACTGCGTCATTCTCAAAAACGTGGCGCTCGTTGGTTATCACGATACACTGTTGGTCAATGCCGGGCGCAGTTATTTTCAGCACTGTTACATCACCGGGCACATCGATTTTATTTTTGGCGCGGGGCAAGCCGTGTTCGACGATTGCGACCTTGTGTCGCGCGATCGCGGCTACATTACCGCCGCAAGCACATTGCTATCGAACGCGTACGGATTTTTGTTTGTCAATTGCCGCTTGAAAAAAGCGTTGCCGGAATTAGCCGACGCCTCGGTTGCGCTCGGGCGTCCCTGGCATCCCACGACATTATGGGCAGATGGTACGCGTTCGGCAAATCCAAACGCGGTGGGCTGTGTCGTGTTCAAAAATTGTTGGATGGATTCACACATCATCGCCCCAGGTTGGGAGCGGATGCACGGATGGGACAAGGACGGCAAGCAGATTTGGTTCTATCCCCAGGATGCGCGGTTTTTCGAGTACGGCAGTACGGGACCTGGGGCGCTGCAACACTCCGCGCGCCGTGTCCTGAGTGAAAGTGAAGCGCCCAAGTACACGATCGAAAATGTTTTGGGCGGATGGAAGCCAGCGGAGAAATAAATGCCAACGTGTTTGTTCAACGTTCGCGATTATGGCGCCATCGGCGATGGCATCACGCTCGATTCGCCGGCAATGCAACGCGCGCTTGACGCCGCCGCGCACATCGGCGGCGGAACGATTTTTATTCCCGCCGGCAAGTACGTCGTCGGTTCGATTTTTCTGCGCGACAATATCACGTTGTTCATCGACGCCGGCGCGGTTTTGCTCGGGAGTCAAAATCTTGCCGATTATCCACTCGTTACGATGCGTTGGGAAGGTGTGACGCAACCAACGCACGCGCCGCTTATTGCCGGCGATGGGTTGAAAAATATCGCGGTGACCGGGTGCGGCATCATCGACGGACGCGGCGAGAGGTGGTGGCAACTGCATCGCGCGCAAACACTTGACGCGCCGCGCCCGCGATTGATTGCGTTTTCAAACTCTACGAACGTTCTCATCGAAGGGGTCACGCTCACCAACTCGCCGGCGTGGACAATCAATCCTGTGCATTGCGAAAATGTAACCGTTGATCAAGTGACCATCCGCAACCCCGCCGACTCGCCGAACACCGACGGCATCAATCCCGATTCGTGCCGCAACGTCCATATTTCCAATTGTCACATCGACGTTGGCGATGATTGCGTAACGATTAAATCCGGCATCGAAACTGAATCGCAAGAATTGCTCGTTCCCTGTGAGAACATCACAATCACAAATTGCACGATGGTGCACGGGCACGGTGGCATCGTCATCGGCAGTGAAATGAGCGGCGGCGTGCGCAACATCGTCATTTCGAATTGTGTGTTCGTCGGCACCGATCGCGGCATTCGCTTGAAATCGCGGCGCGGGCGCGGCGGCATCGTCGAAGACATTCGCGCGTCGAACCTCGTGATGACCGATGTGTTGTGTCCGTTCACGATGAATCTGTACTATCACATCAACGCGCGCGGCAATCAGTTCGTCTCGAACAAACAGCCGCAACCGATCACCGGCGGCACGCCAATTTTTCGCCGCATTCATTACAGCCACATCACCGCACGCAATTCGCATTACGCCGCCGCATTTTTGTACGGCTTGCCAGAAATGCCGATTGAAGATGTTTCGTTCGATGATGTGTCGATTGCAATGGCAACGGACGCGCACGCTGGCGAACCGGATATGGCGGACGATATTCAATCGATGCAACGCGCCGGCTTTTTTGCGCGCCACGTACGCGGCTTGCGGCTGCGCGAGGTGGCAATCGAAAATCAAATTGGCGAAGCATTCTTGCTAGACAAGGTTCAGCAAAAATAAAAGGTGAGGGTTTGCGGAAAACCGGGTTCTGGTTTACAATCGTCCGCGATGTTTGACGCCACGACCCTCTCTGCCGTCGTCGATGAACTGAACGAACAAATTCTGCGCGGGCGGGTCCAAGAGATTGTCCAGTTGGATGCGCTCGCGTTTGGTTTTGAAATCTACGCGCAACATCAACGCCGCTATCTTTTTGTCACCGCGCACCCCGACGACGCACGCGTGCATCTTGTTTCGCAAAAACTGCGCGGCACCGGCGAAACCCCCTCGCCTTTACTTTTACTCCTTCGCAAGCACACCGCGAACGCGTTCATCAATTCCATCACGCAACTGCCGCACGAACGTGTCCTTCAAATCGAATTCGATCATTCAAGCGAAGGCGTGTCCACACTCATCGTCGAAACGATGGGCAAGTACTCGAACCTCATTTTGCTCGACGCGGCGGGCGTGGTGCTCGACGCGGTCAAGCGCGTGACGCCGGCGATGAATCGTGTGCGCGTGACGTTGCCTCATCGAAAATATGCGCCGCCCCCGCCGCAAAATAAACGAACGACGTTTACCGCACACGATCTTGCGCAAATCCTTGCCGAGCACGCCGACGAACCGGTGTGGCGTGTGTTGGTCAAATCGATTGCCGGTGTCAGTCCCTTGCTTGCGCGCGAAGTGGAATGTCGCGCTGGCACCAACAAGCCGGAACGCATTTGGCAGATTCTGATGGAATTGACGCGCGCACCTTGGCAACCGTGCGTGGCGTACCAAGACGATGAACCCGCCGCGTTTGCGCCGTACCTAATCACCCACTTGCCCCATCACCAAAATTTCTCATCCATCAGCGCCGCCATCGAAACATTTTACGGCACGCCAGAATCGTACGCGGCAGTCAAAGAACCCTTGCGATTTCAACTTGTCGAGGCGCGTGATAAACTTGTCCGCAAACGCGACGCGCTCGCGCAAGAGCAAGCCCGCGCCGGCGACCTCGAGCGGTTGCGCGTGAGCGGCGAGACGATTTTTGCGCACGTGTCGCAAATCCAGCCGCGCCAGGAAAAATTAAACGCAGAAACTGAGATTGGGAAATTGGAGATTGCGCTTGATCCAAAATTGTCCGCCGTCGAGAACGCGCAAAGGTATTTCAAAGAGTATCATCGCGCGAAAGAGGCAGCGGCGCGCGTGCCGGCGTTGCTGGCGCAAGCAAACGCTGACGTGGAATACGCGGAGCAAATGCTGAACGATTTGGAACTCGCAGAGAATCGGGCGGAGATTGATGCAGTAATCGTCGCTGCGCGCGAAGCCGGCTTGCTGACCGAGGCGAAACAAAAAATCAAAGTCAAGCCGAGCGAGCCACGCACATTCACTTCGCAAGACGGATTCACGCTGCTCGTCGGCAAGAACGCGCGGCAGAATGAGGAGCTTACTTTTCGCCGCGCGCGCGCCGATGATTTGTGGCTCCACGCGCGCGGAATCGCCGGCGCGCACGTGGTCATCGTTCGTGCCGGGCGCGAAATTCCAGAAGCGACAATTCAAGAAGCGGCAAAACTCGCGGCGCAGTACTCGCAAGCGCGCAGCAATTCGGTGGTCGATGTCATCGTTACGCCGCGCAAAAATGTGCATCGCGTACGCGGAGGACGAGCGGGGATGGTGTGGGTTACGAATGAGCGAACAATCAGTGTGCGGTTGAGTCATTCCGACCGCGAAGCGTAAACGAATGACAATCGCATCCGTTTACGTTTCGCGCTTGACGTTATTCGACTTTGATTTTGGTTGCTTTCGGCGCGGACTTTGTCTTTTCCGCTTTCTCAAGTTTTTCGATGCGCGCATCGATCAGCGACCGCCACGCGAGCAACATTTCTTTTTGTGCCGCGCGTCGATGCGTGTGGAAATCGGCGGGCAAACATTCAGCGTGCATCTCTTTCATCTCGCCGCGAAACGCTTTGATCGCTTCGGCAAGATGATCTTCCCATGATAATTGTTTTTCTTCTTCGATTTTTGGCATTTTAGTACCTCCTAAGCTTTCTCCGCCACGACCATCAATGACGTACCAATCGGCAAATCGATTTGCTTGACGAGCGCGGCTTCCACTCGACCGACGCCGCGCAAAGTGGTGTTGAGCCACGGCGACACCGGCTCCATTTCGACTTGGTACTCGTCTTGCGAAAGGTGATGCGACCGCAATTCTTTTTTCTGTCCCATTCGATTCCGTAGCAGAATCAGCGGCGCGGACATTGGAAAGACGAGAAAGAATCCAAACGTCAATCGCTTGACGCGAAAGCCGGCGCGCTCGACGCGTTCGCGCAATTCGCCGGGCGTGTAACGATGTTTGTGTCCGTTCAAAACATCGTTGTAACTCCAGAGCCATTGAAACGCGGGCACCGAAATCGCCAGCGTTGCGCCGGGACGCGCCACGCGAAACGCTTCACGCAGAATCGCTTCGTCTGCGTCGACGTGTTCAATCACGTCGAGCGCAGTAACCAAATCAAATGAGGCATCTGGAAATGGAATCCCGCGCGTCGCGTCAGCTTGGCGCACATCATAGCCGCGCGCTTGCGCCATCGCCACCGGGCGCGCATCAACTTCGATGCCTTGCACGCGCCCGTACCGCGCGAGGTGATGAATCATGTTGCCCGCGCCGCAACCAATATCGAGTACGTTACCCTCGCGGCGCGTGACATGCGCGTCGAGCAAATTCAATAACGACCACGTGCGGGTGGCGAACCACCAATGTCGATCTTCTGGTAATTCGGTGATGGGTTGGGTGTTTGTCATCAACCTGATTTTACACCGATTTGTAAAGGCGCGCAACGATTAAAAAACCTTGCGAAAGATTCTTTCGCAAGGTTTTTGGGTTTAAGATGCGACCGGCACATTATCGTCCGGCTTGGCTTGCTCTTGCGCCAGTGCAAGCACAAGTGCTTTAAGTTCTTCGAGCGCGTCGCGAATTTGCCGTAACTCCTCGGCGTGCAAGTGCTCGTATGAATCCAATTGCTGTTCGAGTCGCAGAACTCGATAAGCAACGTCCGAAGGCGGAACGGTAGACATTGTTCCTCCTTTGTTCTCCTTCCAGCGGTGCGGCTAATTTCGATTCTAGCACAAATCTGGAAGAGGAGCGACGTACAAACAGGTCATCGCCAAGTGCAAAAGTATCACACCGCGCCGGCAAGTCTTTTATTCTTCAAGTGTCGTGACATCCCCTTCGGGTAGACCTTGCGCGCGCGCCTTCAACACGCGGCGCATAATTTTGCCGCTCCGCGTCTTGGGCAACTTGTCGACGATGGTGATTTTTTCGGGCTTGGCAATCGGACCCAACTCATGCCCAACGTGTTGTTTGAGTTCTTCGATCAATGCTTCCGAGGACTCACGTCCTTGCTTGAGCAGAACATAAGTGTGAATCGCCTGTCCTTTGATTTCGTGGGGTAAACCGATTGCCGCCGCTTCCGCGACGGCCGGATGACTGACCAACGCCGATTCGATTTCGGCGGTGCCGAGACGATAGCCGGACACTTTGATGACATCGTCCACGCGACCGATGATCCAAAAGTAACCATCTTCGTCTTTGCGTGCGCTATCGCCGGTGAAATAGACGCCGGGATATTTGCTCCAGTACTGACTGACGTAGCGGTCGGGATCGCCATAGATCGTCCGCAACATCGCGGGCCACGGTTGTTTGAGAACGAGATAACCTTCTTCGCCGGGTTTGACCGGCTTGCCCTGTTCGTCGTAAATGTCGGCTTGAATCCCGGGGAACGGGCGCGTCGCACTGCCCGGCTTTAGATTTGTCACGGGCAGAGGCGTGATCATAAACATCCCGGTTTCTGTCTGCCACCACGTGTCCATAATCGGACAACGCCCTTTGCCGATGACGCGATGGTACCACTTCCACGCTTCCGGGTTGATCGGCTCGCCGACGGTGCCAAGCAATCGGAGGGATGACAAGTCGTGGCGGTTGGGCCACGATTCGCCGAAACGCATCAAGCCGCGAATCGCGGTGGGCGCGGTGTAGAAAACGGTGATGCCGTACTTTTCGACGAGCGACCACCAGCGATTTGGATACGGGTACGTCGGCGCGCCTTCGTACATAAAAGACGTTGCGCCCAAAAGCAGTGGCGCGTAAACAATGTACGAGTGGCCGGTAATCCAACCCGGATCGGCGGAGCACCACCAACGATCTTCTTCTTTCAAATCAAAAACCCATTTCAACGTCGTCGCCGTGCCGACCATATAACCGCCGTGCGTGTGCAAAATCGCTTTCGGTTTGCCGGTTGTGCCGGAAGTGTAAAGTAAAAAGAGCGGGTCTTCGGCGTCCATCACTTCAGTTTCGCATCGCCCACTGCCGTTCGTACGCGCAATCGGCAAGCCCATCAATTCGTGATACCAATAATCGCGCCCTTGTTCCATATACACGTCGTGCCCGGTGCGTTTGAACACGATGACGTGTTCGATGGTCGGCGCGCGTTTCAACGCTTCATCGACGATCTTTTTCAGTTCGACGATTTTGTTGTTCATGAAACCGCCGTCGCACGTGATGACGACGTTCGATTGGCTGTCTTCGATGCGGCCGTGCAACGCTTCGACGGAAAAGCCACCGTAGACGACTGAATGCACCGCGCCGATTTTCGCGCACGCGAGCATCGCAATCGGCAATTCCGGCACGCGCCCCATATAAATCGTAACGCGATCGCCTTTCTTGACGCCCATTGCTTTCAACACGTTGGCAAACTTGCACACCTCGCGGTTGAGCGCGTGATACGAAAAGGTGCGCACTTCGCCATTCTCGCCTTCCCAGATCAGCGCAAGTTTGTTACGCCGCCACGTCTTGATGTGCCGGTCGAGACAGTTGTAGGCAATGTTCACCTGCCCGCCGACGAACCATTTGTAAAACGGTTTGTTCGAATCGTCCAAAACCTTGTCCCATTTCTTGAACCATTCGAACTCTTCGGCGCGCGCGCCCCAGAAACCGGCCAAGTCTTTCTCGGCGAGACGTGCCATTTCTTCATACGATTTGACGTTCGCATTCGCCACCACATCGGGCAAAGGCGAATAGATTTCGGTCAGGTCTTTCTGCTCATTAGCCATAACGATTCTCCGGTATTCTAAATCTCTTGAAAACGAAAACCGACTGCGTTACGACAAAACGCAGGTCGGTCTCAGCGGGAAGAACCGCCGTGTTACAACCCGGCTGTGGGTTTGACTAGGCGACGATTGCAAACTTGTGCCCAACACTTGCCCGCATTCTACAAGAAAATTAGGGCGAGTGTCGAGGTACAAATGGGTCATCGGCGAGCGCAAAAGTATCACGGGAGTACAAGTTGCTGGATTGCCAAACATTCTAATCGGATTATAATCCATCGCTGTGAAAATTGGGAGTTGAGGCGTAAGGAAAAAATTAATGTCAAAAAAGCCGCTATCGATTTTATTACCGCACGAGCATGGCGCGTGGGCAATGTTTCTCGTCCCGCTTGTAATTGGTCTAGCCCTTGGATTTCGCCACAGCGCTTTGAATAATTCTACCCATACCGGCATTGTGGTGCTTGTGTTCTTGATAACTGCATTCGGTTTCTTTCTGGTACGCTATCCATTGATGTTGCTTGTCAAAACGCAAAATCCCAAAGGGGAACGCAACTGGGTGCTGTGGATTGGCGTTTATGGCGCAATGGCATTATTGGGCGGCGTCACGTTGTTAAGTATCACGCAGATTTGGAGTTTGGTGTTCATCGGTTTGATTGGCGGCGGAGTGTTGGGAGTTCATCTATGGCTGGCGATGCGCCGGTTGGAGATGAGCGTGCTGGGTGAATGGACGGCAATTGCCGGCGCAACTTTGGCAGCGCCGGGCGGTTACGTCTTTTTCGCCGGCGCGTGGAACATCACGGCGGTGATGTTGTATGCACTGAATTTACTATATTTTGGCGGCACGGTGTACTATATCAAATTCAAAGTGCGTGAACAACCCCGCATGACCACCCCCGCATCGAATTGGCGTGCACGCTTATTGGCGGCGCGTGCGCCCATTCTCTACACCATCATCGCCTTGATCATCGTTGGGATATTGGCGATGCTTGGATGGCTTTCGGCATTTGCCATACTTGCGATGCTGATCCCGTTGCCCAAAGTTCTAATCGGCGCGTTGGAGCGTCCAACCCGCGTAAATCTGCCACGTCTTGGCGTCATCGAAATCGCGCACTCGCTTGCTTTTATGCTTTTGATGATGTGGGCATTCTCCTGATCTACAACAACCCGCGCTTGCCCGCTTCCGCGACGGCTTGCGCGCGATTCGCCACCCCCATCTTTTCGAGAATGTCCTGGACTTTGCGCTTGACCGTTACTTCACTCCAGTACAGTTTTTCCGCAATCTCCTTGTTCGTCGCGCCCGCCGCAATCATTCGCAAGACTTGCAATTCCTGATCCGTCAAACCGGATTCCGCGCGCGCTTTATCGTTGGCAAGATTTCTAAACTCGCGCATGATTTTACCGACCAGATCGGGACTGAGCAAGCGTTCGCCGCGCGCCACTTGCCGAATCGAATCGGCGAGCGATTCCTGCGACGCGCTCTTGAGCATATATCCTTCCGCGCCCGCGCGTAACGCGCCAAAGAGGTATTCGTCGTCGTCGTACGTCGTCAGGATGATCACCCGAATGTTTGGATAATCGCGCTTGAGCCGTTGCGTAACCTCGATGCCGCTTTGTCCCGGCATTCGAATATCCAGCAAGATCACATCCGGCTTGAGCGAATCGACAATTGCAAAAAGCGTGGCGGCATTGTCCGCTTCACCAACGACTTGAATATCGGGATGATTCGCTAGCACACCCCGCACCCCTTGGCGCACAATCGGATGATCATCCACGATCATCACTCGAATCATACCCATCTTCTCCTTCTAATTGACCGGCACCCGCAACGAAACACGCGTCCCTTCACCGACGCGCGAATTCACAGCAAGCGCCCCCCCGACGCTTTCGGCGCGTTCTGCCATCCCGATCAAACCTAAATGCGAGCGCGGTTGCTGGGTTACTTCGGCAATGTCGAATCCCTTACCATCGTCCACAATTTCGATCCGAAGATCACGCACCCCCCACGCCAGATGAATCTGCGCGTGCTTCGCCGCCGCGTGCGCTTCGATATTATTCAACGCTTCCTGCGTAATTCGAAACGCCGCCACTTCACATTCCGGATTGAACCGGCGTTGTGTGCCGTCCACCGTCACCATACATTCGATGCCCGAGTGCCGGGAAAAACCATCGGCGTATTCACGTAGCGCCGGCACCAAGCCATGCGCGTCGAGCGCGGTCGGACGCAGACTGTAAATGGCACGCCGCATTTCCAATTCGATGCGGCGGAGCAAATCCTGCGTCGATGCTAAACGCACCGCCGTCATATCCGGATTGCGCGCGAGCGAGTCCCGCGCCGATTGGATTTCAAACAGCGCGCCGATAATCAATTGCTGAACACTGTCGTGCAAATCGTGTGCGATGTGCGCGCGGGTGCGTTCTTCCACCCGGCGTTCTTCGTTCAAGATTTGATGCAGCGTATCCGCTTTGCGAATCAATTCTTCGCGCGCGTCGATCAATTCGCGCGTGCGCGTTACGACGCGCTCTTCCAATTCCTGATTCAGCCGTTTCAATTGCGCGAGCAAACGCGCTTTTTCGATGGCGACGCCGATTTGTTGACCCACCGCCATTAAAAGGTCGCGTTCGTTCGGATCAAAGTTCCGCGCTTCTTTACTCGCCACGTGAATCACACCGACCACGCGATCCGCCGTTCGCACCGGCACGCTCAAGACGGAGTGAAATCTTTCGCACGCACAAGCGGTGCCGGTGAGACTCCGCGTTTTGCCAATGTCCTCAATCGCCACGATTTGCCCGGTTTGCGCCGCTTTACCACACAGACATTGTCCCATCGGAATCACGCGCTCGGTCGCCAGAAATTGTTCCGAGACACGACGCGAGGCACGCAGAATCAATTGACCCTCTTCGATCAACCGCACTTCGCCGGATTCAAGGTGCAACAATTCCAACACCTGATCGATGGCGCGATTCAAGACAGCATCCAACTCCAACGATTGATTGACCGCCTCGCCAATTTTGTTTAACATCAACAATTGCTGATGTTCGCGTTCGCGCCGCTGTTCCGCGTGCTCGAACAAAATCGCGGCGCGTTGCGCCCAGGTCAACGCCAGAAAAGTGATCAGCGGCGCCGCCACGCCCAGCATCGCCAGACCCAGCAACAGCGGAGCCGAAAAGAAGGGATGACTATCGATAATGAAATTTTCCCAAAGAACGTAGCTCACGCCAACGATCAAGAGAACAAGTGGCACCAACCAGCGAACCCGGGTGGCGAGCCGAACCAGACGCGCAGCGCGTTCCGGCGTCTTCATCTCGCCGGGGCGAGGTAAATCAGAGGCGAGTCGATTGTCAAAACTAATCGCGCTTGAGCGAGGATCGATTTGATCAGGAAAAGAATTGGGCATCATCGCCGATTCCGTTCCAAGTATAATGAGATATAACGTGCAGGTCAACCCCACTTGCCACCGCGCGCGGTGGCAGATTTGACCTGTGATTCGCGCATGGTAAAATGGAAGAAATTCGTAAGGATAAAAAAGATGCCGCTGCCTCAAGCCATTTTGCTCGACCTCGATGGCACGCTCGTGGATGATTCGATGGAGACGTTTCTGCCGGCGTACTTTGCCGCGCTGACGAAAAAGTTGGCGCACGTGATTCCGCCGGAAAAACTGATCGCGCAACTGCAATCATCGACGCGCGCCGCCGTGTTGAATCACGATTCTGCGCGCACCATCGCCGAAAAATTCGCCGCCGATTTCTTTCCCGGGATCGGACATTCGGCAGCAGCGCTGATGCCACTGTTCGATGATTTCTACGCGCGCGACTATCCGCGTCTGCGGTCGTTCGTCAAACCGATTCCCGCCGCGCGCGGCGTGTTGGAAAAAATCTTCCACCGCGGTTTCCAACTTGTGCTGGCGACGATGCCCGTTTTCCCACGCACCGCCATTCTCCAACGAATGGAATGGGGCAACATCGCCGATTTGCCATACACCTTGATCACCGATTATGAAACGATGCACG
The DNA here is from genome assembly GCA_034435055.1 of Anaerolineae bacterium. Lineage (GTDB taxonomy): Bacteria > Chloroflexota > Anaerolineae > UBA4142 > UBA4142 > DAOTXS01. The sequence continues at coordinate 72,484 of DAOTXS010000048.1, read as the reverse complement.
CGAGCAAACCGCATCCTGCGTACTATCGCGAAATCGCCGCGCTGATTGGATGCGCGCCGGCAGATTGCGTGATGGTCGGCAACGAAATCGAAAACGACATTGTGCCGGCAAATCGCGCGGGGATGAAAACCTTCTGGGTTACGCGCGACACGCACACCGATGCGCCGGCAGATTGGCGCGGCACATTGGAAGATTTCGGAAAATGGTTGGATGATTTTTAGCCACGCGTCGCCGGAAGCATTTGCGCGCCAAAGATTTTGTGGTATAATGCGAACGCACGCGGGCGGTTAGCTCAGTTTGGCTAGAGCGCAGCGTTGACATCGCTGAGGCCATAGGTTCGAGCCCTATACCGCCCATACGATCAGCAAGACCGAACAGAAAATCAAAAGTGATGACCAAGACGAGTAATCGAAACGTTGCGACAGGGAGATCGCGTCGTGATTGAGAGCGCGGTTGGCAAGCTTTCGATGAAAACCACTTGCGAGCCGGACCAGTTCCCGGGACAACCGTTACCTGTCAATCAAGGGTGCACGTGCCCGCTGATGTGCGTGTGCAAATCTGGGTGGAACCGCGGGAGAACTCTCTCGTCCCAATAAGGACGTCGAGAGTTTTTTATTTTTTTCATCGCCGATTCATCATTGCGAAAGGAGTGGGATTGTGGCAACAATCGATTTGTTTCATTACGCTCGCGCTGAAGACTTGGATGCGATTTCGGAGGAAGGTCTCAAAGTCGGCGCGCGGGTAATGAAGGTAGAATCTGCTTTGCGTGATAGTTCGGTGTACGCGTGGATGGCGCCGGACTATGACGTGATGGGGTATAACGAAAATCCAAAGTACATCTGCTTGCGCGCGCGCGTGGAAGTGGCGCGATGTCGTGTTGCACCAATGGAATTGTTTGTGGCGGCGTATGTGAACCATATTGGTCGTGGACAGCCCAAGAATCCGGAAATCGCTGCGCGGCTGATTGCCGCGTACGAAAAGATGGCAGTGCCGCTCGACCAATACAATCAAGGTCTGTTTCGCTCGCCGGAAGTACTCGTCGAAGGCGAAATCAGTGCGGATGACATCGCGGTGGTAAAATCGCCGGAGGCGGGTACGCGCGGCGAAGAGAATCGCCGATATTATGCGTCGCGCTGGGGCGAGCATTTGATTCGCGTGCTATCGATTCCGCGCACGCTGATGCAATTGCCCGAACTGACCGAAGCGGCGCGCAATCGCGGCATCGCCGTGCGGGTTGCCAAACACGATGATGCGACCGCGTACCTTGAAACGTATATGCTCACCGAGACCGGCGAGTTCTTCACAGTTGAAAAAGAAGATTAGCGGAAAAGTTCGCGGAAGAATTCAACCAGATCGAAACCTGAATGCGCGGCGCGAGTTGGCGGCTCGGAGCCGGGAGCGTAATCTTCTGTCCATTCAACGTTGCGAGGTTCATTAAGGACGCTGGTCACGGGGACGCCGGCGCGGAGTAAAAGATATTCTGCCCAGCGGGCTTGGCGTTTCTTGACGCGGAAAAAGATTTGATCGCCCAAGAAACCACGTCCCCAAATTGTAACACCGTGACGTTTCAGTAAAGCTTCGATTTCAATGCCGTTCCAACCTTGACCGCGTTGTACCCAAATGGACCAGCAATTCAGTGCAACAAGACTCGCCAAGAATTCATTCCCAAGTCCAATCCAACCGGCGCGACGATACGCTCCCTTCCAATCTGCAAAACGAAAGGTGGAGACAAAACCTTCAATCGGATCAATTAAATCAAGATAAGCAAGCACATCAAGCCAATCTGACATTCTGAATTCTTTTCCAATTAGAACGCGCGTTCCATTATATCTAAATATCGAGTGAACGCAAGCGCGCGGCGCGCTCAAGGCGGGCTTGGGCAACCCACCATCATGGCCGAACTTCCCCGGGTATCTCGACGTGGAGATTGCCACGCGTGGCTCGGATCCTTATCCTAATCTTTTTTGTGGGTGGTAGTGCCCTGATCGTTCGATCGGATTTGTTGCGAGTCCTAGGTGGACCTTTAGATATTGGCTCGTTTCTTTTTGGAATATCGATTGCAACCGCTTTAGGATTCTTTGTTTTTCAATTCCGGGTTTGGGGCAGGCGCACACATGCATTTATCGAAATTCGTCAACCCTCGTTAAATGAGGGTCCCAGCGCCGCTAAACTTTTTGTAGATGCAGTCACTTCCGTGCTGGCTATCGCTGGGCTTGTGGTTTGGGTCATTGTCGTGATCTTAGAGTATCATGGTCGGCATGATGTGGTTATGCAGGTACTGGAATTTGTTGCCAAGAAAATGGTCAAGTTAATCAATGCTTTGGCTTCGCCCTGAGCTTGCCGGTTGTAGAAGCAGCAGATCCTCAAAAAGGGGGTGGTCGTAATGACCAAGAATGCGACTGAGACGACAACTTTTACATCAACAAAAAAATTAGCGACCACCTGCGTGGTCAATCGGAGAATCTAAAATGGACGAGAAATTATACGCGATGCGCCATTCGGCGGCGCATATTATGGCACAAGCCGTGATGGATTTGTTTCCCGGCACAAAATTCGGATTCGGTCCGGCAATCGATGAGGGATTCTATTACGACTTTCAATTGCCGCGCCCGGCAACGTTGGACGATTTGCCTGCCATCGAAGCGCGGATGAAAGAGATCATCAAAGGCAAGCACCCGTTCACGCGTGAGGAACTTGCCATCGATGCGGCGCGCGCCAAGTTCAGCGATCAGCCCTTTAAGGTCGATCAAATCAACGCGCTCGCCGCTGGCGAGTTGGACGAGCACGGCAATGCCGGCGTGAACGCGGCAACAAGCGTTTCGATTTATACGCACGACAAGTTTGTCGATTTGTGTCGCGGTCCGCACGTCGCCAACACCGGCGAAATCCCGGTGGACGCGTTGAAACTATTATCGATTGCCGGCGCGTACTGGCGCGGCGACGAAAAGAATCCGCAACTCACACGCATCTATGGCACAGTCTTTGCGACGAAAAAAGAATTGGACGAGTACCTCTGGCAAATCGAAGAGGCGAAAAAGCGCGACCACCGGAAACTAGGCAAGGAAATGGAAATCTTTGTCCTCGACGAAGATGTTGGACCCGGCTTGCCGTTGTGGTTGCCCAACGGCGGCGTCTTGATCGAAGAACTCGAAGCGCTGGCGAGAGAAACGGAACGCGAAGCCGGTTATGTGCGCGTCCGCACACCGCACATCACCAAAGAAGCATTGTTCCTCAAGAGCGGTCACTTGCCGTACTACGCCGATAGCATGTACCCGCCGATGGAACTCGAAGGTGTCAAGTATTTCTTGAAACCGATGAACTGCCCAATGCACCACAAGATTTTCGCAAGCAAAGTGCGGAGTTACCGCGAGTTGCCACTGCGCCTCGCCGAGTATGGCACGTGTTATCGCTACGAAAAATCCGGCGAGTTGTTCGGTTTGATGCGCGTGCGTTTTATGCAGATGAACGATGCGCACCTCTACGTGCCGGAAGAATTGTTCGAGCGAGAGTTTATGGGCGTGATCGACTTGTATATGAAGTACTTTAAACTCTTCAACATCGACAAGTACGTGATGCGCTTTAGCACGCACGATAAAGCCGGCTTGGGCAAAAAGTACGTCGATAATCCGGCGCTGTGGCAAAAAACCGAAGAGATGGTGCGTCGCGCGATGACGCACGGCGGCGTCAACTTTGTCGAAGTGCCGGGCGAGGCGGCATTCTACGGTCCCAAAATCGATGTGCAAATCTGGAGCGCGATCGGGCGCGAATTTACACTCGCGACAAATCAGGTGGATTTTGCGCAACCGTTGCGTTTCGATTTGAAATTCATCAACAAGAACGGGCAGGAAGAAATGCCGCTGGTCATTCATCGCGCGCCGCTCAGTACGCACGAGCGGATGGTTGGTTTCTTGCTGGAGCATTTCGCTGGCGCATTCCCGGCATGGCTTGCGCCGGTGCAAGCGATGGTGATTCCGATTGCCGACCGGCATCTTGAGTACGCAAACTTTGTCGCGGCGCAAATGCGCGAACAAGGATTTCGGATTCAAGTCGATGAACGCGCGGAACGAATGAATGCAAAAATCCGCGACGCGCAAATGCAAAAGATTCCGTACATGCTGGTCGTCGGCGACAAGGAAGAGCAGACTCAAGCCGTCGCGGTGCGATTGCGTTCCGGCGAAGATTTGAAAGCGATGCCGCTCGCGCAGTTTATCGAGATGGCAAAGCGAATTGTACAGAGCAGATCACTTGAACTCAAGTAACGACGAACGCTCAAGACGGAGGACGAAAGAATAATCCTCCGTCTTTCAACATCTGCAACCGAAAGACGCTTGCGAGTCATCTCCAGGGTGAACCTATGCATGAAATAAGTTTGCTAACCAACATTACGGTTGCGCTGCTCACCGCCTTTGCCGGCGGAGCGCTCGCGCGTCGCCTGGGCATGCCAACCATCGTTGGTTATTTGCTCGCGGGTATAGTCATCGGTCCATTTACGCCGGGCTTTGAAGGTGACGCGGAGGCGATCAGTCAATTAGCGGAACTCGGTGTGATCTTTCTGATGTTCGGCGTGGGATTACATTTTTCCTTGCACGATTTATGGGTTGTCCGCAACATTGCGGTCCCGGGTGCGTTTTTACAAATGACGTTCGCTACGGCGCTAGGATTTGCCGTTGCCCAAGTGTGGGGCTGGTCGCTTTCGGCGAGTCTGCTTTTTGGATTGGCGCTCTCTATCGCAAGTACGGTTGTCCTCCTGCGTCAACTGGTGGATCAAGGATTGTTAAACTCGATCCATGGTCGCGTGGCGGTCGGTTGGCTGATTGTAGAAGACATCGCGACGGTTTTTATCCTAGTGGTGATGCGCGCGTTCGCGCCGGAGAATCAAGCGTCGTTCTGGCTTACAGCGGGCATCACAATTGCCAAGTCGATTCTTTTTATTGCCCTGATGCTGATTGTCGGTGCGCGATTTGTACCCTGGCTTCTCTCGCGCATGGCATTGACCGGTTCGCGTGAGCTTTTTATTCTTGCCGCGATTGTGGTTGCTCTGGGCACAGCGTTTATTGCCGCCGAATTATTTGGTGTCTCGCTCGCGTTGGGAGCTTTTCTGGCTGGCGTGATGGTGAGCGAATCGACCATCAGTTACCAAGTGGGCGCTGATGTTCTGCCGTTTCGTGAAATTTTTGCAGTACTCTTTTTCGTCTCAGTCGGTATGCTCGTCAATCCGATTTACCTATTTGAAAATGCTTTGATGGTCTTGATTACCACGTTGCTCATCGTCGTTGCCAAACCGATCATCGCCGCATCCATCGGCTTTTTATTTCCCTACCCGGCGCGCACAGCCATCGTCGTTGCCGCCGGGCTAAGTCAGATCGGCGAATTTTCTTTCTTGCTCGGCACCGCCGGGCTGAGTTTGCAGTTGATCGAGCGCGATCAATATTCGTTGATTCTAGCTGGGGCTGTTCTATCGATTCTCTTCAATCCGATTGTTTTTCGAGGAATGCCTCGCGTTGAGGCATTCTTGCAACGTTTTCCGATGTTGTGGAAACGCTTGAATCATCATGGTCCCACCAGTTTGCTCGCAACCGAACATCTCAAAGGTCATGTGGTCGTGGTGGGTTATGGTCGTGTCGGTCATCATATCGTTCATGTGTTAGAATATCTAGGCATCCCGCGTTTGGTCATCGAAGCCGAAGCGCCGCGGATAGCGGAGCTGGCGCGCACCGGAACGCCGACGCTTTTTGGCGATGCCGCTAACTCTGAAATCATCGAGCATGCCGGTTTAGAACGCGCTAAAGCGTTAGTCGTTACACTGCCCGATGAAGCCGCCGCCGAGGTAGTGGTTGCGATGGCGCGCAAGCTTGCACCCAAACTGCCCATTATTGCGCGGGCGAGCACGCGGGATGGCGTAACACGATTGGCGGAACTTGGCGCGCAGGATGTCATCCATCCCGAACTCGAAGGCGGACTCGAAATTGTGCGACACACCTTGTTGCGACTCAAAGTGCCGCCGCAAGATGTGCAAAAATATGCCGAGATGGTTCGCCGCGATCATTACGATCCAACCCTCGTTGCGCCGGAAGAATATCATGTGCTGGATCAAATGGTCAGCGCCGCGCGCGGTATGCAAATTGTATGGCACACGTTGGATGCCTCAAGCCGCGTGGTAGGTCAAACGGTGTCGGAGGCGCATCTCCGCGACACAACCGGCGCGTCGATTATTGCGATTATTCGTAACCAGCAATTGATTGCCAATCCCAAATCGGCTTTGGAATTCCAAGCGGGCGATATTGTCGGTATCATTGGTGAAGATACGCAAGTGGATGCCGCCGCCCGGTTGTTGTCCGAAAGCCAGTGAGAGTTTCCTGGCACAGTAATCAATTTGAATACTGGTCTATGGTTTATGAAATCTCTCCTCGCCACCTACCGTACCTATCTTCCCATCACATCCAACACGCCCGCGCTTTCGCTCGGTGAAGGGAATACGCCACTGGTCAGCGCGCCGGCAATTTCGCGCGCGACCGGCGCGGAGGTGTGGCTGAAACTCGAAGGATGCAATCCGACCGGCTCGTTCAAAGATCGCGGAATGGTTGTTGCGATTGCCAAAGCGATGGAAGAAAAATCGCGCGCGGTGATTTGCGCGTCCACCGGCAACACGGCGGCAAGTGCGGCGGCGTACGCGGCGCGCGCCGGGCTAACGTGCGCGGTTGTGATTCCGTCGGGAAAGATTGCGCTTGGCAAATTGTCGCAGGCGATCATTCATCACGCGCGCGTCTTGCCGATTGAAGGCAACTTTGATGTCGCGCTCAAGTTGGTGCGCGAACTCGCAGAACAAGGTTCGATCACGCTCGTCAATTCCGTCAACCCGTACCGCATCGAAGGACAAAAGACCGGCGCGTTTGAAATCGTCGATGAGTTTGGTGACGCGCCGGACATTCTTGCGCTCCCGGTTGGCAACGCCGGCAACATCACCGCGTACTGGCGCGGCTTTACCGAATATCATCGTGTCGGCAAAATGTCGCGGTTGCCGAAAATGTTTGGCTTTCAAGCGGCGGGCGCGGCGCCCATTGTCAACGGCGCGCCGGTTGAAAATCCGCAGACGCTTGCAACTGCAATTCGCATCGGCAACCCGGCATCGTGGCGCGGCGCGATGAACGCGCGCGCTGAATCCGGCGGGTTAATCGCAGCCGTAACCGATGATGAAATTCTGGCGGCGTATCGATTCCTCGCCGAGCGCGAAGGCGTGTTCTGTGAGCCGGCATCGGCGGCGGGCGTTGCCGGAATTATGAAACTCGCGCGCGAGAATCCGCGTAGCATTCCGCGTGGCGCGCGCATCGTTTGTATTTTGACTGGCGCGGGTCTCAAAGACCCAGACAATGCGATTGCGCAGGCGAAAATTCCGCCGGCAATTCCGACGACGATGGATGCACTAACAAAAGCACTAGAGCTATAAACCAGAGCACACAGAGTAAAAAATACAAATCCGGCTTTTTCTCTGTGCTCTCTGTGTGTTCTGTGGTGAAAGGTTTTTATGCGTTTACAAATTCGCGTACCTGCCTCTTCCGCCAATCTTGGACCCGGGTTCGATTGTATGGGCATCGCACTCGATTGGTGGAACACCATTCATATCGAAACGATTGCGCGCGGACTCGAAATCGAATGTCCGCACGGTTTGCCGCGCAACAAAGACAACGCCGTCGTTCAGGGTTTGCTGTTGGTGTACGAACGCGCGAAACAAAAAATGCCGCCGTTGCGAATTCAAATGGACGCAGTGATTCCAATTGCCAGCGGCTTGGGTTCCAGTTCGGCGGCGCTGGTGGGCGGAATGCTCGCCGGGAACGCACTCATGAGCAATCCTTTTTCGCGCGACAACCTCGTTACTTTTGCGACGCTTCTCGAAGGACATCCGGACAACGTTGCGCCGGCGTTGCTTGGTGGCTTGGTTGTCGCCGTGCAAGAAGGCGAATTTGTGCAAGCCGCGCGCATCGCGTTGCCGCGCCATTTGCGCACCGTCATCTTTGTGCCAACCCAATCGCTCTTGACCAAAGTCTCGCGCAGTGTTTTGCCTAATCGCATCCCGCGCGCGGATGCGATTTATAACGCCGGCCGCACCGCACTTTGGATCGCCGCGCTGTACGAAAAACGATTGGACTGGCTCAATCAAGCGACGCGCGATCGCTTGCATCACCCGTACCGCGCCAAGTTGGTGCGCGGAATGGACGAGTTGTTCGATGCCGCGCGAAACGCCGGCGCGAAAGGTGTCGCGTTGAGCGGCGCAGGTCCAAGCATCATCGCTTTTGCGCAAGGCAACACAACCAAAGTTGCGCGCGAGATGGAACGCACGGCGAAACGCATCGGCGTTGAAGGAACCATTCGCATTGTCGCGCCCAGCATGCACGGCGCGCAGGTGGAGCGCATCGGCTAAATCGATTTGACGCGCGGCAAATCCTGTGCTATATTCACGCCGCCTTTAAACGATCGATTTTGAGAAAAGGGGCGACACTAATCAGCGACAAAAATCTTCGCATCAATCAGCAAATTCGTGCCAAGGAAGTTCGCGTCATCGACGATCAGGGCAAGCAAATCGGCGTGATGACCGTGTCCGAAGCGCTGCGAATGGCGCAAGAAAAAAATCTTGATCTGGTCGAAGTTGCGCCGACCGCGCAACCACCCGTCTGCCGCATCATCGATTTCGGCAAGTTTATGTACGAGCGGACGAAGAAGGAACGCGAAGCGAAAAAAGCGCAAAAGTCGATCGAAGTCAAGGAACTGCGCATTCGCCCGAAGACGAACTGGTATCACACCGGATTCAAACTCAAGCGCGTACGCGAGTTTCTCAAGGACGGCAACAAGATTCGTGTCCGCGTGATTTTCCGGGCGCGTGAGATTACTCACACGACAATTGGGCGCGACATTCTGGAAAAGGTTGCGATGGAACTCGCGGATGCGGCGAGCATCGAGCAAGCGCCGATGATGGACGGCAAAAGTTTGGTGATGTTGCTGACCCCCGGCGCGATGAAAGGCGGACCCGAAGCCGCCGCGGCGCTGATTCGCGGCACCAAAGTGGTCGTCCCGCCGCCGGAAGAATTGACTGTACCGCAACGATAAGCAGAGTCGTGGTCGGGGTTCAGCCCCGACTGTTTGTTGTAAATTGCCGATTTTCGATTTTAGATTGCCGATTGGAAAATCCCATCGAATTTCCGGAATGAGCCCCAGGAAATCGACGTCTGACGTGATTCATCTCTAAATCTAAAATCGAAAATCAGAAATCGAAAATGGAGTTAGTCTCGTGCCTAAATTGAAAACTCACAAAGCAACCGCAAAACGCTTCAAGGTTACCGCGACCGGCAAATTGATGCGGACGCACATCGGCAAATCGCACTTGCGCCGCCGCAAAGCCAAGCGCAACAAGCGCACATTCGACCGCCGCGTGGCAGTCGAAAGTCACAAACGCGCGAAAAAGATTCATCAACTCGCGCCCACGCTCGATAAATAATTAAGATTGGCGATTGGAGATTAGAGATTCGCATCGAGGAATCTCCAATTTCTAATCTCTTTCTGGAGATTTAAAATGCCTAGAGTAAAACGCGGCGTCGCATCCCACGCGCGCCATAAAAAAGTATTGAAGCAGACCAAAGGTCAAGTGATGTCGCGGCGCTTGCTCTTCCGCCGCGCGAACGAAGCGCTGTTGCACAGCAAGTACTATGCCACCGTCGGTCGCAAAAAACGCAAGAACGATTTCCGCCGCTTGTGGATCGTGCGCATCAACGCCGCCGCGCGCCCGCTGGGAATCACGTACAGCAAATTGATCGCGGGCTTGACCAAAGCCGGCGTCGAAGTGAATCGTCAAGTGCTGGCGGATCTCGCCGTCAACGACGAAAAAGCGTTTGCCAAGTTGGTCGATGTCGCGAAAGCGTAATCCAGAAGTCAATCTTCAGTAGTTAGTAGACAGATAAAGAAGGAATGAAACACAGAGAGCCGGGAAAAACCCCGGCTCTTGCTTTTTGTACGCCCTGCGATTATTCGACGGTCTGACGCTCTGGCTTGGGATTCTGCATTTGCTTACGTAGGAACTCGAATAGAATTTCCAGCGATGCAAACCCATGCCGCTCGCCTGTATCCACGCTTTCCAGCGATGCGCGCCAAGTTAGCTTGCCGTCACTTTGGACCTGCCACACGCGCAATAGAAAAGCTTGATAACGCGGCTGTTCGTTTGCCATGCAGAGTTCTCTTCGGGTCTGCTACTTTCTCACCGCGCGACGTGCATCGGGCTGGCAGATTTAACAACCGCTCTTTCGATTATTGTTGCTGTGCACAGTACTCTTTGGTCATAGTGACCATTATCGCGCCTCCCTCCCTGGTCAGCTTTCCCATATCGTTGAGAAGTTCGAGATGATTCTTTGCGATATACGCCATTAATGCCTTCTCGAACGGGTAATATACGCTGTAAGAATCCTGCGAATACGAGTATGTGGCGGTGTCGATCTTACCGTCCCTGAACACATATTCGACCGAAGCGAACTGCAATTCAGAGAAACCGCAAGGCAGGACCCCGCTTCGCATTTTGCCTTTGCAGATCACGCGATCGTCTCTCGCGGTGCAATCTGAAATTTCCTTCTGAACTCCCATTCCTGCCATGTGCTCGGCTTTTCCGCGAAATAGTTCTTGCTTGGCAATCGTAACCAAGGCAACATGCGCCGCTGTATCGCCGCGATTGCGCGCGTCTTCAAACGCTTGAACCGTCTTGATCATTTCCAGCGCGATGGGTGAGAGCGCCGTTGCCGTCGGCACCGGCGTCGATGTTGCCGATGCCGTAACAGGAATTGGCGCGGGCGTTGCCGGCGCGGCAGTCGTCGCGCAACCAACGACCAGTACGCCGAAAACGCAGACGATCAAGCAAATGAACGTTCGTGTTCGATTGAACATTTTCTCCTCCTTTTCATTTTTCTGAAACAAGTCTAACACGTCAACGTGGGGAAATCGTGGGGAAAAAATATTGGCGTCTTGGCGAGAATGCGCTATAATGTGCTTGCTCGTCGGCGTCTGGCTAATCGGGAGGGGGTTGTGCCGCGTCTCGCGCTGTCGTTGCTTGGAACATTCCAAGCGATGCTCGATGGTAAGCCGATCACCGCGTTCGAATCGAATAAAGTGCGCGGCTTGCTCGCGTATCTCGCCATCGAATCTGACCGCCTGCATTCACGCGATGCACTCGCCGGACTCTTCTGGTCCGATTACTCAAACCGCGATGCGCACAACAATCTGCGATACGCGCTTTCAAATCTTCGCGAAGCCATCGGCGACCGCAAAGCCGATCCTCCATTTCTATGTATCTCCCGCGACGCAATTCAATTCAATCCCGCGAGTGATTACGACCTCGATGTGCGCGCGTGGCAATCGACCGACAAATTACCAATTCCTAATCTCCAATCCCTAATCTCGGCTTACCGCGGCGTCTTCCTCGAAGGATTTGCGTGCGACAGCGCGCCGTTTGAGGAATGGGTCGTCTTCACGCGCGAACGAATTAACCAGCGTGTTTTGCACGCGCTTGACACGTTGATAAAACATTTCGATGAACGCGGCAGATACGATCGCGTGGAAATTTTTGCGCGCAAGCAAATCGAAATCGAACCCTGGGACGAACCGGCGCACCAAGCGTTGATGCGCGCGTTGGTGCAGAACGGGCAACGCAGTGCCGCGCTCGCGCAGTACGACAAATGTCGCCGCTTACTAAAACAGGAATTGGACGCCGAGCCAGCGCGCGAGACGACGCAATTGTACGAAAGTATTCGCGATGGGACTTTTGCGCGCCGCACGCCAAACAATCTGCCGATTCCGTTGAGCAGTTTCGTCGGTCGCGCGCGCGAAATCGCCGAGGTGAAGCGATTGCTGGGAACCACGCGTTTGCTTACATTGACCGGCGCGGGTGGTTGCGGCAAAACGCGCTTGGCGATACAAGTCGCGCAAGACCTGTGTAGAGACGACCAGTCGAATCGTCTTTACCAAGATGGCATTTGGTGGATTGATCTCGCGCCGCTCAACGATGTCGCGCTTGTTCCGCAAACCATCGCCGCCGTCCTCGACTTACAGGAAATTCCCAACCAATCATTGACTGCAACCCTTGCAAACTATTTCCACGCAAAAGAATCGTTACTCATTCTCGATAACTGCGAGCATCTGATTGACACTTGCGCGCAAATTGTCGGTGTTTTGTTGAGCGCGTGTCCCAAACTCCATTTTCTGACGACCAGCCGCGAGTCGCTCAATATTTCTGGCGAATCGATTTGGCAAGTGCCTTCACTCAATTGCCTCACAACCGCATTGCCGCTGGAACAACTGCGGCAATACGATGCGATTCAACTTTTCACGGAACGCGCTCGCGCGGTTGCGCCGCGTTGGTCGCTCGCCGGCAACGGTACCGCCGTCACTGAAATTTGCGCGCGGCTCGATGGCATCCCGCTGGCAATCGAACTCGCGGCGGCGCGACTCACCGTTTTGTCGGCGGAACAGATTCGCGTACGATTGGCGGATCGATTCAATTTACTGACCCTGGGAAGCCGAACCGCTTTGCCGCGCCACCAAACTCTCCGCGCCGCGCTGGACTGGAGTTACGATTTGCTGTCCGATGCCGAGCGCGCGGTAATGCGTCGATTAGCGGTCTTTGCAGGCGGTTGGTCGCTGGAAGCCGCCGAAGCGATCTGCGCTAGCATTGAGCCACCGTTGCTCGATTGGTTGACATCGTTGGTAAACAAATCGCTTGTCGTCGTGGAACATGTTGAAAACGCAATGCGCTATCGAATGTTGGAAACGGTGCGGGAGTATGCGCGCGCCAAACTGCTGGAATCGGATCAAGCGGCGATGGCGCGTGATCGGCATTTGGATTATTATCTGAAACTCGCACAAGCGGTAGAACCAAAATTACACGGTCCCGAGCAATTCGTATGGCTGGAGCATCTCGAACTCGAACACAACAATCTGCGCGCGGCGTTGGAATGGTCAAGTCAAGGTAATGCAGAACAAGGGCTGGAACTTGCGGCGGCGTTGTACGAGTTCTGGGATATGCGCGGGAGCTGGAGTGAAGGACGAGAGTTGGTCGCTCATCTGCTCACCCGCCCGGAGGTCGCTGACAAGAATCTCGTTCGCGCAAATGGGTTGCTGGTCGCGGGTGTAATCAATTGGCGTCTGAGTGATTTGAAGGCAAGTCGTCGGTATCTGGATGAACTGGTGAGTGTCGCGCGCGCACTTGGGGAGCCAGGCAAAGAATTGCTCGCGTTGGCTCTCGGCTACCTCGGTCATATTGTTTATGGTGATGATTTTACGCTGGGCGAGTCGCTGATCGACGAAGGATTGGTGATTGCCAGATCGCTTGCCACCCCTGGGGTTATTGCGCGTGTGCTTGCGCTTAAAGGATCGTGTTTGGCGGGACGGCTCAATTATCCTGCCGCGCAACAGGTGTACGTAGAAGCAGTTGCGCTCTATCAATCCATCGGCGACAAGCGCAACGCCGCTTATATGTTGCGGCGCGTTGGCAGTATGATTTTCAGCCAGCACGATTATGCAACGGCGCGCCGGTATATCGAGCAGACTTTGATTTTTGCTCAGGAAACTAAAGACCGCTGGGGCATTTTAAACAGCCTAAATATGCTCGGTGACATTGAACGGGTCGAAGGTCAATACGACTTGGCGAAAAGCGATTATGTGCAAGCGTTGGAAATTACGCGCGAAATTGGACACATGGGAATGGTCATGTCGATCTTGGGGAATCTGGCGGCTATTGCTCTGCACGGAAACGACCTTGCCGCGGCGCAATCCTATTGTACCGAGAAGCTTGCACTCGCGCAGAGAATGAACCGCCCGTTGCATATCGCCGCAAGCGTACTGGAATTCGCGGGAATTTTTGCGATGCGGAGGCAAGCGCGCCAAGCCGCCCAACTCTTGGCTGTCGTTGACACCTTCATTGGTTCAGGGGATGTGCGATCTATGACGCCCGCAGATGTACGCGAGGTTGAGCACTATCTCAACCTCGCACGCGGGCAACTTGACGAAGCGACGTTTAACGCGGCGTGGGCAGAAGGACAAAAGATGACGTTGGAGCAAGCGGTGGAGTATGCGCTAGAAAATCTCAACCTTGCGAAAGATTGAAACACAGAGAGCCGGGAAAATCCCGGCTCTTGCTTTTTCACCGCGCTTTCAATTTGTGGTATACTTGAACTATGAACCGCGATTTCATCATCGTGATTGCGCTGGCAACCATCGCCTTGATGTGTTTCCCGCTCCTCAGTTTAATCATGACCGATGTAACACCGGCGTCGATTGCCAACGCCTTTGCCACTCCCACGCCGCTCGAACTGCCGACGCCAACCGTCGCGCCGCGCGCGTACTTGCTTCCGTTTCGTCAGGCGTTTGCCATCAATCAAGCCGCGCCGATTGCGCGCACGAATTTTCTGTTGTACGAAAATGGCACCGACGTTTTTCACGTCATCGGTCAGCAAGATAAATTCACGCGATTGGAAACCATCGATGGCAAACTAAATTTCTGGACGACGACCGAAAGCATTTCGAACACGCCGCCGGAATCGGCGGTGTACGATTTTACCAATCGCGGCAAGACGATTCGACTGGTGCCGCAAACCGGGTTTGCGTGTTTGCACGAAGATGCCCCGCCCCCGGTTTTTGCCGCGTGCCAGCAACTTCCCAATTTTTCGACAGCCCAACTCGCCGCGAAAATTACCGCCGGCGCGATTACCATTTATCTAGTGGAAATCGATGGCAAGAATTATTTCCTGCCGCCGGAAAATGTGCTGGCGATTCCATAATCGATGGAGCAACATAATGCCTTTTTATACCGTGAACCTTGATGCGATCTTGGAAGAACTGGGAATTCCAACGATCAAATCCGCGCGCATCGAAGTCGATCGCTACATTCAAGAAATCCTCGGCACCATCGACGCTGATAGCGAAACGGTGTGGCCCCTCCTGCACGAAAAAATGCAAGACCCGGTTTGGCTCGCCGATTTCAAAAAACAGTTGAAAGCCAAATGGGACGCGCGCGATTGGCGCAAGGGATTGCTGAGTTGAATAACCACGTTGGTGGGGGCAAGGTAACCTCGTCCCTACAGCGCGATGCAATTCCCATTGCAATTTTTCTCGCGCTCACCATCGTGATGACCAATCCACTTGTCCTTCATCTCGCCTACGCAGTTGAGGACAAACAAGATGCCTTGCTCAACACGTGGATTATCGCGTGGGTGGGACGCGCGCTTATCACCGATCCACTCAATCTGTTCAACGCGAACATTTTTTACCCGTACCCCAACACGCTGGCGTACTCGGAAACGATGTTGCCGCAAGGTTTGTTCGCGCTTCCGTTCAACCTCGCCTTCGATAACACCGTCCTCGGCTACAATCTCGTTCTGCTCGCATCGTTTTTTCTCACCGCGTACGCGATGTACCTGTTCGTATTCGATCTCACACGAAATCGCGGCGCGGCGATTATCGCAGGAACGATTTTTGCATTCAACCCGTACAACCTCGGCAATCTGGCGCAGGTGCAGTTGCTGTCGTTTGGATGGACGCCGTTGACATTTTTATTTTTGCGCCGGCTTTTAAAATCTGACCGACGACCGACGACCGACGACCGCAATTCGCAATTTGCAATTCGCGATTTCCGATTTTCGATTTTCGATTTTCGATTGGCGTTCTTATTCGCACTTTGTTTTTCCTTACAAGCACTGTCATCCTTTTATTACGCGTTTCTCGCCGGCTTTGCGGTTGCGCTTTGCGTCATTTGGAATTTTGCAATTTATCGTCCGCGGTTGTCTGCGTTGATCGGCGTCTTGATCGCTACTCTGATTATTTCCATTGTCGTCGTGCCATTTTTCCTCCCGTACCTGCAAGTCCAACGCGAGATGGGCTTTGAGCGGCAAGTTGCCGAGAGCGAGCCATTCAGCGCATCGCTGAAAATGTTCACCGCAGTCTCGCCGCAAAATTTGTTGTACGGGAAATTTCTCGTGCCCAATCCGCCGGTAATGCTGGGCGGCTATCCGCTCGATAATTTATTCCCGGGCATTGTCGCCGTCGCGCTGGCGATTGTTGGAATCATCGCAACAAAAAATCGTGACAAATGGTTTTACTTTTTGCTTTTAACTTTTGCCTTTTTACTTTCCCTAGGCCCTCGATTATTTCTCGCGCCAAACGTCGGAACAGAAATCACTCTGCCGTACCGCTGGCTCTATGATATTTTTCCGCTGATGAAAGCGTTGCGCGCGCCGGTGCGGTTCGATGCATTGGTGATGTTTGCGCTGGCGGTACTGGCGGGATTCGGGATGCAGAAAGCAGAAAGCAGTAGGCAGAGGGCACTAGATGAGTTTCTGCCTACTGCCTACCGCTTACTGCCTACTGCGCTCACCACGTTGATTTCTCTAGAGTATCTCGCCTTCCCCGCCGCGCAAATTACCCCAGTCCCGGTCTGGAACGAAATTCCCGAGTATGTCCGTTGGCTTAGGACACAACCGCCCGGGGTGATTCTTGAATTACCGATGATTGCGAGCGACCCGGCAAAACCACTTGATCTGACGCCACAATATCTATCAACGTATCACAGGCACACAACGCCGGATGGTTATAGCGGATTCAATCCGCCGCGACGTGGTGAGATTGCATACGAGATGCAATCGTTTCCCAGTGAACGATCGATTGCACTACTTCAAGCGCTCAACGTCGAATATGTGATTGCGCGCAGTAATCAAATTGCAAATTGGGGAACGATGCGCGAAGCAATTAATCGCACAATGGAATTACGACTTACCAAACAAGCCGGGAATGATTACATCTATCATGTCTCGCCACGCGAACAGGATGCGGCATCACTTGCGGCGTCGATTTATCTGCCGCAACCTGCCGCGCCCGGGCAAAACTATTTCGCGTTCATCGTCGTCCGCAATCGTGGAAAAAATAATTTTGCGATCCAGCCAACCAATCAATGGCAAATCGATGCAACGTGGAGCGATGGCATAGCGCAACGTACCGCTGTATCACTTCCACTCGTTACCTCAACAGCATCCGTAATTCCTGTGCGATTGATTGCCCCGCCGCGCGCCGGGCTGAATCAACTATCGTTGCGCGTGCGCGGCGACCGGATCGATTGGAATTTGTCCGGCACGGTCAACGTGCAACCCGGCGAACCGGCGCATCAAGTCGTCATCCCGGCGAGTGTCAGTTTACGCGCGTCGCTGAAAAATCAGTACGCGCCGGGGGATGCCATCATTGTCGATTTGACGTGGTTGCCGCTCAACAAAATCTATGCGTACTATAGTACGTCCGTGCGCGTGGTTGATGCACGCGGAAACAAAATCGTCGCGCAAGACCGTGAGCCGGCGGAATCGACATTTATGTGGAAGCCAACAATCACGGTGGCAGATCGATTCACGTTGACGTTGCCCACCAACCTTGCGCCTGGGGAATATACCATTCAAGTGATGCTGTACCAAGCTGATCAAGGCGTCGAGGTGTTGATGCTCGACGAAAATTTTATCCCGCGTGAAAAAATCGAACTGGGGAAATTCATCGCGCAATAAAACGGGGCGACTCCAAGAATCGCCCCGACAATTTAATTCGTCCCTACTTGCTCTTTCAAGTACGCCTCGATAAATGCATTGAGTTCGCCGTCCAGCACGGCATCGGTACGCGATGTTTCGTACTCGGTGCGATGATCCTTCACCATTTGGTACGGATGCAGAACGTACGAACGAATCTGATTCCCCCAGCCGGCTTCGACGTGTTTGCCTTTGAGCCGCGCCCGCTCTTGTTCCTTCTTTTCGATTTCCAACTCAACCAAGCGCGAACGTAAAACCTTGAACGCATTTTCCTTGTTCTGCAATTGCGAGCGCTCGTTCTGACACGTCACAACGATGCCGGTTGGAATATGTGTCAAGCGAACGGCGGTGGCGACTTTTTGCACGTTCTGTCCGCCGTGCCCCGACGCATGATAAATATCAATCTTGACATCTTCCGGTTTGATTTCGATGTTCACCGTGTCGTCGATTTCCGGCATCACCTCGACCAACGCAAACGATGTGTGTCGCCGATGATTCGCATCGAACGGCGAGAGGCGCACCAACCGATGCACGCCGCGTTCCGCTTTCAAGCGCCCGTACGCGTACTCGCCGATAAAGCGAATCGTCGCCGATTTGATCCCGGCTTCGTCCCCCGGCATTTCTTCCAGAATTTCGGTGGTGTATCCTTGCGCATCGCCAAAGCGCAAATACATTCGCAGCAGCATCGACGCCCAATCTTGCGATTCGGTGCCGCCCGCGCCGGAATGAATCGATAGAATCGCGGCGTTGTGGTCGTACTCGCCAGCGAAGAGCAAATTGAATTCCAACTCCGCTAGTTTTTTTTCGATGGCGGGAATTTCTTGCGCGACTTCTTGCGCCGTCTCAGCGTGATTCTCTTCGATGGCTAACTCGATCAAGCCGAGTGCGTCGTGCGCGCGGCGCGCGAGATCGCGCCACGTCGTTGTTTCTTCTTTGAGCAAGGTTAATTCGCGCATCGCTTTTTGCGCGGCGACATTATCGTTCCAAAAGTCCGCCTGCCCCGACGCGTGTTCTAATTCCGCGGCGCGTTTTTCTTTGCCGGCGATGTCAAAGACGCTCCAAGAGTGAAGCGATGTGTGTGTTGAGTGCTGTCAATTTCGATTTTAGCTCTTCCATAAATTCTCCTGACGAAAGACTAACGACGAAGGACGAAGGCAAAGCGTTCGTCTTCCATCATTCGTCCTTCGTCGATTTACTCAAACATTCCGTCCACAAATTCCTTCGCGTCGAACTCGGCGAAATCATCCACCGCTTCGCCGGTGCCAATGAACTTGATCGGCAGTTGCAATTCTTTGGCAATCGCAAACACGATGCCGCCTTTTGCCGTGCCATCGAGTTTGGTCAGAATCAAGCCGGTGAGCGGTGTGGCTTTTTTGAATTCGCGCGCTTGTTGCAAACCATTCTGCCCGGTCACCGCATCGAGCACGAGCAAAGTTTCGTGCGGCGCGGTCGGATCGTTCTTTTGCAAAACGCGCGCCACCTTTTCCAATTCCTTCATCAAATTGAATTTTGTTTGCAACCGTCCCGCTGTATCGACGATGAGATAATCCGAGTGGCGCGCGTGCGCGGCTTGCCACGCATCGAACGCGACCGCGCCGGGATCCGCGCCGGGTTGATGCGCGACGACATCGACGCCGACGCGCTGTCCCCAAATCTTGAGTTGGTCGATTGCCGCCGCGCGAAACGTGTCTGCCGCCGCAAGGATCACTTTATGATTTTGCGCTTTCAAATAGTTCGTCAGTTTTCCAATGCTCGTCGTCTTGCCAGAACCGTTGACGCCCACCACAAGCACCACGCAGGGATTTGAATTTGGAATTTGGAATTTGAGATTTGGGATTTGCAATATCGTCAGCAATTCTTCTTTGAGCATTTCGCGCACGCGCGCCGCGTCGCGCAAATGTTCCTTCTCCACACGCACGCGCAACTTGTCCACGAGTTCCATCGTCGTTTCAACGCCAACATCCGCACCAATCAACGCTTCTTCCAACCCAGCCCAAAACTCCTCGTCGATTTGATTTTTGACGACAAGCGCGGTTAGGCGTGTCAAGAACGACGCGCGGGTTTTGGTCAAACTCGATTTCACTTGTTCTTTACGACGTAAAAAATCAAACATACTTTTTTCCGATTTAAAATTCGCGCCGTGCATTATACACGATGCGCTTGAAAAGACAAAGAGCGGGAAAACTCCCGCCCTTTGATTCATGCTGTCGATTATTCGTCGCGCTTGGTAAAATGACCATCGAGCAAAAGGAGTGTCGATGGATGTTCGCCGGCTTGTCTAAAACGTTCGACCATTAACGTCGCATTCTTTTCTTCTTCGACTTGTTCTGTAACGAACCACGCCAGGAACGTTTGCGAGGCGTAATCTTTTTCCGCGACGGCTTGCGCGTACAGATTGTTGATCAACGCTGTTACTTTGCGTTCGTGCTCCAACACATTTTCCCACGCGGCGAGTGGCGACTTCCATTCGAATGTCGGCTGATCGATCGCTTTGAGTGTCACGCGTCCGCCGCGGTCGTTGATAAAATCGAACATTTTGAGCGCGTGCTCTTGCTCTTCGGCGAACTGCGTGCGCATCCACTTGGCTGAGCCGGGCAGCGTGAGCGATTCAAAGTACGCCGACATCGAAAGATACAGATACGCCGAGTAGAGTTCGTTCTTGATCTGCTCGTTAATCGCATCCTGCATTGTTTTGCTAATTTCCATAGGATCCTCCTGAGAGTAGTGAGATAGTTTGAATCAAGTGGCGCTTGCCGCCGACTTGATTATAGCACATTTTGCGGCGCGCGGAGCATCGCCCCCAAAATTTTATGGCAGTGTCGGATAATCGTCAGCACGCGCGTACGCCACACCGACGAGCGATGGTCCGGTGTGCGCGCCCAACACCGGCGCAATCGGTCCAATTGGCAACCACTGGCATTTGAACAACGCATCCATACTTTCGCGCAAGATTGCCGCGCCGTCCGGGTTGAACGCGTGCATCACTTGCGCGCGCAACGCCGTGCCTTGTGGAACAAGCGTCGCGATGTGTTCCGGAATTTTGCGAATCGCTTTTTCCAACGTGCGCGCCTGACCGATGCTCGCGTACTTGCCCTCGACTTTTTCCACGCCGATCAACGGTTTCAAATTCAAGACCGACGCCATCAATCCTTTGAGATGGCTGATGCGTCCGCCGTGAATCAAATACTTGAGATCGCCGAGCGTGTAAACGGTGTCGGTCAACGCGCGTACCCGTTCCACCGTCGCAAGAATTTTTTCGATTGCCCAGCCGGCTTTCAACGCGCGCGCCGCCGCTTCCACTTGCCAGCCCTGTGCGCCGGACAAAGTTTTGGTATCGACGAACGTTACGCGCGCTTCCGGCACCAGCGCCGCGCCGGCGCGCGCCGAGTTCAACGTGCCACTCAACCCGGACGAAATATGAATCGATAAAATCTCCGGGTCGGTTTGCGCGAGCCGGCGGTACACTTCCGCAAATTCCCCCGCCGATGGTTGCGAGGTCGTTGGAAAACTTTCAGTCGCCGCGAGCAAACGATAGAATTCTGCCGGCTGAATATCGATGCCACTGCGGTACGATTTCCCGTCGAGCGTGAGAGTGAGCGGGACCAAATGAATGTTCAAGCCGGTCATTTGTTCCGGCGTCAAGTCCATTCCACGATCACTGACGATTTGCAATTCAATGCTCCTTGTTTTTGGTTATGCAACGACTGTCATTGCGAGGAGCGCAGTTTGCGACGAAGCAATCTTTCAAAGTACGTTGAGAGATTGCTTCGCCGCTTCGCGGCTCGCAATGACAATGATAGCGACTTGTCATCCACCAATTTCCTGCATGTATTCTTTGATCGTCGGCAGCGCGGTCAACTTGTCGTAGAAAAAATTATTGACGATGTTGATGACTTCGGCGCGCGCGGCTTCCGCTTGCCCGTCTAATTCCTTGCCGATTTCGTGATGCGCGAGTTGTTCGCGCAAACGCAACAAGCGCTTGACGATTTCCGCTTCGCGGTCGCCTTCCAGCGCATCGACGACGTGCACGATCAATTGATCCGCTTGCGCGAGAACATTTTCGAGCGGGATGCTGGAGCCGGGTTCGCGGCAATCATCGATGGTGCGGATCAGCGACCACACTTGGTACAGCACCGTTGCCGGCTCGTCGAACAATTCACGTACGAATGCGGCTTCTTGATAACGCCCGGTCAAGCGGAAAATGTTGTACATCCGCTTGGCGACTTTGCCATAATTCAAATTATCTTTCTTCAAGTATTTCTTGATTTCTTTTTGGAGTTGCCCCACGTAATCATCGAGCGCGTCTGCGGAAACATGCTTTGCCAATTTGGAAAAAATCGGTACGGAGGTAGCTTCAAGATACACTTCTTGAAAGTACGGATCGAGGTAACCGTCGAGTGGCGTGATGGTGCCGTCCGGCGCTTGCCACGTTACGTCGAGCATATTGCTGGCGTTTGCTAATTGTCCGCGCACGGGGTCGGCAATCACCCAATCGAGTTTGCACCAACCCGGGTTCGCCGCAACAGCGTCCCAGCGAATAGTCGTTGGTTTGCCATCCGGCGTAAAGCCATCGATTTGACCCGCTTGAATTTCTGCCGCGTTCCACGCAATCGGCGAGCCGGCTTTATATCGTTCATTGCCTTTGACAATGTCGTGCGGATATGAACCAAATTTCACTTCGATGAGTTGATACGTCGCGCCTTTCAATTTGCTCAACGCTTTCTCGCGCATAATTTTCGCGAGCGTTGCGCACGCTTGCTCGCGTGTTGGGGCGATGATGTTGACGCGTTCAAAGTAATCGCAATCGCCGGGATAGGTTTGGATTTTCGATTGCGCGGCGGAGCCGGAAAGCGCGAGCGCGGTTTCGACGACGCCGGGAATATCGTGAAACTCGACCAGCCGCCCAATCTCGCGATAGTACGCAAGTTGCGCGTCGCTGAAATCGAGCATCGTCACTTTGTGTCCAAAGACGCCGGTGCGCGTATCGACGACGACATCACCGCCGCTCGATGCTGCCATCGCGGTCAGCCATTGCAGTGCATCCGCTTCGTCCATTTCGATACCGAGCCGTTTCGCGGAATCGATGATGCGCGCGAGTTCGGCGGAAGGAGTTTGACTGCTCATTGTTCACCTCACGGATTTGGTGAACGCGATTATAACACGCGGCGCGCCGAGGGTCAAAGGCACTTTTAATCTCGCGCGGAGCAATTTGCAAACCGCGCCGCACGGTGTATAATCAGCGGCGTGAAATTAGACGTTGTCTCCGCGCAATTGTGCATCGTGGACGGCGTGTGGCAAGAATCGCCGGACAATCTGGCTTGCTTTGGTCAAGGCGCGCTCTTTGGCGAAAGCGTCGTCCGCGGCAATCTCTATCTCGTCGCCGATGTGTGGGGCGATGCGGAAGGACGCGATGAGATTGCGCGCGAAATGATCGAGACGATGCGGCGCGAGTACGTTTCCAGTCGCGGAACGCGCAGTGTTTCGCTCGCGCTCACGCAAGCCGTTCGCAACGTCAACGATTATGTGTTCGAGCTCAACGCGACGTTGCCGCCGGAGGCGCGGCGCATCGCCGGGCTGACCGCCGTCGTTTGGCGCGACGATGAATTATTCATCGCGCAAGCCGGTCCCGGGTTGGTTTGCGTCGTCCGCGACCGGCAATTGCAACGCTTTCCAATGACCTCGCCTTGGTTCATCGCCGAAGACCGCGTCCTGTACGAAGATGAATTCACCACGCCCGGCGCAGTTCCGTTGGGGATGCGGCGCAACTACACCCCCGATCTATTCCACGCAACGTTGCAACCCGCCGATATTGTCGTACTCGCGACGCGTACGCTCGCGCATTTATTGTCGCACGAAGAATTAATCGACACGCTGGCAAACCGGCATCCAGATGAAATCATCACCGCGCTCGACGAATTGGCAAGCGCGGCAGATTTATCGGTGATCGTTTTGCGCGCCGTCGGCGATGCGCCCGCGCCGACCACTTTCGAGCGACCGATTTTTACACCGTTACCGGACGAAGAACCCTTGCCGCCGCCAGTTCTTGCGCCACCGATATTTGCGGAAGAAGAACCCGCGCCGCCTTTCGACGAAGAGGCACACCAAGAAAAATTGCCGGCGGCGCAACCGACAGAAGAAGAAGTACTGCGGCAACGCGAACGCGCGGAAAAAGCGCGCGAACGTAATGCAAAAATTCGCGCGACGATGCTGAAAATTAGTTCCGGTTTCGTCGGCGGACTTGCCGGGATTTTTGGACGCATCAATTCTGCAAACGTCGGTGCGGTGATCGACCGCGCGATTAGCGGAATCGCGCGTGGTGTTGCCGGCTTGATCGTGACGATGCTTCGTTTGGTTGTGCCGGGCGATCCCGAAGAAAAACGGGGGAGTGAAAAATCGGCTGCGCCGCGCACGCAAACCGCGTGGCAACTCGCCGCGCTGGTTTTTCCGTTGCTGCTGATCGGCATCGGCACCGGCGCGGGTTTGTGGTATCGCGCGGAACAACAACGTCTGACCGCCATCGAAGTGGAACGTTTGACCGGCGACGCAACCAAAGCGCTCGAACGCGCGGAACAATTATTTCCAACCGACAAGGTTGGTTCGCGCGTGGCGGCGCAACAAGCATTCGATCTCGCATCGCAGGCGCGGCAAAAAAGTCCATCCGATTCGCGCGTCAGCAAAACATATTACGGCGCGAAAGATTTGATCGATAAATTGAGCGGCATCGCCATCGTCAACGCGACGGCATTCCACACGCTCGTCGATACGCCGGCGGTGTCTGCGCGCATCGCCGCTAATTATCCCAGCGTGTTTATTCTGGATCGCACCGCCGGCAAAATCTATCGTTATCAAGCGACCGATGCCGGCGCGACGCCGGCGCAAAACTCGGATGCCGGCGTCATCTTGAAAACCGGCGACCGCGTGAACGAACGCGCCGTCGGTCAATTCATCGATATTGCGATGGTCGATTCGCGGCGGTTGGTCGCGCTCGACCGCAACGGAAATTTTTTGCAGTACGAATTGGATCGCGCAACGTGGAGCGCGCGCGCAGCAGTCGATAGTCAAGCGTGGGCGCGCGTGAATCTGATCGCTAGTTACGGCGGCAACGTGTATTTGGTCGATGCGCCGAACAATCAGATTTTGAAATATTCGCCGAACCCGGACGGTTTGTGGTCGGCGGCGACGACGTTCTTTAATCCCGGCGCAAATCCGAATATGACCGGCGTCGTCGACATCACGATTGATCGCGACGTTTGGTTATTGAAAAGCAACGGCGCAGTCTGGCAATGTTCGACCGCGCGATGCAATGAAGTAACGGTGCGCGATCTGGAAATTCCGATGACCAAAGCAGTCGCCGCGTTTGCGCCGGAAGGACTCGCCCCGTTTTACATCGCCGATGCTGGGAATCAACGCATCGTGCAAATGAATCGCGCGAACGCGCAATTTGTGCGGCAATTCAAAGCGAGCGCGTTCACGCCGGAGATTTTCAAATCGCTCAAGGCACTCGCCGCCGACGGCGAACGATTCTTTTTTGTGAACGAGAATAAGGTGTATCTTGCCAAAATTCCGGCGGTGCAGTAAAACTCTATGTCATTCTGAGCCGCGAAGCGGCGAAGAATCTAGCAAGTTGCTTTTCAAAAGTTCTGAGCTGGATGCTTCGCTACGCTCAGCATGACATCAGCGAATAAAAATATGCCATCCATTTTAGGAATCGAAACCTCGTGCGATGAAACCGCCGCCGCTGTCGTCGAAAACGGCGGCACGATTTTATCCAACGTCGTCGCGTCTCAAGTGGCAATGCACGCGCAGTACGGCGGCGTCTTTCCGGAAATCGCGTCGCGCGAGCACGTGTTGAAAATCGTGCCGGTGATCGACGCGGCGATGAAAAATGCCGGCGTTACATTTAAGGATTTATCGGCCATTGCCGTGACGCACGGACCCGGACTTGCCGGCTCGCTGTTGGTCGGCGTGAACGCGGCTAAAGCCATCGCGTTTGCGAACGATTTGCCGCTCGTCGGCGTCAATCATTTGGAAGGACACATTTATTCGTGCTGGCTCGCGGACACGCGCGACAAATTATCGGACGATCCATTTCCGCTCGTCGCGTTGCTTGTTTCCGGCGGACATTCGGAACTTGTGTTGATGCGCGGTCACGGCGATTATCAACGGCTCGGTCGCACACTCGACGATGCGGCGGGCGAAGCATTCGACAAAGTGGCGCGCTTGCTGGGCTTGAGTTATCCCGGCGGTCCGGCGATTCAACAAGCCGCCGAGTCCGGCAATCGCGAGGCGTTCAAATTGCCGCGCGCGTGGTTGCGCGGCACGTACGATTTTTCGTTCAGCGGACTCAAGACGGCGGTTCTGCATCTCGTTCAGAGTTTTGACGGCAAGCCGTTGCCGGTCGCCGACATCGCCGCGAGTTTTCAAGCCGCGATTGCGGACGTGCTGGTGGATAAAACGGTGCGCGCCGCGGACGAGTTTGGCGCAAAGCACATTGTGCTTGCCGGCGGCGTCTCCGCGAATGCGGTGTTGCGCCAAACGATGATCGAGCGCGCGGAAATTCCGGTCGTCATTCCGCCGATCAAGTTGTGTATGGACAATGGCGCGATGATCGCGGCGGCGGCGTGGCGGCATTACGAACGCGGCGAAACGAGCGACTGGGCGTTGGACGTGATTCCGAGTTTGAAACTGTCTCACCATGAACAACTCAATCAACCTGACTAACGCCGACTGCCTCATCACCGGCGGACTCGGCTTTATCGGCTCCAATCTCGCGCGGCGGCTCGTCGCGTTGGGCGCGCGCGTCACGCTCGTGGACTCGCTTATCCCGGAGTACGGCGGCAACTATTTTAACATCGCCGGCATCGAGGATCAAGTGCGCGTCAACATCGCCGACGTGCGCGACGAGTATTCGATGGACTATCTTGTGCAAGGACGCGATTACCTGTTCAATCTTGCCGGGCAAACGTCGCACCTCGATTCAATGCGCGACCCGTACACCGATTTGGAAATCAATTGCCGCGCGCAACTTTCGATTCTGGAGGCGTGCCGCAAACAAAACCCGCGCGTGAAAATCGTTTACGCCAGCACGCGCCAAATCTACGGCAAGCCGGATTATCTCCCGGTCGATGAAAAACACATCCTGCATCCAACCGACGTGAATGGCATCAACAAAATGGCGGGCGAGTGGTATCACATTCTTTACAACAACGTGTACAACATTCGCGCTGTGTCGTTGCGCCTGACAAACACGTATGGTCCTGGGATGCGCGTGAAAGACGCACGTCAAACGTTTCTTGGCATCTGGGTCAAAAAATTGATCGATGGCGAACCGATTGAAATCTGGGGCGATGGTTTGCAAATCCGCGACTTTAATTACGTCGATGATGTGGTCGATGCGATTCTACTTGCCGCGACGACCGACGATGCAAATGGACAAATTTTCAATCTGGGTTCCGACGAGACAATCAACTTGCGCGACCTCGCCGCGCTTTGCGTCGATGCGAACGGCGGCGGCAGTTTCAAAATCATTCCGTTTCCCCCCGACCGTAAGCCCATCGATATTGGCGATTATTACGCCGACTATCGCAAGATTCGCGGTAAACTGGGTTGGCAACCGCGCGTGAACTTGCGCGATGGTTTAAAGCGGACGCTGGAGTTTTATCGAGCGAATAAACAACATTATTGGTAAAACGTAGGGGCGACCCTGGGTGGTCGCCCTGGGCAGACACACAGGTCTGCCCCTACGAGGAAAAATGATTCCCTTTTTCGATCTCACCAAACAGTACGAAATAATCAAATCCGAAATTGACGACGCGACCGCGCGTGTGTTGAAAGGCGGCTGGTACATTCTGGGTCCCGAAGTCAAAGCGTTTGAAAAAGAATTTGCCGATTACATCGGCGTTAAACACGCGATTGGCGTCGGCTCCGGCACGGAAGCCATTCACATTGCGCTTCTCGCGCTTGGCATCGGACCCGGCGATCAAGTCATCACCGTGCCGAACACTGCCGTCGCAACGGTCGCGGCAATCGAATTGACCGGCGCGCGCGCGGTGTTAGTCGATGTCCGCCCGGACACGATGCTGATCGACGTTGAAAAAATCGAGCGCGCGATTACGCCACACACTAAAGCGATCATCCCGGTGCATCTCTTCGGACAAAGTTGTGATCTCGATCCGATTATGCAATTCGCGCGCGCTAGAAACATTTTTGTGCTGGAAGATTGCGCGCAGGCGCACGGTGCAACGTATCGTGGCAAACGGGTTGGCGCCATCGGCGACATCGCCGCGTTCAGTTTTTATCCGACGAAAAATCTTGGCGCGTACGGCGACGGCGGCGCGATTCTTACCAACAATGCCGAGCTCGCGCAACGTATCGATTTACTGCGGCAGTACGGTTGGCGTGAACGTTACACAAGTGACATCAAAGGGATGAACTCGCGGCTCGATGAACTGCAAGCGGCAGTTCTGCGCGTCAAACTGCGCCATCTCGATGATTGGAACAAGTCCCGCCGCGAACGCGCCGCGTTGTACACGGAATTGATTCGTTCTGTGACGCCGCCGCGCGAAATGGCGTACGGCGAAGCGGTGTATCACCTTTACGTCGTGCAATCGAAAAAACGCGATGCGTTGATCGCGCACTTGAAGTCGCACGGCATCGGCACGATGATTCAATATCCGCACACGATTCATTTGCAACCGGCGTACGCGAACCTGGGTTATCGTGAAGGCGATTTGCCGGAAGCGGAACGACTCGCACGCGAAATTGTGTCATTGCCGTTGTATCCGGAATTGAAGATGGATGAGGTGCGGTTGATTGCCCAGGTTGTGAACGAGTTCAAATAGTGACGGATGACGAAAGACGAAGGACGAACGCATTGGTCTTTCGTCATTCGTCCTTCGTCTTTGGACGGAGGTCTTCTTGTCCCGCGAAACTCTCACGGCGTTATTGTGGTTATTGCCCGCGATACTTTTCAGCACGACGGGCGAACTATTCTTGAAACGCGGTATGAACGAAATTGGGTCATTCGATTTTGCCTCGGTTTCAACCATCGTGCCGACGTTCATCAAGATTTTTACCAATCCATGGATTTGGGTTGGCTTTATCGGTTTCGGCGGCGGCTCGATCTTTTGGCTCTCGGTCATTTCGCGCGTGCCGCTTTCGCTGGCATATCCGATGCTTGCGACGAGTTACATTATCATCGTCATCGAGTCGTGGATTTTTCTGGGCGAAGGGTTGCATCCGTTGCGCGTCCTCGGCGCGATTGTCGTTGGCGTCGGCGTGGCGTTGGTTGGGTTGAGTGAAACGTTCAAATGATCGATGAGCGACGACCGCTGAAAACCGACCGCCGTCCGCCGTTTGCCGTCGGCGGTCATTTCTTTGCGCGCCTCCCCATTGAGGGCATTGTGCTGATTGCATTCTTTTTGCGATGCTATCGTCTCGCCGATAAAAATGTTTGGTGGGACGAGGGCTGGAGTGTCTGGCTCTCGCAAAAAGATTTGGCGTGGATCGCTTTTCGCACGGCGATGGACGAGCATCCGCCGTTGCATTATTGGTTTCTCCACTTTTGGAATTTCATCGCCGGCACGGATGCCTTCGCCGGGCGATTCATCTCCGTCGCGTTTGGTGTATTGACAATTGCGCTGATTTATCGCATTGGGAAACGTGTGGGCGGCGCGGGGGTTGGCATTCTCGCCGCGCTGTTTCTCGCCGTCGCGCGCTTTCACATTTGGTGGTCGCAAGACATTAAGAATTACACGCCGTCGATTTTTTTGGTGTTTGTTGCAGTTTGGTTTGCTTTGCAAATTCTTGACCATCGCATAAATTCGACATCGAATAAATCTGAAAATCGGCTAAAGCCGATTGCCGCTGATCGCCGCCGGATTTATCCGATGGCGGGTTATGCGCTGTTTGCCGCGCTCGCAATGTGGACACACTACCTCGCCGCGCTTGTGCTGCTAGCTCTGAATCTGTACGCACTTTACGTTTTTGCAACTACTTGGCGGCAAGAAATCGATAATCGAAAATCGAAAATTGGAAATTGGATCGTCGCTAATCTTCTCGCCGCCGCGCTTTTCGCCCCCTGGCTCTATCTCTATTTGCAAAACGCCGCCGCGTGGACTGCCGCGCCATCTTTTGATTTTGTGCTCTTCCTCAAACTTGTTGCCACCGTTCTGCCGCTGGGTGTTACGACGAACATCGATAATTACGCCGGCGTGACGATTGCATTGACGACGTTGATTGTGTTGGGGTGTATTCCGCAGAAAGCAGAAGGCAGAAGGCAGAAGGCAGAAGATACCAAGTACCTGGTGCCTACCGCCCACTGCCTTCTGCCTACTTTGATTGTTGCGCTTCCTCCGCTTCTCGTTTACGCGCTTTCGCTCACGCCGGTCTCGTTCTTCGCGCCAAAAATCCAAGCACGTTATTTACTCATTTTGCTGCCCGCGTACGTGATTCTGCTCGCGCTCGGCATAAAATTTCTTTCGCGGCTTTCACGCGGTTTCGCGGTTTTCGCGTTCCTATTTCTTTGCGCCGCTAACATTTTTGTGCTGAACGATTATTACGCCGAACGCCGCTTGACCGATGAATACACGACGCTCGCCAACACGATCAACGCGTTCGCGCGACAAGGCGATGTGGTTTTACTCAACACCGATCAAGAATGGCCCACATTTCTGTATTATTTGCGTTACCCGCTCGATTGGTTCGGCGCGCCGAACGGCAAAGCGATGACCGATGCCGACGCGGACGTGCTTGTCCGCCGCGCGTTGAATCGCAGTCGCGCGGTTTGGCTCGTCGCGATTCCGGACGCACTGGCAACCGATCCACAAAAATTACTTGAAACACAACTCGCGCGCGAATTACCCAAACGACTCGAGCAGACATTTGGCAACAAGCGGCTGGTGCTATACACGCGCGATGAACGTGATTTGCTTCAAGTCATCGACGCGAATTTGAAGATACAACATCCGTTGCCGGTTATTCCGTTCCACAGCCCAACTGCCGGACAAGTGTATCAGGCGCAGCTCATCGGTTTCGATTTACCGGTGCGCGAGCCGCGTGCCGGGGATACGCTATACGTGACGACCTATTGGTTTGCTGCCGCCACGCGCGGTGAATTGCAATTGCTTGACGCGCGCGGGCAGATTGTGCAGACGACCGCGTTCGATATTTCGACTGGCAAAGCTGTGCGCGTCGTTACGCCACTCAACATTCCACCCGACGCGCGCGGCGAGTACGCGTTGCGTGTTCGTGTGCGGAATGACGTGTATACCTTCGCGCGCATTTCCGTCGAGCCGCGATGCGCACAAGCGTTTGCCGGCGACATCGCGCACCGCGTTGATTATCGATTAGGCGATTCCATTCGACTCATCGGTTATGATTTGCCGGGGTCGAACTTGAAACCGAATGAAACTCTAAACCTGAAATTATTCTGGCGCGCGGAGCGTGCCATCGAAAAAAATTACACGGTGTTCGTTCACGTCGTCGGTACGCAGTTCAACCCGAAGCAAAATAATCCGTTGTGGGGACAGGTGGATCGCCCGCCGAAGATTCCAACGACCGCGTGGTTGCCCGGCGAAATCGTGCGCGAGGAATATGCAATCAGAATCGACGCCGATGCGCCGCCGGGCAAATACACCATCGTCGTGGGAATGTACGATGCGGCGACCGGCGCGCGTTTGCCGGTTGATCACGGCGACAGTCTCGACCTCGCCGAGATTGAGATTCGGTAGGAATTGGTGTATAATACAAATGTTCCAATCGTATGAGTACTCGTAAACCGCGCGCGACCACAAAATCAAAAGAACCGCCTCCGCCGCCCAAGCCAATGTTCCGGCTCGATCCCGATCGCCTCGAAGAAATCATTGCGATTCTGGTCATCATTCTTGCCGTGCTGACCGCGCTTGGCGCATTCAATTTGAGCGGCGGCTTTTTGCTCAGTACGTGGACATCGTTGCTTCAGGCGTTGCTCGGCTGGGGCGTGTACGTTGCGCCGCTGTTGTTGCTCGGCTTGGGCATTTGGCTCATCCTCGACGCGCTCGACAAAACGTGGACGATTGGCTGGGAACGTCCGATTGGTGTCGGCTTGTTGTACTTTTTACTGCTCACGTTTTTGCATTGGGTCGCGCGCTTTGACGATCCGCTCAAACAGCCGGGCGCATTTCAGGGCGGCGGCTTTATCGGTTGGACCCTCTCCTCGCTTTTAATCAACGCGTTCGGCGAGGTTGGCGCGTTTCTGGCGATGATCGCCGGTTTTGGCATCGCGCTTATTTTGCTGTTCAACATCTCGCTGCCCGAATTTGCGCGGCGCGTGGTGTACTTGATCCGCGTGATGCGCAACCTGCCGCAAGAAATTCGACAGTTTGGAAAAAAGCCGGCACCGCCGCCGCAACCGCCGGCTTTTCCCACGATCAACACAAGTCGAACCAGTTCAGCCGCGCCATCGATGCCGCGAACAAAGCGCGAACCCGCGCCGCCTCCGCCGACGGATTATCCGCCGATTCCATCGACGCGCGCGGCGTTTGTTTCTGAGGAACCTGAATTGCCCGCACCGCCGACGCCGGCGCGTCCGGTCGCCGCGCGCATCATCGGCGGCAATGCAAGTCCGACTGCCGCGTCGGTGATTCAACGCGAATGGCGCCTGCCGGATTTCACGCAAATTCTCGAAGAGAGCGCGGAAGGCGAAATCAATCAAGACGAAATTCGCGGGCGCGTGCACAAAATCGAAGAGACGCTCGCGCATTTTGGCGTGCCCGCCAAAGTGCTGGAAGTGAATCAAGGACCGACGATCACGCAATTCGGCGTCGAGCCGGGATTTGTGGAGCAAAAAGGTCCCGACGGGAAAACGCATCGCGTCAAAGTGAAGGTGAGTCGCATCAGCGCGTTGCAACACGATTTGGAACTGGCGCTTGCCGCCGCGCCGATTCGCATCGAAGCGCCGATTCCCGGCAAAAGTATGGTCGGCATCGAAGTGCCGAATTCGCAAATTGCGATGGTGAGTTTGCGCGGCGTGATGGAATCGGAAAATTTCCGGCAGATCAAATCGAAATTGAAAATCGCATTGGGACAAGACGTGGCGGGGCAACCGGTGTGCGATGATTTGGCGAAGATGCCGCACCTGCTCATTGCCGGGGCAACCGGTTCCGGCAAATCGGTTTGCGTGAACGCAATCATCGCCGGGTTGTTGTGCACCACGACGCCGGACGAAGTGCAATTTGTGATGATCGATCCCAAGCGCGTCGAGTTGGTGAACTTTAACGGCATTCCGCATCTGCGCCAGCCCGTCGTCGTCGATATGGATCAGGCGGTTGCCGCGTTGCAAGGCGCGGTGCTGGAAATGGATCGGCGGTTCAAAATCTTTGCGCAAAAGAGCGCGCGCAACATCGACATTTATCATCACATGATCGAAGGGAAACCGGACGCGGAAAAGTTACCTTTCCTCATCGTCATCGTCGATGAGCTGGCGGATTTGATGATGATTTCGCCGGAAGAAGTCGAGAAAGCGATTACCCGGCTGGCGCAAATGGCGCGCGCGACCGGGATTCATTTGGTACTTGCCACGCAACGTCCTTCGGTGGATGTCGTGACCGGTCTCATCAAAGCCAACTTTCCATCGCGCATTTCGTTTGCGGTTACAAGCCAGGTTGATTCGCGCGTGGTGTTGGACACGCCCGGCGCAGAGAAACTTTTGGGGCGCGGCGATATGCTGTATATGGCAAGCGACTCGTCGAAACTGTTGCGCTTGCAAGGTTGTTTTGTGTCCGACCGCGAGTTGGAAAAACTGGTGGCGTACTGGAAAGATTTTGCGCCGCCGGCATTGCCGACGCCGGAAAGAGAAACGGCGGAACCGGAAAATCAGTTTGTGCAGGAAATGTTGTGGAACGGCGCGGCACCCAAGAAAACTGCTGAAGGCGAAGATGATTTGTGGGCGCAAGCGGTCGAAATTGTCAAGCAAAGCAAGCGCGCGTCTGCGTCGTTGCTACAACGCAAATTGAAAATCGGTTATTCGCGCGCCGCGCGTTTGATGGAGTTGCTGGAAGAAAAGGGCATCGTCGGACCGGACGAAGGACCGACCAAAGGTCGCGCGGTTATTGCGCGCGAAGACGCGTTGACATCATCGACCAAGTCGCGCGCGTCCACATCGCCCGCGCGTCAATTCGAAGAAGACGATTTTGCGGATTGGACGGACGAAGATTGGGCAGATTTGGATAAGGAATAATTTTGTCCATTTCGATTCTTGTGCTATATTAAAATCAACAACGGACTGACGAATCGACCGCAGAGACGCGGACAGTGTCGCTCTGCGGTTTGCTTTTGCACAGAAAGGAGAAAGTTCGTGAAACGTAATTTGCTCGTGTTGGCGCTGATCGCGCTGGTCAGCGCGGCGTGTACCGCGCCGCCCGCACCAACTCCCACGTCCGCGCCAACCGTTCTACCTTCGCTGACGCCGGTGCCGACGAAATCTGCGCCGACATCCACGCCACTGCCGCCGCCCACTGTGCCGCCGCTTTCACTCGACGTTTTGAAAAACGCCGAGTACACGATTGAAGGGCCGGCGAGCGGCAAAGCGAAATTAGTGAACGGCACATTCAAAGAACCAATTCCGCGCTCGACCGCTTCCGTGACGGTTGCGATGAGTGATGTAACGGCGGTTGGCGATCTCAACGGCGATGGCGCGCAAGATGCTGCGGTGATTCTAATCGCCAATATCGGCGGCTCGGGAAATTTCTACTATCTGTTCGGCGTCCTCAATGACAAAGGCACGCCCAAACCTTCCGCGCCGGAATTTTTAGGCGACCGCATCAAGTTAAAAGCATTGGCGATTCAAGGCAGTGAAATCGTCATCGATTTTATGACGCAAGGTCCGCGCGACTCGATGACCAACCCTACGTTGCCGGTTACGCGCAAATACAAACCGCAAGAGGGCAAACTCGTTTCGACGATTCTGCCCACACCCACCACTGTTCCACCAACCAAAGCGGCAGTCGTCGCGACTCAGAAACCGGCGGTGACCGCCACGCCAACAAAACCGCCACTGCCCAAAGGCAGTATTGCGTATCACTGGAACGACGCCGGCGTGGATCGCATTTCGGTTTTCAACCTCGCCGACAATTCGACGACGCCGTTCGTCGTGTCCGGTCCCGTGATGGATTTGCGGGTCAACACCAACGCGCATCTCGGCGAGTGGTCGCCGGATGGTTCGCGTTTTGCGTACATCTTTGCCGGCGCGCGCGACGCATCGAACATCTTGCGCGTGTTGAGCAGTACCGGCACCACCGATATCTACGCCTCGGATTCTGGCGGCGGCTTGTCGAGTCCGTCGTGGTCGCCGGATGGCAAACAAATCGCGTTCATCAAGATGAGCGCGGATCAACAAGTGTGGCGCATCATCGTCATTAACGCGGACGGTTCGCGATGCGGGGACAAATTCGAGTGTCTCAATAAACTTGTAGCTGGCGAACAATATCGCGGCGGGCTGGCGTGGTCAAAGCAAGGCACGTTTGCTGTCGGCTTTAACACGACCGGCGCAAACGATGTGCATTTGTTGTATTCGGATGGTGGGCTAGCGCGCAATCTTTCCAATCACGCGGCGGACGACGGTGCGCCGGCGTTCAGCCCGGACGGCAAGCAAATCGCGTTCACGTCGATGCGCGACGGCAAGCCCCAGATTTACCTCGTGAATGCCGATGGCACCGGGTTGCGCCGCGTGAGCAACAACCAATTCTCCGATTTCTCGCCAACGTGGTCGCCGGACGGTCGCTGGATTGCCTTTGCCTCCAACCGCGATGGCATGACGAATGTCTTTATGATGGACACGAGCGGCGGCAACATAACCCAACTCACCAAGACCGGCGGCGATCACCCGGTTTGGTCGCGGTAAAAAATGTCGAGTCGTTGAATTGCAACGTCTCGACATTTTTACAAGATCGACCAAATTCCAATCATCGTCAATAATGTACCTGCCACAATTTTGCGCGTAACCTGCTCTTTGAGAAAAATCGCAGACAACGGCACGCCGATAATTGGCGCGGCGGTGTTAATCAACGAGGCGCGCGCCGCCCCGGCAAAATCGACAGCCAACGTCCAAACGATCATGCCAATCCCGGTACTGTAAATCGATAACGCAATCAGCATCGGTAAACTTTTACGATTATACCCACGCCACGCTAGCGTGCCGCTTTGCCAATGCGTAACCAAGACCGATGCGAACGCCGCGACCGGCAGACGAATCGCGTTGACCACGATGACGTGAGGCGCTTGATCAACGCCGAGCTTGAGCATCATCGTTGCAACTGCCCACAATGCCGCGGCGGCAACCACGGCAATCATCCCCCAGCGTTCCGTGCGCGCGTCCGTATGCAGCGTCTTTTCAGTTTGCGGCGCAAGAAAATAAACGCCGACTAAAACCAGTACCGTCCCGAAGATTGCGTTCAACGTAATTTCTTCTCCCAGGATCGGCACGGCGAGAGTCCATGTAAACAGCGGATATGTGCCAGAAATCGGGAGCGCACGCGCCGCGCCAATCTTGGTCATACTCCAAAAATAGAGGGTGTCGCCAAGCGCGATGCCGATGACGGACGAAATCGCCAACATCAGCGTTGCGTTGATTGGCATTTGGAGGATGGCTTCGACGCCGCCGAAAAACGGCAGGAGCGCAAAGGCAAACACCATCGCGACGAACATTCGAAACGCGTTGAAGGACGATGTGTTGATGCGATCCGATTGCGCTTTGATAGCAAGACTTGTCGTTGCCCAGATGAACGCGGTGCCCAAGCCCAGCACCACGCCGATCAGAGTTTGATTGTCCAAGTGGGTTCCTTATTTTTTCCTTTTGTCATGTTGAGCACGTTCGCTTCGCTCAGTGTAAACTCCGCGAAGCATCTTGCTTATTCCAAGTATCTTGCAAGATTCTTCGGTGCAAACTACGCGCCTCAGAATGACAAAGGACAGTGTCAGTACACGCGTAGACAGGTAGACGTTTGCCTACCTGTCTACATTTTTGACCGCTTTAATTTTTATTCACCGATGCTACGCAGTCTCACCGCTGAGAACGCCGAAGTCGCAGAGAAAAACATTGAAAAATCTCGGCGTTCTCCGCGTGCTCTGCGGTAAAATCGATCTGGATTGCGTCAGGTGAGTTACTCACGCTTTGATCACGACGCGCCGTACCAAATCGAGTGCGCGAATAATGATCCACGTTTGTGCTTGCTCGCTGATGCCACCGATGCTGTACGGTCGCGCCATCGCGTTGGCTGTGGTTGCCACGCCAATCGCGCTTTGCCCGGTATCTTCGCCGTACAAATCCTGACCGGAATTTGTCGTGCCGAGGACCGCCAGTGCAATGTCCGCGCCGGTTACATTGCGAAATTGTTCGGCAATCGTTTTCGCATTTTGTTCGGAAATCTCCGTCACGCTATCCAGCACCATTGCCGATTTGATGATGCGCGTGCCTTCGGGACGCGACCGCAAACGGTCGGCGATTTTGCCGGCGGTATTGGTTTCCGCAATGGCGATGCGCCAGTTACGCGCGGCGAGCAAACGTGCCACCACCTCTTCGACGGTTTCTGAACCTTCGCCGTAAATCCAATCGCCCAGCCGTTCGCGCACCTGTGCTTCCATTTCTTTGATCAATGCTTCGGCTTCAGCGCGCACGTGCGCTTTGGCAGTTACCCGCACATCGGTTTGCCCGGGATGCGCGAGCAAGCCAACGGTCGGATTACTCGATTCTTCGAGATCAGCGATGAGCGCATCGACCTGGCTTTCGCCAATCGCGCAGGTGCGGAGCGTTTTGCTGAGGATGATCCACTCGCCGCCGGTCTTTTCGCGGAGCCACGGCAAGATGCGCGTTTCCATCAGATATTTCATTTCGCGCGGGACGCCGGGCAACGAGATGACGTACTTGCCTTCGTGTTCGACGATAAAAACAGGCGCGGTGCCAACTGGATTTTCGATGGGCGTGGCGCCGCGCGGAATGTACGCCTGCCGCACGTTGTTGTCACTCATCGTGCGCCCCCATTTTTCAAAGAGGCGACGAATTTGCACGAGCAAGTTTTCGTCCAACACAAGATCGCGGTTCGTTGCTTTTGCCACTGCCTCGCGCGTCATATCGTCGACGGTGGGACCCAAGCCGCCGGTGGTGATGATGACATCGGCGCGCGTGAGCGCGTGCTGAATCGCATTGACGATGCGCCCGACGTTATCGCCAACGGTCGTGCGAAAGTACAGATCGACACCGACTTCGGATAATTTTTCTGCAATCCACACCGCGTTCGTGTCGGTGATTTGTCCCAGCAATAATTCTGTGCCGATGGAAATGGTTTCTGCTTTCATGTTTCCCCAAGTTGCCGGGTTCCAGGTTAACGTTAACCTTGAAACCGGCAACTCATTTAAAGAGATTACTCACCAAGAAAATAACATTTGCCGGGCGTTCCGCGAGCCGGCGCATAAAGTACGGATACCAATGCGTGCCGTACGGAACGTAAACGCGCATCGTGTATCCTTCGGCAACGAGTTGACGTTGCAAGTCGGAACGGATACCGTAGAGCATTTGAAACTCAAAGCGTTTGCGGTCGACGTGGTAAGCCGCCGTGTACTCTTTTGCCCAGTTAATTAATTTTTCGTCGTGCGTGGCAAGATCGAGATACGCGCCGTTGGCATTGCCATTGGGTTGCAGAAAAATCTCCGCAAGCTTGCGGTAGTTTGCATCGACATCCTGTTTCTTGGGAAAGGCGATCTCGGCGGGTTCTTTGTACGCGCCTTTGCACAAGCGCACATTCGCGCCGAGCGCGTAAAGCATTTTCATATCCTCTTCGCTGCGATACAGATAACTTTGCACCACAATGCCAACATTGTCGAATTCTTCGCGCAGAGTTTTGAAGATGTTCAGCGTTGTCTGAGTATACTGCGAACTTTCCATATCGATGGTAACAAGCGTGCCGATTTCTTTTGCACGACGCAAAATCTGTCGCATATTATCGAGGCAGAGATTAGGATCGATGTCCAATCCCATCTGCGTCAGTTTGACCGATACCTGCGATGAGACCCGGTTTGCGGCAATCGCGTCGAGTGCGCGGAGGTACCCGGCTTTCGCGGCGCGCGCTTCCGCCGGTTGATTGACACTTTCGCCCAATTGATCGAACGTCACGGCGAGTCCTTGCGCGTTGAGTTTCTTGACAACAGCAATCGCTTCATCCAATGTTTCGCCAGCGATGAAACGCCGAGTAACCCGGCGCGAAAGTGGAAAATTCACCACAAAGTTACGCATCCATGTATTCGTGGATAGTTTTAGAAATATGTCACGCAACAGTGCCATCGTATCCTCCTTGATTCGATGTCTGCGAGCGATTCAATTTGCTCACACTTAAAATATACTCTCAAACAAAGAAATGTCAATGCGGAAAATAGAAACGACCGAAGATTCATAGAGCTTCGGTCGTCGATGGCGTGGATGTGTCAGGGGTTCATCTCCGCCGTGCGGCAAGAAATTCCGGATTTTCCAGGCGTCTGCCAAATTCGATCGGCGGCAACAACAGTCGTTGCATCGTCGCTTGAATCTGGCGTTCCATCGCCGCTTGCGCGCCAATTGAATCGCGCCGTGCCAAATGTTCGACGATTTGATGATGCCCGTTACCCACCAGCGCTGGCTCAGACCACATATCGGCGTCCACCAAAGCCAATTGGATGCGGCTCAAGATCACGCGCGCGTGCACTTCTAGAACCGGGTTGTGCGACGCTTTGCACACTAGATTGTGGAACAAGTAATTTTTCCACGCATATTCCCGGTACGATTTGATGTCATCGACAACCAGACTGAGGTTGGCGAGATGTGAAAGTTCCTCCACCTCATTCTGCGTGGCATTTATCGCCGCTTGATATGCCGCGAATCCTTCAAGGACAATGCTCACAACGAAGAGATCGCGCAGTTCTTTGAGATTGGGCACTTGGAGAAGCCAGCCGCGTTTAGGCGATGGGGCAACGATGCCATCGGATGCCAGCCGTTGCAACGCTTCGCGAATTGGGGTTTTGCTGGAGCCAAAGCGCTTGGCAAGTTTGTTTTCCGAGATTGTCGAATCGGTTTGCCCGCGCATAATTTGTTCGAGGAGCTCGTTATAGATTCTTCCGACGAGGGAATATCCTTTAAAATCTGTGCGCGGCATTGCGTTCGCTCCTCTGACAAATTTAGTATCCGACTGATGTATTACTCATATCGCAACTCTGACGGCGCGTCAAACTAAACTTGAGAGCGACAGTGCAAGTTGAATCTCCAAACGTATCAAAAGGATTGCGTTCAAATAAAAACAGTCCGACGCTTTGTCGGACTGTTTTTGCATTCACACATCCAAATTGCGTACACTTTTGGCGTGGGTTTGAATGAATCGTTTGCGTGGCGCGACTTCACTGCCCATCAACATTTCAAACGTGCGATCGGCTTCAGCGGCGTCTTCCAAACTTACTTGCAACACCGTACGATTTGCCGGATTCATCGTCGTCTCCCACAACTGTTCCGGATTCATTTCACCGAGACCTTTGTAGCGTTGCAGATCGAATTTGTCGCTCTTGTTTTTCTTTTTGAACGCTTCCAATTCCTTGTCGTCAAAAACATACTGCTCAACTTTGCCGGCTTTGATTTTGTACAGCGGCGGTTGCGCAATGTACAAATGTCCATGTTCGATCAGCCCGCCCATATACCGAAAGAAGAACGTGAGCAACAGCGTGCGAATGTGTGCGCCATCGACATCCGCGTCGGTCATGATGATGATGCGATTGTAGCGCAGGTTGGTCAAGTCAAAGCCGTTGCCCACGCCGGTGCCGATGGCAGTGATCATCGCGCGAATTTCCTCGTTCTGCAACATCTTGTCAAGCCGGGTTTTCTCGACGTTCATAATCTTGCCGCGCAACGGCAGAATCGCTTGGAATTTCCGGTCGCGGCCTTGTTTCGCTGAGCCGCCCGCGCTATCCCCTTCGACGATGTACAGTTCCGTCTTGTCCGCATCTTTCTCCGAACAATCGGCAAGTTTGCCGGGGAGCGATAATGATTCCATCGCGCTCTTGCGAATCACAAGGTCGCGCGCTTGCCGCGCCGCTTCGCGCGCGCGCGCGGTGGTCAAACATTTCTGAACGATTTCTTTTGCTTCTTTGGAATGTTCTTCCAAGAATTGCCCAAACGATTCGGTGACGACTTGCTCGACTTGCGTTTTGATTTCCGCGTTGCCTAGTTTCGCTTTCGTCTGCGATTCAAATTGCGGCTCTTGCAATTTCACCGAGACGATGGCGGTCAATCCTTCGCGTACGTCATCGCCGGTGAGATTGGAATCGCCTTCTTTCAGCACATTCGCTTTGCGCGCGTAATCGTTCAGTGTGCGCGTGAGTGCGGTGCGAAAACCGGTCAGGTGTGTTCCGCCATCGACGGTGTTAATGTTGTTCGCAAATGTGTACGTCGATTCGCCGTACCCGTCGGTGTACTGAATTGCCACTTCGATTTGCGAGCCGTTGACTTGACGCGATGTCATAAAGGGCGCGTGAATCACGTTGCGATTTTTGTTCAAGTACCGGACGAATGATGTGATGCCGCCTTCAAAGTAAAATGTCATCGCGCGATTGTCGCGCTCGTCTTTGAAGGCAATCGTCAAGCCGCGGGTGAGGAACGCCATTTCGCGGAAGCGTTGCGCGAGCACGTCGAATTTGTAGTCGATCTCTTTGAAGATTTGTTTGTCGGGGTAGAAACGCTGGGTTGTGCCAGTGCGTTCATCTTTAGGATATTTGCCGATGGTCTTGACTTCGGTTTTGGGTACGCCGCGTACATATTTTTGACGATAGATTTGTCCGTCGCGGCGCACAGTTGCCTCAAACCATTCGCTCAGCGCGTTCACCGCGCTCACGCCGACGCCGTGCAAACCCGAAGCGACTTTGTAACCGCCTTGTCCAAATTTTGCGCCCGCGTGCAATTTCGTCATCACGACTTCAAGTGCGGATTTGCCGGTTTGTTTGTGCACATCAACCGGGATGCCGCGCCCGTTATCAACGACCGTTACGACATTTTCTTTGTCGATGGTAATGTCGATGCGGTCACACGCGCCAGCCAGCGCTTCGTCAATCGCGTTATCGACAACTTCAAACACGAGCTGATGAATGCCGCGAATGTCGGTCGAGCCGATGTACATCCCGGGACGTTTGCGCACCGCTTCCAGTCCTTCAAGGACGGTGATTTTAGAAGCGTCGTACGTTTCCGCCGGCGCGTTTTCAACAAGGGGTTCTTTTTTGACTCTCGCCATTTTACTGACCTTTGAGTTGTGCCTGTTGTTGTCGAATGCGTTCGCGCAAATGATTCAACCAGTTGATGCGGTCGGCGTAAAAAACCATCATCGCCGCCGCCAAGCCACTGCCGAGAAAGGCATTCGCAATCACGACGAATAAAATGCCACCGGGATTATCGAGGAATAATTCCCAGACGAACGCAAAACCCCAGCGAATGAGATACGTTAACATCACGATGCCCATCGCCGACCAGAAATCGAAACGAAAAATACTGATGCTGTTGAGGATCGCTTGCCAAGCATTCGAGCGGCTGACGAAAATCGAGGGCAGGACAAATGCCAAATACAAGGTCGCCCACAAAACGATCAACATTCCCACTAGCAAAATCAACGACGCGATGCCTTGATTAAAGAGACTCACCAGCGTAACGCCAAGCGAAAGCGGCAACGCGAGGCCAATGGTTGCGCCGAATAACAAAATTGCGAGGAGGGTGGTGGTGCCAAATCCAACAGCCAGCCGCGGGAGAAATGTTTTCGCGTCTGTCTCTTTGCGCACCACTCGCCCGATCAATTCCATAAACAGTGCGGTGAGAAAAAGCGCGAGCAATGTCAATAGTCCAAGCCACGCCAACAACACCACGCCGTCCGACAAGGTCAAGACCACAACGCGCGCCGAGCCAATCATTGGTGGTTCGATCCAGAATAGAGTAGGCAAGCCAGTGGCGATCACGCCGAATAAATTGAACGACTCGCCCGCTGATTTTAACGCCGTGACGACCAGATCAGTATTTTGCGCCATCTCCGGCGAGATGCCAGGTGTGGGAGCGATATTGGTTTGAAGAAATGTAATAAGCCGGTCGAAAAGCGGTTTAAGGGTGATCTGCGGACCTTGCCACACCCACAAGTCCAGTACAACCGGCAACAAGACGATCCACGGATTTTGCAGGATCAATTCAAATCCGCCGGACAGTGCCTCGATGATACTCAGCGGTTTCGTTTCTTTGATTGACATCGCCGGCATTATAGCAGAACGCCTGTACAGGTCAAATGGTTGGCGCACAATCGTTTGACAATCTGCGACTGATCGTGGTATAATCAATCTACCAAACGGTCGGTAGATTGAGTGGCGCGAGGTTTCAGATGCGAAAGAGCGTCAATGCGGACGCGGCGGATATGCGCGAAAAAATTTTTACCGAAGCGGTCAAAGTGTTTCGGCAAAAAGGTTATCACGCCGCCTCGATGCAAAATATTGCCGACGCGGTGGGATTGCAAAAAGGTTCGCTCTACCATTACATCTCCAGCAAAGAAGAACTCCTCTATAAAATCTTTGAGCGCAGTACCGGCGCACTGACCCGCC
Source organism: Anaerolineae bacterium (assembly GCA_034435055.1). GTDB lineage: Bacteria > Chloroflexota > Anaerolineae > UBA4142 > UBA4142 > DAOTXS01. Next base: position 29,294 of record DAOTXS010000048.1, on the reverse strand, counting down.
AGCTCGAAGCGATCATTGCATCGCAAGATTCCCCTAAAGACAAATTGCGTCGCGCGATTGAGGCACATTTAATCGCATTATGCGAACAACTCGACATCTATTCTGTTTATCTCGCCGAGCGACGCGCATTAAGCGGGCGTTCGCATACCAAAGTGCGCGCGGAAGCGGAAAAGCACGCCCAGCTCCTCGAAAAAATTTTGCAACAAGGCATCGAGTACAAAGAGTTCCGCGCGATGGATACCAAAATGGTCGCGTTGGGAATTTTAGGAATGTGCAACTGGCTTTATCAGTGGTACTCGCCAGACGGACGCCTTTCGCCGCAAGAAATCTCCAGCATCTTTTCCGATCTCGTTGTGGACGGCGTCAAACGCGCTGGCAAGTAAATGGGGATCAGGATTTTGGTCGATCAAAAATCCTAAATCATAAACCGAAAAATCGAAGGAGGATCCAATGACCGTGTTAGCTCCCGGCACCCCTGCCCCGATGTTCAAAGCGATGAACCTGACGGGACCCGAAATCAATCTGGAAAGTTACAAGGGCAAAAAGCCGGTCGTGTTGATGTTTTCCAGCACGCGCGTCGATCCAGCGCAAATTGGACAGGTGCGCGACTTGTGGAAAAAGTACCGCGAAAAAGTTGAGATTATCACGATCTCATTCAAACTGCCGAGCGTCTCGATGGCAAAAGCGTTTATGCAACAAATGGGCGCCAAATTCCCGGCGACGTACGATCCGGCGCAGAACATTTACAAGATGTACGGCATCGAAAACCCGGTGGGCATCGTCGTGATCGATGTGAATGGGAATGTCGCCTACGCCGCCGAAGCGCTGGATGCCAAAGACACCAAAACGCTCGAAACTGCGATTGTCGAACATATTAAATGACCGCGCCACCGCTCGACGGGATTCGCATCCTCGACCTCTCGCGCCTGTTGCCCGGTCCGTACGCCACGATGCTGTTGGCGGACTTGGGCGCGGAGGTTATCAAAATCGAAACGCCGGGGCTGGGCGATTATATGCGCATCATTCCGCCGTTCATCCGCGACGCGCGCTCCGGCGAAAATGTGGGCGCATCGTACGTGATGGTCAATCGCAACAAGAAAAGTGTTGCCATCAATTTTCGCAACAAACGCGGTAAGGAAATTTTTCTGCGTTTGGCGCGTGATGCCGATGTCATCATCGAAACCTTTCGTCCGGGCGCGGCGGAAAAATGGGGCATCGGGTACGAAACGCTTCGCGCGCTCAATCCCAAAATTGTGTACTGTTCGTTGAGCGGTTATGGACAAACCGGACCGTACAAAGATCGCGCCGGACACGATTTGAACTACATCGCGCTTGCCGGTTTGCTCGCGGCAAATGGCGTCGCCGGCGGTCCGCCGATTCCGCCCGGCGTTCAGATTGCCGATTTGTCCGGCGCGATGCTCGCCGCGATTGCGATGCTCGCCGCACTCGTCGGTCGCGCGAAATCGGGAACCGGCCAATATCTCGATGTTGGATTATTCGATGGCGCGTTATCGTGGGCAAGCACGATCATCGGCGGCGCACACGCGGCAGGCAAACCCATCGAACGCGGTAAGATGCAACTGAACGGCGGGATGGCGTGCTACAACGTGTACGAAACCCGCGACGGCAAATTTATCACGCTTGGCGCCATCGAGCCGCATTTTTGGGCGGCGTTTTGTAAAGCCGTCGAACGCGACGATTTGAATCCGCGCGCACAGGAATTTCAAGCCGTCGCTGAGGTTGCGGCGATTTTCAAAACGCGGACGTTCGACGAGTGGATGACGCTGTTCCAAAACGTCGATGCGTGCATCGAGCCGGTGCGCGACTTTGCCGAGACGTTAGACGATCCGCACGTGCGACAGCGGGGCATGATTGTGGAAACCGGCGGCATCAAACAGATCGGTTCAGTTTTTGTTTTTGCGCAGAATCCCGGCTTGCCGCCGCCGCATCAAGGCGAACACACGCGCGCGGTGTTGGCGGAAATTGGAATGAGCGATGCGGAAATTGCGGAACTGGCGCAAGCGGAAGTGATCAAGGTTTCAGATGGATGATTGAGGACTGGAAACAATCAACAGAAAGGATGGAGAAAAAATTATGATCGGTTTTGAACTGACCGAAGAACAACGTCAGATGAAGGAATTGGCACACGAGTTTGCGGAAAAGGAAATGCGCCCGGTCGCGCACGAGTACGACGAAAAGGAAGAATTTCCTTGGCCCGTGATGAAAAAGGCATTCGACTTGAACCTGCTGACGTACGCGTTACCGGAAGAGTACGGCGGCGCGGGCGTGATGAGCCATGTTACCGATTGTCTGGTGCAAGAAGAATTGTTCTGGGGTTGCGCCGGCATCGCCACGTCGATGGGCGGAATTATGCTTGGCGCGTTGCCGATTCTCATCGCCGGCAATGAAGCGCAAAAGAAAAAATATCTGACGCTGCTGACCCAGCCCAAGCCCGATGGAATGCCGCGTCTCGGCGCGTTCGCGCTGACGGAGCCGGAAGCCGGGAGCGATGCCGCATCGCTCAAGACGACGGCGAAAAAAGTCGATGGCGGGTACGTGCTCAACGGGACTAAGCATTTCATCACGAATGGCGGCATCGCGGATGTGTACACTGTTTTCGCCACGCGCGATCCCAGTTTGGGCGCAGACGGCATCGACGGATTCATCGTCGAAGGTGGAATGAAGGGCGTGGTGCCCGGTAAGAAAGAAAAGAAGATGGGCATTCGCGCATCGCACACTGCCCAAGTTCACTTTGAAGATTGCTTTGTGCCGGAAGAAAATCGCTTGGGTAGCGAAGGCGATGGATTTGGCATCGTGTTACAAACGCTCGATCATTCGCGCCCGATTGTCGCGTCCGGCGCGGTCGGCGTGGCGCGCGCGGCGTTCGAGTTTGCGTTGCAGTACAGTCAAGAACGCAAACAATTTGGTCGTCCGATTGCCAAACAGCAAGCGATTCAATTTATGCTCGCCGATATGGCGACGGAAATCGACGCGGCGCGCTTGTTGTGCTGGCGTTCGGCGTGGTTACTGGATAACGATGAACCCAACAGCGTTGCCGCATCGATGGCAAAGGTTTTTGCGGGGGACATTGCGATGAAGGTAACGACCGACGCGCTCCAAGTGGTGGGCGGAATGGGGTATATGCGCGATTACCCGATGGAAAAATTTATGCGCGACGCCAAGATTATGCAGATTTACGAAGGCACCGCGCAAATCCAGCGACTCGTCATCAGCCGGTTTATGATCGGGTTTGGATAAATTCGCGTTTGCAACTTTGCCGGGCAATCGAACAGCGCACGCCGCCGTTTCGATTGCCCGGTTTGCTTTTTGCTCTTGCCCGTAAAGCGCGTTATAATCACAGTAACGGAGTAAAGGTGGACGAGCCGAATCAGCAAACTCGAATCGAGGCGCGCATCGAATCGCCGGAAAGTTTCATCGCGAATTGGCATCCCTTTATCGAAGACAATCCCGATGCGTTCATCGCCGGCGAAGTTAATGGTCGCATCCGCTATGTGAACGACGCGGCGTGCCGGCTTTTGGGTTATGACCGCACAACTCTGCTGAGTATGCGCGTGGACGATTTGCTTGCGTGCGATAAAGAAACGCGCGCGGTGCGGCGGCGCGAGTTGATAGAAAAAGGTTTTACTGTCAATTCTGCCGCCAAGTACATTACGGGGATGGGAGAAATCCGAACCGCGATCATCACGACGCATCTGATGTATGGACAAGATGGGACGAGTAATTATTTTCGAGCGATCCTACGCGACGTAACCGAGCAACAGCGTACGCTCGATACGCTCAATCAACGCAACGAAGAATTGTCGGCGCTCAATGCCATCGCAGAAATTCTCAGCAATCCGCTGGAACTCAACGCTGCGCTCGATCAGGTCTGTGCGCAGATTGTTTCGATCACCGGGATGGAAACTGCCGCCATTTATTTTGTAGACGAGTCGCGGCAATTTCTTAATATCGTCGCACAGCGCGGAATGAGCGAAAAACTGATCGTCGAAATGGGGCATCTGGGTTTGGACGATCAACTGACACGTTCCATTGCTGAAGGTATGACCCTTGCGCTCGATGATGCAACGGCATACCCGGGTAGCGGGCTGGCAGGTCCGCGCAGTGAGGGGTATCACGCTTTGATCATCGCGCCGATTCTGGTGGGTGAAAAATCCATCGGCATACTTGGCGCGGGCAGTAAGATCAAGACGCAGTACGAAAGATCGGACGTCGATTTACTGCTCAACATCGGCAGGCAAATTGGCAAGGCGTATGAAAACGCCAAGCTGTACAAGGAAATGCAAAAGCGGGTAGAAGAGCTGGATGGCTTGGCGAAATTGAGCGCGGCGTGCGCCGCCAGTCTCGACCCGATCGAACTTGCCCAAATCGCTATCGATTGGACGATGAAATTGATCCCCACCGACTTTGCCAACCTGCGGATGCTGGAGGGAAATTCACATCGATTAGTTGCCAGCCGTTATCACGCTAAATTAGTTTTTCGCGACAAGGTGCCGGCAGAAGAATTGATGGAATCGCATAATCAAATGCAAACGCCCATCATCGTGGATGATGTGCAAATCAATCCCGTGTCGCCGGCTTTTCGCGCGCGTGCGGAAAGCATTGGCATCCGCAGTAATTGCGTCATGCCATTGCCAGCGCGCGGTCAACTGATCGGTTTCATTTCTATCGGGTACGTGGAACCGCACCATTGGACGAATCACGAGATCGAATTAGTTCAAACCATCGCCAATCAAGTGGCTGGCGCCATCGATAATGCGCAATTATTCCAAAAAGTCGTGAGCGAACAGCGCAAGATTCAGGCGATCTTTGATAGCGGGTTGAGCGGACTCTTCGCCACCGATGCTGATGGCCGGATCGTGATGTTCAATCGCGCGGCGGAACGCATCACCGGTTGGCTGGCGAACGAAGTGCAAAACCAATGTTGGCAGGATCTTTTCAGCGATCCGTCGAAAAATCCGCCGGCTGAATCATTGATCAATGTCGCGCTCAAACATAAAGAGACGCGCTACGTCCACGACGGGCAATCGTTACGCACCCGCGATGGTCGAGTGATCCCGATTGCCAAAGCCGTCGCGCCGTTGTTGGATGATCAAGGCAAAGTAACCGGCGCGGTTGGCGCGTTCTTCGATTTGTCACACGAACAGGAGGCAGAACTCGAGCGTGAAGAGTTTTTGAAACAAGTTGCGCATCAACTGCGTTCGCCGCTCACGGCGGTGTTGAGCGCGATGCAGTTGCTCGAACGTCCCAACCTGTCCGAAGCGCGCCGCGCCGAAATGTGGGGCATTCTCAAAAGCGACGGCGAACGCCTCAAACGGTTTGCCGATCAATTCCTCGATCTGGAAGCCGTTACCAAATCGCAGCGTCCGTTGCAAATGGAACCTTTGGCGATTATTTCTGTGGTCCGCGCGTTGGTGCGCAAATTCCGCACCGATCAACACAAACATCGATTTCATGTCCGTGCGTCCAAACGCCACTTGATTGCGTTGGCAGATTTGGAGCGCGTTGAAAATATTCTGCGCAACCTGCTCGACAATGCGATTAGCTACGCGCCGCCCGGCACACGCATCACCATTACAATCAAACCACTGCCGGACAATCTCATTCAAGTTTCGGTGCAAGATCAAGGTCCGGGCGTTGCGTACGAAGACCGCGAAAAAATCTTCGAACCCTTTTATCGTTCCGCTCGTCCAACCAGCCGGCGCGTGTACGGACACGGCCTCGGACTTGCCATCGCCAAACGCAGCGTCATCGAAATGGGCGGCACGATCTGGCTCGATAGCAAATTGAATCACGGCGCGAACTTTCACTTTACCTTGCGGAGGTATCGATGAGCCAAACGCCAACCGTGCTGATCGCGGACGATGATCCCTCTTTGCGGCAGGTGATCACCGCGGTGCTTCAAGAAGATGGCTTTAACGTCATTCAAGCCGCCGATGGCGCGGAATGTTTGCGCATGGCTTATGCGCGCCATCCCGATTTGGTTTTGCTCGACATTATGATGCCCAACAAAGACGGGCGCGAAGTGTGCCAACAATTGCGCGAGGTCTCGGCGGTGCCGATCATCATGCTCACCGCGTTGTCGATGGAAAAGGAAAAAGTGGCGCGTCTGTTGGAAGGCGCGGACGATTATATTACCAAACCCTTCAACAACGCCGAATTGGTCGCGCGCATCCGCGCCGTCTTGCGCCGGTACTCACCCGCGCACGATCAGCGCCGGAATTTGTATGACGACGGGCGCTTGTTCATCGATTTTGACGCACATCAAGTTCGCGTGGGTGACGTCAAAGTCGATCTGACGCTCAAAGAGTGGCAACTGTTCGAATATCTGGTGCGTAATGCAAACCGGGTCGTGCCGCGCCAAACGCTCCTCTTGCACGTGTGGGGGGAAGGATTTGAAAACGAAATCGATTATCTCAAAGTGTTCATCTCAAAATTGCGAAAAAAGTTGTTCGACTCGGCGTTCCGCCCGCGTTACATTCACACCGAGCGCGACATTGGCTATCGCTTTGAAACGCATAAATAAAATTGGCAAGCCGCCCGGAACTTTTTCCGGGCGGCTCGTTTTTACAGAAAGCTATTGCGATGACCGACGGCGGTCGTTAGTTACGCATCGATTCCCGGCACCGGGAATTGCGACGCAAACTTGACCACCGCGCGATGTACGCGCTCGTGCAGCGCGGCATCGTCCATGTGCGTAATCACATCCGCAATCCAATCACCAATTTGCCGCAAATCATTCTCCTTCATTCCCCGCGTCGTCAACGCCGGCGTGCCGATGCGCACACCGCTCGTTACCGTCGCGGCAAGCGGATCGAACGGGATGAGATTTTTGTTGACCGTGATCCCAACCTCGTGCAATTTATCTGCCGCGTCTTTGCCGGTTACTTTTTGCCGGCTCAAATCCACCAAGAGCAAATGATTGTCCGTCCCGCCGGACACCACGCGCACGCCGCGCGCTTGCAACTGATCGCTGAGTGCGCGCGCATTTGCGATAACTTGTTTTTGATAATCGACGAACGACGGTTGCAACGCTTCTTGAAACGCCACCGCTTTCCCGGCGATGACGTGTTCGAGCGGACCGCCTTGCGAACCCGGAAAGATGGCTTTATCGACGGCTTTCGCAAACTCGGCGGTCGATAAAATCATTCCGCCGCGCGGACCGCGCAACGTCTTGTGCGTCGTCGTCGTCACAATGTCAGCGACCGGCACGGGGTCAGGATGCACGTGTGCTGCAACCAGCCCGGCGATATGCGCCATATCGACCATAAATCGCGCGCCGACCGCGTTGGCAATTTCGCGCATCCGGGCAAAATCGATCTGGCGCGGGTACGCGGTTGCCCCGGCGACAATCAACTTGGGTCGATGTTGTTCCGCAAGATGCCTCAACTCTTCGTAATCGAGCATTTCGGTTTCTTGGCTCACGCCGTACCCGATGAATTTGTACAGTTGGCCGGACCAGTTGACCGGCGCGCCGTGTGTAAGATGTCCGCCTTGCGCAAGCGACATTGCCATCACCGTATCGCCGGGTTGAATGATCGCGTTGTACGCGCCGAGATTTGCCTGCGAGCCGGAATGGGGTTGCACGTTCGCGTGTTGCGCGCCGAACAGTTTTTTCGCGCGCGTGATGGCTAATGTTTCCGACTGATCGACAAATTCACAGCCGCTGTAATAGCGTTTTGCCGGGTATCCTTCCGCGTACTTGTTCGTCAACACCGAACCGACGGCTTCCAACACCGCGCGGCTGGCATAATTTTCGGACGCGATCATTTCGAGTCCCTCTTTTTGCCGCCGCCGCTCGCGTTCGATCACCGCTGCAATTTCCGGATCGATTTCCTGAATCGTTACAAACGATGTTTGCATCATTGCAACCATCCCACAACTCCTTTCTACTTATTTTTCTAACCGCACAGATCAGTATAGCATAGCCCCAAACTTTGCACAAATCAATTTGCGCTAGCGCAACGCATCGACTTGTGCTATAATCGTTGCGCGTCAGCGCCGACAACGACCCGGGTCGGCGTCTGTCTTTTTAACGATGCTCTTACGCAACGATTATTTGTACGCCGGGTTTTAGCGTTTGCATATTCTAGAGGAGATAAACGTGATCAAAAACAACATGACCATCAAGATCGGCGGCGAAGCCGGGCAAGGCATGGACACCAGCGGTGCCGGGTTTGCGCGCGCGCTCGTCCGCGCCGGGTTGCACGTCTTCGTCAATCAGGATTTTATGAGCCGCATTCGCGGCGGCTATAATTTTTCGCAACTCCGCATCAGCGACAAGCCGGTGTACGCGCCGGATAATTCGGTGGCGCTTGTGCTGGCGTTCAATCAACAAGCCGCGGATCAACACATCGACGAAATTGCGCCGGGCGGCGCGATCATCCACGATGCGTCGCTTAAAGTTGATGGTGCGCGCCTCGCTGAAAAACGCGTTCAATCGTTCGCGTTTCCGTTTGAGGCGAAAGCGTTGGAAATCGGACGACCCGCCGGGATGGATCCCAAAAAAGCGAAACTGATGCTCAACACTGCCGCACTCGGCGTGACGGCGGCGATCACCGAATTTCCCTTCGAGCGCATCGGCGAAATCATCACGCAAAATTTCGGCAAGAAAAAAGGTTCCGCGATTGCGGAAGCCAATCTCGCGATTGCGCGTTGGGCATTCGACGAAGCGAGCCAGTACGCCGCGCAGTTCCAATGGAAACTCGCGCCGACAGAAAACCCGGTCAATCGAATGATCCTCAACGGCAATCAATCGATTGGTCTGGGTGCGATTGCCGCCGGGTGCAAATTCATCAGCGCGTACCCGATGACCCCGGCAACGACGATCATCGAATTTATGACCGCGCAATCGAAACGGTTCAACCTCGTTACGAAACAAACCGAAGACGAACTCGCGGCGATTTTGTACGCAATCGGCGCGGCGCAAGCCGGCGTCCGCGCGATGACCGCCACCTCGGGCGGCGGATTCTCGTTGATGGTCGAAGCGCTCGGAATGGCGGGGATGACCGAAACGCCGCTCGTCGTCGTCGATTCGCAACGCCCGGGTCCATCGACCGGAATGCCGACGCGGACCGGGCAAGGCGATTTGCTTTTTCTCTTGCACGCTTCCCAGGATGAATTTCCGCGCATCGTCATTGCGCCCGGCGGCGTCGAATCGTGTTACGCCGACACCGCGCGCGCGTTCAATCTCGCCGAAAAATATCAATGCCCTGTTTTGATCCTCACCGAAGGTTATCAAGCGTTCGCGTCGCGTTCTGTCGGTGTCGAAGAAATGCCGTTCGAAGATTTTGTGGTGGATCGCGGCAAATTGCTGACCGATGCTGAACTCGACCGACTGCAACCGGGTGAATACAAACGCTACGCGCTCACCGAAGATGGCATTTCGCCGCGCGCGATTCCGGGTCATCCCAACGCCGTGTACACTTCGACGAGTGATGAGCATACCGAGTCCGGTCGCATCGAAGATGAAGACCCGGCAAATCGGATCGTGCAACACGAAAAGCGGATGCGCAAAATCGAAACGATGAAAAAAGAACTGCGGATGCCGGAATGGTACGGACCGAAAAACGCTGCCGTGACGCTGATGGGCTGGGGCGCCACGCGCTACGCGATCCGCGAAGCCGTTGATATTTTGAACGCCGCCGGCGTCAAAGCCAACGCACTGCATTTCATCGATATTTATCCGCTTGATCAAGTGCGTTTGGAAAAAGAATTGTCCAAAGCGCAGTACTTGATCGACGTGGAAGGAAATTATACGGCACAACTTGCCCAAGTCGTGCGAACGTACACCGGGCGCGCGGTCGACGACAAGATTTTAAAGTACGATGGTCGTCCGTTCACCGGCGCGGAAATCGCAAACGTGGTGAAAAGCCGGCTCAAACGCGCAACGCTTCGCTTGGTCAAGCCGCGAGCCGGCTTGAAAGCAAAATCGAACAGACGCAACGGTCACGGGGCGCGCAAACAAGTTGCGAAAAAAGTTGTGCGCCGTAAAGTGAAAGCGTAAATGCGACGGATGACGGATGATTGATTTTCCGTCCTCGTCCTCCGTCAGAAAATAGGAGATTTCAAAATGTTAGATCCAAATGTCAAAACAATGCCCAACTTTGTTCTCACGCCGAAAACGTACGAAGGCGAACGCGAGATTACATGGTGTCCGGGGTGCGGCGATTTTGGCATCATCAACGCCGTCAAGCAAGCCCTTGCGCAATTAAAGATTCCGCCGCACGAAGCATTTTTCGTCAGTGGGATCGGTTGTGGTTCCAAATTGCCGGACTATCTCAAGGCAAACGGCTATCTGGGTTTACATGGTCGCTCGCTGCCGGTTGCGCAAGGCGTCAAACTGGCGAATCACCAGTTGCACGTGATCGCGACCATCGGCGACGGCGACGGGTACGGGATTGGCGCAGGACATTTTGTGCACGCAATGCGCCGCAATTCCGATATGACGATGATCGTGGAAGATAACAAAGTTTACGCGCTGACCAAAGGTCAGTACTCGCCCACCAGCACCAAAGGTTGGATTTCCTCTACCACGCCAGACGGCGCAGTGGAAATCGAATTCAATCCGGTCGTGATGGCGATTGCCGGCGGCGCAACGTTCGTGGCGCGCACTTTTTCCGGCGACCCGAAACATATGGCGCAAGTTTTCGCCAAAGCCATCGCCCATAAAGGATTCGCGCTCGTCGATGTCTTACAATCGTGCGTGATTTACAATTTGGTCAACACGGTCGAATGGTACCGCCCGCGCGTGTACAAGTTGGACGACGACGCGAATTACAATCCGCGCGATTACAACGCGGCGATGTCCAAAGCGCACGAGTGGGGCGACCGGATTCCGCTGGGTGTGTTGTACGTGGACGACCGTCCGACGTACGAGGAACAGGTCAAGGCAATTGCGGAGATGCCGTTGGTAAAACAAAAACCGGGGGGATACAGCAAGGCAACCTGGGATGAGTTTAGAGCGGCGTTCATGTAAAAAGTTTCAGGTTAAAGTTCCAAGTTCAAAGTTAAATCCTCGACTTGAAACCTTGAACCGTGAAACCTTAAACTCGGAGATTGAATGATAACCGAACAACAAGTCCTCAACGCACTCAGTCAAGTCCAAGAACCGGAACTGCATCGCGATCTGGTAACGCTCAAGATGGTGCGCGATATCAAGATTCAAAATGACGCGGTCAATTTTACGATTGTTCTCACGACGCCGGCCTGTCCCTTGCGGAATCAGATCGAAGCGGAAGCCAAAGCCGCCGTCGCCAAAGTGGGCGCAAAACAAATCACAATTAAATGGGATGCGAATGTGCCAAGCGATGCGCGTATCACCGGCAAATTGAATATCCCGGTGAAATCGACGATTGCCGTGGCGTCCGGCAAAGGTGGCGTTGGCAAAACGACCGTGTCGGTCAATCTTGCCGTCGCGCTCGCGCAAATGGGCGCCAAGGTCGGCTTGATGGACGCGGACATTTACGGACCCAACATTCCAATTATGATGGGCGTGAATGAACAGCCACGTTCGCGCAATGAAAAAATCCTTCCGCTCGAAGCGTACGGCGTGAAATTGATGTCAATGGGTTTCCTCGTTCCGCCGGAGCAAGCCGTCATCTGGCGCGGCCCGATGTTGCACAGCGCGGTGCGCCAATTTCTCACCGATGTCGATTGGGGCGATCTTGATTATCTCGTGATCGATTTGCCGCCCGGCACCGGCGACGTGCAGATTTCGCTCACGCAATCGGTGCCGTTGACCGGTGGGGTCGTCGTTGCGACGCCGCAAGACGTTGCGCTCGCCGATGTCGTCAAAGGCATCACGATGTTTCGCAAGCTCGAAGTACCGGTGCTTGGCGTCGTCGAAAATATGTCGTACTTTCTCTGCCCGCATTGCAACGAACGCACCGATATTTTCGCGCACGGCGGCGCAAAGCAAATGGCGGGCGAATTTGGCGTGCCGTTCCTCGGCGAGATTCCGCTCGATGTGGCGATCCGCGTCGGTGGCGATAGCGGCAAACCAGTAACCGCCGTTCAGCCGGACTCGGAGTATGCCAAAGCGTTTCAAAGTATCGCGCAACAAGTTGCGGCGCAAGTGAGCGTACTGAATGCGAATGCCGTGCAAGGCGAATTGATTGCCGGCGCAAACATTCCGGTGATGAAACGATGACCACAAACCCGAAGGAATTTTTCCTTCGGGTTTTGTCCATTTGATCGACAAATCTCACGTGCCGCGAATATGGAAAACTCGCATCACTCACATTTTTAGCTGGATGCCAACCGATGTCTACACCAATTTCTTTAACCACGCCCGATCTCGATTTCAAAATCGGTCAGATGTTGATGATCGGTTTTCGTGGTTTCGATTTGAACAACAATCCAATTGTTCAAGAACTGCGCGATTTGCACATCGGCGCAGTTGTTTTGTTCGATTACGATGTGCCGACGCAAAAATCTGAACGCAACATTCAATCGCCGCAACAATTGCGCGCGCTGACCGAGGCGTTGCAGAAAACTGCTCCCACGCGATTGTTGATTGCCATCGATCAAGAAGGCGGGCGCGTGGCGCGCTTGAAAGAGCGGTACGGTTTTCCGCCCAGCGTGTCGCCACAAGCGTTGGGCGCGCAAAACGATTTGGCGCAAACGCGCAACGCCGCGGAAACGACCGCGCAAACGCTTGCCGCGCACGGCATCAATCTCAACCTCGCGCCGGCAGTCGATCTCAATATCAATCCGGAAAATCCGATCATCGGTAAAATCGAGCGCAGTTTCTCCGCCGACCCGACCATCGTTACGAATCACGCGCGTGCGGTCATTGAGGCACATCATCAGTTTGGGGTGTTGACCACGTTGAAACATTTTCCCGGGCACGGCAGTTCCAAAGATGATTCGCATCTTGGCTTTGTCGATGTAACGCAAACGTGGACGCGCGCGGAGTTGGAACCCTTTGCGCGACTCATCGCCGCCGGGCAAGCGGACGCGATCATGACCGCGCACGTATTCAACGCGAATCTCGATCCGGAATTTCCGGCGACGCTCTCAAAGAAAATCATCACCGGCATTTTGCGCGACGAGTTGCGGTACGCCGGCGTCGTGATTTCGGACGATTTGCAAATGAAAGCGATTGCGGCGCATTACGATTTGGCAACCGCACTCGAACACGTGGTCAACGCCGGCGTGGATATGATCGCGCTGGGGAATAACCTAACTTTTGAATCGGACTTGCCATCGCGCGCGTTCCACACGCTCAAGCAATTGGTGCGCGACGGAAAAATCAGCGCGGCGCGGATCGATCAAGCGTATCAGCGAATCGCACAACTCAAAGAAAGGTTGGATTGATTTTCATGCCCACGTCAGATATTTACAACTATCGCTTTGTGAATGACCAACTCATCACCGGCGGACAGCCCACCGAAGAGCAAATCAAAGCCGCCGCCGCTGAAGGGTTCAAGGTGGTGATCAATCTAGCGACACTTCATCCTCAGACCTCTCTGCCGGACGAAGCCGGTTTGGTGCGTTCGCTGGGGATGACGTATCATCACATTCCGGTCGTGTGGGATGCGCCGCAAGCGAGTGATTTTCAAGCGTTCGAGAAAATTTTTTCCCAAGTCGTCGGCGAGAAAACGCTTTTGCATTGCGCCGCCAATTTTCGCGTAACCGCTTTCTATTCGCTGTACGCGATGAAATACCTGGGATGGTCAGAGGCGCAAGCCGATGAATTCCGGGCATCGATTTGGCGGGGCAGTCATCATCCGGTCTGGGAACAATTCATTCGCGAGATGCAAACCCAAATTGATCGTCGGTAATGTGGCAAAAGTTATTTCGTTTCCCGCGCAAGTCGCGGGATTTTTCTTTGCGCACATCGCTTTTGACACGCGGCGCGCGGTCAGTTATACTTGCGCCAAGAGCAGGAGGTGGCAGTGCCGTTTTTCGGATCGAATATTGCTGGACTCAAACAAAAACGCGATGTTACCGGTCTGATTCAATTCCTTAAAAGCAAGGATCGCCACACCCGCACAGAAGCGATCAAAGCGTTGGGAGAATTAGGCGACGCACGCGCCGTACCCACGCTCGGCGATTTATTAGCCGCCCCGGAACAACCCATCGGCGATTTGATTCACGCCGCGAACGCGCTGGGCAAAATCGACGATGCGACGACCGTGGCGGTTTTGCAACGCGCCGTTAGGGTCAGCCGCCAGCGCGAACAAGACCTGATCGATTTGGCGCGCGCCGCGCCGGAACGCCGATACCGCGACGGCTTTTACGTCAATCGTATTTCCACCGATGAGTACGAATTGCGCACGACGATTGCCGATGCGTTCGCCAATCTTGCCACAGTCGATGCGCTCCACGCGCTGTTTGAGATGCTGGCGAATGAAACTGGGGCGATGGAAAGCAGTATCAAGAGTCAGGTGCGGGTGTGCATCGAGCGGGCGTGCACAAAACTTGGCGCGCGCGCCGCGCCGGTGTTGTGCAATCAACTGCGTCACCACTCCATCGAGGTGCGACAGTGGAGCGCGCAAAATCTAATCCACTATCCTGAACGACCTGTCATCGATGCGCTAACCCGCGCGGCATGTGACGACGCAGAAGTTTACGATGTGCGTGTCGCCGCACTGACCACGTTGAGCAACATCGGCGACGAACCAATTTTGCCGGCAATCGATGAGTTGGTTACCGCCACGAACAAGTCGCTTGCGCGGGAGGCAAAGCAATGTGCGATTGCAATTCGGCAACGACTGGGATTGCCGTTCATCACCGGGTTTGGATCAAACAACCCGCTCATTCGTTAGACGAGTGAGCGGGTGGTTGTTTTAGGCGGGCGCATTCGTTTTGAGTCGCTGAAAATAAAACCAGATCAAGGTGCTTATGCAACAAAATGAAACGACGATGATCGTCAGCCAAATCATATTCGACGAGTTGAACGCGCTGACGAACGCGCCGTCCGGGTTGAGCATCGTTTGCAAAAAGACGGCGATGGCAATGGCGGAGATTACAAACCACGCCAAACGATTGGCTTGAAAGATCGCTTTGCCGCGCAGATAACTGACCGGCAACATTTCGAAAAAGACGGTTTGCACGCCGGCGGCGAAGATGAGCAAGAGGACGGTGTTGAGCCACGCTTCGTTTTGAAAGACCGGCGCAAGCAACCACGCGACCAATGCCACCAACGCCGTCGCGCCGATTGCCAAATAGTCGAGCCGCGCGCCGGCATCATCGTCCGGCACATCTTCGATCCCGGCGGGACTGCCGAGAATCAAGCCGGGCACCAAACCAGACACGCGCGAAAAAAGCGTCGAGAGTACGACGATGATGATATTGCCGCTGTGAATGCGAATGGAACTGGTCATTCCACGTTGTTTCAAATAGAGCACTGTTGCCAGATCGTCCGCCAACGCCACCAACCCCGTCGATAATCCTAACGCGAGAATCAGCATCAAACCATCACGGGTGATAAACGCAAAACTTGGATCGAGGTACGCAAGCACCAAACCGTAAAGAAGCAGAATGAGTCCCAGTTTGAAAACAAATCCCAGCCACGCGAGTTTGGCTTTGCTCAGCCACTCATCAAAACCAGAACCGGCTTGCCGAACACGTTGGATCATTTGGGTTACCGGCGTGAGTAACTGTGCCACGTACTCTTCGTGCGCCTCAATGGCATCGTTCAGGAGATTGCTGAAAAATCCCATCGCCAAGGCGAGAATGATTGCGAGCAAAAAGTTGGTTGCCAGAACTGCGAGATCAATTGGGCGGGTGGGGCTGGCGATGTTCTCGCGGAAATACGGCATATTGAAATTTGCCACGGCTGAACCAAGCGCTTGACAGTTTTTGTCGTTCGGTGATTGCACACAACCGATGCGCCACGCGCCGTCCCCGTCTTTCATGCGCGCGTACACCTCATCTTCGCCAAGAACCGGATAATCGACGCGGTCAACCACCGCGCCGCTGGGATACAGCAATCGAACTTGCGTGACTGTGTCAAGAGCAATCCCGGTTTCGTTTCGGAAAAAAGTGATCCAACTATTCGGCGCGACGCCGGTGTTTGCCGGAATCGTAAACGCGTGCGTCTTGTCGCCGGTATCGATTTTCCAGCTGCCCAAATCGGCGGTCCGTTCGCCGCCGTTGTAAATTTCGATCCATTGATCGTCGGTGTTAACCGCGCCGTCGCGATTCCAATCGAGGTTGCGCGCGCGCGGCAGAACTTCATTCACCACCACGCGCCCGGGCAACGGTGTATTCGTTGCAGTCGGCACCGGCGTGGCGGTGGCAGTCGGCGTGTTGGTTGGCACCGCGCGCGCGATCGTCGGCGGCACGCTGGTTGGCGACTCGGGCGCTGGCGGTAACACGGTGGGAAGTTGAAATATTCCGCCATCGGCAAACGGCAAATCCGGACGATCAGGCGGCACACCACCGCCGGGACTGGGGCGCACGGGAGTGACTCGACTCTGCGCTTTTACCGGTGTGGCAGAATCAAGCGACCAACTCAATATCAAAATGAACAGCACCAAGATTGCAGTTAAAGTGAAAAATATCTTTCGCATTTTAATTTCCCTAGTAGTGCATCAACATGAACGTGCGTAGTTCATATTTGAATTGAATAGGCGGTGCTTGCCATTCCCAGCAGGGCTGGTATGCAACTTTTTCATGTTGCTGCACTAGCCCCATAACTGTTGATGATAAAATCCTTCCTTGATCTCGGCGGTGCCGGTTTTGCCGTTATACCCGGGAACGGTCGCAGAAAAATTGTGCCGCCCCGGCGAAAGGAAGATGACCAGTTTACTTTTGGGCGGAATTCGATAAAGGTTGTTACCAATATCATAAGCCAGTTCTTGCCCCAGGTTATTCACGATGATCAACCCGCCCATCCCGCGCGGAATCGGCGGATATTCAGGGGTGGCAGTTGGGGGGGCGTGAGTTGGCGTCGAGCTGGGTAACGGGAGCGGCGTTGAGGTTGGCGTAACTGTCGCCATTGTCGTTGGCGTCGCGGGGGGAGGTGGACTCATCGGTGTGAACGTTGGCGTAAAGACGCGCGTCGGCAGAGGGGGTAAAGGTGTTGCGCTCGCGCAAGCACCGAGTAGCACCGTGAGGAAAAGCAAAAGGATAAAAACAATCGATTGGCGCATAAAATATCCCGTCATGAGAAAATCCGCCGGCACTCTTCGCCGGCGCGGTCGAAAGGATGGGGCTAAATGTACACACTATCCCGATGCTGTCAAGGGGTGGTTCCAATTTTCGATGCGCTCTCAACCGAAACTGAAAATTCACCGATTGCCGCGCGTCGATAATCGACTATAATGTCGCTGTGAATATTCGCGTGCTTGTCGTTGCCGATGATTCGCTTGCGCGCGCGGGCTTGGCAACGCTGTTGAACCAACAATCGAATATTCTTGTGGTGGGACAAATTGCCGGCGCGGAATTTGCCGGGGCAATCGATTTGTATCGTCCCGATGTGATCGTGTGGGATTCCGCGCAAGCGGTTGCGGCGATCAATCTGCGGGATGAACGCGCGCCGTCGATAGTTTTACTTGCTGATGCTGATGAAGCGACTGCCGCGTGGTCAGCCGGCGCGCGCGGTCTTTTGCCGCGCGACGCTTCCGTCGAAACGATGGCATCGGCAATCGCCGCCGTCGCCGATGGGTTGGTCGTCATCGCGCCGACGTTGGCGGCGGTATTATTCCCAGCACGCGATTCATCGTCCGCGCAACCGGTCGAAGCACTGACGCCGCGCGAATTGCAAGTGTTGCGGTTGATAGCAGAGGGTCAATCGAACAAGACGATTGCGCGCGAACTGGGAATTAGCGAACACACGGTAAAATTCCACGTCAACGCCATCCTCGGCAAACTGAACGCGCAGAGCCGCACCGAAGCGGTTGTCACCGCGACGCGGCTGGGTTTGATTCTGCTTTAGACGATCTGTCATTGCGAGGAGCGTTCTATGCGACGAAGCAATCTTTCAAAATACTTTAAGAGATTGCTTCGCTCCGCTCGCAATGACAGCCCCCATACTTTCGATTAGGTTTCGCCCCCACACAATTGCTGGTGTTTATTCTTCGTTGGTTTGTTATAGTGAACATTGCAAACAACTATCGCACTATTGCACTATCGAACTAACCAACTATTCAAACGGAGGATAACATGACAACCCTTTCTGATCTATCTCAAACTCTTGCGGCGGCGGTGGAATTTGCCGGCGCGGGCGTCGTGCGCGTGCAAGCGCGCCCGCGTTTTCCGGCAAGCGGCATCGTTTTCTCCGCCGATGGTGTGATCGTTACTGCGCATCACGTCGTTGAAGAGGATGAAAATATTCAAATCGGTCTCGGCGATGGACGCACGATCAGCGCGAAACTTGTCGGACGCGATCCGACGACCGACATCGCGGTATTGCGCGCGCAATCGTCCGGTTTGACCGCGCGCGCGTGGGCAGACTTGAACGTGCTCAAGGTTGGGCATTTATCGATTGCCTTGGGCAGACCAGGCAAAACGGTGATGGCAACGCTCGGCATCGTCAGCGCGTTGGGTGAAGCGTGGCGCACGCCCGGCGGCGGCAAACTGGATCGTTACTTGCAAACCGATGTTGTGATGTATCCTGGTTTCTCCGGCGGTCCGCTGATCGATGCGAGCGGACAACTCATCGGCATGAATTCATCCGCGTTGATGCGCGGCGTCAGTCTCACGATTCCGGCAACGACGATCAAATCGGTCGTCGAAACGTTGCTGACGAAAGGTCACATCGCGCGCGGGTACCTGGGTGTGGGCGCGCAACCGGTGCGATTGCCGGAAACATTGGCGAAATCGTTGAATCAAGAAACCGGCTTGCTGGTCGTCTCGGTGGAGCCGGGCGGTCCGGCGGATAAAGCCGGCTTGATGCTGGGCGATACAATTGTCGCGGTGAGTGGTGATGTAGTGCGCCATCTCGATGATTTGCTCGCGGCGTTAAGCGGTGAGCGTGTGGGCGCGACCGTGCCGGTGAAAATCGTTCGTGGCGGTCAGGTGCAAGAAGTACGCGCGACGATTGGCGAACGGAAGTAAAACATTTTCACCGCAGAGGCACAGAGGACGCAGAGTATAAAATTTTTCTCTGTGTTCTCGGCGTCTCTGCGGTGAGGAACAAGAGCAATGGATTTACAACAACTGAACGACGACCTTGCCGCGAACATCGAACACGCGCGGCGCGCGCTCGTCGAAATTCGGAACGGACACGGCGGCGCGGGTGCCGGGATTATCGTGCGCGCCGATGGTTTGATCGTGACAAATGCGCACGTCATCGGACGACGCGGATTAAAAGTATCTTTGCCGGACGGCCGCACACTGCCCGCACAACTCATCGCGTATGATCGCGAACACGACCTCGCCGCGCTGAAAGTTGATGCTATCGATTTGCCGACCATCGAGTTTGGCGATTCAAAAAATCTGTGCGCCGGCGAATGGGTGATGGCGATTGGTCATCCGTGGGGCGTGACCGACGCGGCAACTGCCGGCATCGTGATTGGCAGTGGCGCCGAGTTTCCGGAATTTCAAACCGGCGGACGCGAATTCATCGTCGCGAGTGTGCACCTGCGCCCCGGTCATTCCGGCGGCGCGATGATCGACAGCGCCGGTAAAATCATTGGCGTCAATGTGATGATCAACGGACCGGATGTGGGCATGGCGATTCCGGCGCACGTGGTCAGGCAATTTCTCAAAGAGGTTGAAAAAGCTCAACCCGCGCGGCGACCGCAATACGCGGAGAGCGTGATGGTGTGAGATGTAGGGGCGAGGTACTCTCGCCCTTTTTTGTTATCCGCGATTCTAGGGTATAATTCGATTGAACATCGCTGATGATCGGCGGAATGATTCCGCCGGTTTTTATTTTGGAGGCAATCGAATGCTTGGACTGTTGGCTGGCGCGCGCATTTTGGATTTGTCGCATATGCTCGCGGGACCGTTCGGCTCGATGATGCTGGGCGATCTGGGCGCGGAGGTCGTCAAGGTGGAACCGCCGGAAGGCGATCCGATGCGGCAGATGGGTCCGCACTTTTACGTGACCGAAAGCGCGTACTATCTCAGTACGAATCGCAGTAAAAAAAGTATCACGCTCAATTTGCAATCGGAAAACGAGCGCGCGATCTTTTACGAGTTGGTCAAAGTCGCAGATGTCGTCTATGACAATTTTCGTCCCGGCGTTACGCAAAAATTACAGATCGATTACGCCACGCTCACGCGCATCAATCCGCGCATCATTTGCTGTTCGATTTCCGGCTTTGGGCAAACGGGTCCATACCGCGACCGCCCGGCATTCGACATTGCGATTCAAGCGTTATCCGGCGCGATGAGCATCACCGGCGCCGGCGACCGCCCAATGCGAATGGGCATCGCGATGGGTGATCTTGCCGGCGGAATGTTCGGCGCATTTGCCGTGGCGTCCGCGCTTTATCATCGCGAAAAAACCGGCGAGGGATCATGCATCGATCTGAGTTTGCTCGATTCGCTCACGGCGTTATTGACGTACGTCGCGCAGTATTATTTTCACGACGGCGTCATCCCAGGACCGCAAGGCACGGAGCATTTATCGGTCGTACCGTATCAATCGTTCCAAGTCAAGGATGGCTATCTCGTTGTGGCGGCGTTCACCGAAAAATTTTGGCAAGGGTTGTGCCGCGCGCTCGATCTGCCGCAATTGATCGACGATCCGCGCTTTGCGAAAAACGATGATCGCCGCATCAACAAATCGCAATTGATTCCGATTTTGACCGACGCATTTGCCCGGCACACTATCGACGAATGGCGTGATCGACTGGACGCCGAGAACGTGCCGTGGGGACCGGTCAATACGATTGATCGTGTCTTTGCTGATCCACAAATTCGCGCGCGCAAGATGCAGATCGAGGTCGAGCATCCGGCGATTGGCAAATTGCCGATGCTGGGGAATCCGGTCAAGGTGCAAGGCGTCGATGAGAATTATGCGCCGCCGCCGTTGCGCGGTCAACACACGGCAGAAATTTTGCGCGCGTGGCTTGGTTATCCTGCAGAAAAAATCGCCCAACTTCTCGGCGCCGCAATTTGACAATTTGATTTGGGTAAAGTATAATGCTACTAGATTGGTAGCATTATACGCATGTGTGCTTCCGCGACCAACCATGAGACAGCATCAGGAACAAGCAACCGATGATTGCGATTAGCCGCCAAACCGACTATGCCTGTCGGATTATTTTACATCTGGCGATGCTACCGGCGAGTAGCCGCGTTACGGTGCAAGAGATCGCCAAACGGCGAATCATTCCCCGCGTCCTGGTGCGTCGTCTCGCTACCCAACTTGCCAAAGCCCGTTTGCTGACCACCGCGCGTGGTAAGGGAGGCGGCATCTCGCTTGCCAGACTCCCCAGTGAAATCAGTCTGCTCGATGTGGTCGAAGCGATGGAGGGTCCTTTGGTGTTGAACATGTGCACTGTCAATCCCCAGGTGTGTCCGCTGATGGAGGCGTGTCCGGTGCACGATGAGTGGGTGCGCACACGCGCGCTCTTGGTCGAGGAGTTGGGTCGAGCCACTTTTGACAAGATGGCACAGCGCGGCAAACGTCGTGGTGCGGGGTAAGATGAATCTGCACGAGTTTGCCGAGCATTGCGGCTGATGCTACCAAGCCAAGGAGGTCTTGTTTATGGATGCATTGTTACTGGCACGTCTGCAATTTGCGATTACCACGGTCTATCACTTTTTCTTTGTTCCCCTCACCCTCGGACTCTCGATCCTCGTTGCGATTATGCAAACGGTGTACTACCGCACCGGCGATGAGCAATGGAAAAAGCTGACCCAGTTCTGGGGCAAATTATTCCTCATCAACTTTGCGATGGGTGTGGTCACCGGCATTGTGCAGGAATTTCAGTTTGGGATGAACTGGTCCGAGTACTCGCGTTTCGTCGGCGATATTTTTGGCGCGCCGCTCGCGATCGAAGCGCTCCTCGCCTTCTTCCTTGAATCGACGTTTATCGGTGTGTGGTTTTTTGGTTGGGACAAGGTGAGCAAACGCATGCACCTCGCGTCGATTTGGCTCGTGGCATTTTCATCGAACCTGTCGGCGTTGTGGATTTTGCTCGCCAACTCATTTATGCAACAGCCGGTCGGTTACGTTTTGCGCAACGGGCGCGCGGAGATGAACGATTTCTTTGCGCTCGCTACCAATCCCAACATCTTTACGCAATACCCGCACGTTTTGTTCGGCGGCATCGTAACCGCCGGGTTCTTTGTGCTGGGCATCAGCGCGTGGCATTTGCTCCACCAGAGCAATGTCGATTTCTTTACGCGTTCGTTCAAAATGGCGGCGGTGTACGCGCTCATCGGAGCGATCTTTGTTGGCGTCGTCGGACACGCGCAGGCGCAAGACACGATTCAAACTCAGCCGATGAAAATGGCGGCGGCAGAAGCGTTGTACGAAACTGAAGACCCGGCGCCGCTTTCGATCCTGACCATCGGCGATTTGTCGCAACGGCGTGAACTATTTTCGATTCGCTTACCGAATCTGTTGAGTTTGTTGTCGTACAATCAATTTACCGGCGAAGTCAAAGGCATCAACGCTTTGCAAGCCGAGTATCAGAAAAAATTCGGCGCAGGCGATTACATTCCGCCGGTCGCGTTTGTGTACTGGTCGTTCCGCGCGATGGTCGGCGCGGGGCTAGCGATGCTGGGTCTTGCGGCAATCGCGTTGTACTATTCGCTCAAAAATAAAGTCGCCGGCAACAAACTGTTCTTGCGTGTTCTGCCCTGGGCAATTCTCTTGCCGTACATCGGTAACTCCGCCGGCTGGCTGATGACCGAACTGGGTCGCGTGCCGTGGATCGTTTTTGGTTTGATGAGAATCGAAAACGGTGTTTCGCCGGCGTCAGTCGTGAACAGTGTGTCGGTCTTGATTACGCTTGTGTTGTTTACGCTGATCTACGGCGGATTGATGGGCGTTACTGTGTATTTAATGCGGCGTTTCTCGACGCACGACCCAGCGAAAGAAACCGCCGCGCTCGGCGCGTACTAAGGAGATGACACGATGGATCTCAACACGATTTGGTTTATCCTGATTACTGTCTTGTTCAGCGGATTTTTTCTGCTGGAAGGATTCGATTATGGCGTGGGCATCTTGCTGCCGTTCGTGGGCAAAGATGATGACGAACGGCGCGTGGTGATTAACACGATTGGTCCATTCTGGGACGGCAACGAAGTGTGGTTGCTCACCGCCGGCGGTGCGATCTTTGCGGCGTTTCCGCATTGGTACGCGACGATGTTCAGCGGATTTTATCTCGCGCTCGCGCTCGTGTTGGTCGCGTTGATTCTGCGCGGTGTCGCGTTTGAGTTTCGACGCAAGGACGAGCGACCGCAGTGGCGAAATTTCTGGGACTGGATGATTTTCATCGGTAGTTTGCTCCCGGCTCTGCTCTTTGGCGTTGCATTTGGCAATTTGTTGCGCGGCGTACCAATTGACGCGAGCAAGAATTATGCTGGTGATTTCTTCTACCTGCTGAATCCGTACGCCTTACTTGTGGGCATCTATGGACTGGGCTTGATGATTCTACACGGCGCGGTGTATCTCAGCTTGCGGAGCGAAGGCGAGGTGTCGGAACGCGCGCGCAACGTCGCCGCGAAATTGTGGTTGCCAGTGGTCGTTTTGTTGTTTGCAGCGCTCGGTGCCAGTTATCTCTTTACCGATATGTATCGCAAACTGGGGGTGAATCCCGGCTTTGTGCCCATTGTCGGTGGGATGGCGTTACTCTCGGTGATTTGGTTTGTGCGCAACAAACACGATGGCTGGGCATTTGTGATGACGGCGTTAGCCATCGTTACAACGGTCATCACGATCTTTTTGACACTCTACCCGCGCGTGATGATTTCATCGCTCAAGCCGGAATGGAGTCTCACGATTTACAACGCTTCGTCGACGCCATACACCTTGACGGTGATGACGATTATCGCCGTGATCTTCGTGCCGATTGTGCTGGCGTATCAAGCGTGGACGTATGTGGTGTTTGGCAAACGGGTGAGTAAAAAGTCGCTGGTGGCATAAAGCGTCAAATGCAAATCGACCGCCGACCGATGACCGCCGACCGCCGTACAACGGTCGGCGCTCTGCCGTCGGCGGTCTTGTTTCCCAATGAAATTCGATAAACGTCTGCTCGCTCAACTACAAAACGTCCGCGTCTTTTTCGCGCTGACAATTTTGTGCGGACTTGGCATCAGCATTCTGACGATTGCGCAAGCGCGCGCGTTGAGCCAGCTCATCGCGCAAGTGTTCCTGCAACACCCGCCGCGCGATGCCGTCTGGAATGTGATGCTCGTTTTGCTAGCGATTATTTTTGCGCGCGCGGTTTTGTCCTGGGCAAGTGAGGTCAGCGCGTTTCAAATCGCCGCGCGCATCAAAACCGATTTGCGTGAGCGCGTGTTCAATCGCTTGCTTGAACTGGGACCTGCGTACGCGCGCGGCGAACGCACCGGCGAATTATCCAACACCCTCACCGAAGGCATTGAGTCGCTTGATGTGTACTGGAGTCAGTACTTGCCGCAACTCGTACTTGCCGCGCTTGTTCCGCTCGCCGTTCTCGCGTTTGTCTTCCCACTCGATTTGCTTTCCGGTTTCGTTTTGCTATTCACCGGACCACTCATTCCAATCTTTATGATCCTCATCGGCAGTGCGGCGGAGGCGTTGACACGCAAGCAGTACAGCCAATTGAGTTTGATGAGCGCGCATTTTCTCGATGTGTTGCAAGGATTGACGACACTGAAAATTTTTGGACGCAGTCGTGAACAAATCGAAACGATTGCGCGCGTGAGTCAGCAATACCGCGACACGACGTTGAGCGTGTTGCGCGTTGCGTTTCTTTCCGCCTTCGCGCTCGAAATGATTGCGACGATCAGCACGGCAATCGTCGCGGTGCAAGTGGGTTTGCGGTTACTCTACGGTCAACTCGATTTTGAGCGCGCGTTTTTTATCCTTGTTCTCGCGCCGGACTTTTATCTGCCGTTACGCTTGCTCGGCACGCGCTTTCACGCGGGAATGTCCGGCGTCGCGGCGGCGGCGCGCGTCTTTGAAATCCTGGAACTGAAGGACGACCGACGACGGACGACCGAGAAGTTTTCTATCCATCCTCCGTCTTCGGTCGGTCGCATTGATTTCAACGAGGTTCATTATTCCTACGATGGCATTCGCGCGGCGCTCAACGGCGTTTCGTTTTCAATCGAGCCGGGTCAACGCGTTGCGCTCGTTGGTGCCACCGGCGCGGGCAAAAGTACGTTGGTCAATTTACTGTTGCGTTTCATCGAACCGACGCGCGGCGAAATTTTGTGCAGTGCTGTTTCGTTGCGCGTGTGGTCACCCGACGATTGGCGCAAACAAATCGCGTGGGTACCGCAAATGCCGTACCTGTTCAATGAATCGATTGCCAATAACATCCGGCTGGCGCGTCCCGATGCGACGATGGCACAAGTGATGCGCGCGGCGCAACTGGCGCACGCCGACGAATTTATTCGCGCGCTGCCGCACGCGTACGACACGATTATCGGCGAACGCGGCGCGCGATTGAGTGGCGGGCAAGCACAACGCGTTGCGCTCGCGCGCGCGTTTTTGAAAGACGCGCCGCTATTGATTCTGGACGAGCCAACTTCCAATCTCGATGTCGAAACCGAAGAGTTGATTCAAGACTCGCTTGAACGATTGCTGAAAAACAAAACCGCGTTTATCATCACGCATCGATTGAACACCGCGATGCGCGCAGATCAAATCATCGTGCTCGATCATGGTCGCGTGGTAGAATCCGGCACGCACACCGAGCTTGTCCAAAAGCGCGGGGCATATTTTCAATTAACAAATTCCAATGTTCAATTTTCAAAGCTCCAGTCTCCCATCACTAATCGCCAATCTCCAACAGCCAACATCAAATTTCCAGACGCAACGCCGGACGAGTCACGCATCACGCTTCACCCTTCGGCTTTGCTCAGGACAAGCACTTTGCGTTTTACATTTTATTCTCTGCTCCGCCTCGCCGCCCCTTTCAAATGGTGGATTGTGCTCGCCGTTTTGTTGGGCGCATTCACGATTGGTTCTAGCATCGGTTTGATGGCAACGTCAGCGTTTATCATCGCCAGCGCGGCACTGCATCCGTCAGTTGCCGATCTCGCCGTGCCGATTGTTGGTGTACGATTTTTTGGCATTGCGCGTGGTGTGTTTCGCTATCTCGAACGGTATGTTTCGCACTATATCAATTTTAGTTTGCTTGCGCGTCTGCGCGTTTGGTTTTATACGGCAATCGAGCCGCTGGCGCCGGCGCGACTAACCCAGTATCGCAGTGGCGATTTGCTCGCGCGCATTGTCGGCGACATCGAGATGTTGCAAAATTTCTACATCCGCATCATCGCCCCGCCGATGATTGCGCTCGTGATTGCCGTTGCGATGTTCGTTTTCTTCGCCGGGTTTGCCATCGAACTCGCGTTAGTGGTACTCGCGTTCATGTTTTTGATTGGCGTCGTTACGCCGATCATCGTTCAACGCATCAGCGAGAATGCGAATCGGCAATTGATCGAAATGCGCGCGGCGATGAATTCGCATTTGGTCGATAGCATTCAAGGCATCGCCGATGTGCTGGCGTACGGACGTGAACAGACACAAATAAATTGTGTGGGCGAATTGAATCGGCGATTGATTGATGTGCAGACGCAACTTGCATCGATTGCCGGATGGCACAACGCGGCGGGAAATTTTTTCGCGCATTTGGCGATGTGGTGTGTTTTGTTGCTCGCGATCCCATTGGTGAACGCGGCGCGATTTGACGGCGTGTATTTGTCAGTGCTGGCGCTCGCCACGCTATCGAGTTTTGAGGGTGTGTTGGCGTTGCCGCTCGCGTTTCAATACCTCGAAAGTAATCTGCAAGCCGCGCGACGGTTATTCAATATTGCAGACGAAGGACCAACGACGAAAGGCGAACGCTCATCACAATTTTCCGTCCTTCGTCCTTCGTCCTCCGTCGCATTTCAAAACGTTTCTTTCTATTATGCACCGGGTGAACCGCTCGCACTCGTCGATGTGAGTTTTGAGTTGCGCGCGGGCAAACGGTTGGCGATTGTGGGTGAAAGCGGTGCGGGCAAATCAACGATCGTGAATCTCTTGATGCGATTCTGGGATTATGAACGCGGCAAAATTTTGATTGACGGATGCGAGTTGCGTGATTCCACGCCAGAAGACACGCGGCGGTTTTTTGCCGTCGTCGCCCAGCCGACGCATTTGTTCAATGCATCGATCCGTGACAACCTTTTGCTTGCGCGTCCCGCGGCGACGGAAGCAGCAATGATCGACGCGGCGACGCGCGCGCAGATTCACGACTTGATCGCGACGTTGCCGGAAAAGTACGACACTAGAATCGGCGAGCAAGGTTTGCGTTTGAGCGGCGGCGAACGTCAACGGCTGGCGATTGCGCGCGCCTTGTTGAAGAACGCGCCCATTCTGATTTTCGATGAGCCAGCCGCAAACCTTGATCCAATCACTGAACGGCAAGTGTTGCGCGCGATTCAGCAATCGACGACGAACCGCACGACGCTCATGATTACGCATCGGCTGGCGGGGCTAACCGATTTTGACGAAATCATCGTGATGCGCGCGGGACGGATTGTTGAACGCGGCACACACGACGAGTTGTTGCGGCGCGATGGTTGGTATCGGCGGATGTGGCAACTGGAACAGCGTATTATTGCACCGGCTTAAAACAAATCGTCGTGGCCGATGATTTGACCACGACGATTTTTATTTGCGCGCGTAATATCATTTACATGTGCGCGATAACCGCATCGCCAAACTCGCTACACTTGACTTTCTTGGCGCCTTCCATCAAGCGCGCAAAATCGTACGTCACGATTTTGTTGCCAATCGCGCCATCCATTCCTTTAATGATCAAATCCGCGGCTTCGTTCCAGCCCATATGTCGCAACATCATTTCGCCGGAGAGCACAACCGACCCAGGATTCACCACGTCGAGATCGGCGTACTTGGGCGCGGTGCCGTGCGTCGCTTCAAAAACCGCGTGCCCGGTTTCGTAATTGATGTTGCCGCCCGGCGCAATGCCGATGCCGCCTACTTGCGCGGCAATCGCGTCGGATTGATAATCGCCGTTCAAGTTCATCGTGGCGATCACATCAAATTCATCGGCGCGGGTCAAAACTTGTTGAAGGGTAATATCGGCAATCGCGTCCTTGATCAAAAGTTTGCCGGACGCAAGCGCGGCTTTTTGTTCGGCATTCGCCGCGTCTTCGCCTTGAGCTTCTTTCGTGCGATTCCATTGTTCCCAGGTGTACACCTTGTCGCCAAATTCGCGCTCGGCGAGCGCGTAGCCCCAAATGCGAAACGCGCCTTCGGTGTACTTCATAATGTTGCCCTTGTGCGAAAGCGTTACGCTTTTGCGTTTGTTGGCAATTGCGTAATTGATTGCCGCGCGAATCAACCGCTCACTTCCTTCGCGTGAAACCGGCTTGATCCCAATCCCCGATGTTTCCGGAAATCGAATCTTGGAATATTCCTCTGGAAACGCTTCTTTGAACAATGCCAGAAACTTTTTCACTTCGGGACTGCCAGCTTCAAACTCGATGCCGGCATAAATGTCTTCGGTGTTCTCGCGGAAAATCACCATATCGACTTTTTCCGGATGTTTGACCGGCGACGGCACGCCCTTGAACCAGCGCACCGGTCGCAAGCAGACGTACAGATCGAGCAATTGCCGGAGCGCAACGTTCAGTGACCGAATGCCACCGCCGACCGGCGTTGTTAGCGGGCCTTTGATGCCGACGAGATACTCACGATACGCCTCGACCGTTTCCTCCGGCAACCACGTGTTAAACAGATTAAACGATTTTTCCCCGGCGTACACTTCCATCCATTTGATTTGCCGCGCCCCGCGATACGCTTTTGCCACCGCCGCATCGATGATGCGAACCGACGCGCGCCAAATGTCGCGCCCGGTGCCATCGCCTTCGATGAACGGGATGATCGGGTTGTCGGGAACGTGCAATTTGCCTTGTTGAATCGTAATTTTGGTGCCGTCGCCGGGAACAATCGGTTTAGGATTGATCATTTTTCATTACTCCAATAATTTTTGGGCAGATCATCGGGCTGAACCGAACACGAGTATAACACGCTTGAAAAGCATAAGCAAGTTATCTGCGATTTTGTGATCGTTGCATAGTTGGTGAAATTCATCTGGTCAGGTAGAATCGGGTATCTCATCACGGAGTGTCCCGATGCATCTGAGTGTTCGTTTGCCCAAAGTCGAACCTTTGCACATTGAACCCCCCACCCGTTG
>DAOTXS010000047.1:0-123455 GCA_034435055.1 Anaerolineae bacterium | reverse complement strand
AAAGTGGAACGTTGTTTCGCTTGGCTGGACAATTGTCGTCGGCTCGTCGTGCGCTATGACCGATTCATTGAACATTACAAAGCTTTTTGTTTGCTGGCGATCATTCTTTGGTGCATCACCCGAATTTTGAAATGAGTTCTATGCACACACCAATCTCGATGCATTGATGAATAGCTATTATCGACATGAGAAGGTCGCGGCGAATGACCCAACCGCGCAAAGTATGCGCCAGTTATTTGAGAAAAGTTCCTCGACGGGTATTTCGATGGTCAGCGGAGCAATCTATCTTTATATCAGCGAAAGATGGTCGAACATGCCGCGCGCCGAACGGATGCGCGGTGCAACTCACGAATACTTTCATCAAGTCCAGTATGCTCTCTCCAAACGCAATTGGCAGGGCATTCAAGCGCCCACGTGGCTACTGGAGGGAAGTGCGCAGTATGCAAGTTTCCGGATCTTTATAGATTATCAGTTCCTAGAATCTCAGCGGGTGTACGAAATTAGCAAGGATATGATCTGGGGATTGCATCGCGGACTCGGTTCGCTGGAAGCATCGAGTCAACCTCAAGCGGAAGATAGCCGAGCGGCATATAACCTAGGATTGGTCGCTACTGAATACCTGGCGAAAACTTATGGCGACGAAAGTGTTATGAAAAAGTTTTGGGCAATCCGCGCAACGACACGGACATGGCAAGACGCTTTCCGAGCAACTTTTGGCATTTCTGTCGAGGATTTCTACAACCAGTTCGACACATACCGCCGCGCGAATTATCCGTCATACTGTGATTCCACCGACGCCTCGCCCACACTTACGATACGTTTGGAGCGTCAGTTGCCGCCGGGATCATTTCACGCATCGCCCGCAAACTACATCCCGTACGTATTCTGTGTCACTGGAACGCAAGTTGGAACTTGGACTGGCACTCAAAAAGAAAAGGGATTTGTAAAACCAACTGGTTTGTCTGATGCCGGCA
The DNA here is from genome assembly GCA_034435055.1 of Anaerolineae bacterium. GTDB lineage: Bacteria > Chloroflexota > Anaerolineae > UBA4142 > UBA4142 > DAOTXS01. Next base: position 122,481 of record DAOTXS010000047.1, on the reverse strand, counting down.
TCGGATTCTGTGGCGGAAATTGCGTTATTCTTTCTGTCCGACCCAATGCACCAACTGGGATGTATACTTTTTCCGTTACCGCGCCGGAGGGTCGAAAAGCAGAAACCACGTTTCAGCATTTGCAATCTACACCGATTCGTCCTGATCTATCGGCAACGCCGAAACCATAGTCGAAAAGTAAGTCATATTAGATCGGAGGAGCCCATGTTCAAGTTCACAGCTTTGGTTTTGTTGCTGACCTGCACGATTGCTTGTGCGACCTCACCAACAACTCCAACCACAATCGTACCAAGCCAGTCTCCAATTCCAACGAATGCCTTTACGCTGATTCCAACCTTCACACCCACATTGACACCCATTCCCACTGCCACCCCAACAGCGACTGCTACCCTTACACCGACTCCAACCCGCACGCCATCACCAACTCCAACGCCGCGCATCGCGCGTTCCATCGACCTCGTAACCTTTCAATCCAATCGTAACGGCGCGTGGTTTATCGCGAGCATCGACACATTGCCGGCAACGCAAAATAAATCAACGGCGACATTTCAAATCAAAAACTTGGCGATCCAGAATCGGAGAAATGGCAAAATTGCCCCCACACTCATCGGCGGTTACATTTTCTTGCAGTTCGGCGAAGTAACACCTGACCTGCTCGATCAACATTTACACACGATTGGCACACTCTTCATTCGCTCCGCGTTGTTGTCCTTTGTGGATTACCCCAACAACCGAGTCCTGGGATGGGATCGCACATCGGTCAACATTCCGGCAAACGTTCGGGAAATCATTGCGCGGTGCAATCGAAAGAATATTCCTGTCTTTCTCCAGATCAATTACTCGGATTATGTGCCGGGGGCGCTTGGAACTGGGGTTGATTCACTCCAACGCGCGGACAACCTCGCGGGGACGATTGTTTATTTGAAAGCGCTCAAGGCGCAAGGTCTGCATGTTGCCGGCGTAACGTTCGGCGATGAGATTGACGACGAAGCCGGGTTTGGCAATCGCAAACCGACGCTCAGCAATTCCGATCTCATCAGCCGATTCATCGCTTACGCGCGCGCCATCAAAAATGAATTTCCTGAACTCAAAGTCTACGCGTTCGATTCGTACATCGCGGCAACGCGCGGACAGGTTCCGTCGTATTTCGATTATTTTCAGAGCATCCGCCAACAGGAAATCAAGGATGGCAAGAATTTGCTCGATGGATTCACGTTCCGTGAGAGTTATACCTACATCAACGACAAAAATCAGGTGATGGATTCGCAACGCATCTTGGACGACACCGAGTCGCTCTATCGCGACACGCCGGTTTATCGTTACGATGTGATGGGTATTACGCGCCGGAACCCCACGCGTGATTACCTGCACTTGCTCATCAACAAGACGCGCGAAATCTTTGGGCGAAACATTGACATCGGCTTGACCGAATATCTCCCAGCGGGACCCGTCCAAATCGATGAATCGGACACCTCGCGCTACGCCGACATTGATTTCATCTTGCATTACAGCGATGTCGTGGGGATTTACGCCGAACTTGGTCTGGACACAGTATCGAGTTGGTTGTTTGCCAATATAAACGACCAAGCCAAATGCTATATTGAGTGGCAAGGAAATCGCGGCGCAAACTATCCGATCCACGAACAACTCGCGCGCTATTTTGCTGGCGAGATTCTGAGTGTTGAGCGTTCAGTTGCCTATGAGCAACTTAAGGTCAAAGTGTATGCCGCGCGAAACGACAAACAATACTTTGTGATGATTCTTAACAAAGATGTCGCCAACGAAGCCACGGTGCGCATTATGTTGCCCGGGCAATTCGATCTGACCGTTCGACTTCCTCGGCGCAGTTACACGTCGCTGATCGTGGACGAGAAGCAGATTATGGTTGCGGGGATTGGAAACAATTGAAAAATGTTGGGCGCAAATCTGGCTTGGACTATGCGCCCGGTTTTTGTAATTGGTCAAGGTTCAGCATCTTCACCAATCGCTGATGCACTTCGCCCGGCACCTCTTCACGCGGGGCGGTACGGTACAACCCAATCGTTTTCTTGAGTGTGTCGATAACGACGCGACAATCTTGGCACTCTGCCAAATGCGCTTCGATCTCGCGGCAGATTGTTTCCTTCGCTTCGCCGTCGAGATAATCGGGCAGTTGCGAGCTCAGTTCCGCGCACCATTCCCCCGGTCGATGTTTCATCGCGCTTTACCTCCTGCCAACGCGTGCTCTTTGAAATACGCCGACAAATTTTCGCGCAACATCAATCGTGCGCGATGCAAGCGCGTTTTCACATTCGGCACGCTGATGCCCAACACGTCCGCGGTTTCCTGCACCGATAATCCTTCAATGTCGCGCAGGACGAATACCGCGCGCATCGATTCCGGCAACGCTTCGACCGCCGCGTCCATCTGTGCGCGCACTTCGGTGCTGAGCAACGCTTCTTCCGGCGTAAAACTCCAATCGACGATTTCGCGCGGCATCGCGCCGTCGCCGTCGTCCGATTCCACCGGCTCGTCAAGCGACAACGGCGGCGTTTTGCGCCCGCGCAATTTCATCAAACTGGCGTTTGTGGCGATGCGATAGAGCCAGGTGGCAAACGCTGCGTCGCCTTGAAATTCGTCGAGATGACGAAAGACGCTGATGAACGTTTCTTGCAAAACGTCTTCCGCGTCTTGTTGATTGCGCATCATTTTGCGTGCCAGATTGTACACCCGTTGCTCGTACTTTTCGACGAGTTGCGCGAACGCGTGTTTGTCGCCGCGTTGCGCGGCGCGCACAAGTAGGATGTCGTTGTCCATTTGAAAATGTCATTGCGAGGAGCATCGGGAGCGAAGCGTAGTCGAATGATGCGACAAAGTAATCCCCAAGCATCTCGGAGATTGCTTCGCCCCTGCTGGGCTCGCAATGACAATCTTACTCCGTTTTCAAAGTAAACCAAAATTTTGCGCCGCGCCCGGGTTCACTCGCCACACCGATTTGTCCCCCCATCGCTTCGATTTGCGTTTTTGCAATTGCGAGTCCCAAGCCCGTGCCGCCGCTTGCCCGCGCGCGCGATTTGTCGCCGCGATAGAAGCGATCAAAGACGTGCGGCAAATCTTCGGATGCGATGCCTTCGCCGGTATCGGTTACACTGACACAAACTCGGTCGCGCTCCGAATAACCGGCGACCGTAACGACTCCATCGCTTGATGTGTGCCGCAACGCATTCGCAATCAAATTCCGCAGCACTTGCGCCAAGCGGTCGGGATCGGCGTTGGCGCGCGGCAGATTTTTTGCAGCGACGTTCAAACGTACGCCTTGCATTTCCGCGGCGACGGCAAAACTGGCAACCGTCGATTCGATGACCGCCGCGACATCGGTCGATTGCAGATTGAGTTGCAGTTGCCCGGCTTCAGCGAGCGCGAGTTCACGCAAGTCGTCGACGAGCCGGTTCAACAAACGTGTTTCGTCGTACAGCGTCGCAATCTCCGCGCGTTCGAGCGGATACACGCCATCGAGCATCGCGCTCAAGTTGCCTTGCAACACGGTGAGCGGCGTGCGCAATTCGTGGGCGATGTCTGCCATGAGATTTTTACGCAAAGTTTCCGCACGTTGGATTTCATCTGCCATCGTGTTGAACTCGCGTGCGACCTCGGCGATTTCGTCCGCGCCTTGCACTTGTACGCGCGTGTTCCAATCGCGCGCGGCAAATCGACGTGCGGCTTGCGCGAGATTTGCAAGAGGTTTGGCAACGGTACGACTGATGAGTAAACCTAACACGATGCCGAACACAATCGCCGCGATGCCAGCAAGCAACAAGGTCTGGCGCAATTGATCGAGAAAGGCTTGCTCGGTTGGCGCAAGTTGTACAAGCGCGGCTTGCCCCACGATTAAATAGCCGACCGGGTTGTTGTTCACGTTGATCGATTGCGCAAGACTGCGTTCGCTTGTACTCAACGTTGTGCCGACCCGTTGATTGCGTTCGTCGTACACCACGCGACCGCTCGCATCTGCCAACATCATCGGCGGACGATTGCGCCCCATCATCATCCCGGCACCGCCGCCCATCATACCACGCCCGCGACCTAGCGGTGTATTGAACGCGGTGATCAACTCGCCCGCGCCATCCCAGTTGCCGTTGCGTTGATACAACGCGGCGAGTTCGTCAATCAACCCGGCTTGCGCGATTTGCTCCTGGCGCCTGAGGTACTGTTGGAATTCGTTGTTCGCGCTGGAATCGGCAAGCCAGCCGATTGCCACAACGACGACGAGCGTGACAGCGATGAACGCGATTGTCAGACGCACCCACAAGCGATTCATCGCTTGCCTCGCTTCGCGTTCTCAGTCACAACTGGAGCATCATTCAGGCGATAACCGACACCAAAAACAGTTTCGATGTACTGTGGAGCAGTCGGATCGTCCTCGATTTTCTTGCGCAAGTTTTTGATGTGACTGTCGAGCGTGCGCTCCAGTCCTTCGTACGAATAGCCCAACGCTTTTTCGATCAACTCGCCGCGCGTGAAGGCACGATTGGGATTTTCCATCAGCGTTTTGAGCAATGCAAATTCGGTGGGCGTCGTTTCGATGACGCGCCCGTCGATGGTTACGGTGTGTTGATCGACATCGAGAACGAGTCCGCGCACTTGAAGTACGTGTGTTGCGGCGGGTGTCGTCGTGCGACGCAGAATCGCGCGCACGCGCGCCACCACTTCGCGCGGGTTGAAGGGCTTGGTCAAGTAATCGTCCGCGCCGAGTTCGAGTCCTAGGATTTTGTCGCTGTCTTCGACGCGCGCGGTGAGCATCAAGATGGGCGTGGCTGCCAGCGTTTGATCGCCGCGCAACCATTTGGTAATTTCGTAGCCGTCGTGCTTGGGTAACATCAAGTCGAGCACGATGAGATCGGGACGATCGCGGCGGATGACGCGCATCGCTTCGTCGCCATCGTACGCGGTGAAGAGGGTAAAGCCGGCTTGTTCCAGGTACGAGGCAACGAGCCGGACAATTTGTTTGTCGTCATCGACGACGAGAATTCGTTGAGCCATTGGACTCCATTATAAAACGTAAATCGTAAAACGTAAAACGCGGCATGAGTGTCATTGCGAGTTCTGAAGGAGCGAAGCAATCCCCAGGTTACTTGGAGATTGCTTCGTCGTAAAAAACACTCCTCGCAATGACACGCTGAAATTATTGCTTCTGCAACTCGGCGACCACTTTTTGCACATCAGTCGCTTCGGTGATTTTGCCGGCAGAAATCAGGTCCTTGATCGTGGTATTGGGATCCGTTTTGGGATCAAGTTTCAAGCCGGCTAAAATTTTGTCCAACGGAACCCTACACAAATCACTCACTTCTTTGAGTGTGTGTTTACCTTTGATTTGATCAGCCGGCATGGCTTGACCAACGGGCAAGGGCGTGGGGGTTACGTGAACTTCGCCGGTGGTTGCGCGCGCCGTCGCGGTTGCGCCGACGACTCCAGTCGGTTTTGGCGTTGCGACCGGCGTTGGCGTGGTGATGGCTGGCGCGGACGTGCTGCTCAATTTTTTCGTCAACTCTTCGCGGATCAACGATGTTTCAAACCCAGGTACGACTTTTTCCAAATCTTTCATCGCCGTTGTCGCCGGTACATCGGCGGGAATTTTCCCGGCTTCGTACACCCATTCGGGCGGAACTTTGAGACCATCGATCACCTCTTGAATCGTCATCCAACCTTTGATGTCGGCGGGCGTCAATTTCGTCATATCGATAGCGGATTTGCCGCTCGTTGACCATTGCCCCATCGCTTGCGCCGTGAATACGGTGGCGAACAACGCGACGATGAGGATGATCGGCATGAAAAATGGATTGACACGCATTTTGAATTCTCCTGTTCGACCGATGTCATTAATTTTGAGTAACGCGATTGCGGTTGAAGATTCGACGCAACCCATCGAACCACGTTGGCGCGACTTGCACTTCAAGTGTTCCGTGACGCGGACACGCTTCCACGCACGCAAGACAACCGATGCAGTTTGGACTAATCGTACTTGCGGTTGCGACCGGCAATTTTACCGGACAGGGTTTCTCACACACGTTGCAACCTTTGCACGCATCGCCATTGCGCCGAATACGCAAGAACGACAAGTTGCCGAGCAAACTAATCGCGCCGCCGAGCGGACACATATAGCGACACCACGCGCGTTCAACGAAGAGTGAAGCAACGATGATGCCGCCAGCAATCAGGTACGCGCCCCACGATGTTGCGAGATTGAATTCGAACAACCAGCCAAGACCGAACAGCGTGCGATACGGATCCCAATCGGCGAACCACAATTTCACCAGCGTGATGGTTTGGATCAAGACAAAGATCAGAACGACGAATCGACCGTAGCGCAAGATGCGATCCAATTTTTCCGGCACACGAATTTCTTTAATGTGGAGTTTCGTACGAATCCAGGACAACAAATCTTGCATTGCGCCAAATGGACAGACCCAGCCACAGAACGCGCCGCCAGCAAATACCACGCCGATTAACAGTCCGATGCCAAGCACCAAATTCGATAAATGCGTTTTGGGTACGTACTGACCGCCGCTGGTGATCCAGCGATAAAACGTTTCAACCGCGCCGAACGGACACAACGCATCGATGGATGGAACTGCGCCGTCATCGGTTGCTAGGTTGTGCGCGACGCTCAGATACAAAATAAATGCCGCAAAGCCCAATTGCACCAAATGGCGGATGCGATCTGTCCACACCATCCGATACCGTCGCGCGAGGGCTGGCGGTTTGGGCGATTTGAAATCGATGTACAAATTTTGAGCCGACATATTTTCTCCTCTGATTGAATTTCTGATGACATTCTAACGATTCCCTATGGAGAATTTGTGGAGAGGCAGTTGAAAAGTTATGGAATAGCAAAGCGCGGTTGGGCAATTGCTCAACCGCGCTTGACGATTTACCTTGAGACCGGCGATGTCAACGTTTGCCGCTTTGGTTAGAACTCGCGCTAGACGAACCACTGCTGGAGTGTTGTTGCTGTTGCACCGGCGTTGCCTGTGTTTGCGCGCTCGATTGCGATTGTTGTTGATTTTGCACAGCAGTGGGTTGCGCTTGCGCCGATGATTGCTGTTGCTGCTGTTGTTGATTTTGTTGTTGAACAGCGGTCGGCTGCGGCTGTGCTGAGGATGATTGTTGTTGCCGTTGGACGGCTGTTGGTTGCGGCTGAGCAGTTGGCGGTTGTGGTTGCCGCTGTTGCGTCATCGTTGGTTGCGGAGAAACGGCTGTTGGTTTCGGTTGTACGGTTGGTTGCTGTTCTTTTTGCCGCTCTTGCGATTGCTCGCGTGTGGCTTGGCGCATTTGGGTGCGGAAGTGTTGCGGATCGCGCAAGCCCAGATCGGTCAATTGCAGTTGCAGGCGTAATCGCTCGCGCACGCGCTCAAGAATCGGTGTGATGGAATCAGGTGCGTGGACGCGCAACATTTCAGTAAGCTGCACTTGCTCCTGCAGCATCGTTTGGGTGCGTAGCAAGATTTGCTTCATCGCCGGATCATCTACATCTGCCGCGTCGCGTAGAGCCGTTTGAATCTGCATCTGTTGCCGCTCCATCACCGCAGCCGGCGGCACGACGCCGCTGTTTGCCATCGTTGCAATCTCGTTCATCCGTCGATTTGCAAATTCAAGCGTCAACTCAATGCGCGTCTGCGCATTGTTCTCCGCATTGATGCGCACGTCTTCTGTCGCGAGTTTGATTCCGTAAAGCGGGTGGGTGGGCATTGCATCTTGTGCAGCAAAGACTGCCGCACCTGAACCGCCAAACGCCAGCGAAAGCATCAAGAGTACCATCGCTACCGTGGTCATACTTATTCGCTCCTTTCTTTGAAAAATGTTCAACCCACTCTTTTGACGAAGAAAGGGGCTTGGAGGTACGGCTTGCCGCAGCGTGGCGGCTTCAGCCAAAAATTGGGCGCGTCTGCGTGAGGCAACGCGCGGATCGCGCATCGGTGTGGGCGGGAGATGATCGATGACTATCTGGATGCTTGGCTCGATAATTGAATCAGGCGGATTCATAGGTGATTTCTTCTTTCATCAAGTGACGGCGTAATGCACCGATTGCGCGATGTTGCAACGATTTGATCGCGCCAACCGGTTTGTGCAATGCGGCGGCAATTTCTTCGTTATCCAATCCTTCGACGAATTTAAGCACGATGACGTGACGTTGCTCCGGTGTTAAATGCGCTAATGCCTCGCGCACTTGGGTATGCTCAATTTGTCTGACAAAAATCGATAGTGGATCATTTTTCGCGTCGCTCGCAATTTGCTCGTCCAGTTCGTCAAACGGCGGTGGTTTGACACGCCAGTAATCGGTAATCCAATTGTGCGCGATGCGATACAGATACGCTTGTAAATGTTCTTTGGGACCATTGCCGGCTTCAAGGGCGTGAAGGAATCGACTAAACACTTCGGCGACACATTCTTCGGCAAGATCGGCGTTGTTCAACAAGCGGGCGGCATAGCGAAATAGCCGGGGGCTGTACTGATCGTAAATTGCCCCCAGGGCGTATCGCTCCAAGTGCTGTGCTCGTTGCAAAAGCTGCTGTTCCGAAATCACCAACACTCCATACAAATATGACGAAAAAATTCGTTTGCGATACGGGTGGATATCGGCTCAAGCCAAAAAGAGGGGAAGGTTTTTCCCCTTCCCCTCAAGTGTAACGCCTTACCGGTTCCAGCGACCGCGTGGTCCATTGAATTGACCGGGTTGCGTTTGACCGGCGGGCGGTTGTGCGCCGCAGTTATCGCAGATGCCGTCCTTGTTTGCATCGACGAAACCTTGCCCCATCCCGCGTCCCTGACCACGTCCCATGCCGTACTGATGCGGCGTGTACTTGCTGGTCAGATCGGTTTGCGCATGCGCTTTGAGCGCGGCGAGTGTGGCATCGGCTTGCGCTTGCGTGATGCGCTTGGCATCGACGGCGGCTTTGAGTGCCTGCGCGCGCGCATCGACAAATGCATTCACGATCTTGTCGGTGGCAACATTCTTCGCCTTCGCCACGTCGGCAATCGTCTTGCCGGCGTTCAGTTCAGCGATGAGTGCGGCTTGATCCATCCCGAGCACTTTAGCTGCCACGGCGACGAGCGAATTCTGCGGTCCGCCGAATCCACCCATCCCCATTCCCAACGCGCGACCGAACGCGGGCGGTGTGGCTGGCGTGGGGCCCTGCGCGAACGCAACTGCACCGCCCAGCATTGCCACGCCGATGACTGCCACGAGCGCGGCAATCGATCCGATCACTAGAAACTTTTTCATCTTGCACCTCCAGTATTTTTCTTGCGGAGCATTCTCCGTTAATCTGGCTCTAGCATAAAATAATCGTGTGGAGAAATAATGGAGATGCGATGGAGTTGGGGTGAGAAATTTTCGCGGGCGGTCTTTACCCTCGTGCATAAAATCGGCTAGAATACCGTGCAAAGAAGAAGGTTCCAAATGAGATTCTGTACGACAGCGATAAGTTGGTTTTTCGGTGCTAGGCGCGCCTGCGTCGATTTCTGGCAAGCGGACGACAATAGAATCTCAAAATAAACGTCCCGAGCGGCTAGCCGCTTGGGACGGTTGATCTTGGATTTTGCGAAATCTGTGGATGCCTATTCCACTTTGCTCTGCGTTAAAAAATCCCACGCGAGACCGTGCCCCAGCAAAAGCAAAAAGCAAATGAGGAATGCTTCCACTTGCAAGCCGGTCAAACCGAACGGTTTTCCTAGATCAGGAAACAATGCGACGATCAAAATCACGCCGTACAGCAAAACGCTTAGCCAGCGCGTGTTGCGGGAAAAACCGCCAGCGGAGTTTTGACGCGTTGCCAAGATGAGTCGCACGGAAAAGAATCCGCCCAGCAATGTGGCAGTAACAAACACGCCACGCCAAACCAGCTTGTTATCGCCGCCGATTTGCGCGCCCAGACTCATCAACGCGGGAATCAGGAATGCCAGAAAAATCCCGCCCGCCAAACTACGATTCTCCCTGTCTTGCATCAGATAGGGACGCGCGCTGACCACGTTCCAAAACAAGCCGACCAGCGCAAAGCACGTGCCGGCGACGAGCGCGTAAAAAGTGTCAACAGTCTATAGCGATGTTCCTCTCATTGATGATTTAGTTTGTCGATGAAATGCTCCAGCTTGGTTTGCGCGATTGCCAGATTCCGTCGTGATATTTTGTAGCACTGTTTGCCGCGCTCACGCTTTTGCGCCTCACTGGGCAAAACCTGCCCGGCTTTGATTGCCCCGATGACTTGAGCCAGTAACTCGACGCATTGATCGTACAAGCGATCGGTGAGCGTGTGGATTTTCTCGTCACCTTTGAACACGTACGGTTGCGCGATTAAAATATTGCCCGTGTCTATTCCGCGATCAACCCAATGCACCGTACTGCCGACCCGATCGAACCGGTCATCAAGAATCGCCCACGCCGCGCAATCGATTCCCCGATAATAAGGCAATAATCCGGGGTGGGCGTTCAACACACCGATTTTTGGAATCCGGAGAATATCATCGCGGACGATGCCAGTCTGTCCCAAGACGATCAAGTCTGGTGCAAGCGCTTCAAGAACCTTGATGGTTTGTGGAGAATTTGTTTTCCGCGAATAAATGATCGGAATGTTCAGGTGTTCATACTGGTCGATGAAAGAAAATCCTTGCCAACGGTTGATGCGACTCTGACGTGCCTCCTGGATCAAACGCTCGAATGAGAAATAGATTGCATCAAACCATCCGACTCGCTGGCGTACTGATTGGAACAAATTATGGTAATAGGTAAGAGACTGACGAATCACGACTCCGGCTTGAATCGGCATATTTTGGCGGCGGAGAAAATTTAGAACCTTTTTGCCGTACACACTGCCGGCATTGGTCAAGACAACTATTTTCAGCACAGCCGAATATATCCATCCTCCTTTTCGATTTCTATTTGTACAACGTGGATCCCCGGCTCAACCGGCTGCCCTGTCCCCGTTTCATCGATGCGAGATTCTATCATATTGTGGCGCGCGTGACAACGGGTATGCGTTGAACGGGGTCGCGATTTTTTGTTTGCTTTTTTGCGCGAATGAGACTATCATAGCAATATGTTTTGGCAAGTGAACGTTTATAGGCGATAAGAAATATGAGCAGATTAGAAACCTTAATCTCCGTCGACATCGAAGCCTCGGGGCCGGTTCCCGGCGAATACAGTATGCTTTCGCTGGGAGCGTGCGTGGTCGGCAACGTGTTGGAAAATTTCTACGTCGAGTTGAAACCGATCACGCGCAACTACGACGCGGAAGCGTTGGCGGTCGCGCATCTCAATCTTGATGAATTGGAACAGCACGGTGTCGAGCCAGCCATCGCGATGTGTGATTTCGAAAAATGGATCGCGCAAGTAACGCCGGCGGATCATTTGCCGGTGTTCGTCGCGTACCCGCTCGCCTTCGATTGGATGTTCGTCGCGTACTATTTCCATCGCTTTTTGAAACGTAATCCGTTCGGCGTCAGCGGCGTCGATGTGAAATCGTTTTACGCCGGGATGACCGGTAAGCCATTTGTTTTATCGGGCAAACACGAGATGGAGCCGGAATATTTTGCCGATGTGCCATTGACCCACAACGCGCGCGAAGACGCCATCGTGCAAGCGGAATTGTTCGAGCGATTGTTGAAACATTCGCGGAGGAGATTATGAGCAGAACTCCCAACGCGCCGCAAGCGCGCAAGGATATCAACGAAATCGTCGATGCGGCAAAACGGTTGGGCGTCGAACTCGACGCGCACGATGCGGCGCAGTGGATCGTTGCCGTCTCTGCGGCGGAACGCGAGCAAGCATTCGCGCAGGATGCGGCAACCGGCGTCTTTGGTCATCGTATTTCGCTGATCGATTTTGATGCGAGCGATCTTGCTTACTTTCGCCGGCTCGCGCAAAAGGTGCGCGTCGCGCGCCACCCCAAGGTCGAATCGGCGATTGCGATTGCCGGGAGCGCGGCGCAAGGCAAAGTGCAAATGTTTCCCGGCGACAATGATTTTTTCGAGCGCGTGAATATCCAAGCGGAGACACTCGACGGCGCGCGGCAAGTTTTGCGCAACGTGATGCGTGAGACGGCTTTGCGCGCGTTTGCCGACCGCGACATCGTGTTGGTCGAAGTGAATTTTGGCGTGTACGATCAACCGGTCGTGGAACGCGGCAGTCCGCGCGCGGCGGGCGATCCGATTACGTGGACGCCGCAAGATGTGGTCAACGCGTACATCGATGTACAGGACGCCAACGGAAAACCGATCAGAATCCATTGGAGTGAGACACGCGCGGGACTCGGTTGGACGTACATCGGTTGGATTGTCGCAGATCGCGCGCAGGGGCGGATTGCATTGGCGAGTAATATGATCGACGCAACCTGGGAATCGCCGGCGCAGGAAATCACCGCGCTCGATGGCTCTATCGATCCGTTCTTTCAAGAAATCTATCTGGAGCCGGAAGCGATTCCGGTGTTTACGAAAATCGTCAAGCACGTTGAAACCGGCGCGCTAAACGCGTACGTCAGCGCGATGCGTTCGCAGGCATTTCATTACACGCACGAAGAGCCGAACTTTGGTAAAGCGTGCAAACGGTTGTACAACCTCTTTCGTTTAACCGACGAATTGGAATCTGCCGCGTACGTCCGCGAATTATTCGATGAGCCGGGCGCGCAAATGTACCAGGTGCCCGGGTTGTTGGAAGCGGCGGATGTGGCATTGCACGCGGACGGCAAAATCGACCGCGATACGGTGGTGAGTCAAATCGATCACGTCATTCGCGCGGTCGTCGAAGCGGCGGAAGGACCGACGGAAGCGGATTTGGTAATGGAGTTGATTCGCTTGCGCGACGTGGTGGTTGGGCGCGTGCCGGCAGGACGCGAGTGGAACTTAGTGCTGAACGACGTTCGCCGACGGTGCAGTGAAATGGTGAGCGAATATTTTCGCGTGCGGTTGTTTGGCTTGCCACGGATTGCGGAGTTTGTAAATCGACTAGCCAATTAAGCCAGCAATCGAACTCTCGTCACATCACTATGCTAATCCAACTCATCGTTTTCTTTTTTGGCTTTGCCATCGTCGTCCGCACAATTCTATCTGCGATTCGCACCTTTGTCCTGCCGCGCAGTCAACAGGAAAATTTGACGCGCTATGTTTTTCGAGCCGTACGCTGGGTGTTGGAATCGATTGCCAACCTGGTCGGCGCGCGCACGTACGCGCAACGCGACCGGTTCTTGGCGTTCTATGCACCGCTCGGTTTGTTGACCTTGATACCCGTTTGGTACGCGCTCGTTGCCACTGGGTACGCGTGTATGTTTTGGGCGGTTGGTGTGCCAACCTGGCTTGACGCGTTTCGCGAAAGCGGTTCATCGTTGCTCACGCTTGGGTTTGTGCCGGCGGAAGGATTAGCGCAAACGATGCTCGCGTTCACCGAAGCGTTGAACGGGCTGATTCTTGTCGCGATGTTGATCTCGTACCTGCCGACAATTTATTCCGCGTTTCAACGACGCGAAGAATTAGTCACCTTGCTCGAAGTTCGCGCCGGTTCGCCGCCTTCAGCCGTCGAACTGATCGAACGCTTTCATCGTATTCACGGTCTTGAACGCTTGACCGAATTGTGGGTACGCTGGGAAGCGTGGTTCGCGGACATCGAAGAGAGCCACACATCGCTAGCTGCGTTGATTCACTTTCGCTCGCCGATTCCGCGACGCCATTGGGTTACAGCGGCGGGTGCGGTGTTGGATGCCGCCGCGCTTTCGGCATCGACGCTCGACAAGCCGCGCGACCCGCAAGCCGAATTGTGTTTGCGCGCCGGGTATTTAGCGTTGCGCGCGATTGCCGACCTGCTCAATTTTCGATACGACCCAAATCCAAAACCGACCGATGCGATCAGCATCACACGCGCAGAATTTGATGCGGCGTATGATCGATTGGCTGGACAAGGGGTCCCGCTGAAGGCAGACCGGAATCAGTGCTGGTGCGATTTTGCCGGTTGGCGCGTGAATTATGATGACATCTTGCTTGGACTTGCCGACGTAACGATGGCGCCGCCCGCGCCGTGGTCGTCGGATCGGTCGCAAGGCAAAGCACGCGAATTGAGACGACGGTGAGCGATTTGCGAAACAAGCGCGTCTTGATCACCGGCGCAAATGGATTTATCGGCGGGCGATGCGCGGAACGACTGGCAAACGACGAAAGTGCAAGCGTGCGCGGGTTGGTGCGAAACACATCACGCATCACATATCACGCTTTTGAACTTGCCCCCGGTGATGTGATTGATGCCGATGCCGTGCGCCGCGCCGTTGCTGATTGCGATGTGGTGATTCATTGCGCGGCGATGCAAGCCGGGCGTGTAAAACTCGACGAATATCGTCGCGTGAATGTTGGCGGCACGTTGAATGTGTTGCGCGCCGCGCGAGACGCAAAGGTTCAGCGATTCATTCATCTCAGCACGATCAACGTTCACGGTTTGCCGCCGCCGCAAACTGCGAACGCGGATTCACCTTTGAATTTTGCCGGCGATTTTTATTCCGTGAGCAAAGCGGAGGGCGAACGCGCGGCGTGGCAATTTGCGCGCGAAAATAAAATCGCGCTCACGGTGATTCGACCCGGTTGCACGTACGGTCCGCGTTCGCAGGCGTGGACGCTCACGCCGCTCAATCGCTTGCGCCGCGGTCGCCCGGTGTTGATCGATGGCGGCAACGGGATTTGCAACGCGATCTACATCGACAACCTGATCGATTTGATTTTGCTTGTGCTGAAGAATGATGCGGCAGTTGGACAAGCGTTCATTGGTGCGGAAGGACGCGGTATGACGTGGCGCGAGTTTTACGGTGCGTACGCCAAAATGCTTGGCATCGAAAAAATCAATTCGATGCCGCGTTGGTTTCCGTTATCGGTGGCAAACGTGTTTGAACTGCTCGCCAAACTCGATGGTTTTCCGCCGCGCATCGCGCGGTCGAGTGTTGAATTCTATTCGCATCGTGTTGTGTTCGACATTGAGAAATCAAAACGATTGTTGGGGTACGAACCGAAAATTTCTTTTGAGGAAGGGATGCGTCGAACTGAAATGTGGTTAAGATCGGAAAAAATCTTGTGATAGCGAAAAACGTAAAACGTAAAACTGAGATGCCTTTGATTGTACTTGTCAACGATGACGGGATTAAATCGCCCGGCATCAAAGCGATGGCGCGCGCGCTGATGGACATCGGCGAGGTATTGATCGTCGCGCCGTTGGAACAGCAAACATCGACGGGGCGTTCGTTTCGCGGTGGGGGGATTGCCAAGCCGGTGCATTATGAAATCGAGGGGAAACATATTCGCGCATTTGGGGTAGCGGCAACCCCGGCGCCGGCGGTGCGCTACGCGGTGTTGATTCACGCGGATCGCCCGCCCGCGCTTGTCGTGTCCGGCATCAACTACGGCGAAAATGTTGGCAATGGCGTAACGATTTCGGGGACGGTTGGTGCGGCGTTGGAAGCGGCAAGTATGGGGATTCCGGCACTCGCGGTTTCAAAAACGGTGCATACGAAATATCATTACTCGCACAGCGATAAAGTCGAGTTTACGGTGGCGGCAGAATGGGGCAAACGCTTTGCGAAAAAAATCATCGAACGCGGAATGCCGCGCGGCGCCGATGTGCTCAACGTGAATGTGCCGGAGGATGCGTCGTTGACGATGCCGTGGCGCTGGACACACACATCGCACTATAATTATTATCGATCGAAAATTCGTGAGACTGCGCGCGGCAAATCGATTACAGGGTACGAGTTGGTGCTTGACCCAATCTCGCCCGAACCGAATTCCGATATCCGCGCGGTGATGATCGATCACGTCGTCTCGGTAACGTGCTTGACGCTCGATCTGACCGCGCGCGTGCCAAAGCAAGAATTGAAACGCTGGAGTAAATGACCGAAGACAATCAGCCGTCTTCGGTCAAACAATAGTTGGTGCGATTCTTTTCTGTGAGTAACGTGCCAGCGCAATAAAAATCAGCGCGGCAAAAATGCCGAAGAGCGACGTGATCCACCAAATTGCGTTGGGCGCGATGTGATCGCCGATCAAGCCGCCAAGCGTAGGCCCGATTCCAAATCCAATGCTCCACGTCAGACCCAGCATCCCCATATAGCGACCGCGTAAATCGGGCGGGGCGAAATCGGCGGTGACGGCAGTAGACGTGGGCACGAGAATCATTTCGCCAAGCGTGTAAACAACCATCGCTAAAATGAAATGGGGAAACACGCTGGCAAACGTTACGCTGAACACGCCGATGGCGTACAGTAACGCGCCGCCGGTTGTGAGCATTAATGGCGCGACTCGTTGCGTGACGCGGGTAATCAGAAATTGGAGCGCAACGACCATCGCCGCGTTCGTGGTCATCACCCAGCCATAATAACTTTCGCCCAATCCGAACTGATCTTTCATATACACCGGCAAGACCGCCATCATTTGCCCGGCAAGAATCGTGCAGAGGGCGACGCCAAGACAAAAAATGACAAAGCGGGTGTCGCGCAGAACTGTGCCAAAATTTCCCGATGCTCGTGACGTGGTTTGAGTCGATGTCAGCGCGGGTTTGGTTTCGCGGATCAGCGTGAGCGTGATCAGGAAAAAGACGAACGTCAGCGATGCGTTACCTAAGAACGTAATCAGGTACGAACGCGCCGCTAGAAATCCGCCGATGGCGGGACCAATCGCGATGCCCAGATTAGCAACGACGCGAATCAAACTGTACGCTTGCGGACGTTTCGCTGGCTCGACCAGATCGGTGATCATCGCATCGCGCGCGGGATTGTAGAGCGCGCCGGTGAACCCGGCAATCACGACGATGATGCTGGCGACGGCGAAGGAATCGGCAAAGCCAAAGACGGCCATCACGCACGCGCTGGCGATTAAACTGGTCGTCATCATTCGCTTGCGGCCCAGCTGATCCGTGAGCACGCCGCCGACGATTTGCCCAACGAGCGAGGACGTCGACCAGAACATCAGAATGATGCCGACGTACGTCAGCGAAAGGTTCAAGCGTTGGTGCAGATAAAGCGTGAGAAACGGAAAGACGAGTCCGTTGCCCGTGGAATTGATAAGCGTGCCACCAAACAGAATCCAAAACTGACGTGGAAAGTGAGTCCGCATAATTTCTCCAAAAACGGATTTGGAATATACTTGGTAAAGCCGGGTTTGTCAAAAGTTATGGGTTTCATTGCGAGGAGTTGCGTCGCGAAGAACGCGACTCGCAATGACAGTGGAGGTAGCGATGGATTACGGAAAACTGATGGCACGCGCATTTGAAATCACCAAGAACTATCGCGCGCTGTGGTTGTTTGGATTTTTGCTTGCTTTGTTTGGCGGGAGTAGCGGCGGCAATTTCAATTTTCCCAGTTCAGGCGGGGGTGGTGGACGCGGAAACGGCGATCCATTTTCGACGATGCCGACGTTACCGCCGAATTTTTGGCAGAATATCACAATCATCATTGTCGCTGTCATTTGCATCGTGCTGATTCTGTCGATCCTCGGTCTCGTTCTGCGTTTTCTCAGTCGCGCCGCGCTGATGGGTTTGGTGGCGGAATTGGAATCCGCCGGGACGACGCCAACCGTGCGCCGCGGATTCAGCATCGGTGCAGACCGGTTCTGGTCACAACTGGGTATCGCGATTGTCATCAATCTGCCGTTGACAATTTTCTCGCTCGTGGTGATTCTTATTGCGCTTGCGCCGATGTTGATGGCGATAATCCCGGCGATTAGCGCGGGCAGAAGTTCACCGAACGAATTGTCGGGAATAATCGGTGCCAGTATCGTCAGCTCGTTAGTGATGATCTGTCTCGCGGTGTTGTGCTTGATTGCAATCCAACTTATCGTCACGCCGTTTTACCAATTTATGCTCCGCGCCTGCGTCATTGGTCGGCGCGGCGTGATGGATTCGATTCGCGAGGGGTATCGCTTGGTGCGCGAAAATCTGGGCAACGTTGCGGTGCTGTACCTGCTCGTCATCGGTATTGGGATTGGTTTTGGCATTTTGATGATCCCAGTTGCGTTGATCTTGATTGGCGTGCCGGTGGGTGGAGCAATCGCGCTTGGCTTGGCGACGCAATCGTGGCAATTGCCAGTTGTGCTGGGGGTGTGTCTTGGTATCCCCTTGATCCTCGTTTTGATTTTTGTCGGCGGATTATTTCAAGTATTTGAATCGACATTGTGGACGGAAGGTTATTTGGCGGTTGCCGCGAAGCCAATTGCCCAACCCCATTCCGCCGTGTAACCTTTTTGCGATTCTCACGTAGATATTGGCGAGAGGAAAAAGTTGGAAGAGCAGTTGCTCGTAACCCGCGCACTGCGCGGCGATCAAACGGCGTTTGCGCAACTTGTCGATCACTATCAAAAGCCGGTGTACAATCTGGCGTATCGAATGTTGGGCAACGCGCAGGATGCCGAAGATGCGGCGCAGGAGACTTTTCTCCGGGCGTACACGCAATTGAAACGCTTTAACCGCGATCAGAAATTCGCGACGTGGTTGCTTTCGATTTGCGCGCATCATTGCATCGATCGTTTGCGCCGGCGTCGCTTTCTGTGGTTGTCGATGGAAGACGACGCGATTGCAGAATCGTTGGCGAGCCGCGAAGTGAGCGCGCCTGAACCCGACGCCGAGGTGTTGCGGCACGAAAGCGAACACGAAATCGCCGGACTGTTGGAACACCTCACGCCTGCCAATCGATTGGTTGTCGTGTTGAAATACTGGCACGAACAATCGGTTGAAGAGATTGCACAGACGACTGGCGATTCGGTGAGCGCGGTGAAAGTAAAATTGCACCGCGCGCGACGATTACTGGCGAAAACCATCGCCGCTGACCGTCGCACATCGACGGTTGTCGCCGCGATCAACGGAGGAAGTTGATCATGCGTAACGAAACACGGTTCACGCTGATGACGCCCGCGCCGGGATTCACATCCCGCGTGATGGCGCGCATCGCCGAACACGAACGCGCGCAGGCGCGGCGGCGAGCAATGATCGGATCCGTCTTGCTCATCCTCGCCGCAATTGCGGTGCTGGGTCTCGTGGCGTGGTGGCTCGTTTCGATTGCGTCGGTGTTCGTCACTGCGCCGACCGTTCTGGTCGCGGTGTTGAATGTGTGCGCATCGATGGCGTTCTGGGTGGCAAAGTTTTTTGAATCGCTCTGGGCGGTTGCGTTGATCATCACGCAAAATGTTGGCGCGGTGGAAATGCTTGCGCTGGCAATCGGGGTGATCACGCTGACGGCGATCTGGGTGCGAGTGGTGGCAGGACCTCTTCAACTTTCCTCTCGATCAATTCTCGTGGGAGGTTCAAAATGAAACGGTTAATGTTTGTGTTGGTGGCGTTGTTCATCGTTGCGTTTGCGGCAACACCGGCATTCGCGGAGGATGGACGCGACGATCACTTTTGCTTCGGTGGAACTACGCTCGTGCGAACGGGCGAAACGCCGGATAGCGTGGTATTGTTCGGTTGCGGCGCGCGGATTCAAAAAGACGTGCAGGTGCGACGTGATGTGGTGTCGTTTGGCGGCGATGTGGTCTTGGAAGAAGGCACGCGCGTGGGTAACGATGTGGCGGTCTTTGGCGGTGATGTGCAAATTGCCGGGGAGATCGGTGACGAAGTTGTTATCTTTGGCGGTCGCGTCACGCTAGAGCCAACAGCCGTTGTGAATGGAAATGTGGTGGTGCTGGGTGGCTCGGTCGATCAAAAAGAAGGTGCCGTCGTGCGCGGCGATGTGGAACGCAATACCGGGATCACTTTCCCGCGTGTGCGCGTTAGCCCGCCCGTGCCGCCGATCTCGCCGGTTTCGCCAACGTATCGAGTGAACGACTGGGGGGTGTGGAATTTCATCGGTGGAATTTTCCAATCGTTCATCGTGACGCTCGGTTTGATCGCGCTTGGTGCGCTCATCGTCGTCTTTATGCCGAATCAGTTGAAGCAAGTCGGCGAGGTTGCGCAAGCGTCGGCGATGCCGAGTCTGGGGGTCGGTTGTCTAACCTGGCTTGTCGTGCCGCCGTTGATGGTCTTGTTCGTGTTGACGTGTCTTGGCATTCCGCTGTCGATGATTCTCGGCGTCGCGTTCGTTGCGGCGGGCGTGTTTGGATGGATTGCCCTCGGCATGATTTTGGGCGACCGTTTGCTGAACGCGCTCAAGGTGCAAAACATCGTGCCGATTCTGGCGATGGCAGTGGGTTTGTTTGTGCTTTGGCTCGTTACGGCGATCCCATTCCTGGGTGGATTGATCTGGCTCTTCGTCTCGGCGCTGGCGATTGGCGCGGTGGTATTGACGCGCTTTGGCACGCGGACGTATCCGCCGGTTGCGCCAGCGACAGTTGCGCCGGTAACGCCGGCAATTCCGGCGCAAAGCGAACCATCAGCGTCGGGCGATGCAACTCCAACAAGTTAGGTTTGTGAGGCAAGAAAAAATACGGGCGAGACACTTTTGTCTCGCCCGTTGTTGTTTAGTGCGAGCGTTTTATCATCGGCAGAAAATAATTGTTGGAGGGCGTTCCGCCAACGCTATAGATTTCAAATTCGTAGATGCGTGCCGCGTTGTTCCCATTGTTTGCCGGGGTTGTGATATTCAGCTTGACGTACCGCGCTAATGTTGGAACGATGGCGTGTGTCGTCCGGCTGGAGCGATTTCCGGCAACATTCAAAACTGACGATGACCAAGTTATGTCGTCCGTGCTTAGTTGGATATTGAATCCGCCTGTGTTGGAGCCGGTGGTTTCCCCGCCTAATCCAGCATGCTTGATAATAAAATTCGACACGACATAGTTTGAACCCAAATCCACTTTAAGCCATTTGACGGCGCCGAGCGAACACCACTTGCTATTGTTCATTAGAATACCGTCAACCGCTTTGGCAGGGTTTTCGGCGGAGACGCAAACGCTGTCGCTCGTTGCTGGTTTGTTCAGTGCCAAGTTGCTTCCCCAATTGGGTGGGGTAGACGGCGGGGTAAAGCCATCGACAAAAGAGGGTGGCTCATCTGACGGCTGAATGCCCCAATTTTTATTGGGGCTATTGCCCATCGTAAAATCGAATGTTGCGCCGTTGGCAATTTCGCTAAAACGAACCCAGGTTCGCGTAGTTGGAATACTGTTCACACGCAAGCTCTGTATGTATTGCGAATTGGTTCCGGCGCCGCTGCCATTGATTTGCAAAGTCTTACCGTCTGCTAACTGGATTGTTGCAGACGTGAACAAAGGACCGTGCAATGCCAGCGTATCGGTGCCGGGAATAATCGGAAACATCCCCAGTGCACCCCAAACGTAAAACGCCGACGTAGCACCGAGATCGTCATTCCCCGGCAAACCACCCGGCGCGTTCGAAAAAGTTTCTGTGAGGATGCGTCGCACGGCGGATTGGGTACCCCAGGGTGTGCCGGTAAAATGGTACGCCCAGGGCTGATTGTGTCCCGGCTCGTTAGCGATGTGAAAATACGGTTGAAGGTAGCCGCCTTTGACTTGAGTGAATAAGTGGTCGAGTCGTTGGGTTGCTGTGAGTTTGCCCCCCATCAGGTTGATGAGACTGGCGTAATTGTGCGGGACCATAAATGTGTACTGCGCCGCATTGCCTTCGGTGTAGCCGGTGGGACTGGCAGGATCGAGGGGCCAACGGAAAGAGCCGTCGGTGTTGCGCGTGTGAAGGTAACTTGATTCAGCGCCAAATTCAGAAATCCACCACTGCGCATGATTCATAAAGTACTCGTACTTGGCAGTGTCGCCAAGCGCTTTGGCAAATTGGGCAATCGCAAAATCTGAAATGGAATATTCCAGCGCCCAAGAAGCGTTATCGGGGATGTAATGCAGCGCAAGATATTGGCTCAAGTTATCGCGAATGGCTCTACCTTGGGTGGTTGCGTCAACCTGGCTTCCACTCTTGTTCATCAATATCAGCGCGGCGGCGGTATCGAAATTGCGCACGCCAAATGCATACGCACTCGATACGATGATCGGACCCGGATCGCCATTCATAATGAAATGTTCTTGATTCTGTTGCGACCACTTGGGAAGTAAACCGCCTTGCTGACCATCGAGTATCATTGATTTGACGATGTCGGTCATTTCATTGGGCGCAATCATCGCGAGCAATGCCGCCCATGAGCGATAAACATCCCAGCCGGAAAAATTTTGGTACACCGTCATTCCACTGGCGGTGTGCGCCACGTAGTCGAAACCCATGTATTGCCCATTGACATCGCTGGCAACATTGGGACTGGACAGGACTCGGTACAGGGCGGTGTAAAATTTTGTGAGGTCATCCGTGGTGCCGCCGCTCACCTGAACGCGGTTGAGAATAGTGTTCCATGCGGTATTCGCATTCGACTGCACTGTCGAAAAACTCCACGCCGGATTCTCCGTGACGAGGTTTTGTTGGGCATTGGCGATACTGACATAGGATAGTCCAATTTTCATTTGCACAATCGGATTGATCGTTGTATCAAATGTCAGATAACCGCCAGTATCGACTCCGCGTGCGCTCGTTGAACCGGGCGCAATGCTAAACGCAAACCACGTTCCAAAATCAATCGGCGTCTGATCGAATTCGATTGCAAAGTAGAGTTTGTAGGTCTTGGTGGAACTGCAAAAGCCCCCGGCGGTGAAATCGCCGGTAAGTTGATTGCCGTTGATGTTGATCGAACCTTCGCGATTGCCGGTCGCGTTGCGGCTGGTATTGATCAAGACGGTCGCTTGATTTGTTGCGGGGAAGGTGAATCGTGCCATGCCCGTGCGCGTGGTTGCAGTGAGTTCAACGTCGATGCCGTACCGCTCCAATCGATTTTTATAATAACCCGGCGACGCGCTTTCATTACTTTTCAAATAGCCGGCGCTATAATTTGTCCAATGTGTCCCCGGCGATCGATCGAGCGCGCCAGTGATCGGCAGGATACCGAGGTCTTCATTGTTCGCACAGCCGCCGCCGTTGAAATGCGTCAGGCTGAATTCTTCGATTGTATTATCGCCATAGCGATAACCGGAAGGTGACCCGCGCGGCGTGTCTGGGCTGAACTGCACCATTCCAAACGGTACGACGGCGCCGGGATATTCTCCGCCGGGCTCGGAGTTGGGCGGCGGACTATAATCGGTGCCGATGAAGGGATTGACGTATTGCGTGAGGTTGAGCGTTGCTAAAGCCGGGCTGGTGTTTGAACCAGCGTAGGCGTTGGAACTGGGGCAGGTGAAGAGGGCGAATGCGAGAACTGCCAGGAGTACACGTACGAACGCGTGGGTGTTGCATCTGGGTCTGATGGGTGAGCTCAAATTCTGGGAATGCGATGGGGCGTGCATTTCTTTTATGGCAGCGGCGTTTTGATTTTTCTTGATTACATCGAATGCCTGAATCTATGGATGAGTATGGTGGATATGCTGATTCAAGTATATAGGACGATGTTCCCAACAATTAGCGGTTATCCGCGTTTGTGCGGGTGGCATTCAAAATCCATTGGTTAGTTGCACTCCGGGCGCGGAATCCTAATCTTTGGCTTTAATTTAACTACGGTTTTTATCCTATGTCAAAAACTGACACCAGGGGGAATTTACATTACCCGTCTTCTTTGTTAAAATCGCGCCACTTTGGTCTCACGCCAAGAACGCAAAAAATTGATGCCATATCTTTGTGTGAGATAAAAATATTGGAGGATCGATGACCAATTCAGCCACGCCCAAACCCGGCTTTTTCTCCGGCATCGGTTGTTGGGCAAGTCTCGCGATTGTTGCCACAAGCTTGTTTTTCTACCTCATCGCTTGTGTTACACCGGCGATGGTGTTAGCAAAAGGAATCTGGCGCGGTTATGAAGTACTGATTATGGGCTGGATGGGATTTTTTCTGGGACAATGGGCGTGGTTTGCGAATCCGTTTTGGTTGCTCAGTTTGCTCTTGGCATTCTTCCGCCGCTGGATTCTGACATTCATCGTGAGCGGAATTGCAATGTTGATCGCGTTCGATGCGTTTAGTTTTGTCGGCAAGACGATTCCGCTCGACGAGGCGAATGTCAACACGACGGTCTTTCTGCGCTACGATTTTGGTTTTTACTTTTGGCTCGCGAGTCTTGGCGTCGTGATGATTGGCGCGGTCGTTGCGTGGATCGTAACGTTCGTCGCGGCGCGACGCAAATCCTAACCGATGCTACGCAGTCTCACCGCTGAGAACGCAGAGGTCGCAGAGAAAAACATTGAAAAATCTCGGCGTTCTCCGCGTGCTCCGGTAAAATCAATCTGTATGGCGTCAGGTGAGACCTAAAACAAAAACGCAGACGAGATAAAATTCGTCTGCGTTTATAAATCTGAAATCTGTAATCACCCATCCAAAATTCTAGAATGCAGTCCGCGTCGCGCCGCCATCGATTGCCAATGCAACGCCATTGATGTACGACGCGCGTTCCGACGCAAGAAAGACGACGACGCTGGCGAATTCCTCCGGTTTTGCCATTCGTCCCAATGGAATTTCTTTTTCGATGGCGGCGTACTGCTCGCGCAGTTGGGTGTTGCCGCGTTTCGCTCGGTCTTGCATGATTTGTTCGACGCGCTCGGTAACAGTCCAGCCGGGCAGAACGCAATTCACGAGGATATTGTCTTTGCCCAATTCCATCGCTTGCGTTTTGCTCAAACCAACGACCGCCGCGCGAATCGAATTGGACAGGATCAAGTTTTCAATCGGATGCTTGACCGAGTACGAACAGATGTGAATGATGCGTCCCCACTTTTGCATTTGCATATGCGGAATCACCGCGCGCGTCAAACGCACCGCGCTCATCAGCGTCAAATTCACCGCTTCACGCCATTGTTCGTCGTTGAGTGACAGGAACGCGCCGGGCGGAGGTCCGCCGGCATTCGTGATCAGAATATCGATGTTCCCAAACTTGGTGATCGTTTCGTCCACGGCGCGGCGAATGTCGTCCGCGCTGGTTACATCTGCCGGAATGCCCAGCACTTGGACCGCCGTCTGATTTTGAATCTCGCGCGCCGTGGCTTCGATGCGCGCACGATTGCGTGCGATGATTGCAAGACTCGCGCCTTCGCGCGCCAGCCCCAACGCCACCGCTCTGCCTAATCCTTTACTTGCGCCGGCAACCAATGCGACCTTGCCCAACAACCCTAATTCCATGCCCCCTCCATGGCTCGTCTTTTTTATCGACTCCGTGTTACACCCACGCGCTCGCAGAATTTGTCCACCGGACATTGCGAGCATTTGGGCGACGTCGGATGACAAATGTTTTGTCCCAGCGCGACAAGTTCATCGTTGATTTCAATCCAGTACGCCAACGGCAATTTCTCACGCAACGCCATTTCGGTCTGCTCCGGATTTTTCGTCTTCACGTACCCCCAACGATTGGTAATGCGATGCACGTGCGTATCGACGCAAATACCCAGTTTGCCGTAGCCAAGCGTCAGCACGAGATTTGCCGTCTTGCGTCCGACGCCGGGCAATTTCACCAATTCGTCGATTTCCTCCGGCACGCGGCTGTCGTACCGGTCGATGAGTTGTTCACACACGTGACGAATACTCCGGGCTTTGGTGCGATAAAAGCCGACCGGATAAATTGCCTGTTCGATTTGACGTTGGGTAAGTTTCACCATCGTTGCCGGCGTGTCCGCGAGCGCGAACAATCTCTGCGATGCGGTTTCAGTAACGGCATCTTTGGTGCGGAGACTCAACATCGTCGAGATCAAAACGCGGAACGGATCGCGGCGCGTCTGCACCATTTCGGTAACGTACGGCAAGCGCCATTCGCGCGCGGCGCGGCGAAGAATTTTGATGGCGTCGTGAATTTGCGTGTCTTTCATCGCACCACATTATAGCACAAATTGTGTGCTATAATCATTTGCGAAAGGTAGATGAAATGAATCGATTTCCCAAAGTTGTTAGCGCGATGATCGCGTTGATCGTCGTCGGGTTGTCGGCGTGCTCGCCGCAAATGATGATGCAAACGCAAGCCACGCCAACATCCACGCGCTTTGCGATTGCAGTTGCCACCTCGACTATTACGCCGGCAATTGTTCCGCTATCGCCGTCCGTCACGGCTGTGCCGGTCGAAATGCCCACGTCCGCGCCGGTGTTGCCGCTGCGTACCGATTTGCCGGCGCTCGCGTTACGTGATTGGCCCCGCCCGGCGAACGATAACGGTCGGTGTGTTCACTTTTTGCCGACCGGCTATTTCAGTCAACGCGATTTCGATATTCAGATTCCGCGGATGAAAGACTTGCAAATGCGTTGGGTGCTTGCGATCTATTCTGATGAAAATCAATTGCGGCTTGCCGCGCCGCAATTCAAAGCCGCCGGCATTACGCCGGTGTGGCGTCGCTACTTGCGCGCCTATCAACGTTACTATGCCTGGGATCGCGATATTCAAATTCTCAAAGAGAATGGACTGCCACCGTACTTTCAAATTTACAACGAGCCAGATACCGAGGAAGAGTGGGACGGGCGTGAGGTGAATCGCGATCAGTGGATTCCGTACGCGGTGCAAATGGCAAAGGATGTCTACAACGCCGGCGGTTACGTCGGTATTCAAGTTCTTGACGAAGAGTGGTTGCGCGTGTTGTTGAAAACGATCAAAGAGCAAAAAGGCGAACGACTCTTTGGCAGAATGTTTTTCGTGCCGCATCCGTACGGCGTGAATCATCCGCCCAATTACGTCGAAGATGATGTGGCTGTGCTTGGTTTTCGCGTCTTTGCCGATGTGTTTCAAGCCGAAATTGGCTTTGTGCCGCCGTTCATTGCTGGCGAGGGCGGGTGGAAATACAAAGCCGGCGAAGATAATCGTTTTCCATCCATCGACGACAAGTTGCACGCCAAGTATCACGTCGAATTGTTTCGCTGGTTTCTCGACGGCAAACTTTCGGATGGGAAATCGTTGCCCGATTACTTGTTTGCGTTCTGTCCGTGGATTTTAGCGGGGCAGTTGGAAGGCGCGGCGTGGTACGATTCGTTCGAGGGCGAGCGTGCGTTGACGCTCGCTGAAATCAAAAAGATTCCGATTTTCACACGCAAGTTTTCGTGGGACAAGAAATGAGTAGGGGCGAGGTTACCTCGCCTCTACGATTTTTCAAATTCCTCCAGCATCGGTTGTAACACGGTAATCATCTTTGCCAGTTTCTTCGCGACGCTTTCAACGAGCTCGGCGTTCAACTTGGTGTACGGCATCACCTCGTGCACGCGGCTCCACGAATTCGTCCACTGTTCCACTTCCACGCGCGTTCCCAATGCCGCGCGAATCTCGAACGCGCGCGCGTCGAAATGTTCGCGCAAGGCATCGTTCGTTTCCTTGTCGGCTTCAAAATGCAAACCCACCTCGACGAGATGTTCCTGCCCGCGCACCCAAACTTCGTAATGAATCTTTGGATTGGCGTACGATAATTTGACAATCGTAAAGAACGAGCGCGGCTCAAAGTTTTTTAGTTTGCGCGGAAGTTGTTTGCGCGTTTGATTGACGATAGCAATTTGGAATTCTTGAATGCGCATATTTCGTGAGCGTGATTGTAGCACAGCCGACCCGCGGCGACAACTCTCGCCGGCAGATACTTTCGCCCCCCCTTTTCACTTGAGAGAATTTCGAGTAGTATGACGGGGTTTAGAATGAACGTCTTTGTTTGTCCGTTTCACTCTGGGAGAGTGCGATGAAATATGATCCCGATTCAAACCCGGCTCCACCGGGAGATTCTCATAGCACCGCAACCACTCCTGCGGTATCGGCTGGCGAGCGAAGTGTTGCCGCGGGGCGTGATATTACCGGCGTTGTCATCACCGGCGACGTTGCCGGCGATATTACCATTGGCTACACTAAAGACCAAGTCAGCGCGCTCCTCGCACAAATCACCGCGACATTAACTCCCAAACCCTTCGATGGTCGCTGTCCGTACCTGGGATTAGATGCATTTCAAGAAGAGGATGCCGATCGTTTCTTTGGGCGCGAAAAGTTAATCGCCGAACTGGTTACGCGCGTCAAGGATTCGCGTTTTATCGTCATCGCCGGACCGTCCGGCAGTGGCAAGTCTTCGCTCGTGCGCGCGGGATTGATTCACGCGTTGAAGCAAGGTGCATTACCCGATAGCAATCGATGGTTGTACGAATCGCTCAAGCCGGGACGCCGTCCGCTTGAAGAACTCGCGCGCGTGACCGCAAGTCTAGCCGGCTCGCTTGAAGCCGGGAATAATATTCGCACCCAAGGAATGAACGACGCGACCATCTTGCATCAATGGGCGGAGATCGCGCTGAAAGATCGGCGCGAGCGCCGCGCGATTATTTTTGTCGATCAATTCGAAGAGATATTCACGCAAGTCTCAAAAGAAGACGAGCGAGTGGCTTTTTTGAATTTGCTCACACACGCGGCAACGGTTGAGAATGGACGTGTAACCGTGCTCTTTACGATGCGCTCGGATTTTGTTGCCAACTGTGCAACATATCCGCGATTGAATGCGTTGTTGAACGAACGATTCCTTCAAGTCGGCGCGATGCAACCCGACGAGTTGGTAAGCGCGATTGCGCGCCCGGCACTGCAGGTTGGTTTGCGCATCGATCCGGATTTGATCGCGCAAATCATGAACGATATGCAGAACGAACCGGGGGCGTTACCGTTGATGCAGTTTGCGCTCAAGGATTTGTTTGATGCGCAACAGGCAAAGGGCAATCTCATCGCGTTAACGCTGACGGATTATCTCGCGCGCGGTGGTCTGCGCCAAGCCCTCGAACGTCACGCCGATGCGGAATTTGCCACGCTCGACGCAACGGAACAGCAACTGGCGCGCGCGATTTTTTCGGGATTGATCGAAATTGGGCGCGGCAGAGAAGACACGCGGCGCACGGCTTTGTTTGATGAACTAATTCCCACACAGGCAGACGAAGCGAGTGTCGCAACCGTTGTGCGAAAATTAGCCGACGCGCGATTGGTTACGGTCGATGTCCGCGTTCAGGTCAGAGAGACGCGGACAGTTACGCTGGCGCATGAACGATTGATCGACGCGTGGCCCTGGCTTCGCAAGTTGGTCGATGAGAATCGCGATGCGATTGCGTTACAAAATCAAATTGCGGAAGACGCGCGTGAATGGGAGCAGCACGGACGCGATGCCAGTTATCTGTACGCGGGCGCGCGGCTCGCGACGGCGCGCGAAAAACTTGCGGCACGAAAATTGACCTTGAGCGAATTGGCGCAATCGTTCATCGATGCAGGCATCGCGACCGAAGAAGCCGCGCGCCGCCGCCGGCAACGTTTGACGCAAATCCTCGTTGGTGGATTGGCGACCATCGCGCTGGTTTTTGCGCTCCTGGCGTGGCTGGCTTTTTCGGCGCAACAACTGGCGGTTGCGGAACAAAAACTATCGCGTTCGCGCGAACTTGCCGCGCTGGCGATAAACCAAATCAACGATTTCCCGGAACGCGCGTTACTCATCGCGCTCGAAGCGAATCGCAATCCGAATGTAACTCAAACCTTCGAATCGGAAAATGCGTTGCGTCAAACCTTGCTCGCTTGGCGTGGACGCGCGGTTTTGCAAAACCACACGAATATTGTGAACAGCGCACAATTCTCGTGCGATGGTCAGCGGATTGTGACCGCGAGTGATGATGGCACGGCGCGAGTGTGGGATTTTGCGACCGCGCAAGAAACTCTACAAATTCGCGGACACGCGGGCGCGGTAAATTTCGCGCAATTTTCCTGCGACAACCGATTCATCGTTACAGCCGGCGCAGATAAAACGGCGCGCGTCTGGGACGCGAAAACAGGCGCGCAGAAATTTGTGTTGCAAGGACACACGGCGTCCGTTAAACGCGTGCGTTTCTCCGGCGATAGCAAATCCATCGTCACGGCAGGTGACGACGGCACGGCGCGGGTGTGGAACGCGGAGACCGGCGTCGAGCTGAAAAAACTAACTCGAACGAGCAATGTCAACGATGCGCAATTTTCGTCCGACGGTACGAGTGTGATTATCGCCGTGTCAGATAATCGCGGATATTTATGGCGGTGGAATTCCGTCGATGCAAACAACGTCGTGGAGTTTGCAGGCGCGCAAGGCGCAGTTTACGGCGCGGCAATTTCTTCGGATAAAAAATTCAACGCAACGGTCAGCGCCGACCGGTCGGTACGGATTTATCGCGCGGATGATCCGTTGCGCGTTCCGCGCATCTTGAACGGACACACTGACATTGCCTTGAGCGTTCAATTTTCTCCGGACAATCGATTTCTATTGACGACAAGCCGCGATCAAACTGCCCGCGTTTGGGACATTGCGTCGGGCAAAGAAATCGTACGTTTGGTTGGACACGCCGATCAAGTGTCGGACGCGGCGTATTCGCCGGATGGTCGATTCATTGTTACGGCGGGCAGTGATCGCACTGCGATTATTTGGGACGCCGGCATTGGACGCGCGGAAGATGATTTGCGTGGACACACCGATGCGGTTACGAGCGCGCATTTTGCGCCGGACGGCAAACGCGTGGTAACGGCAAGTTCTGACAACAGCGCGCGGATTTGGAATGTGGAATCGGGAGTAACGTTATTTACACTTGGCGGACACACCGGCACCATCAACAACGCGCGATTCTCTCCCAATGGCGAATTCGTCGTTACGCCCAGCACCGATAACACTGCGCGGATTTGGAACACTGCCACGGGACAGATGTTGAACACCCTCAAACATTCGAACTGGGTCTGGAGCGGAGAATTTTCACCCGATAATAAATTTGTCGTAACGGCGAGCGATGATGGCGCAAGCGTGTGGGATGTTGCAACAGGCGTGCGTCTGATTACTGTTTTGGAACGCAAGCCAGTATCGATTGCGCGATTTGCGCCGGACGGCAATCGATTTCTAACAGTCGAGGCGGATGGTGCGGTGGTTGTCTGGGAAAAACTGACGGGCAAATCGATGGCTAATTGGCGGGGACATTCAGGAACGATCAACGCCGCGCAATTTTCGCCAGACGGCAAACGCATCATCACCGCCGGCGACGATCAGACGGTTCGCGTGTGGGACGTGGCGAACGCAAAAGAATTGGTCGTGTATCGTGGACACACAAATCGCGTACTCACGGCGCGATTTTCGCACGATGGCAAATTGGTCGTCAGCGGCGGCGTAGATCAAACCGCGCGTGTGTGGAACGCAGAGTCGGGGCAAGACCGCGCGGTGATGCAAGGACACTTGCGTAGCGTGAACGATGCGTCGTTTTCGCCGGATGACCGGCGCATCGTCACCGCAAGCGATGATGCCACCGTGCGACTTTGGGATGCCGTGAATGGCAAAGAAGTGACGATTCTCTACGGGCACGCGGATCGCGTTTATCGCGCGGAGTTTTCACCTGACGGCGCGCGCGTCGTCACAGCCAGTCAAGATGGCTCGGCGCGCATCCACGATCTTTCGATTGAAGCAGTGATCGCGCAGGCGCAGAAACGCATCTTGCGTCAACCGCCTTCACTCACTTGCGACGAGCGACGACAGTATTTGCGCGAGTTGCTCACCTGTCCCACCGCAACACCGGCACCCACGCGAAGACCTTGAGCGCGATCTATCGGCACGGTTCATTGCTTTTATAATCGAAACAGATCACCGACCACGCGCTTTTGAAACTGACGCGTTGATGCGTCACGCGATCAGACATCCACCAGCGGAAACGAATCTTGTATTTACCCGCCGGGAAAAGTTTCTTGTTTTCATAGCCATTTCCCGGAAGTTCGAAATTGAGCGTTGTTTCGAAAGGTTGAAAAGTTCCATTGCGCTCGATTTCGATTTCGATATTCGAAAGGTACTTGTCTCCGTCGTAGCCACTGCGATTGCTCCAGTTGAATTGTTCTTTGGCTTGCCAACCTTGCGAGCCGGATGGAATTCCCGCGTTGAGTGGACCAATCGCAAATACGCTAATGGACGTTTGCGCTGTGGTTGTGCCGCCACAGCCATTTGCCGTCAACGTGTAGGTGGTGTTCTTGTCGGGGCGGACTTGACGCGAACCAGGTGCCGGTACGCCGCCAACCCCGTTATCGATCACTGCGGTGTTGGCATTTGTCACCGCACCCCAACTCAATGTCGCCGCGTCACCGCGCTTGATTTCGTTAGGGTTGATGGTGAATGAGGCGATTTGCGGTTTGGGGCAGAGCGTTGCCGCAACTGTTGTTGGTACGTTGGTCGGTGTCAGGGTGGGTTCGGGCGTGAGTGTTGGCAGTTCCGATGCAACGGTCGAGGTGGGGGCGGGAAGCGTTGGAGTTGGTGTAGGGGCGAGTGCAGTCGCAGGTAAAACCGAAATCGAAATGCCGGCAGGATTGCTGGTTATGCCGCCCGTGTTGGCGGCGCGGACGATGATCGTGTGATTTCCCGGTGTCGCCTTCCATTTTTGCGCGACGCTGAACGAGGATTGACCTTGCGCGACCGGTGGCGAATCGGTGGTAACGATTGCGCCATTGACGAGTAGTTCGACGCGGACGATGCCGGTTGGGTCGGTGGCTGTCGATTGCACGGTAACGTCATCACCTTCGATGAACTGAGTGCCGCTCGGCGGTGAAACGATGACGATGGCGGGCTTGCTTGCCGGCGCGCTGTTCGGTGTACTGCACGAGGTGGTAACCAACGTGGTGATCAATCCGAAGATTATCGAAATATAGATGCGGCAGAACATCACGATCCCCTTTCTAGAGATCACAACAAACGAGTGTGGCGGGCATATTACACAGTTTATCCATCGTTGACAAGCCCCCTTGTAAAAAGCGTTGCCTCGTTGCTCGATAACTTGGATGCGCGAACACCTATTGTCAAATTCAAAACGCGAGGATATAATCGACTCACGAAAAATGTCTTGGTCAGTTGCTCAACTGGCAAGCCATAACCTTTTTGGATGAAGGTATCGCAATGCCCAATCTATTCAAAGTGTTTATCAGCTCGACGTGGCAAGACCTGCAACCGGAACGCCAAGCCGTCGAAAGCGCGATTCTGCGAATGCGCGATACAGATTTCGCCGGGATGGAATATTTTGGTAGTCGAACCGAAACTCCGCGCGATGTGAGTTTGGCAGAGGTCGATACGTGCAATCTGTACATCGGCATCTTTGCGCGCCGTTATGGTTCCGGCATCACAGAGGACGAATACCGGCGTGCAGTGGCGCGGAATGTGCCGGTGCTTGTCTACATCAAGGATAAAAATGCATTGGTTCCGCCGGAATTTGTGGAAAGCGATCCGGTCAAAGCGGGAAAACTGGATGCGCTCATCCGTGAACTGATGAGCAAGCATGTCATTTCGTTTTTCAAAAACCCGGATCAACTGGCAACGCAAATTGTCGCCGACCTGCACAGTCAAATGGGAAGGATGATGACGATGGATGTTTCCGAATTGGCAAAGCAACTCGCACCAATCCTGATTCAGTTTCTGCCGTACCTCGTCAAAGCCGGTGGAACCTTGGCGGAGGAAGCCGGCAAAAAGTTAGGCGGCGAGTCGTGGGATAAAGTGAAATCGCTGTGGGGCAAATTACAACCCAAAATAGAAACGAAACCGGCCGCGCAAGAAGCCGTGCAGGATGTTGCGCAGAATCCCAAAGATGAAGATGCGCAAGCGGCATTGCGCCAGCAAATCAAAAAGATTCTGGGCGAAGATGAAGCGCTTGCGCGCGAAATCGAGCCGATGGTCAAGTCGCTTCAACAAGCGAACGTTACCGTCGTCGCAAATGGCGACCGTAGCGTTGCGGTGGGTGGAAATGTGACCGGCGGTACGATTATCACCGGCGACGCGAACTCGGTGCGTTCGTCGGACAAATAGAATTTGCCGGCGCGAACAAAAATCCAGCCCGGGATTTTAGGAGGGACAAATGGCAGAAGCAAATCCGAAGAAAAAGTGGACGGTGATGGTGTATCTCGCTGGCGATAACAATCTCGATGGTCCCGGCGTTGTGGATTTGCAAGAAATGAAGCGGGTTGGCTCGACGCCAGATCTCAACTTGCTTGCGCAATTTGACCGCCAAGGGATGATGTTGAGCACCAAACGTTATTTTCTGAAGCAAGACACGGCGCTCGAACAAGATGTCGTCGCCGACCTCGGGGAGACGAACACTGGCGATCCTAATGTGCTGGAAGATTTCATCAAGTGGGGTGCAGTCAACTATCCCGCCGAACATTATCTCGTGGTTCTTTGGAATCATGGGATGGGCTGGGATGATACCAACGTTTACCGAGCGGCAAATCGCTTGCTCAAACTCGATGTTGTTCGTAAAGGCGAGGTCGCTGCGCACTCCGCCGGCGGAGCAATTGGCGTCGTGTCATCGAGCCGGATTCGGACTATCAGTGATCGACGTTTTCGCCGTGCATTGTTCAGTACCACGATTGCGCGCGCGATCAATACGAGAGGCATTGCCTATGACGATAGCGCCAAAGATTTTCTGGATAACATCGAAATCAAGCGTCTACTTGCATCGGCGAAGAAAACACTGAAACAAAATATCGATATCCTGGGAATGGATGCATGCTTGATGAGTATGGTCGAAGTTGGGTATCAGGTGCGTCACAGCGTCAAGTACACCGTCGGTTCAGAGCAAATCGAACCCGGCGACGGCTGGCCCTATGACACGATTCTGGCAGAGTTGGCAAAAAAACCGACGATGACACCCGCCGCGTTATCAAAAGTCATCGTCAAAAAATATCTCGCCGCGTACTCAACCGCCGAACCGGTTACGCAATCCGCTTTCGATCTTACCCACTCGAACGCCATCGCCGCCGCCATCGATCAATTGGCAAAACGGTTGACGAGCAAATTGTCCAATGCAAAAGTGCGAGCCGCCATCACTAATGCGCGAAGTCGCGTTCAGTCGTACCAAATGCCGGAGTATATCGATCTGATAGATTTTGTAACGCTTCTCAACACACAGGTGTCCCTCTCCACAATCAAATCGGCGTGCCAAAACGTGATCGACGCGGCGAAGGTTGGGCAATTCGTTGTTGCATCCGGTTACAAGGGAAAACCAGTAGCGAATTCGCACGGCGTCTCGATTTACTTTCCGACGGCGCGAATTTCTCCGTTGTATGCCAAGCTCGATTTTGTCCAGAACACGGCGTGGGATGAATTTTTGCACGCTTACCTCGCTGCAATGGCTCGTTAATCGACAGCACATTTGGGGGGAGTTAATTATGGCGAAACGAAAATTCAAAGCGCAGAAAAAAGCCCCACGCGCATCGGCTCCACCGCAAGCGCAACCTGAAAGTAAAGCGAAAACAGAATCCAAGAACGCCTTCGATCCAAAGATTCTGGACAAGAGTGTCATCGCAATTCCGTTGCTCGATCTTCTCGACAAGAGCAGTGGTGAGCCACAGAAAATCCACTCGGTCGTGATCGATCTCAACCTGGGATATCCCGGGGGACTTGAGGGCGCGCGGCAATGGGTTACCGCAGAGACCTCACAGATCATCAAAAATGTTGGCATCCATAAAGAACCCCAACAAGGTATTCATCTGGAGCGGAGCCGTTTGAGTCGTCAGTATTTGTTTGCCAAACTTGAAGCGGCAGTCATTCGTGAACTCGTCAAGCGGAACGGCACGACTTTTGCCATTTATCGAATTTGGCCCGATTTCAAAGTGCGCGCGCTCATCACCAAATCGATCCGAACGGTCAAAGCCGATGCCGCGCACGCTTCTTTTGCGGCGTTGGGTGAAGGAATCGTCTGGGCAGTTTTGGATTCGGGCATCGATGCCAAGCATCCGCACTTTACTAAACACAAGAATCTAATGCTCACAGCCCCGCTTGAACACGAAGATTTTACCGGCACCGGCTCCGCAACCGCAGATGCAATGGGACACGGCACGCACGTTGCCGGTATTATCGCCGGAGAATTGCACGCCAACGATACGGCGGCAACACGTAAACAAGGAATTCATGCGTTCACGCGTCACCGCGATGAGCAAGGCAATACAAAAGTTGGCACGGTCAAACTCGATTCGATCATGGGGATGGCGCCAAAATGCAAGTTGGTGAGCTTTAAGGTGCTGGATGAAAATGGGGAAGGGGATGTGAGCAGTGTTCTTGCCGCGATTGCCAAGATTCAAGAACTCAATGGTTATGGGCGGCGCTTGATTGTTCACGGCGTAAATATGAGCATTGGGTACGATTTTGATCCTGAGTGGTTTGCGTGCGGTCAAAGTCCACTCTGCGTGGAAGTGAATCGCTTGGCAAGTTCAGGGGTCGTCGTCGTCGTTGCCGCCGGGAATTCCGGGTACGGTATCGTGCAAAGCGAGCCCGCCGGTTCGGTGCACGCTGGGATGGATATGACGATTAGCGATCCCGGCAACGCCGAAGCCGCCATTACCGTCGGCGCGACGCATCGCGATAGCCCACATATTTATGGCGTTTCGTACTTTTCGTCCAAAGGTCCCACCGGCGATGGACGCATCAAGCCGGACCTGGTTGCCCCCGGTGAAAAAATCCTCTCGTGTGGGGCAGGACGATTGAGCGCGGAGTACCACGCGGGCGTGGGCGATTACATCGAGAACAGCGGGACGAGTATGGCGGCGCCGCATGTTTCCGGTGTCATCGCGGCATTTCTGTCCGTGCGGCGGGAATTCATTGGGCAAGCTGAAAAAGTCAAACAGGTATTCCTGTCCACAGCAACCGACTTGAAACGCGAGCGATATTTTCAAGGGGCGGGGCTGGTCGATTTGATGCGCGCCATTCAAAATGTCTAATGCAAAAACGAGTCTCAAGTGGCGAGACTCGTTTCATTTATGCGTTCAAAAAACTCGATGAGGCGCGCGCGATATTCATTGGGGGCAAGTTCTTCAATCGCGCGATGCGTTGCGTTTGGTACAACCCACAACGTTTTCGGTTCGCGTGCGGCGGCAAATAAGCGATATGCTTCTGTCACCGGCGCGTCATCATCTTTCTCTGCGTGCATCAACAAGATCGGGCGCGGCGAGATTTCACCGATGCGGTGAATTGGGTCGGCGGAGAAAAGATTGGCGCGTAAGCGCACACTTGCAATTGCGACAACAAGCCAGCCGACGATTTTGGACAAAAAGCCGGGAACGCCGCGCTTGATGCTGTGATGCGCCACAACGCGCCACAATTCGGCGAAGGTGCAATCGCTGACGACGCCGACGATCCTCGGGCTGAGCGGCGCAGTCGCTAACGCAATTGCGCCGCCCATCGATAATCCGAACAAGCCGGCGCGCGTGATGCCGCGGGCTTTCAAGCAATCGAGTGCGGCAAGGACATCGAAGCGTTCATAATAAACGAGCGAAGTGTAATTGCCATCGCTCATTCCGTGCCCGCGAAAATCGAAATACAGCGTGTTGAAATTGTGCTGATGAAACAGCGGGGCGTACTGCAAATCGGGAGTGCATTCGCCGGTGTAACCGTGACAAACAATAATCGTGCCGCGCGGATTTTGTGCCGGGATAAACCAACCGCGCAAGGTCAAGCCATCGTGCGTGGTGAACGCAACACGTTCAGAGGCAAGGTGATAATCGGTGGGGGAAATGGTGGCGCGACGATGCGGCGGATGGATCAATTCGGTTGCGCCGCGCCACGCCATTGCAAAGAGGAAAAGCGCCAACGCCCCAACTAAAAGGACGACGAGCCACAGCACGGTCGTTATTGTTTTTCTTCAGTGTCGTCGTTATCTTCCCAGCCGATGATCCACACGCACAACCCCGCAAGTAAAATGGTCGCGATGACAAGCGCGAGCAGTTGCGTGGGAAGCAAGCCCACGTCTTTTGCCGACCACAACAAAATGATCACCATGCCGACGGCGAGCGCGCCCCACGCGGCAAGGCGCGGATGTTGATTGGCAAAATTTTTGAGAGCGGTCATTTTATTTTCCCTCTAGAATGGTTTGGTAATCATTTCAGTCCGTAGAGTTTTGCTCCACAACTGATCGCCGGTTTGCATTCGTTCTTGAATTGCTTGCCGCCACAATTTGTGAAGCGAGTCGAAATCCTGGATTTCGTAACCGGCGACGTGTGCCTGCACCGCAATATCGACCGGTGCATCGTGTGGAATCAGCAACACGATCACTTCGCACAACAATTCGCGCGCTTCATTCTCGACGAGCTCAAACATGCGTGGCAGCGCAAGTTCTGCGATTTCTGCCGATTCCGTCCAAATCTCGCGCACGGTGGCGACGAGATTTTCCGCTTCCCATGCGACTAACGCGACGATGCGATTTTCCATCAGCGCGATGCGATAGCCGCGTTCACCGAAACGCCGAATTGTTTCCTCGCGTGAGAACGGCGCATCGCGTTTTTCCTTTTTCGCCAACGCGACGGCGAGCGCCTCCAAATCGTTGCGGCGGGAGCGACGCACTTGAATCTCCGCACGACTTTTTGCCCAATCGGGAATTGTGGCGGGCGCAGTTCCAACTTGGACAACCGGTTGATCTTTTGCCCAATCGGGAACGGTTTCAACCGGCGGGGGAATCGTCGGCGCAGGTTCTTCAACCAGCGGCGCAGGTTCTGCGCGCGGCAAACCCAGCAACCATTCGCGTTTGTCGCGCGCGGTTTCTACCCGAATATTCTTCCACGCTTTTTCAACTTGCGCGCGCGTCGCGGCTTTGTCGCCCGAATTATCGATGACGACATTGGCGAGGCGCAAATGTTCGGCGAATGATCCTTGCAATGCCAAGCGTGCGCGCGCATCTTGCTCGCTCATCTTTCGCGTTCGTTTGAGCCGCTCGATTTGCGCTTCGGTTTTACAATCGATTGCCCACACAGCATCGCACCACTTGTGCATCCCGGCTTCGATCAGTTTGATCGCTTCGACCACGACAATTGGTTTTTGATTAGCGAGCAACAAATCTTTGGTGAGCGCGCGGACAGCCGGGTGGACGAGTGCTTCAAGTCGTTCGAGCTCTGGTGGATGCGCAAACACGCGCGTTGCCAATTTGCCTCGATCGATATTGCCGTCGAAGCGTAAAATTTCAACGCCGAACGCATCGACGATGCTTGACCAGGTGAGCGTGCCGCGCCGCACCACGACGCGCGCCAGCATATCCGCGTCGATGCTGTACGCGCCAAGCTGTTCCAGCATTTTGCGGACGGTGCTTTTGCCACTGCCGATTTGTCCGATCAAGCCGATGAGGTAAAAGTTTTGCACGATACGCTTTTGTCATTGCGAGGAGCAAGGCAACGAAGCAATCTAAATAACCTGGGGATGGTTTCGCTCCGGCGAGTCTCGCAATGCCACAAGTTATTTAACTTCTAACTGATAACCCAGCGGTACGATTTCGAACCACGTGTTGCCGGGTTTCAAGGCGAATGAATTTCCCGATGCATCGGTGAATTGGAAAAATTCCTGTTCGCTGTTACGTTTCCACTTGCCTTGCGCCATCACGCCATCGCGGAAAAAGGTGGCATCGCCTTGTCCCACCAAGTTGATATAAACCGAAACGTAATTGTTATCGTCCTCAATAATCTCAGTGGGTTGGTGGTGTGCGTACAACACGACGACATTCGACGCGCGAATTTGGGTTTGTGTCTTGTTGCCCGACGACACGCAATCTGCGCCGTTGCCCCACTTGGCGGTGATGTTGTACACCGTGTCCATGTGGGGATTGCCGGTCGTGAAACGCAAGTACTTGCCGCTCGCGGCATCGTAACGCCATTGCAACGCATCCCACGAGGGCCACGGCGCTTTGTTGATGCCGATGAGTGTCGCCGGCGTACCGCCGGGGGCGCGATCCGCAAAGTTAAATCCGAACAACGGTACCGGCGCTTCCCACTTTTTTTGTTGGAGCCATTCGCGGAGGCGCGGCGCGCTGGTGTACAATCGACCTTGATAACCGTGTGTTTTGTCGTAGCAATACGCCGGTTGATTAAAGTATTCGTCCAGATTGATCATTGGCGATTGTGAAAAGAGCCAGCGCGTGCCGTTGCTCGCGCCGGCGTGCACCAATGCGCCATCCAGCATCGGCGTCATTTGGAAATTGATGATGCGTCCGCTGCGAATTGGGCCGATGATCGGTGCGTCGTTGCTCAAGTACACGGCGCTGTAACGCGTGTTGGCATACACGTTATTTTTTGTGTCGATCAATTCTTCAAAGACGAGATCAGCCAGCGACAGTCCCGAATGCCAGTTGCTCGTCCGCACAATCTGGTCGTTGCCGATGCGCGCGACAATTGGGCGGCGTTGCAACGTTGCGGGATCAGCTTGCAGTCCGGTCAACGGATTGATGTTCGATGGACGACTGGGAATCGGCAGAGGTGGGAACGCGCCAAACTTGGGCAAGAGCGGATCGTTCGCCGCCGGCGCGGACGATGCGATGCGAGGCACGGCGGCGGTTGTCGGCGTGACGATGCGTGTGGGTGATAATGTGGCGGTGGCTTCCGGCGTTTCGGTAGGTTCGGGTGACGGTGTGATGACTTGGACAATGACGCGCGGCGTCCAGGTGGGACGCGGGGTCGGGGTCGCGTCCGCGGCTTCGCACGCGACCAAATTGATCGTTGCAAGCAAAAACAAAATGAATGAGATTGGGCGAGCAGGGAAGAACATGTTGAGCACCTCAGATAGCGGAGTGTGCCTATTATATTCAGAAATGAGACGCTTGACAATTTTGCGCGCGAAGCGCAAAAAGATGCTTGACACCTCTGGGGACTTGTGCTAATATGTCTTATGCAACCCGGCGACACCATCCTAAAATCGGAGGGTTCGCCATGACCGAGGTCAATTTGGTAAAGCGTTTCTGTATTTTCGTGCTGAGCGTCTTCTTGCTCGGCGGAGTCATCGCGTGTACTCGCGACAAGCCCGCCGAACCCACACCTACGTTGCCGCCACGCACCGTCGTTGCGGCGAGTAGCTCATCTAGCGCACTAGCCACCGAGATTGCTCCATCGCCGTCAGTTACCGCGACCGTTGAAATTACGTCCACGCCGGTAATCGTTGTTCCGCCGACTAGCACGCCACCGCCCACGCCAACGCAAGCGCCGTTGCCCAGCACAAGCACCACCCCCGGCAAGTACACCGTCAAGTGGGGCGATTGGCTGAACAAGATCGCGTCAGAAAATGGCGTGACGGTACAAGCGATTCTTGCCGCAAATCCCGGGTTGAATCCCAATTTGATTTATCCGGGGCAAGTGATCAATCTGCCAACGCCAGGCGGTTCAACCTCATCTGCCTCATCGTCAACCTCTTCGACGCCGACGGGCAATCCGTCAACTTACACGGTTCGACGCGGCGAATGGATTTACGCAATCGCACGTCGATTCGGCGTGAATGTCGCGGCGTTGCTCGCCGCGAATCCCGGCATCAATCCGAATTTTCTCTACCCCGGTCAAGTGTTGAACATTCCTGGCGGAAGTTCCTCGTCGTCGGCGAGTTCATCGACGGGATCCGGCGGGACGTACACCGTCCGACCGGGCGACACGCTCTTTTCGATTGCCGTAAAATTCCGCACAACGACGTACGCGTTGCAAATCAAAAACAATCTGGCGAATCCGCACTTTATTTACCCGGGACAGGTTCTACAAATTCCTTGAGGTCTCGCAAATCGAAACCGACAGAGGCGCTGTGACCAGCGCCTCTCTTTATGACTGATGTTTCGCAATTTCGCCGCAGAGAAAAATCCTAAAAAACCTCAGCGGTCTTCACGTGCTCTGCGGTAAAATCAGTCCAGATTGCGTAAAGCGAGTCTGTGAAAAATTATGATTGAAAAACTGATCAGCCGTCGATACGTGTATCGCGGCAAGATTGTCAACTTGCGGCTCGACCGCGTACGATTGCCCAATCACCAAATCGGCATGCGCGAAATCGTCGAACATCACGGCGCGGTTGCCATCGTCGCGCTCGACGAAAAAGATTGCGTGTTGATGGTGCGGCAGCACCGCACCGGCGCGCGGCGCGCGTTATGGGAAATTCCGGCGGGCACACTCGAAGGCAAAGAGCCGCCGCTGGCTTGTGCCAAACGTGAATTGCACGAAGAGACCGGGATGCGCGCACGGCAGTGGAAAAATTTTGGATACTTTTATTCCTCGCCCGGCTTCTGCACCGAGAAAATGCATCTCTTTTTTGCGCGCCAACTTTCGCGCGGGTCCGCCGCGCCGGAAGACGATGAGTTTATTCAAGCCAAATGGATTCCGTTCGCGCGTGCGCTATCGATGATTGAACGCGGTGACATTATCGATGGCAAAACAATTGTTGGTTTGCTTCGCGTCGCGCGCGAGTTCAAACGATAATCCTATGACAATGCTGTGGGGAAATCGTATCGGCTTGCGACCGTTTGCCGATGAATTGACCGACGACGAAATTGCGCAAGTCTATCGCTGGAGCAAAGACACTCTGGTTTTGCGTTGGAGCGGTGGTTCGCCCACCGAACTGACACTGGCTGAATTTGGCGAGCGGTTGCGTAGCGAACAACAACATCCCCTCGATAATCGGATCGCGTTTTTCATTTTCACGCACGCGCTCGGTGCAAAACAAAATGCAAACATGATCGGCCGCATTGGTATTTTTGCAATCGATTGGGAAAAACACGAAGGTGAACTCGGCATCGTCATCGGCGAACCGGCGGCGTGGGACAAACATTTTGGACGCGAAGCCATAACCTTATTGTTGCGACATCTCTTTGAAACCACTTTACTCGAACGGATCACCCTTTACACTTTTGTGGACAATCAACGCGCGCAAAAATGTTTTGCCGCGTGCGGTTTTCGTTCGTTGGGCGCGGCGCGCCGATTTTCACCCGACCTCGGCGAATTCGACGGCGTGGAAATGGAAATCACGCGCGACGAATTTTTGGCGCAGCCCAAGTCGCCCAACTATTTTTCAATTTCAATCGAACAGGATGCAACATGAGCGAACGTGATTTGTTGATGATTCCCGGACCAATCAATTTCGACCCCGGTGTTTTACGCGCGATGTCCGCGCCAACCGCGAGTCATGTTTCGCCGGAGTTCATCGCTTGCTTTGGCGAAACGCTCGATTGGATGAAACAAGTTTTTCTTGCGCCGAGCGGAACGCCGTTTGTCATCGCCGGCTCCGGCACACTGGCGATGGATCTTGCCGCGTCCAACCTCACGGAACCCGGCGACAAAGCCGTGGCAATTTCCACCGGCTATTTCGGCGACCGCATGGTCGATATTTTGCAACGTTACGGCGCGGAAGTTTCCGTTTTACGCGCAGAAGTCGGCGAGGTTGTTTCGCTTGATCGCATCGACGCTGAACTTGCGCGCGTCAAACCCAAACTCTTGACGTTGACGCACGTCGATACATCGACCGGCGTGGCAATCGATGTTCAAGCCGTCGCGCAGATTGGACGCAAACACAACGCGCTTGTCATCGTCGATGGCGTGTGCTCGGTTGCGGGAATGGAATTGCAACAAGATGCGTGGGGTGTCGATGTGGCGTTCACGGCGTCGCAAAAAGCAATCGGCGTGCCACCGGGACTTGCGCTCCTCGTCGCTTCGCCGCGCGCCATCCAAGCGTTCAAGAAACGTGAAAGCCCGGTTGGCAGTTATTATGCAGATTGGGCAAGTTGGTTGCCGGTGATGGAAGCATACATGGCGCGCAAGCCGGCGTACTTTGGCACGCCGGCGGTAAATTTGGTGTACGCGTTGCGCGAATCGCTCCGGCAAATTCTTGCCGAAGGCATGGACAAGCGCGTGGCGCGGCACAAGAAATTGAGCGATGCGTTCAAAGCCGGGATCGCTGCGCTCGGATTGAAGCAAGTTGCCGCGCGGCCGGAAATTTCTGCGACGACGATGACTGCGCCGTACTTTCCGGCTGGCGTCGATGCCAAAGTAATTGGCAAGATTCGCGAGCGCGGCATCGTGGTTGCCGGCGGTTTGCATCCGGCAATCCGCGAAAAATATTTTCGTGTGGGACATATGGGCGTCGTTTCACCGGCCGATATTTCGGCGACGCTTTCCGCGATTGAAGGTGCGTTGCTCGCATCGGGTTACACGTTCGATGTGGGTGCCGGTCTCGCAGTAGCCGAAAAGTTGATGATGTGATAAAATCCCGGTCAACTCACACACGAGGACAGGAATGCCAAAAGCCGGTCTGAACGTCGCCGCCATCCGCGAAGATTTTCCAATCTTGCAACAATCGATGAATGGCAAGCCGTTGGTCTATTTGGACAGTGCCGCCACATCGCAAAAACCGGAAGCCGTGATTCGCGCGATGGACGAGTACTATCGCAAGTTCAACGCGAACATTCATCGCGGCGTGTACTATTTGGCGGAAGAAGCGACGGCGCGGTACGAAGGCGCGCGCAAAAAAGTTCAAAAGTTCATCAACGCCAAATCGTACCGCGAAATAATCTACACGCGCAACGCTACCGAAGCGATCAATCTTGTTGCGTACGCGTGGGGCAGAGCGAATGTTCACGCCGGCGATGAAATCGTTTCGACGGTGATGGAACATCACGCGAACATTGTGCCGTGGCAGTTGCTGGCAAAAGAAAAAGGCGCGCAACTCAAATACATCGGCGTGGATGAAAACGGACTTTTGCTGCCTCACGACATCGAAACACAAATCACTGCAAAAACCAAAATTGTCGCGGTGACGATGGCATCGAATGTCGTCGGCACGCTCACGCCGATCAAGCCAATCATCGACCGCGCGCACGCGGTTGGCGCGATTTGTGTCGTCGATGCCGCGCAAGCGGTTCCGCACATGCCGGTCGATGTGCAAGCGCTCGATTGCGATTTTCTCGCGTTCAGCGGACACAAGATGCTCGCGCCGTTCGTTGGTGTTTTGTACG
Organism: Anaerolineae bacterium; assembly: GCA_034435055.1. Lineage (GTDB taxonomy): Bacteria > Chloroflexota > Anaerolineae > UBA4142 > UBA4142 > DAOTXS01. The sequence continues at coordinate 77,855 of DAOTXS010000047.1, read as the reverse complement.
GCAAGCGCGCGCTCTTGGAAAATATGGAACCATTTCTTGGCGGCGGCGATATGATTCGCGAAGTGCATTTGGAATATTCCAAATGGAACGAACTGCCGTGGAAATTTGAAGCCGGCACTCCGGCGATTGCCGAAGCCATTGGCTTGGGAGTTGCCATCGATTATCTGACTGCGCTGGGAATGGAGAACGTCCGCGCGCACGAACGCGAGTTGATCGGTTACGCGTTGGAAAAATTTGACGGACTCGATAAGGTGCGTGTTGTTGGACCGCGCGACCCGGATCAACGCGGCGGCGTGCTTGCATTTGAAATCGCCGGCGTACATCCGCACGATGTCGCGCAGATTTTTGACCGCGAAGGAATTTGCGTGCGCGCCGGGCATCACTGCGCGATGCCTTTGCACGAGCATTATGGACTGGCTGCCACGACCCGCGCCTCGTTCTACGTTTATAATGTACCGGAGGAAGTCGACAAGTTAGTGGAAACTATTGCCCAAGTCCAAAACGTTTTCAAGGCATGATGCTATGGATGATTTGTATCGCGAACTAATTCTCGATCATTACCAACACCCGCATAATCACGGCGAAATTCCCGGGGCGGATATTTCGTACGAGGACTCGAATCCACTGTGCGGCGACAAGATTCGCATCGACATCAAACTGAAAGGCAACGTGGTCGACGAGGTAAAGTTCAACGGCAAAGGTTGCGCGATCAGTCAGGCGTCCGCGTCGATGCTCACCGACGAATTGATCGGCAAGTCGCTGGACGAGATCAAAAAAATCGACAAGGATTTTGTAACCCAAATGCTCGGCATTCCGCTCGGTCCGACGCGAATCAAGTGCGCGCTTTTGCCGCTTAAAGTTATCAAAGCCGGGGTGTACGGAATTAACACGTGGCCCGATGAAGAGGATGAGTAAGTAGAGGTTGAAAGTTGGAAATCCAGGGTTTGATTTGGCTTGAAGAAATCGTTGACAAGATTGAGCGCAAACATCATGTTCAGCAAGACGAAGTTCGCCAAGTTTTGAACGGATTTCCTAAATTCCGATTCGTTGAAAAAGGGCATCGCGCAGGAGAGAACGTTTACGCGGCTGGCGGCGAAACAGAATCAGGAAGGCACTTGATCGTTTTCTTTGTGTACAAAAGAGACAAGCGCGCTTTGATTCTTTCGGCGCGGGAAATGGATGGAAGCGAGCGAAAAGCGTATGAGAAAAAATAAAACCACAATCTCAAAAGCGACAACGTTATCAGAAATCGCAGAATTCTGGGACACCCATAGTCTTGCCGATTATTGGGAACAGACCAAACCTGTCGAGTTCAAAGTCGATATTCGATCCGAAGTCACGTACTATCCCGTCGCACAAAACCTCGATGCGAAAATTCGCAAGCTTGCCAAACGGCAAGGCATCAGTCCGGAAACGTTACTCAATATCTGGGTTCAAGAGAAATTGCACAAGGCATAAAACACAATGTCGAACTACATCACCATCGCCAAAATCACCGACGTACAGCCCGGTCAGATGAAATCGTTCGAGGTCAACGAGCAATCGATTCTGATCGCCAATTGGGAAGGGACATTTTTTGCGACGCAAGACCTCTGCACGCACGACAACGGCACACTCGCCGATGGTGAACTGGTCAGCGGAGAAATCGAATGTCCCCGGCACGGCGCACATTTCGATTTGCAGACCGGACGCGCGACGCTTCCCGCCGCAATGCCGATCAAAACGTTCCCGGTAAAAATCGAGGGAGATAACATTCTCGTTGCACTGGAATAACAATCAGTGCAGAAAATTCTCGCCCGCGTGGATCATGCGGGCGTTTTGTTTTTTGGCAAAAACACTTTCGCGTTGTATAATCAAGATACACCTGACACAGGAGTCGGCTATGACACTTTCCACACTGGCAAGATCCATCGCTGAATCACCCACGTTGCGGCTGAATGAAGAAGCGCGGTTGTTGCGCGAACGCGGCGAAGCGGTGATTCATCTTGGCATCGGCGAACCCAAGAACCGCGCACCGATTGCCGCGATTCTCGGCGCGGCGTCCAAGCTCACCACCGGCGACATTAAATATTCTCCGACCGATGGCATCCCTTCGCTGAAAAAAGCGATCATCCGCTACACCGAAGAAAATTACGACAAGGTCATCGCACCGGAAAATGTGATCGTCTCCGCCGGCGCAAAACAAAGTATTTTCAATATTCTCTACTCGATCCTCAATCCGCAAGAAGAAGTGATCGTCCTCGCACCTTATTGGGTCAGTTACCCGGAAATGATCAAGATGTGTTATGGAATTCCGGTGGCTGTCACGCCGGAAGATGGCACCTTTCATCCGCGCTTTGAAGACATCGAACGCAAAGTGTCGTCGGCGACGAAAGCGATCATCATCAATTCGCCGAACAATCCCTCCGGGTTGATTTTCTCCGATGAGTTCATCGGCAAGATCATCGATTTCTGCGAACGCAAGGGCATCTATGTCATTATGGACGACATTTACCACAAACTCGTCTTCGATGGCAAACGTCCGACGCCGGCGTACCAGTTCACACAGAAAGATTTGGAAAACAGTAAGGTGATTATCGTCAACGGCGTGGCGAAATTGTACGGGATGACCGGCTTTCGCATCGGTTGGGCGGTTGCGCCACGCAAACTGGTTGAGGTGATGACGAACGTGCAAGGACAGATCACGACGTGCGTTTCGCCGTTTCTGCAAGTGGCGGCGGAAGGCGCGCTGACTGGTTTGCAAAGCATCGTCGAGAATTTACGGCTGACGATTCAGAACAATCGCGATGTGATTATGCAAGAATTGAAATCGTTCACCGGCATCAAGTGTGTCAAGCCGGAAGGTACGTTTTATTGCCTTCCCGATTTTCGCGCTTATCAAAGTGATTCGGTTGCGCTCTCGGACTTTTTGCTTAAGAAGGCGTACGTCGTTACCGTCCCCGGCAAAGATTTTGGAATGGAAGGGCATTTGCGCTTGAGTTACGCCGGCTCGGTCAAAGACATCACGGAAGGGATCGCGCGCATCAAATGGGCGCTCGATCCAAACTCGCCGAACGAAATTTACATCGGCGACAAGAAGATGATTCGGGATTGGATGTGACCCCGCGTGTCATTGCGAGGCGCGATTTTTGCGCCGTGGCAATCCCCAAGTTACTCAGAGATTGCTTCGTCGTAACCGCTTCGCACTCCTCGCAATGACAATCGTATTTTGATTTCAAGGACACACGATGAATAACTTACTCAACATCAAAACACCCGCACAACCGCAAGCCGCCGCACTCAAAGCCGATTACGGACTTGCCAACATCGGCTTGGCGAACTTGGGACAGGTCTATTGGAATCTCCCGGTGGAAGCGCTGTACGAAGAAATCATTTTTCGCAACGAAGCCAGGATTACGCGGCAAGGTCCGATCGTGGCGATGACCGGACAACACACCGGGCGTTCCGCCAGCGATAAAGTTATCGTGCGGGAGGCGACATCGGAAAACAATATTTGGTGGGGACAGTACAATCGCCCCATCGCGCCAGATAAATTTGAAGAATTGTTTGCGCGGATGCAGGGATTTTTTCAAGGGCGCGATGTGTTCGTGCAAGATTGTTATGTGGGTGCGGATCCGGAATTTCGTTTGCCGATTCGCATCATCAGCGAATTAGCGTGGCATTCGTTGTTTGCGCGCAATATGTTTATTCTGCCCAAGACGAACGAAGAGTATCGACGGATGACACCGGAATTTACCGTGATTGCCGCGCCCTCGTTCAAAGGCATTCCGCAAATCGATCAGATTGCGACGAACACATTCATCGCATTGAATTTTGATCAACGCTTGTGCATCATCGGCAACACCGCGTACGCCGGCGAAATCAAGAAATCGGTTTTCACCGTACTGAATTATCTTTTGCCGTTGCAGGGGGTGATGCCGATGCACTGTTCCGCGAATCAAGGCAAGGACGGTGATGTTGCACTCTTCTTCGGTTTGTCCGGCACCGGCAAGACGACGCTGTCTGCCGATCCTCTGCGCGGACTCATCGGCGATGACGAGCACGGCTGGAGCGATAACGGCGTGTTCAACTTTGAAGGCGGTTGTTATGCCAAAGTTATTGCACTTTCGGAACAAGCCGAGCCGCAGATTTATGCGACGACGCGACGATTTGGTACGATTCTGGAAAATGTTGTTTACGATCCGGTTACGCGCGTGATCGACCTTGACGACGAATCGATTACCGAAAATACGCGCGCATCGTACCCGCTCGAGTACATCGATAATGCGCTGTCCGAAAAACGGGGTGGCCATCCCAAGAATATCGTTTTGCTCACGTGCGATGCCTCTGGCGTGATGCCGCCGATTGCGCGACTGACGCCGGAGCAAGCGATGTACCAATTCATTTCCGGGTATACCTCCAAACTTGCCGGCACCGAGGTTGGTCTGGGTAAAGAACCGGAAATCACGTTTAGTGCGTGTTTCGGCGGACCATTCATGGTGCATCATCCGTACGTCTACGCCGATTTGCTCAAGAAAAAAATTTTGCGCTACAACGCCAATTGCTGGCTCGTGAATACGGGCTGGGTCGGCGGACCGTACGGCGTCGGCAAACGCATCAGTATCAAATACACGCGCGCGATGTTGAACGCCGCGCTCGCTGGCAAATTGAACCACGTCGAGTACACGACCGATCCAATTTTCGGTTTCCAAGTTCCCCAAGCGTGTCCCGACGTGCCTGCCGATGTGTTGAACCCGGCAAGTGCGTGGCACGACAAGAAACAATATCTGCAACGGTATCGGGGACTCGCGTCGAGGTTCATCGACAATTTCAAAAAGTTTGAAGACCAATGCGCACCCGAAGTGATTGCGGCGGGACCACGCTTGTAAAAATAATCGGGTGAGCAATTTGGCTCACCCTATTTATTTTCGTCGATTTTGGTGATATACTCCACAGCAAGGAAGCGACGATGAGCGTGATGATTCCAAAGAAACTTCCACCTTGCGCAGTCAATTTGCTCGCGCGCCCGGAATGGTTTGCCGATCCCGGCGTCGTCGCGCGCGCGAATTTTGCAGAGGCAAACGCGATTGCGCGTTTCTTGAGCAGTCCGCGTTTTGCCGGGCGCGACGACATCTGGGCGATTACACTTGGCGGCACGATTCACGTGCGGATGCCGGAAGTGTACGATGTGCATCATCCAGTCGGACTGGCACTCATCGCGCATGAGATCAAGCACGTCGAGCAATACGAACGCGAAGGGGTGTTCAATTTTATGCGCAAGTACTTGCAATCGTACACCGCGAAAGGCGGATACAGTTCAGCAGTAACTTTTGAGACAGAAGGATACGAGTTTCAAAAAGTGGTCGAGCAACATCTTGCCGATGAATTCTGGAGCAATTCGGGAATTGCGTGTTGCACAGAATTGACAGAACCACACACGCCCAATCCAGCGTTCGTTAAAAAAATCCCGGCAGTATTTCGCTTCACGGGGTAAAAGAAATTCGTCCTGCCGCTTTTAGCACACGCAACGCGTTCAGCGTGATCATTTCGTTTGCGCCGCGCCGCCCCCAATCGGCGACCTCCACGTTCGAAATCCCGTTCGGCTTCCAGTAAAATCCTTCCGCGCGCCAACAGCCGTCCGCGCCGCGTTTGCTTTCGATGAGGTCGAGCGCTTCAGCACAACGTGGGTCGCGCACTTGATCCGCGCGCGAAAGAATGACGAGCGCTTGCAGAATATCATAATGCCAATAAAGCGGATAATGCAACTTGAGCCACTCGTCATCGATAACTTTGCCCGTCTTCTCCGACCGAAACAAACGATGCCGCAAAAATAATTCTGCCGCGTGATCGATGGCTTGCCGCGCGTTTTTGTCTTTCGTCGCGCGATGCCATTCGCTCAGTCCCCACAACGGCGCAAGCGATTCGTAGAACGATGAATGATGCGCGCGCGGATTCTTATCGCAGTTCCAGCCGCCATCGTCCCACTGCCAATCGATCAGCGATTGTGCAAGGTATTGCACGCGCGGATCGTCTTTCATCCCCAACCGACTGCACACCGCAAGCGCGTTGCCTTCTTGCGACGCACATCGTCGCCAGCGTCCATTGATTTTCTTGATGCTTGCGCGATGATCATCGCTCGTGAGCCAGGTCAGCACTTGATCTGCCGCTGCGTGCGCGCGTCGATTGTTTGCCGGCATTCCCAATTCCACGAGCGACACCAATCGCCAATGCGCGCCATTCCACTTTTTGTATGGATGATCGCCGAAACTGCCGGGATGCGTAGCGAACATTCGATTGGTTTTGCGGTCGCTGGCTTTTGGTTCTGCGAGCAATGCTTTCGCGCGTGCGCCGTTTGGAATTTCCTTCTGCGCGGCAATCACCTCACGCGAACGCGGCGACGCACTCAACAAATCGATCAACGTAAAGTAACGGACGGATGGATCGGCGGAATTGAGGAGAAATTGAATTGCCGGGTCGGTGTGGTTCATATCGTCAGACTCGCCAAATCGCGCGGATAATACGTCATGATCTCGATGCCGTCGCGGGTGATTGCCACCGTATCTGAATGGCGAAAGCCGCCGAGGTTTGGCGCGTACAAGCCGGGTTCAACCGTGAACACCATTCCCGGCTCAAGCACCGTGTCGTCGCCCGAATCGAGGAACGGACCTTCGTGATAACGCAAACCGATGGTGTGACCGGAATGATGTCGCCAGTACGACATCAAATTGTTTTTCTCGTAATACGCGCGCACCGCATTATCGACATCGCTGCACTTGACACCGGGTCGCATCGCATCGAGCGCGGTCTCTTGCGCGCCGAGCATCCAGTTGAAAAATGTTTTCTGTTCGACGTTCGCCTCGCCGACGATCATCGTCCGCTCGAGTTCGGAGTGATAACCCCACATCGGGCACCCGGCGCCGGTGACGAGCACATCACCCGGCAAGAACGAGGCGTTCGTCGTGAGCGAATGTGGAATCGCCGCATTGCGCCCGATTTGTCCACGATAGCCGGCTTCGGGTCCATCCGACCACATGCTTTGCGAGCGATACAAATGCCCCAGCGTGTCGAGCATCGTCAACGTGGCTTCGTTGCTCGCACGCTGACTCACTTCGACTTCGTTTGCGCCGACGCGCGTATACTTTTGCAGTAAGCGATGCGCGAGGTTTGCCCATTTGCAACTTTCGCGGATCAACGTGAGTTCGGCTTCGCTCTTGATTGCCATCATCGCTTCGACGAACGACGCGGCGTTGAAAATTTGTCCACCCATTAACGACGATAGCGAACTGCCTTGATAACCCAGGATCCACGGATAGCCGTCGTAATCGACGCCGATCTTGTTGCGGATGTTCATCATCGCGATGATCTCGGCGAATTTGATCATCGGATGGGGATTGCCGGGATATTCGAGGTACGCTTCCACGCGATCCACGTGGGCTTCCGCTTTTGCGTGTTCTACCTCAAGGCGCGGGACGAACAACACACGTTCGCCATCGGCGTTCATCGCAAAACAAATCGGGCGTTCGGTGGGGATGAATGCAAAGCCGGTAAGATACGTCACGTGAAAACTTTCGAACAGCGCAATGCCGTTCCACGCTTGTTGTTTGACAAAGTCGAGCAAGCGATTGGCGCGGGACTGGAATTCGGAGGGTGCAAGTTTGAGCGTTGACATTTTTCCTCCCCAATAGTCAGAGGCGAGTCATTTGCTCGTCCCTGTCAAAATCAATTCTAATTCTTGAGGGTTGGGTCGAGCACATCGCGCAGTCCATCACCCAGCAGATTGAAACCGAGTACCGCAAGCATGATCGCGAGACCGGAAAAAATAGTGGGCCACGGACGCGTCTCAATAAAGCCATACGTACTGCTCAGGATATTGCCCCAGGATGGAGCGGGCGGCGGATTGCCCAAACCGAGATAGCTCAACGCGGCTTCGGTGAGAATTGCCGCGGCAATCGTGAGCGAGGTTTGCACGATGATCGGCGCGAGAATGTTGGGTAGAATGTGGCGAAAGGCAATGCGTGGTACCGACACGCCGATGCAATGTGCGGCTTCGATGTACAAGAGATTCTTGATTGCCAGCACCGAAGCCCGTGTCAAGCGCACAAACACCGGCAAGTTGACCACGCCGATTGCCAGAATCACATTGTTGAGACTTGCCCCAAGCAACGCCATAATCGCAATTGCCAGCAACACGGCTGGGAAGGCAAAGAGCACATCCATCACCATCATCAAAATTGCATCGACGCGTCCGCCGCGATAGCCCGCAATCAATCCCAGGATCAATCCGACGCCAAGCGCGATGCCGACGGATAGAATCCCAACTTGGAAGGAGGCGCCTGCGCCGTGCAAAATGCGGCTGTAGACATCGCGTCCAAAATCATCGGTACCTAGGATGAACTCGGCGCTCGGCGGCGCGAGTCGTTTGCTCATCGTCATTTTGGTCGGCGAGTATGGCGCAATCGCTGGACCGCCAAACGCCATCAACGCAAACAATAACACAATCAGTGCGCCCGCTATGGCTTGTGGACTGCGCCAAGCGCGACGAAAAAATGTACGTAGAGGAGAACGATGTTCAAGTTTCATTTAGCAAGAAACACGTCCACAGATTTTGCAGAAAAAAATTTCTGTACGCGAAGCGTCTGCGAAATCTGTGGATTCTATGGTTGGGATAATATCTAATCACTGCCGGCAACTTTGATGCGCGGATCGATGACGCCATATAATATATCGACGAACAGATTGACCAGAATGAACATGATCGTGAAGAAAAGCACCGTGCCTTGAATCACCGGATAATCGCGCTGGGTGATCGCATCGAAAATATAACGTCCGATGCCGGGCAAGGCAAAGATTTGTTCGATGATCACCGCGCCGCCTAGCAAGCGCCCAACTTGAATACCAGTTACCGTTACCACCGGAATGAGCGCATTCTTGAGCGCGTGACGATAAATCACCAGTTGCTCGCGCAATCCTTTGGCGCGCGCCGTTCGCACATAATCCTGATTGAACACTTCGAGGAGCGACGACCGCGTGAAGCGCATCGTCGTCGCGCCAAACGCCACACCCAGACTGAGCGCGGGTAGAATCATGCGGCGCAAATTCTCCGCCGGGTTTTCGAACAGCGGGACAAAACCAATGGATGGCAGCCAACGCAGATTCAGCGCGAACGCCAGCACCAGCAAGGTCGCCAGCCAAAAGCCGGGCATCGAAATACCGATGAGTACAATCGCGCTGAACAAGCCATCGACCAAGCGTCCGCGATGCTGTGCGGCAACGATGGCAAATGGAATGCCAATCAACAACCCGATGATCAAGGCGAGCAGCGTGAGTTCCAGTGTCGCTGGTAGACGTTGCCAGATCGATTCGGTTACAGGCAAACTGGTGCGAATCGATGTGCCAAGATCGCCGCGCAGTACATTGCCCAGCCATTCGATGTACTGCACGGGCCACGGTCGGTCGAGGCCATAGAGCCGGCTGATTTCCGCGCGCGCGTTGCCTTGCACTTCGGGGCCAAGCATGATTTGGATTGGATCACCCGGCACCAAGCGTACGAGTAAGAATGTGAAGAGACTTGTGCCGATTAGGACTGGAATCGTGGCGAGCAAGCGCCCCACTAGATATTTGCTCATTTCAAAAATCTAAAGGCGGAAGATGGAAGGATCACACCCTCCGCCTTCCGCCTTGCAATGATGATTGGCTATTGGCTCACTTTACTTGTCGAGCCATACGGTACGGAAACTAGAGTGCGAGCCGTTGACAAAATGGACATAGCCCTTGACGTACGACTGCATCGCTTCGTACTCGTTCGCCGCGTAGAGATACACCATCGGCGAATCTTCGAGCAGAATGGTTTGCGCTTCGCGATACAATTTTGCGCGCTCGGCTTGATCGCTGATGGTTGCGGCTTTGGCGACCAGCTCATCGAACTTGGGATTGCTATAATTCATAAAGTTGTTCTGGCGTCCGGTGACGTACGTTCCATCGAGCGGCGGATGCGGATCGACAAATGCGCTGTAGCCACTCACGACGGCTTCAAAGTCTTTAGCGAGATAGTCGCGGAGGAACACACTCCACTCAAGTGAGATGATTTCAAACTCGATCCCCACTGCTTTGAGTTGTTCTTGCACCACGATACCGGCATTGCCGAGGAAGGCATACGTGGGAGTGTTTTTCAATTTCGCTTTGAACCCGTTGGGGTAGCCGGCTTCGGTGAGTAATTGTTTGGCTTTGGCAAGGTCTTGCTTGTAGTACGGTTGTTGCAAGCCGGGCCAGAACGATGGCAGGAACGGACCGCCGGTAAGTTGGGTTCCTGCACCACTCACCGCCGCATCCAGCACAGCTTTGCGATCCACGGCCCACGCAATCGCCTGGCGCACCTTGACATTGTCGAACGGCTTGACTTTGGTATTGAATGCAAGATAGCGCACATTGTTATTACCTTCGCCGGTGAGCACAAGCTTGCTATCGCCTTTGAACAACGTGAGGTCTTTGGCGGGCGCGTACTCGATCATATCCACCGCGCCGGTACGCACCGCCGTGCTCCGTGCCGTATCATCCGGAATCGGTTGATAGATTACCGCGTCGAGGAGCGGTTGTCCTTTGACAAAGTAATCGGGATTCTTTTCGAGTTTTGTGCGCGTGTTCGGCACATACTCGACGAACTTGAAGGGCCCCGTTCCAACCGCGACCTTGTCCATTTTTCCGCCGTTTGCGTCCACGACTTCTTTAGGAACGATTGCCGTGGTGCGATTGGCTAGGATCGCCAGCAGCGGTGAGTACGGATTCTTGAGCTTGATGACGACGGTGTAATCGTCCGGCGTTTCAATCTTGTCGATGGGCGTCAATTCGGTGCGGCGTGGCGAGGCAGTTTTTTCATCGGCGATGCGTTCAAGCGAGTACTTGACATCTGCCGCTTTGAGTTCACGTCCATTGTGAAACTTGACCCCCTTGCGCAATTTGAAAGTGTATTGCGTCGGGCTGTCGACGGTGTACGATTCGGCAAGGTCAGGTTGAATCTCCAACTTGTCGTTGAAGGTCAACAAGCCGTTGTACACATTTTCAAGAATGCGATACGAAGCCGTCGCGTTGGTCAGGTGCGGATCGAATCCAACCGCGTCTTGATTCGTGCCGATGGTGAGCGTACCTCCCGCTTTGGGCGTCTTGGCGGCGGGCGCAGTCGTCGGCACAACACTAGCAACCGAAGATGATGCCGCCGACGATTTAACGGCGGCAGTTGTGGGCGCGACAGTTGGGGCGGCAGTGGGTGCGGCGCACGCCACCATCATCGCGCTGACAACTAGCACCAGCAATCCTATGACAATCAGACGACGGGCATGCTGATGGTTTAGAACATTCATCCTCTTCCTCCTCAAAAAAATTTCGTGCGGATTTGGCGGCACAATAACGTTTCTTGGAAATTTTGTCAATACCCCTTTTCACAGGATATCGCAATTTACGATTTACGTTGCGTTAGAGTCGTCCCATAAAGTACCACACCATATCCAAATCGCCCGGCGAATGTCCCAGGTCGGTCAGCATCAGCGCGATTTCGCTCCGGTGTTGTGTGCCATGATTAGCCACATGCACGAGTGTTTGCCAGAGTGGAATACTTTGCTCTTGTCCTTGCAGTTTACGCACAAGCGGTTGTTGCAATCGTTCTGGCGTCAACGATTCGATCAACGCGCGGCGCTCGACATACAATTGTTCCCAGCGCGCTTTCACCGCGTCGAGGGTTGGCAAATCGTCAACGGTGAGTCGATTCTCCAACGGCACGCCAATCCACGATTGATACCATCGCCGTTCCGCGCTGATGAGGTGCACAAATGAACCCAGGATTGTAAATTCGTGTTTGGTGAATGGTTTGCGCAATTGCTCAGCCGTCAACGCACTCGCCGTGTTGAGCAATTTCTTGTTCGCCCAAATGCCGTACTCGTACAGTTGTGAGATAATTTGTTTGTCCATTGATAACTCCTTGACGGAAGACGGAGGCAAAAAATCGGTCTTTGGTTGCCCGTCCTCGGTCGTTTTACACAATCACCGGTTCTTTGTATTCGCCCCACACTTTGCGGAGCACATTCATAATTTCGCCGAGTGTTGCGTATGCATTTACGGCATCAATGAATAGCGGCATCAGATTCACGTTTTCGTTTTTTGCCGCCTCACGAATCGCGTTCAATGTTGCTTCGACTCGCGCGCCGTCGCGTTCGCGGCGGATTTTTTCCAAGCGCGCAATCTGATGCCGCGCGCCGGCTTCATCAACACGCAACAGCGGCACTTTGAGTTCTTCATCGATCACATAATCATTCACGCCGACGATGATGCGTTCTTTCTTTTCGATTTCGGTCTGATACCGCGCCGCGCTCTCCGCAATCTCGCGTTGGAAAAATCCTTTTTGAATTGCCGGCAACACGCCGCCCAATTTTTCGATGCGGTCAAAGTACGCGTTTGCCGCTTGCTCCATCCGATTCGTAAACGCTTCGACAAAATACGAGCCGCCGAGCGGATCGACGGTATTTGCCACACCGGATTCGTGCGCGATGATTTGTTGCGTGCGCAAAGCAATCAATGCCGCTTGTTCACTTGGCAGTGCCCACGCTTCGTCGAACGAATCGGTGTGCAGTGATTGCGTGCCACCCAGAACGCCGGCGAGTGCTTGAATCGCCACACGAATCACGTTGTTCATCGGTTGTTGTGCGGTGAGTGAAACACCGGCGGTTTGCGTGTGGAAGCGCATCAACCACGAACGCGGATTCTTTGCGCCCATCACTTGACGCATCCATTTTGCCCAGATGCGGCGCGCCGCGCGATATTTCGCAATCTCTTCAAAGAAATCGTTATGTGCGTTGAAAAAGAACGACAGACGCGGCGCAAAATCGTCGATGTTCATTCCGCGCTTGACACCCCACCGCACATACTCCATTCCATCGGCGAGTGTGAACGCGAGTTCTTGCGCGGCGGTTGACCCGGCTTCGCGGATGTGATAACCGCTAATCGAAATCGTATTCCACAGCGGCATTTCTTGCGTACCAAATTCCATCGTATCGACGACGAGTCGCATCGACGGTTCGGGCGGGAAAATAAATTCTTTTTGCGCGATGTATTCCTTGAGGATGTCGTTTTGAATCGTGCCGCCCAGTTTCGCGCGCGGGATGCCGCGTTTCTCTGCCGCCGCGATGTACATCGCCCAAATAATCGCCGCCGGTGAATTGATCGTCATCGAGGTCGTAACCTGATCGACCGGAATTCCATCGAAGAGAATTTCCATATCTGCGAGCGACGAAATTGCCACGCCGCATTTGCCAAACTCGCCGACAGCTTGCGGCGCATCGGTGTCGTAACCGTAGAGCGTGGGCATATCGAATGCGGTGGATAAACCGGTTTCGCCGTGTTCAAGCAAATATTTGAAGCGCTGATTTGTTTCCTCCGCCGTGCCAAAACCGGCAAACATTCGCATCGTCCAGAATCGTCCGCGATGCATCGTCGAATGCACGCCGCGCGTGTACGGATATTCGCCGGGCATTCCAATGTCGCGGTCGTAATCCATCTCTGCGATGTCGAGCGGGGTGTACAGCCGATGGATCTCTTCGCTGGAGGTGGTGATGAATTTCTTTCTTCGCTCGGGCGATTTAGCAAGCGTTTGTTGGAGCGTGGTTTCTTCCCATTTATCTTTGGCGCGTTGGATGTTTTCCAATTCTTGTTTGTCAAACATTGTCCCTCCTGAAATCTTGACGGAGGACGGAAGACCGATGACCGAAAAGTTCCGTCTTCCGTCCTCGGTCATCCGTCCTTCGTCGGTCGTTGGTACAACTCGATCAATACTCCGTGCGCGCTCTTGGGATGGATGAACGCATAACGCATCCCTGCCGCATTCGTGCGCGGCGTTTCGTCGATCAATTGTGCGCCGTGTTCCTTGAGTCGCGCGAGTGCGCCATCAATGTCATCGACTTGAAAGCAAATGTGATGCACGCCTTCGCCGCGTTTCGCCAGAAATTTTGCCAGCCCGCTCTCCGCGTCCTGCGGCTCGACCAATTCAACGTCGCTGGAGCCGACCGGCATAAACGCAACCTGGGTGCGTCCGCCTTCCTCAGTTGCAATATGGTCGAGTTTCAGCCCGAGCGCGTCTTGGAAAAATTTCAGCGCGTCGTTGATGCTTTGAACGGCAATGCCAATGTGATCGATTCGCGCAATCATAAAAATCCTTTTGCAACCAAGTTAGGGTAGGCGCGGTGATTCAATTACGTTCTTCGGTCCCGCGCGGTTAAAGTACCAATTGCCCAGCACATCCGCCATCGACAAGCCGTTGATCTTGTATCGGTAAAAATCCTCGCCCGTCAAAACAATGTGCTTGCCGCTGAATGAACTGTACGCGCCGGCTTGATTTTTAAGCACATCGCGCACTTGGCTGGCTAAAATCTCGATTAGCGGACGGTCTTGGCGCTCGCGCAAATTCAACTGCAAAGTACCTAGTATCACCGGATCGATTTGATCCATGCGGTTGAACAGCGGCGTGCTGAGATGATTATTCTGAATCAGAAATGCGCCGCTGGTACATGTCCAGGGTTGCGCTTGATTCGTCGCGACGCACGATTCATCCAAGACCGGACGCCACAGATCATACTCAGTCTTGAGCATCGTCGCGATCAGCGCTGCGCGCGACGCATCCACGGATGCCCCGATCCCGGCATCGCCAACGGCGCGCACGTCCGCGCGGTTGAATTGCTTCGCCAGTCGGTCAATATTTGCGCGCAAACCGACACCGCCCGCCGAAGAACCGGCGAACAAAATGTGCGTCGCCTGCGCCAAGTTGGGTACGCCCACGATGTCGGGGTCTTGAAGCGCGTCCATTATCGCATTCACAATATCGTGTCCGCGAAAATGAAACCCAAACGTTTCAGGCGACGCACTGCGTGTCCCCGTCCAATTATCGGAACTGCAGTACACCATATAAACGTGGTTCCAATTGTAAAAATCCGGATTGTTCGCGCGTTGATTACTAAAGATGCCATCCGCGCGATTGTCCTCATCCAAGCCACTGCTCAGATCGCGGCGCAACCAAAAACCACTGCCAGTCAGATCGCGCGTGCGCGCCTTGCACGTCGCTTCATCCGAGCAATTGAAACCGCCCTTGAACCACACGACCCATTTGTTCACGCCGTCACCGGTACCGCGTCGATAAAAAAAGATCGGCGTCGAACCGTCGTTGCACACCGCGAGCGGATGCTTGGTTTGCGCGATGAGATACGGAAGCAAAACCTGCGTCGAAACGACTGGCGTCGGTCGCGCGATAGTTGCGGTGGGCGCGCGCGTTGGCGTACTCGTTGCCGTTGCCGGCACGATGGTCGGTGCGAGTGGAGTGTTCGTCGCACGCGGCGCACTCGTTGCGACCGGCGTGAATGTCGCACTGGGTGCATTCGTCGGTGCAATTGTTTCGCCCAGCGAAGTTTTAGTTGGCGCGGGTGCGTTGCCGCGACAACCGATCAGCACAAACAAACCGAACAAGATAGTATAGCGCATCATCTGCATTTTCATTTTGCAATTTCCCCCTGAGTCGCTTGCAACATCACAAGCACGATGTCTTTACTCCGTCTTTAGGTTTTTCGCTTTGCCATTTGTTGGGTCATCCGCGTTTGGAGCAAACGCGGCGATAGGGCTATAATTTCTCGTATGATTCGTTCCGATTCTTGCGCCGTGCCAGCTCGTTCGCGTATTTGACGCCCAACGTCTCACGATGTTCGCGCACCCAATCGGTCAACTTGGTCGTGCCGGCGGGCGGCGATTGCGTGTACAACAAATTGCGCATCAAGCCTTCGATTTCCTCGCGCGTGATGAACACATCGCCTTGCATTCGACTAATGATCGAACCGACCAGGTACCCAAACGATGGCGGTACACCCACGATCAATCGTCGCGCGCCGATGATGTTGCCGATCGTTTGCACGAGTTCGCGGTACGTGAACGTCTCGGGACCGGTGGCATCGATGATGCGATTCTCACGCGACCCGGCTTGCTCGATTGCAAGCGCGGCGAGGTCATCGACGAAAATCGGTTGCAAGCGATACTTGCCATCGCCGAAAACGCCAAAGACCGGCAAGCGGCGCAAGGTCCACGCGATATTGTTGATGAGTACATCTTCCTTGCCAAAGATGACTGTCGGGCGCAGAATCGCGTACGACAAACCCGACTCGATCAGCGCGCGTTCGAGTTTCGCTTTGCCGGCAAAGTAGGTCAGGTCGGAATCTTCGGATGGATTCGTGATGCTGACGTGCACAAAGCGCGCAACGCCGGCTTGCTTTGCCGCCGCGATCATCTTGAGCGTGTTCTCAACTGCTTCCGAATGTTGAAAGTCTTTGTGATTGAATCGCACCCAGTAATTGTTGTACAGCACCGTCGCGCCGCGCATCGACTCAACGAGTTTGTCGAAATCATCAAAATTGTACGGCAGTGCTTCAACCTGACCACCGAACGGATTTGCGCGATTGAGCGAATTGGTCAGCGTGCGAACGCGGACACCTTCTTTCAACAATCGCGTCGCGATGTACTTGCCTGTATAACCGAATGCGCCGGTGACGATGTGGAGCTGGGTCATATTTTTCTCACCCCAGAGTTCACAGAGAACACAGAGAAAAATCAAAAGCACTCACTAGCCGTTGATCTTTACCAATTCTTTTTTGTGTTCTGTGTGGTTAAAAATTTCCGCCGCCGCGAAACTCGCCAAACTCTTTCCGCAACGTATCACAAATCTCGCCAATCGTCGCGTACGCTTCCACGCACGTCAGAATCGCCGGCATCAAATTCGATGTGCCGCGCACCGTATCGGTCAGCGCATTCAACGCATTTTGCGTGCGCATATTATCACGCCGATTCCGCAACTCGCGCAACCGCGCCATCTGCTCATCGCGCACGCGTGGATCGACGCGCAGCATCTTGCCTTTGTACGGCGCGGTCGATGTAAACTCGTTCACGCCGACGACGACGCGCTCTTTCGATTCCACCTCGCGCTGGAATTTCCACGCCGATTCCTGAATCTCGCGTGTGATGAACCCGGCTTCGATGGCGCGCAACGCGCCGCCCATCGCCTGAATCTTTTCGATATACTCCAGCGCACGCGTTTCGATTTCGTTCGTCAAGTGTTCGATGTAATACGAGCCAGCCACCGGGTCAATCGTGTTCGCCACGCCGGACTCGTGCGCGATGATTTGTTGCGTGCGCAATGCAATCTGTACCGATTCCTCGGTCGGCAATGCAATCGCCTCGTCGAATGAATTTGTGTGCAGTGATTGCGTGCCGCCCAGCACCGCCGCGAGCGCTTCAATCGCCGTGCGCACAATATTGTTCTGCGGCTGTTGCGCGGTGAGCGAGACGCCGGCGGTTTGTGTGTGAAAGCGCAACATCATCGACGAAGTTTTCCGCGCGCCAAATTTTTCCTTGACGATGCGCGCCCACAATCGCCGTGCCGCGCGGAATTTGGCAATCTCTTCCAGGAAATCCATTTGCGAAACGAAAAAGAATGACAACTGTGACGCAAAATCGTCGATGCTCAATCCGCGTGCCAGCGTCGCGTTGACGTACTCGATGGCGTTCGCAAATGTGAACGCGATTTCTTGTACCGCCGTCGACCCGGCTTCGCGGATGTGATAACCGCTAATCGAAATCGGATTCCAGTTTGGCAATTCGCGCGCGCAGTACTCGATGATGTCGGTTGCGATACGCATCGACGGCGCAGGTGGAAAAATGTATGTACCGCGTGCAATGTATTCTTTGAGAATATCGTTCTGCACCGTGCCGCGCAGTTGTTTCGGATCGACACCTTGTTTTTTTGCGACGGCAACATACAACGACAATAAAATCGACGCCGTCGCATTGATCGTCATCGACGTGGATACCTTGCCGAGCGGAATCCCGTCGAACAATCGCTCCATATCTTCCAGCGACGAAATCGCCACGCCAACCTTGCCGACTTCGCCCTCTGCCATCGCCGCATCCGAATCGTAACCGGTCTGCGTCGGCAAATCGAATGCGACAGACAAGCCAGTTTGTCCTTGCGCAAGCAAATATTTGTACCGCGCATTCGATTCATCGGCGGAGGCATAGCCGGCGTACTGGCGCATTGTCCAAAAACGCCCACGATACATCGTGGGCTGGATTCCGCGCGTGAACGGAAACTCACCGGGAAATCCTAGTTCATCGTTATATTTTTGCGCGCCGTCGTCCGGCTGATAAACGCGTTTTGCTTCGATGCCAGAAAGTGTTTCGAATTTGGGTTTGCGTTCTTGCATCATTGAAAAACCTTATTTCACCACAGAGGGCACAGAGACCACAGAGTTAATAACTGACGTTACGCAATTTCACCGCTAAGAACGCAAAGTTCGCAGAGAAAAATCCTGAAAAATCTCAGCGGTCTCCGTGTGCTTTGCGGTAAAACAACTCGATTTGCGTAAGGTGAGTTAATACTTGTTTTTCCTCTGTGTGCTCGGTGTCCTCTGTGGTAAATAGATTTATTTCACGATCAACAGGACTTGCCCTTGTTCCACCTTGTCGCCGGGCTTGACGCGGATTTCCTTCACCGTCCCGGCTTTTGGTGTGCGCAATTCGTTCTGCATTTTCATTGCTTCCAAAATTAACACGCCTTGCTTCACCGCAACAGAATCGCCCACATTCACCGGCACCTCGCGCACGAGTCCCGGCATCGGCGCTTTGATGATCGCTTCGCCGGCGTGCGCCGCTTGCGCCTTTTCCGCTTTCGCCATTTTGCGCGTGCGCTCATCCATCACGTTGACCACGTGCAGTTCGCCGCCGATCAACACGCGATACTCATCGCCGTTGCGGTCGATCAACGCTTCCCAGGATGAATTGTCGAGCAGGAGCGAATAGAGCGAACTGCCATCAATCGTGCGAAAATCAACATTGTGCGGCTGACCATTCACGATCACTGTGTTGTTCGCGCCGATTTCAATGTCGTACGTTTTGTCGTTGATGATGGCTGTGTATTTCATCGCGAGAATCCTTCCAGCGAGCCAAAACGTTTCCAACCGCCGCGCGTGCCTGACGTGGGGGGTGGAATGTTGAGTGCGTGTTGTCGCCGGTCGTGCGTGAGCAACGCCGCCACAATCGCCGCCACTTGCTCGCGGTCATCCGAGCCGCCTTGCTCCATCGCAAAACGTTCGTCGAGAAACGACGTATCAAAATTCCCGCCAATGAAACTTGTGCTTTGAAATAATTTTTGATGAAACGGAATCGATGTGGAGACCCCCAGGATTTTGTATTCGCTCAACGCGCGCTTCATGCGCATGATCGCCGCCGCGCGGTCGGGCCCCCACACGCACAACTTGGCGATGAGCGGATCATAATACAACGAGACTTCAAATCCTTCGTACAATGCCGATTCAACGCGCACGCCGGGACCGGTCGGTTCGTGGACGCTGATGATTTTCCCGGTCGATGGCAAAAATCCGTTGTACGCATCTTCGGCGGTGATGCGACATTCGAACGCCCAGCCGCGATGTTGTACATCTTTTTGTTGATAACTGAGCGGGCGCCCCGAAGCGATCCGTAACATTTCTTTGACGATGTCGATGCCGGTCACCAATTCGGTTACCGGATGTTCTACTTGCAAGCGCGTATTCATTTCAAGAAAATAAAAATTGCGATCCCTGTCGAGCAAAAACTCGATGGTGCCGGCATTGACGTAGCCCGCCGCTTTTGCCGCCGCGACGGCGGCTTGTCCCATCTTGTCGCGCAGATTTTCGTCGAGCGCCACCGACGGTGCTTCTTCGACCATCTTTTGGTGCCGACGTTGAATTGAACATTCGCGTTCGCCCAAGTGAATCACATTGCCGCGTGTATCGGCGAGAATTTGAAATTCGATGTGACGCGCCGGGCTGATGATCTTTTCGAGATACACCGTGCCATCGCCAAATGCCGCTTCGGCTTCACTGCGCGCGCGCGCAATCGCGCCCGCCAAATCCTCAGCTTTTTCGACGCGGCGCATTCCTTTGCCGCCGCCACCCGCCGCCGCTTTGATGAATAATGGAAAGCCCACTTTGCTTGCCGACGCAATCATCTCCTCATCGTGCAATGGATCGTACGTGCCGGGCACGACCGGCACACCTTGTTTCGATACAGTACGCCGCGCGTTGATTTTGTCGCCCATCGTTTCCATGGCTTGCGGCGGCGGTCCAACAAAAAGGATCCCGGCTTGTGCGCACGCGCGCGCAAAGTGATCGTTCTCGGCAAGAAAACCATAGCCGGGATGAATCGCTTCTGCTTTGGCGCGAATGGCTACATCGATGATACGGTCGATGCGCAAATACGATTCGCGCGCCGGCGCGGGACCGATGTTGTACGCTTCGTCGGCGTAGCGGACGTGCAAGGCGTTGCGATCGACATCGGAATAGACCGCGACGGTATGCAAACCCAGTTCACGGCACGCGCGCAAAACGCGCACCGCAATTTCACCACGATTAGCAACCAAGACTTTTTTGAACATGGATAACTCCAGACGGAAGACCGAGGGCGGATGACGGACAAAATTTTCGGTCTTCCGTCAAGGTTTCAGAAATTCTTCCAGCCGTGCTTTGACGGTTTGCCATTCTGTATCGATGATGCTGTACATCACCGTGTCGCGGATATAGCCGGTGCGTGTGAGCATATGTTTGCGCAGTACGCCTTCTTTCACCGCGCCGATTCTTTCAATCGCGCGCTGCGAGCGAATGTTGCGCGCGTCGGTTTTCAACTGTACCCGCAAACAACCGAGCGTTTCAAAGGCGTGCTTGAGCAAAAGGTACTTGCATTCCGTATTGATGGGTGTGCGCCAGGCGGATGGCGTGAGCCAGGTGCCGCCGATTTCCAAGTTGCGATCCTTGGGATGAATGTCCATAAAACTTGTCGCGCCGATTGCGCGTTCATCGCTTTTGCGAATGATGATGAACCAGATTCGTGTCCCGTTTTGCGTTTCGTTGATTGCCTCGTTTATCCATGCCGACATTTCTTCGCGCGATTGTCCGGGCGCGGTGGCGATGTATTCCCAGATTTCATTGGGCTGTGCCGCCTCTACTAAATCATCCACATATTTCAAATCCGGTGGGACAAGGCAGACGTGTTGACCGACGAGGGTAAGCGGTAAAATATTCATCGAGGTAACCCGTATTGAAGAACAATATGTTCACCGTTGCGTTTATGGGTAATGACCCTATAACGCAATTGATACTCGAGGTTACCACTCTGTAACACAATAAAAGTGTCCGTGGACGAGTGCACGATGTGCACGTTCTCAATACCATCGCGTTTCATTTCTTGCGCGAGCCATTGTTCATCATAACCGGGTTCGCGCTTCAAGATCAAGTTGAACGTTCGCGGTGGAATTTCTGGATAGGCATGGAGATTTGCATCGCCGTGTACTTCGGCCATAAGCCGAAGGCGCGGACGAATAGAAGCTTGATCAATCTCACGTGATTGCGCAATATCAATCTGTTCCAAGCGTCCAAGAAATTCAACCATAGGCTTTTGTTCGGATGGGGGCATACCGCTGGTTTCAAGAAGCTGCTGCCAAATTTTCTCCAGCAGTTGAGCCTTGGGTAAGGTTTCATAGAATGATCCCTCCACGAGCGCAATCCGTACACGTTGATGATCCATTGAGCGAGTTCTAATGAAATAGAAACAGAGGCGTGGGCGTGAAAGATAATCGGAGGCCGTGGAAAGCGGGTAATCGAAGAGAGAGCCGGCATGCGAAACCATCGTACTGCCAGATATACGATTGACCTCAAGTAGTGATTTGCGTCGCGTGGGAATCGTGGAGTTGAAGGATGCAACAGCATCGCCTTTCGAGTCTTTTAGTTCTAGCAACGCCCCATTACCAAACGTGCTATGCTGTTCCAAACCCAGTAAGAAATCCGGAAAGATGCCAGAGCTGGTTTCCCATCTCCTTTGAGCGAACCACTCCGCCGCCATATCAAATTTAGGATGGCTTTGCTTGCGCTTGATGGCTTGCAGTACATTTGCCAACCCGGCATTCGTTTCAGCAAGAGAAGCGATTTCCGCTTCAGACACATTCTGCAATCGTTTTTGTAATTCCTTCGCTTGAACGCGAATAAACTTGCCCAACACCTTGCGGTTACCTACATAGGCAAACTTGCCATACCCCACCGCAAGCTCATCCAGACTACTGCGTGTGGCAAGCATTGGGCGTTTACCAAGAGAATCCAGTACGGAAACATAGAGTCTAAGCACGCCCATGTTTGTACTTCTCCTTATGGTCGAACAGCGCCAACTGTGGTTGGCGTGATTTCGTTTTGATCGGCTCGCCGCGCCAAATCTTTTCCAGACCGGGTGTAAACCGATAATAGTCTCTCAGCGAGAGCACCGAATCGGCTTCGCGCTGGCTTGCCAATCGCTCACGAATCAGTTTCACATTCTTTGGGTCAATCTCGATCCCGACCGACGGGCGTCCAATTTGTTCGGCGACGACGAGGGTGGTGCCGGTGCCGGCAAAAGGATCGAGCACCAAGTCATCGGGCATGGTGGATGAAAGAATAATGCGAAGCAAAAGGGCGACCGGTGATTGCTGTTTGTGTACACGGTCACCGTTGGCATGGCGCAAGGCTTCGTCGCCCGCAAAGTACCCCGACGTCAACTCGCGAATGTCATCCCAGACATCCGTAACAAATACTCCTTCTTCTCGGGCATATTTATATTCGGGACGCAAAGGCAGATCAATGCGCAAGCGATTGAACACGCGCGGACGTTTGCCCTTGGTCGCAAAAGCAATGACTTGATACTGTTTACCAAAACGAATCGTATTCGGCACGGCTGATGTACGCTTGATCCAAACAATCAGGTTTTGCAGAGTCCATCCTGTCTCGCGTAGGCAATTTAAGACAGCTTCGGTGTTCTTCTCACGCTGCATAAAATAGATCGCGCCGCCCTCGGCGGTTAATTCACGCACGCGAGCACACACCGTTTGCATCATTAACCAATATTCATGTTCGGGCAATGTATCGTCAAAGTAATCATAATCCTTGCCTTGATTGAACGGCGGATCAAGGAACGTTAAGCAAACTTGGTCTGGGCTTGCTTCGCGACGGAACACCTCCACTCGCAATTTCTCAAGGCAATCTCCGCAAACGATCTTTGCCATCTCAACCTCATTTCAGCCTTCTATAACGGAATGTTCCCGTGTTTCTTCGGCGGATTTGTATCGCGTTTGTTTTGCAACATCTCCAAACCAGCAATCAATTTGGCGCGGGTTTGGCGTGGCTCGATCACATCGTCAATGTAACCGCGCCCAGCGGCGATGTATGGATTCGCAAAGTGGTCGCGATATTCTTGCGTCAATTTTTGTTTCATTGCTTCCGGGTCAGCCGCGCTCGCAATTTCTTCGCGGTACAAAATATTCACCGCGCCGTCGGGTCCCATCACCGCAATTTCAGCGGTGGGCCACGCATAGTTGAGGTCGCCGCGAATGTGTTTACTGCTCATCACGTCGTACGCGCCGCCGTACGCTTTGCGCGTGATGACGGTGATTTTGGGGACCGTCGCTTCGCAGTACGCGTACAACAATTTGGCGCCGTGTCGAATGATGCCGCCGTGTTCTTGCCCCACGCCGGGCAAAAAGCCGGGCACATCTTCGAATGTAATAATCGGAATGTTGAAACAATCGCAAAAGCGCACAAAGCGCGCGCCCTTGTCCGACGAATTGATGTCGAGGACGCCGGCGAGCACCATCGGTTGTTGCGCAACGATACCGACCGCGCGTCCGTTCAAGCGCGCAAAACCGACGACGATGTTTTGTGCAAAGTGTTCGTGGACTTCAAAGAATTCACCGTCATCGACGACGAGGTGAATCACTTCTTTGATGTCGTACGGCTTGCTGGGCGAATCAGGCACGAGTGAATCGAGTGCTTGTTCCGCGCGCAATGGATCATCGGTTGGGCGCACGAGCGGCGGTTCCTCCATATTGTTCTGCGGCAGGTACGACAAGAGTTTGCGCACTATCGAAATGCAATGTTCTTCGTTATCGGCGGCAAAATGCGCGACGCCGGATTTTTCATTGTGTACGATCGCCCCGCCAAGTGTTTCAAAAGTAACATCTTCGTGCGTCACCGTCTTGACCACATCGGGACCGGTAACGAACATATAACTGGTGTCCTTGACCATGAAGATAAAATCGGTCAACGCCGGCGAGTACACCGCACCGCCGGCGCACGGACCCATAATCGCGCTGATTTGCGGCACCACACCACTCGCCAACGTATTACGCAAAAAGATGTCGGCGTAACCGCCGAGCGACACAACGCCTTCTTGAATCCGCGCGCCGCCGGAATCGTTCAAGCCGATGACCGGCGCGCCATTCTTCATCGCCAGGTCTAACAAGCGGCAAATTTTTTCCGCGTGCGCTTCACCAAGCGATCCGCCAAACACGGTGAAATCTTGCGAGAACACATAGACGAGACGTCCGTTGATCGTGCCGTAACCGGTAACCACGCCATCGCCGTAAAATGTTTGCTTGTCCGCGCCAAAACCGGTCGTGCGTTGCGTGACGAACACGCCGAGCTCTTGAAACGAACCTTCGTCCAACAACAAATCGATGCGTTCGCGCGCGGTCAATTTGCCGCGCGCGTGTTGTTGATCGATGCGTTTTTGTCCGCCGCCGAGCCGGGCTTCTTCGCGTCGTCGGCGTAGTTCGAGGATTTTGGGATCGATGGACATCGTCATCTCCATGGAAAACATAATTCGCCGCAGAGACGCAGAGAAAATCATTTTTTTATTTTCTCCGTGCCCTCTGTGACTCTGCGGTGAGAACCTTACTTCGCATCCAACGCGGCGCGCGCGATCACCAGCCGCTGAATTTCGCTCGTGCCCTCGTAAATCTCGGTGATCTTGGCGTCACGAAAATATCGTTCAATCGGCAGTTCTTTGGAATAACCCGCGCCGCCGTGAATTTGAATTGCTTTCGTCGTTACCCACATTGCGGTTTCGCTGGCGTACAGTTTTGCCATTGCCGCTTCGCGTGTGAACTTTTCATTGTTGTTCTTTTTGAGCGCGGCGTTGTACGTCAACAAACGCGACGCTTCGATCCGGACCGCCATATCGGCGAGCATCCATTGAATCGCTTGAAACTCGCCGATCTTTTGTCCAAACGCCTCGCGCTCTTTAGCGTACGCGACGCTCGCTTCGTACGCCGCTTCCGCGATGCCCAACGCTTGCGCCGCAATCCCGATGCGCCCCGCATCGAGAATACTCATCGCAATCTTAAACCCGTCACCTTCGTTTCCGATGCGATGAACAATCGGCAGTTGGTAATTGTCGTACGTCGTTTCGCACGTCGCGCTGGCGCGAATGCCCAGTTTCGGTTCTTTCTTGCCGCGCTCGAACCCGGGCAAACTTGTATCGACGATGAAACACGCGGTGCCGCGATGTTTCAACTCCGGTTGCGTTGCTGCAAAGAGGACAATGAAATCGGCAACCGGTCCGCTCGTGATCCACGACTTGCGACCGTTGATGATGTACTGATCGCCTTGCAACACGGCGCGCGCTTTCATATTCCCGGCATCGCTTCCAGATTGCGGCTCGGTCAGCGAGAACGCGCCGATCTTTTTGCCGGACGCGCACGGTTCGAGGAATTTTTTCTTTTGTTCTTCCGTCCCGAATTTGTTGATGCCGTAACAGTAAAGTGAATTGTTCACGCTCAAAATCACGGCGTGCGAGGCGCACACTTTGGCAATTTCTTCGATTGCAAGGACGTACGACAAGGTGTCGAGTCCCGCACCGCCGTACTCTTGCGGAATCTCGATGCCCATCAAACCGAGCTCGCCCATTTTTTTGACTGTCGCGGACGGAAACTCGCCGGTCTCATCGATCTGCGCCGCAATCGGCGCGATTTCATTTTGCGCAAAGTCGCGCGCCAAATCCCGAATGGCGCGTTGCTCTTCATTGAGTTGGAAATCCATTTTCAATTCTCCATTGAATCAAAATTTTTGATGGAAGACCGAAGACGGATGACAGAATCGTTTTTTCGGTCGTCCGTCTTCCGTCCCCCGTCAGATTTTTTCAACTGCCATCGCCACGGCTTCGCCGCCGCCGAGACACAACGATGCGATGCCGCGTTTCGCGCCGCGCTCTTTCATCGCGTACATCAACGTGACGAGAATCCGCGCGCCGCTCGCGCCAATTGGATGACCGAGCGCGACCGCGCCGCCGTTCACATTCACCTTTGTCCAATCGATGCCAAGTTCTTTGCCATCGGCGAGGACTTGGGCGGAAAATGCTTCGTTGATTTCAAACAGATCGACGTCGTTTAATTTCCACCCGGCTTTGTCGAGCACTTGACGTACCGCGAATATCGGCGCCCAGAAAATGCGCTTGGGATCGGTGCCGGCTTGCGCGTACGCGACGACGCGCGCGAGCGGTTTCAAATTATCGCGCGTCGCAATTTCCTCGCCGACGAGAACAACGGCCGCCGCGCCATCGGACAAAGGCGGCGCGTTCCCGGCGGTTACCGAGCCGCCTTCTTCAAATGCGGGTTTCAATTTGGCGAGGGCTTCCATCGATGTATCCGCGCGTGGCGTTTCATCAGTGTCGAACAGCGTCGGGCCTTTTTTTGATGGAATTGAAACGGGAGTAATCTCGGCTTTGAATTTGCCGGTCTGGATTGCGGCAAGCGCTTTGCGGTGACTGTTGAATGCAAACTCGTCTTGCTGTTCGCGCGTGATGCCGCATTCGCGCGCGATGAATTCGGCGGCGCGTCCCATATGCCAATTTTCGAACGCGCACCACAAACCGTCATACACCACCGCGTCGAGCATTTCGCCGGTGCCCATCCGATAACCAAATCGCGCGTGCGGCAACAGGTACGGCGCGCGATTCATATTTTCCATTCCTGCCGCGACCATCACATCGGCGTCGCCGGCGCGAATCATCGACGAGGCAAGCATCGCCGCTTTCAAGCCGGAGCCGCACACCTTGCCGATTTGCGATGCGTTGATCGTGTCTTTCAATCCGGCTTGTAGTGCAACTTGGCGCGCGGGTGCCTGTCCTAGCCCGGCGGTTACAACGTTGCCGACGATCACTTCGTCGATTTTTTCCGGTGCAACGCCAGCGCGCTGGACTGCTTCGCGCACCGCGACTGCGCCAAGTTCAGGTGCAGCAATGCCGGCAAGCGTGCCTTGGAATTTGCCAATAGGTGTTCTGGCTCCACCCACGATGAAAACCTCACGACGTTGTGGGGTCATGTTCCCTCCGAATTGGATGTTGGAGATTGGAGATTGGAAGTTCAACATGGGCTTTCAATCTCTAATCTCGAGTCTCGAATTTCCAATGCCATTTTACCAAATATCTTGTGGTTTGGGAAATGTTGTTTCGTCGCAACGGACGATTTCAAATCTCATCGCGTGTGAGCGTGTTGACGCCAGAAGAGAAGCGCGCCGAGAAAACGCATTGTCGCGCCGACAAGCAAAAGCGCGTAGATGTTGAAGAATCCCAGCAGGAGCGTCGAAAGAATTGGACCGACAAATGCGGTAATGTTGATCAAGGTGTTGTACCCGGCAATATAACTTGCGCGATGTTGTTCCGGACTGACTTCGAGCAAACGGTTGAAGAAGGTGAGCCCGAATCCCGAACTGAACACACCGCCGATAAATGACACCAAGATAATCCATTCGACGCTGGGGGAAAATGCGGTTGCTAATGGATACAGCGCCAAGCCAAAAGTAGTGATCATAATCGCATACAGACTTCCGCGTTGCGTGGTCAGGCGACTCCACAATGGGAAAAACACAATCGTTGTTGCGGAAGCAACCATACTAAAGACGCCCACCCAACCCTCGCTGGCATTCAGCACGCGCACCCAATAAATCGAGTAGAGTGGTATTGGGAAAAACAAGCCCCAATGAAAAATGAACGATGCAACGGTGAACTCGACAAACTTGTGACTGCCGCGGAGCATCGTGATAAAGGCACGCGTGCCGCGCGGCGCGGCTTCGTTGTGCGATGGAGACGGCATCGATTGTTCTGGCAAGCGAATGCGGGTGAGGTAGTACGCGCTCACCATCGAGCCGGCAAACGCGACCGCAAACAAAATCTGATAGTTGATGGGAAACAAAACGTAATCGAGAAATTTGCCGCCGGCAAATGCCGTGATGGTGCTGACGACGCCAATCCAAACATTGCGAATTGCTACCACGCGCGCACGATTTTCCGGCGCGACGGCTTGCGCGAACATCGTCGTGAACGCGACATTTGCAATCGCGCCGGGAATCGTCAGCAACGCGACCAACACGACAATCGCGTCGGCGGCGTTCGTCAGAAAAAAGAACGGCACCAGCGCGATGCCCAGATAACCCAATCGATTGAGAATCGCCGTGATGACGAGCACCGATAGCGGTTTCTTCTCGCGTTCGACCAAACGACTGCCGGGAATCGATGCGAAAATGGCGGCGAGTGCAGGCAGCGAGGATAATAATCCAACATGCGCGTCGCTCCCGCCAACCCGCAAGGTGAAGACCGCAAGAAACGCATTTGCCACACCGCTTAGAATGCCAAACCAAGCAATGTCACCGTAAAGATTCCAGGCGTTCTGCGATTCGAGTGAGGTGCGCGGTTTGATGACATCGCGCACGCGTTCTGTGATTTGCAAATCCATTTTTCAACATATGTAGGGGCGACCCGCGTGGTCGCCCCCCAAAGGGCAGGGACAAGTCCTGCCCCCAAGTTATTTCTTTTGCCTGCGTTTCTTTTTTACTCCGCGGTCTTCGTCCGCTTGCATTGCGGCGAGCAAGCCCGCGTACGTTTGCGGCAAGAGTTCTGGAATCATCCGCGTTTCGGCAAGCACCGGCATAAAGTTCGTGTCGCCACCCCAACGCGGAACGATGTGAATATGAACGTGATCATCCACGCCCGCGCCCGCCACGTGTCCCAGGTTTGCGCCAATGTTGAATCCTTGCGGATTCATCGTCCGCCGCAATGCGCGAATCGATTTGGCAACGAGCAATATCATTTCCTTGAGCGTTTCCCCATCGAGCGCTTCCAACTCGCCGGTGTGTGCGTACGGCGCAACCATCAAATGCCCATTCGAGTACGGATACAAATTAAGCACGATAAAAGCCCGTTCGCCGCGCCAGAGCAAAAGGTTCTTGCGGTCACGGCGCTGGTTGGCGTTGATCTTGGTGCAAAAGATACAGCCCGTTGCTTTCGATCCTTTGGGTGCTTTGAGGTACGTCATTCGCCACGGAGTCCAGAGTCGTTTCATGTTGCCCAGTGTAGCACCATTGAGATTGCGAGTCAAGATTTTTGCTGATATAATAACGACGGAGGACGGAAGACGGACGACGGAAAATTTTCTACTGATGAAATCGCGCGGGGCTTGCAGACGCAAACACTTGGCAAGCAGATTATTTTCTACGATTGCATTGGCTCGACGAACGACGCGGCGAAACAAATCGCCGATGCTGGTGAACCTGCGGGCACCGTCGTCATCGCGGACGAGCAAACCGCCGGGCGCGGACGGTTGGGGCGTGCGTGGCTTGCGCCACCACGCTCGTCGATTCTAATGTCGATTGTTCTGCGTCCGACTCTTGCGCCGCACCAAGTATCGCGTGTAACAATGGCAGTTGCGCTGGGCGTGTGTGAAGCGATTCGCGCCGAAACCGGGCTGGACGCGCAAATCAAATGGCCCAACGATTTGCTTGTGCGCGGGAAAAAAATCGCGGGAATTTTGTGCGAGTCGGGAATCGTCGGCGACCGGCTGGAGTACATCATCGTTGGCATCGGCGTCAATGTGAATTTTGATGCCGCATCGGTTGAAGGAATGCCGGCAGAAGCCACAACCATCGCCGATGAATTGGGCAAATCGTTTCCGCGCGCGCGGCTGACGCAAGCGATCTTGCGTGAAATCGAAAAATATTATTGGCGCGTGGATGAAGATTTGCGCGCCGAGTATTGCAGTCGATTGGCGATGCTGAATCAAAGGGTGCGTGCGCAGACATCCGCCGGCATCGTCGAAGGGATTGCGGAAAGCGTGAACGAAAACGGCGCGCTCGTCGTGCGGCGCGCCGATGGTTCAGGCATCGAATTGCTTGCCGGTGATGTCACGTTAATCAAATCGCAGGGAGGATAGTATGCAAGGTCTCACCTATCGCCATTGGTTCTTTATTTCGTTACTCGTTCTGATCAACGTGATTATTTTTGGTTGCGTGATTTTGGTCTTGGCTGGCAAGATGTTTATCTAGTAGTGCATCAACATGAAAGTGCGTAGTGGGCAAATGATTTATTGCCGCATTTGTCGGTGTTTCCACATCGGCTTTGTATGCAACTTTCTCATGTTGCTGCACTAGTTCAATGGTTGGACAGTTGGCGCGACATTCATTGAAATAACTATCGCACTGGGCAACTAGGGTACTAGGACCAGTGTTCCTTCCTTGACCTTGTCCAGCGTCGCGCGGTCAAAGTACATTGGTGCGAATTTTACGTCGCGCCACATCAACACCATGTCGCTAAAGTGTTTGCTCAATGGTTGCCCCGATTGCCCGGTCGTGTGCATGTGAAGCGAGTTGTTGAGATTTGAAAGATCATAAATCGCGCGCATCGACGAGACGCTCGAGACCTCGTACCGATTGTTCACTACTTTGAACGATGTTGCAAAAACGGTATTCACGCCGCCCGGTGCGGCAATCGGTCCCGCGTTGAACAACAGATTGAGCGGTTGCACACTGCCGAGCGGATGATTGAACGTCGCAAGGTGCAAGCGTCCCCATTTCCAATCTCCCGGCGCATCGCCAAATTGACTCCCCAACCAATCGACTCCCTGATTGTAACTTTCCAGCAAAACCGCGTCGCGTCCCGCGTTTCCCCACCACGCATTCTTCGGATCGTCCAACAACGCAATGATCACGCGGCGATGATAATCGTTTGCGCCGCGATAACTATCGAGTACATCCTTGGGCAGTTTGTCCGCAAAAATATTTTCGAACAAGCGTTTGTACGTCGCTTCCAGAATCGTCCCGCCGACACTGTCGGTGGTGAGGTTGCCGTCCCACGATTTCACATATTCCATCGCGCGTGTCGGCAGGAATCCTTCCGGCTTGAGCGCGACCACGTACTTTTGCAACTGTGCGAGTGGAATTGCGTAAACATCCCCTTGAATCGTTTTCATATCGTCGATGGAAAGTTTGTCCTTTCCTTTCAATAAATCGACGATGCGTTGTTGGCGGAAAGGTCCTGCCCAATCGGTGCCGAGCAAATATTTGTACGTCGGCGGGACGACTGCTTGGTTCGCGGTGGCGACAAAATGCGTGGGTGGGTTGAACACGAACGGCAATTCATCGAACGGAATGTAACTGGTCCATTCGTACTCGCCAGCGCCGGGTACGGGAACTGTCCCATCGCCTTTTGCGCGAATCGGAATATTACCCGGCATCTGATAGCCGATATTGCCCTCGACATCGGCATACACAAAATTTTGCGATGGCACGTCCCACAACTTGAGCGCGTTGCGGAATTCGTCC
This sequence comes from Anaerolineae bacterium, assembly GCA_034435055.1. Taxonomy (GTDB): domain Bacteria; phylum Chloroflexota; class Anaerolineae; order UBA4142; family UBA4142; genus DAOTXS01. The sequence continues at coordinate 46,386 of DAOTXS010000047.1, read as the reverse complement.
CAGTTTTGCGCGCGATTGATCGACAACACTGATTCGAACAAACGACTGCGGTCGCGCAACGCCGTCCATTGCAACGCGACTGGTTGCGTGATGCCGCTCAATACCGGCGTCATAATCGGTCCGTGTCGCGTGATTTGCACCTTGAGTGTTTCGGAAACGACGCCCTTGACTTTGATCGGCTCGTCCACAACTTGGATCTCTTCCCACTTGCCATTGAACTTGGACTGATTAGGATTCTGCGGATTGATCTCTTCGATGAACAAATCTTGCACGTCAGGACCGACATTCGTTACGCCCCACGCGATACGGTCGTTGTGTCCCAGCACCACACCCATCACGCCGGGGAATGTGAAACCGACGACGTTGTACGGACACGCATCAGTCTTGGGCGTGCAGTGCAAACCCACTTCGTACCAAATCGATGGAAGTTGGATGCCCAGATGCGGATCGTTTGCCAGAAGCGGTTTGCCCGTCGTCGATTTGGTGCCATCGATGACCCAGTTGTTCGAACCGACACCTTCATCGCGCAAACCGAGCGAGGCATTGATTGATGCAATCTCTTGTAGGTTTGGAGAGCCGATTGACACAAATTGCGAATTAGGAATTGCGAGTCGCGAATCGTTGTACGTGTATGATTTTGCCTCAGGCGGAATCGTGAAGGGACCGTTTGCCGGGTACGGCGGCAAGAGTTGCTTGGTTTTCTCCGCGCCGATTTTTTCGATCATGTTCGCGCGCATCAACTCGGCTTCGTAATTGCCGCTGAGATTGTACGCCATCACTTTGCCCCACGCGACGGTATCGACCGGTTCCCAATGCGCTGGCTTGAATCCCAGAATCGTGAATTCCAGCGGCAGGTTGTCGAGGTGCGTGTCGATGAACGCGTTCACGCCGTTCGCAAATGCTTGCAGTGGTCGCTTGTCCGATTCCGACATCGCGGCGATATCTGCACGCGCCGCGCGACCCAAACCCATTGTCCGCAAGAATCGATCAGTCTTGATCGTTGTCGCGCCGAAGATATCGGACAGCGTGCCGTGACCGATGCGGCGATTGTACTCCATCTGCCACAATCGATCCTGTGCTTCGACGTACCCTTGCGCAAAAAATAAATCGTCCACGTTATCGGCGTAGATGTGCGGGACACCTAGCGGATCGCGGACGATTTCAACTTTCGACTTTAACCCTTTGACTTGTACTTGCCCATTGATGGGCGGATGACTTTTGGTGATGAACCAGTACCCGCCGAGGCTTCCAACCGCGACGAGCAAAATCACGACGATCAAAACGATTTGCAAAATCCGTTTGAACAGTTTCATTGTTTCCTCCTCTTTGAGTTTTGGATGACCAAACTTTAGCATAACGATTGATACAAGTCAACCGCCGCGCAAACACAAAAACCCGAAAGTTATTTGTGGAGAACCTTTTGGATCAAACAGAATTGAAAATTTGCAATTTACGTCTTTGTTGAGTATGATGAAAGTGAGTAATTTTGAAAGGGGGTGACGCCATGGTGATCTGGCATCGCAAATCGTGATTGTGAATCGCTCGTAACGAGATGCACGTGTTGCATCCAAGTATTTCTTGCGCCAGCGTGGTCGCCTCCTCCGACAGCGTCGCCCCAGGTTTTCTGCGCTACTAGGTTCCTCGGGATCCTGTTGTCGCGTGGTTGCGCCGCGCGTGGCGACCATTCCAAATCAACAGGAGCCCAAAATGTCCGCCGTTACACAGTTCTTTACTTCACGTTGGGGTCCCATCGCCACCGGTATTGTCGTTGGCGTGCTTGCCCCGCTTCTCGTCAAACTTGGCAATCCGGGTAACATGGGCGTGTGTGTGGCGTGTTTCAGCCGCGATATTGCCGGCGCGCTGGGGTTGCATCGCGCAAGTGTCGTCCAGTACATCCGCCCGGAAATCATCGGCTTTGTGCTAGGGTCACTCGTCGCCGCCTTACTCTTCCGCGAGTTCAAGCCGCGCACCGGGTCGGCGCCGCTCGTGCGATTTTTGCTCGGCATGTTCGCCGTCATCGGCGCGCTCGTTTTTCTCGGTTGTCCGTGGCGCGCGTATCTGCGCCTCAGTGCCGGCGATTGGAATGCCATTTTTGGTATTCTCGGTCTCGTCGTCGGCGTCATTGTCGGCATCGTGTTCTTGCGCATGGGTTTTTCGCTGGGACGCAATCGCGCCGCGCCACAAGCGCTGGGCTGGGTGATGCCGGCGTTGATGATCGCCTTGCTTCTCGCTCTCGTTTTTGCGCCCCAATTTGCCAAAGATGCACAAGGCAATCCCACGGGTCCCATTTTCTTTTCGACGACGGGACCCGGCAGTCAACACGCGCCCCTGCTCATTTCACTCGGCATTGGTTTGCTCATCGGCGTTCTCGCGCAACGCAGTCGCTATTGCACGATTGGCGGTTTGCGTGATTTGATGTTGTTGCGCGACGCGCATTTGTTCAACGGCATCGTCGCGTTGATTATTGCGGCGTTCGCCACGAATCTGGTGCTGGGTCAATTCAATCCCGGCTTTGAAAAACAACCGATTGCACACACCGACGCGCTGTGGAATTTCGGTGGAATGGTGTTAGCCGGACTCGCGTTTACGTTAGCGGGCGGATGCCCGGGGCGTCAACTCATTCTCTCGGGAGAAGGCGATGCCGATGCCGGCATCTTTGCGCTGGGAATGATTGTGGGCGCGGGCTTTGCACACAACTTTAGTCTGGCGAGTTCTGCGACTGGCGTAGGCGCGTTTGGGCCCGCGGCAGTCATCGTTGGGTTGCTTGTTTGCGTGGTCATCGGATTAACCTTCCGCGAACCGGCAACCGCATAGGAGAAATCAAAATGAGCGACATCAAAACTCTCGATGCGCGTGGCTTGTCCTGTCCACAACCCGCGCTCCAAGCCGAAAAATTTTTGCAGTACGTTGGCAGTGGTGTGGTTCAAGTGTTGGTGGATACCGGCACTTCGCGTGATAATGTGGCGCGCGTCGCGAAAAAAGCCGGGTGGAGCGTTGAAATCGAAACCAAGCCGGGAGAAGGATTTCGACTGATCCTCAAGAAATGATTTACCTCGACAACGCGGCAACCTCGTTTCCCAAACCCCCCGAGGTCATGCAAGCGATGGCGAGTTTTCTCGAGCGCGCCGGGGGCAACCCCGGCCGCTCGGGACATCGCTTATCCATCGAAGCCGGGCGCATCGTGTACAACACGCGCGAGACGATGGCTGAACTGTTCAACGCGCCCGATCCAATGCGGGTCATCTTTACGCTGAACGCGACCCACGCGATCAATCTGGTTCTGCGGGGTCTGTTGCAGCCCGGCGATCGCGTGGTAACGACGAGCATAGAACACAACGCGGTGATGCGTCCTCTGCGCGCGCTTGAACAACAAGGTGTGCAATTGGTTGTTGTGCCGTGCGAACGGGATGGCTCGCTCGATCTCGCTGCGATGCGACGCGCCATCGAACCTGGGATACGGCTCGTCGTCGTCAATCACGCCAGTAATGTCATCGGCACGCTCTTGCCGATTGCGGCGGTCGCGCAAATCGCGCACGAGGCGAATGCACTCATCTTGGTGGATGCCGCGCAAACGGCGGGGGTTGTGCCAATTGATATGCAAGCGATGAAGATTGATCTGCTTGCGTTCACGGGGCACAAGGGATTACTGGGTCCGCCGGGTACCGGCGGACTTGTGATGAACGACAACGTTGATGTCAATCTCATCGAGCCATTGGTGCGCGGCGGGACGGGGAGTCGTTCTGAATTTGAAAAGCAACCGAATGAGTTGCCGGATCGCTACGAAAGCGGGACGCCCAATGGCGTGGGCATTGCTGGCTTGGGCGCGGGCGCACGCTGGGTGATGCAACGCGGCATCGCCAACATCCGTGCGCACGAAATCGAACTGACGCAAAGTCTGATCGATGGCTTGGGAGCGATTCAGGGAGTAATCGTTCACGGTACGCGCAATGCGACACAGTGTACGGCGGTCGTTTCGATGACACTGGAAGGACGCGAGGTTTCGGAAATCGGTTGGCGGCTGGATGAGGAATTTGGTATCTTGAGTCGGGTGGGGTTGCACTGCGCGCCAGCGGCGCATCGTACGCTGGGCACGTTTCCTAAAGGCACGGTGCGTCTCGCGCCAAGCGTGTTCACAACACGGGCAGAAATCCAAATGACCCTGGATGCCATTCGGAGAATCGCGCAATGAAATACGGCGTCGTTTTGTTTCACACCACTTCGGCGGCGATTCGCGCGGAGAAAACTCTGACGCGCGCCGGCTTGCGGGTCAAGTTGATTCCCACCCCACGCGAATTTTCAAGCGATTGTGGGATGGCGTTACGGTTTGAGTGGGAGCAACGGGCGCAAGTGGAATCGTGGCTAAACAACGCGCGGGTTGAGATTGCTGAAATCCAGTTGCTGGTTTGAAGTGCAATTTGCCATTGATTTGCGGATGGCTTTTGGTGATGAACCAACAACCGCCTGCGCTCCCAATTTTCTGACAGGTCTCGTGTTCTATTCCAGCATCTTGCGGATGGTCTCGGCTGTCTCCGCTAACTCCGGCTTGAGTTTGACGACACGCTCTAGCCATTCGCGCGCATTCTCGCGCTGGTCAGCGTCTGTTTTTTCCAGCACGGAAGTAACAATTTTTTGCGCTTTTTCCAGATTGCCATTCGCAAATTGCGCCAATGCAAGACCCAACTGCCAGCCCACATCGTCGTTATGCTCAGCAGCATAGCGCAAATGCGTGAGCGCGTCCGCAAATTGTCCGCGCGCGAGCGCAAGATACCCTTGCCGACCGTGCGTGAACGCGTTGTCAGGTTGCAATTTAACCGCGCGTGCGATATCTTTCTCCGCTTCATCCAAACGCCCCAGGTCAAGCAATTGATTTGCGCGATTGCGATAAAGATACGCACTATCAGGTTCAATCTCAATGGCACGAGTATATGCCGCAATTGCTTCTTCATAGCGTTTGAGCGATTCGAGTGCGTTGCCTTGCGCGTTCAAGATTCTCGCATCTTGCGGAGCCAGTTCGCGCGCCTGCTGGAATGCAACGAGTGCTTCGTCATATTTCTTTTGGGAATACAGCATATCCCCACGCGCGCGAATCAACGCCGCATCATTTGGATGCTTTGCCAATAATTCATCCAGCAATTGTGCTAACGCCGACCAGTCCTTCATTTCTTTGCAAACATCCGCTAGACTAGAAAGCGCAGACGAACGCAAGAACTCGATGCCAATCCCATCGGCAATTTGCGCCGAACGCACCCATGAGGCAATCGCCTCTGATTTCTGCTCGGCTTGATTTTGCGCACGAGCAAGAAACAAGAGATTACGACTGGTGCTGTACTGATCACCAATTTGTTCGTATAGGTTTTGGGCTACAGCATAGAGTTCTAATGCTTTAGAAAAATCTTTCCGTGAAAAGCTTTCGTCGCCCATCGCCTGAAGCACGTTTGCTTCGCCCAATTTTGAGCCGACGGCGCGGAATAAGTCCAACGCTTGCGCGTAACTTTGCAACGCCGTGTTCATATCCTTACGGAATTGCTGCACGTCGCCCATCGCCTGAAGCACGTTTGCATGAAGTTGTTGGTCTGTTCCAACGTCAGCAAGCGCACGTTGCAATGAGTCTAGTGCATTTGCCATACGGTACGCTTGTTTATCCAACCAACCTTTGAAGAACAAGGTGAGTGCACACGTGCGCCCCGACACACGATTCGCATTTACTTGTTCGAGCAAGGTAGCAACGAGTGATTCCAACTCGGCAAAACGAAACGCATCATTCAAACCTGCGCTGAAATTCCACACCTCATCTGCGCCGGCGTTAGGATTGCTGATGACAAGATGGTAGCATTTTTCTATACGCAATGGCGCATTTTCTTCACCCTGCGTAAAAAATTCAGCGGCACGTGTGGAGAGCGCGCGGAATTCGTCGGGGTTGTTTCGCCACAAATGATCCAGCATCAAGCGGCGCGTCAGTTCGTGGACATTGTGTCCACGTTCGGGGAACACTTCAACAAAAGGAAGCGTTTGTAAATCCGCGTAGAGTTTTGCGGCTTGGTCTTTTAGTTCAGGTCGCAGTGCCGCAAGAATATCAGCATTGAACCAGTGGGGAATCGCCGCCGCCCAGGTGATGGCGCGAAGGTCGGGAGACAATGTATTCAGCAAGTCTTCCGTCACAATCCAGTCATGTTCGTCGGCTGTTTTTGCCGCGCGCAAACGAGCGAGGAAATCGTCTTGCGTCATTTCCACCTCGGAGCCATGGCTTCGAGCGTCATGACCACATTGCGCGGAAACCCGTTCAACGCATCTACAATCCCGTGAATGTATGGACGGTCAAACTTCCATTGACGGGCGTGGACGTATTCCATCCATTCGTCCACATCGCGAATGTCATCCAACGTCCGTCGTTCACACACACGTTCCCATTTTTCAACGCGACTTTCTTCGGGCACGCTTTGTCCGCCAATCACCACGCGCAGTTGCGCGTGGCGCACGGCATTCCGCAAAAATCCGCCGCCGAGCCACTTTTTCAAATCGTCTGGCGCTTTTTCAAACGTGTCAAAGATGATCACTGTAGTATTTTTGCAAATGTCGTGCAGGTCCGCAAAGAACGCTTCTTCCAGTTGAGCGAGGTTGAACTGGCGCGTTTGTTCGTTCTCAACATTTAGCAAGGACGAAATGTCAACGCTGATGTTGCCACCTGCCTGGTTATCGGCAACATTGATCGAGGAGCGAAGGCGCGCATACGCGGCGTTGAAATGCGGAAACGCATCTGCGCCAAACTCTTGGCGAAAGACGCTAAAGACTTCGGAAATTCCTTTTTCGGCGGTTTTGCAATCGAGCGTGATGAGACAAACGCCAGCGCACTCGTCAATGAATCTTTCGAGGAGATTGGTTTTGCCCTTGCCCGAAATGGCTTGAACGAGGAGAATGCGCGTGTCTGTTGTGCTCTTCAACATCGCGCGGAAGAGTTCGATTTCGGTTTTGCGGTTGGCAAGCGGTTTGGACGGCATCGGCGTTATTTTTTCGAGTTGGGCTTGACCTGGATGTTCATATCATCGTCGGCAACATTATCGGCAACGCGCGTCCCGTTCCGTCCAACGCCAATGTCCATATTGCCGCCGCTTTTGTTGCGGCTAATGTCAACGCCGTATTGCGACGCGGTGGGTTTCACCTTGGCGGCATCGGGTTTCGCTTCGGCGCGCATCCCTACCTTGCCGGTGGTCACATCACCTTCGACCGAAAATGTCTTGAGCCGCCCGCGCAATAGCCACACAATCACTACGGCGGCAATTGCGACGATCAAGAAAATCAGAACGATGCTTGTGCTATCCATAGCCACCTCGCTGGGTAGGACAAGTTGGTAACTTGTCCTACGGCAATCACAGCAACTCTAAAAATTCTTCGACACTCATTCGGGCTTGGCGTAAAATAGAGCGCAACGTGATCGGATTCAGATCGCCGGCGTGCATCGGCACCGTCACTAGCAAATTCCCGCGCTTGTATTGGGCGTGACTGCCGCGTTGACGCGCAAGATAAAAACCCGCTCGTTCAAGCACGTGCACAACTGCCTTAGGCTTGACGGCAGGCAAACTAGGCATACGCGTGTACCGCGACATCTACGCGCAACGGAAAGGTTTGGACGACTTGTTTCGGCGATGTGCGACGCGGGTCCTCTTCGGGCGGCACAGGACGCAAATAGGGCAAATTACTTTCGATGGCGCTTTCTAAATACAATGCTGCTGCTTCTATCAATCCTTCTTTGGCTTGACGAATTGTGTTTCCCTGTGATGCCACATCCAATTCAAGGCAGAGCGACGTATAGTTTTTTCCTTGCTTGACGATTACACCGGTAAACGTGAAATCATTTTTCGCCATTCCGCTTCTCCTTGCCTGCATTATACCACGCCCACGCGCGCAAATCAAAACCGCAAGCCGTACAAAAAAATCGATTCTCGATTGCTGATTTCCCATCGAAAATCGAAAATGCGCTGTGCCGCATAGGGGATTCGAACCCCTGGTCTCCGCCTTGAGAGGGCGGCGTCCTGGTCCACTAGACGAATGCGGCAACTGCGGCTATTGTATGCGGATTGAGAGTAGTGTCAAATTCAAAATCCCAGCGCGTCAAAAATCAAGAACAGCGGGATGCAAACGACCGCCACTGGGCCAATGACGCCAAGCATCGTTATCGCCGCATCTAACACCATTACCAAAATTTGCGTGCCCCAACCCGCCGCTTGCTTCACCGTCCAATCTTCCGCGTCCGCCGTTTTGCCGAACAGTACGCTGAACTTGGGCATCCCTTCTTCTTCGATGCTCACACCCAACATCGACGACGCCATCATCTTGAGGCGCGGACGAATTATGCGGAAGAACAAATCGATGTACTGAATGTACCCGGCAATCGCCACGATTGCAAGAAACGCTTTGAACAAATCTGCCCATTGCGGCGCGCCGGGTCCGCCTTGCATAATCGCATACGCGATCACCGGCAAGCCGATGCACGAAAAAATCACGAGCGCCGCCAAACCCGGCGGAACGTCAAACCACTTTGCCCAACTCGGCGGCTGGGACGCGCCGCGCCACGCGATTATGTTCCGCCAGCCGCGTTCATCACGCGCAAAACGGGTCATCACGCGGATCACCGTTTGCAACTTGACCGCGCGATTCGAACTGTGCCAATCTTCGCCCGTGCGCGTGTTTTGATAATTCAGCACAAACCCATCGGCGGGGACACCGCCGGCTTGCATGAATTCTTCCGCGCTTTTTGATAAAACGATCATTGCTTCCTCGTTCGCCGGCAACGCGCGCAATGCCTCGGCGATTTTTTCCGGCGTCGCGGGATCGGCGATCGTTTGCTGATTGATTTCCAATTGCATTACGCTTTTTCCTTTGACGCAAGTATATCCAGCCAACCGTGCGCGTCAATAGGCATAGCAAATCGTTTTGAAATCCGCACCACTAATGTTATAATCGCCCTCGTGAAATTTGTTTATCCACTGCTGGTGGTGTTGCTCACGGTTTTTGCCGTCGCGCCGTTGGAATATCCCGGCGCGTTTCAATCCCACACCGGCTTGCTGGCGTACTACAACCTCATCGATCTCGATCAGAATCCGTTGCAAGTTTTCAACTGGGCGCCCGTCGTCGGCGGCACGTTCGATCTGTTCCGCACCGACGGCGCGTTGCCGTACTTGATCGCCGAAATATTTCATCTGATCGGATTCAGTTATCTCGCTTCGATCAAACTGGTCTACGCGCTCGCGTGGATTATCAGCGGCTTGACGATGTTCGCGCTCGCGCGGCAATGGCTCAGCGAAGCCGGCGCGCTCCTCGCGGCGGTGGTGTACGTTTATCTTCCGTTCCACATCGCGACGATTTACGTGCGCGGCGCGTTCGCCGAATCGATAGCGTGGGCATTGATGCCATTGATTCTATTCTCGCTTTTGAAAACACAGACAATAGGCAATCGACTGCCGTCTGCCGACTGTCTACTGCTTACTGCCTTACTCTTCCTCACTCAGCCCGGCATCGCAATTTTCTTTTCTATCTTTGCGTTCGTTCTAGCGATAATTATCAGCGGTCGTCGGTCGTCGGTCGTCGGTCAAATGCTCGTGGGTCTTTTGGTTGGTGCGTTGCTATATCTCCCCACTCTTTTGCGTTACGGCATTAGTTTTTCGCGCGATGGATTCAATGCCAATTTTGTTTATCCTTTTCAAATATTTTCCGCGCTATGGGGTTTTGGAACCAGCACTGGCAATTATCTCGATCAATTTCCACTCCAACTTGGCGTTGTGCCGATTGGTTTGGCAATCGTTGCGGTGGCGTTGGCGTGGCAAACAGAACGCAATCGCGAGCGGGAACGTTACGGCGAACGTTCCCTACGCCGCACAATCATTATTTTTATTTCCGCCGCGATAATCGTTGCGATGCTGACATTTGAAATCGCATCACCGCTCTGGAATTTGCTGGGCATATTCGTTACGTCCCCGTGGCAAATTCTTGCGTTCGCCGGATGCGCGCTTGCCATCGTCGCCGGTTCCGTCATCGATTTGGACGAACGCTTTGCGCGCCCGGCGATGCTGGCGTTCTTCGTTGCCTTGCCGATTGTCGCATCGTACAGTTATCTCGCGCCGCGCTTTGTCGATGTGAAACCAACGCGCCCGGCGATTGCATTTTTCAACCACAACGAAATCGCGCTCCTCGATTATCGTATTGTTGGTCCGTTGCGGCACGGCGCAACGTTGCGTTTGCACTTGACGTGGCAAGCGTTGCGCCCGGTCGATTACGATTACACCATGTTTGTCCGCGCGGTTCACGACGACGGCAAAACGTACGGACAAAGCGATGCCAAGCCACGCGACGGGGAATCGCCGACGCTCAAATGGACGCCGGGACAGGTGATTACCGACACGCACACGATTCAAATCGATGTCGATGGTCCGACGGAAGGGTATCACATCGAGTTTGGAATGTACAATGCGGCGACCGGTCGCCGCGCGTTGACGGAAACCGGCGCGGACTCGATTAGATTGCCGCGTCCCGGCGATCCGGAACCGATTATTTCGGAACAGTTGCCTCCGCAAAAGCAGAAATGAATCAGTCCATTCGTTCACTCATCGCATTTGCGATAGTTGTTGTATTTTTGGCACAAATCGTAAATGCACTCTCTCCCGCTCAATCCGTATGGGCAGGTGTTCTGCAAAAACTTGATCAATCTTACGAACAAAAGATGCACGACGTCTGGGGGGCATACTTTGATTTTATGCAATTTGTGCAAACCACGACGCCAGACACTTCGGTTCTATTATTTGATTCCAAATACTATTTTGCTACTCTGAACCTTTATTTCTTGTACCCTAGAAAATTGATTTATGGGAACGAGGAAACATTGCATAGTCATCCTGAGATTAATTATGTGGTGATTAGTGATGGTTTTCCAAACTTTCCTGTGGCTGGTGAAAAAATAATGTTCGATGATAAGCAAGGTCTCTATAGGATTTACCAGTAATGCTATTCGCTGTAATAATATACATGCTCGCTCTCTGTGTACTCGGGTGGATCATTCTGGGCTTCTTTTCGCAAGAGCTAGGAACAGCGGAACGCGTTGGATTTGCGTATCCACTTGGCGCGGGAATTTTTACATGGGCAGTTTTCTTGGCAACGAGCATTGGAATGCCTGTCACACTTGCAACCGCAGGTCTGATCTATGGCATTCTACTGATTCTATGTTTATGGTTTCTCCAGCGCCGGAATGGTTACCTCATTCCCATAAGCTTCCATCGCCCTGATGTGAATGCGCTGCAAATTATTCTGATCGGACTCATTGGAATTCTAATTTTGACCACTTTCATCGGTGCCATCTATATGCCGCTCTCTGCATGGGATGCGCTCGCCATTTGGGGTCTTAAAGCCAAACTGATCGCAGCGACCGGAGAAATCGTGTCGCAAGCCCAAGCTGCCTGGCCCTTCTATCCACTAAACCTTCCTTTACAGATGACGTTTCTGTTCCTGCTCGGCGGTGATTTTCTTCAGATCATTTTCCCAATGTACTTTCTTTCGCTCCTTTTACTCTTTTACGCCAATTTGCGCCAATGGGTTGGAATGACCCTAGCACTTGCCTGTACTCTTTTTCTAAGTGCTACACCTATCATTCAACAGCAAGCAACAATCGCGTATGCCAACTTACCCTTCACGGTTTATTACGCGGGCAGTGCAATCTATCTATTGCGATTTCTAAAAGACAGAAAAGTGTCCGGGCTCATTCTATCGGGTATCTTGATTGGATTCGCCAGTTGGACACGCGCAGAAAGCCTACTCTATCTTGCCATCAATGCAACTGCCTTGTTACTATTCGAAAAACAAAAACACAAAGCTTTGAAACGAACACTTGCTTACGTTTGCATTTTTGCAGTTTTCTGGATGCCTTGGGCTATATATAGCAAACTTGCCGACTATAGCGATTATGTAGGCAACGCTGCAATCGGTAGTTTGACTAGTCTCATTTCCGGCAACTTTGCAATGCCGTTATTAGGGCAGATTCTGGGTTATGCCGGATCCCGTGTATTCACAATCAATACTTGGGGCTTTCTCTGGATGGGATTGCTTATCGTGCTTGCATTTGGAAGCAAACATTGGCGTGAACATACTCCTTTGCTTCTCTTACTCGCACTAAATTTTGTAGGCTTGGTCTTTACGTACTATTCTGCAAGTGTAACTTCGCCCAACTCAATCGAATGGTGGCTCAATACCGGCTTCGACCGCATGGCACTTCATTGGGCTCCGCTCGCTGTGTTTTATCTCGGCTTGACCATTGAAGCAAACGGCTTTTCACAAACCCATATGCTTTCATTTCTAAAACGCATTGACAAATATTTGATTTTACTTTTCCTCTTTTCCCTTTTCGCCATTGCGCCACTCCTTGCCCCCGGCTATTTTTGGGGCGCGCACGACGGGCGGCACTCGGTCTATTTCTTGTTTGAATTCGACCGCTCGATTCAAGATGGCATCTTGTATCCGCGTTGGGCGCCGGACTATACTTTCGGCTACGGCTATCCGATGTTCAACATCTACGCGCCCGGCGCGCTTTACGTCAGCGAATTTTTCCACCTCATCGGATTCGATTTTGTGCTGGCGACCAAAATCACGTTTGCGCTGGCGATCCTGCTTTCCGGTTACGCGATGTTTGGATTGGTCAAGCGCTTGACCGGTTCCAGTCAAGCCGCCTTTCTTTCCGGTTTAGCGTACGTGTACATCCCGTACCACCTCATCGATATTTTCGTTCGCGCCGCGCTCGCAGAATCGGTGGCGCTGATTTTCCTGCCGCTGACGTTGTGGGGTTTTTACGAAACCGTTGTGCGTCCCAGCCGTTTGTCGATTGTCGCTACCGCCATCACGTACGCGGCGATGATGTTTTCGCACAACGGCGTCACGCTCTTGTTCACGCTCGTTCTCGCCGCATGGGTTCTATTTTTAATGATTGGCGAACTGCGACGCAATAATTCGTCTTTCGTCCTTCGTCGTTCGTCCATCATCAACGTGATTCACCTCGGTCTTCCCTCACTCGCCGCGCTCGCGCTCGGACTCGGCATCGTGTCGATCTTTTTCATTCCTGCTGTGTTGGAATATCGCTTTGTCCGCACCGATCAGTGGCTCGGCAATTATTACGATTACACCAATCACTTTGTATATTGGTTTCAACTATTCAGCCCCACATGGGGTTTTGGGATCAGCAATCCGGGACCACGCGACGATATGTCGTTTCAGTTTGGGGTTGTGCCGGTCGTGCTGGCGCTCCTTTCGATTTTCGCTATTGTGAAAAATCCAAACGGCACGCGTCGATTCTGGCTTTTCTTTCTCGCGATGACCGGCGTTGTGGCAGTTTTGATGCTTGGCGCATCATTGCCGATTTGGCAAGTGTTGCCCATTGTCACGTTCGCGCAATTTCCGTGGCGCTTGCTCGTGCTGACGACGGTTTCGCTCGCCGTGCTTGCCGGCGCAATCGTCGTAACGCAAACACACGCCGAGACACACGATCATACTTTACCAACGATTCTGCTTGGCATACTCATCGTGCTGGGAAGCTTTCCGTACCTCACCGCGCAAATGATTATCGAACCGAAAGAAGGACCAATCAGCATTCTGGGTTTGTTCCGTTTTCAGCAAAGCGCGGGCGAAATGACCGGCTCGACATCGACGGTGAAAGAAATTCCCACCTGGTCGCCGATGGCAGATGTGTACTTTGCCGGCAAAAAATTGCGTTCGCGCATCGATTACACCCACATCGATCAGGACAAGGTGTGGATCGGCGTTCTGCCGAATTTTGCCGGCTTAAAAGCCAATAGCGAACGGATTGTTTACCATGCGGAAGAAGATACGACGCTCACTTTCAACCTTTTCTATTACCCGGGTTGGCAAGCATACCTCGTCAAGCCGCAAACGACCGAGATCATTCGCAAACTCGATACGTTTGTGAATCCCGACGATCCACTCGGTCGCATCAACGTTTCGATTCCGGCGGGACGCGAGCAATGGCTGATGCTTCGCTTCGACGACACGTTACCGCGTACTGTCGGAAGTTTTGTGTCTGCGGCAAGTATTTTGATTGCGCTCGGTGTTTTGATTTCCACCAAGTTTCAGGTTACACGTCGCAAGCCACAAACTCCCGCACCGTAACCTGAAACTTGCAACCTGAAACATGAAACTAAACTTTTTCCTTTTGTTTTCATTCAGCGTCTTTGCGCTTGCGCCGCTCACTGCGCCGGGTTATTTCATTTATGCGCACGACGCGCGCCACTCGGTTTACTTTCTCCAAATGTTCGATCTCTCCTTCCGCGACGGTGCGTGGTATCCGCGTTGGGCGGCGGATATGGTTTTTGGGTACGGCTATCCGCTGTGGCTCATCCTCGCGCCGATCCCGTTTTTTCTTGGCGAGGCGTTTCATCTGGTCGGTTTTGATTTCGTCAGCGCGGTGAAAATCGTCGATGGGTTGGCGGTATTTTTTTCTGCGCTGACGATGTACCTTTTTGCCTCGCGCGTGTTAGGGAAAAACGCCGGACTCGTCGCCGCGATGGCGTACGTTTACATTCCCTACCACCTCGTCGATTTGTACGTGCGCGCGGCGCAAGCGGAACTGGTGTCGTTTGTGTTTCCGCCGCTCGTCTGCTGGGCGTTTTACCAACTCGTGACGACGCATCGATCACGCTATATTGCGTTTGCCGCGCTTGCGTACGCCGGGCTGATCCTCTCGCACATTGCGATGGCGGTGTTGTTCACGCCGGTGATTGGTCTGTACATTCTTTTTCTGTTCGTTGGTCAATTCATACAGCGCAGTAAGCAGGAAGCAGAAGGCAGAAATCTTTTGGGTTTTACTGCCTACTGCCTACTGCCAATTGCATTCTCTATCACCCTTGCTCTCGGTCTTGCTGCGATTTTCATTCTGCCCGTTCTCTTTGAGCAACGCTATCTCACCAGCGATCCGCTCATCGGCGGATTTTTCAGCTACCGCAAACATTTTCTCAACGCGAATCAACTCCTCTCGCCGTTCTGGGGGTACGGTTACGCCGGGGAAAGCGGCACCGACCTATTTTCGCTTCAACTCGGATTGATGCCGGTGTTGTTGACCTTCATCGGATTGTGGGCAATCGGGAAAACGAATGGCGCAATTCGTGCGCACATTATTTTGTTTGCAGTCATTCTTGTGGCCGTTGTTTTTCTGATGTTGCCGATTTCCGCGCCGTTGTGGGAACCATTTGCCGCGATTGTCGCATTCGTGCAATTTCCGTGGCGTTTGTTGATCGTCAGTGCCTTGGCATTAGCATTTCTTTCTGGCGCGGCGTTGCATGCTTTGCCGGATGATGGGCGCGATCTTGCGCCGGTGTTGGCAATCGTTTTGCTTTTTGTGATCGCCAAATTTCCGTACACTTTGCCGCAACACACCGAGGCAGTGTTCAATTATCAAACGCAAATGGAATTCGAGGTGAAGGATCGCGAGCTTTTGGGCGATACAATTTGGATGACTGGCGACCGCCCACACGATTCGCCGCTCGTTGAGCAATACATCAACGGCGAGAAATTACGCAAGGCAATTGCGCTGGACGAAGGCGTTCAAGTCGAAACGTTACGGTACGGCGGGCAATCGGTGGACGTGCGCGTGGAAGCGGACGCGTCGGCGCGCGTGATGGTCTATACACGATATTTTCCCGGGTGGATCGCAACGATCGATGCACAAGCAATCGAGGTCCAACCGTACGGCGAGCAAGGCTTGATTCTTGTGACGGTGCCGGCGGGAATGCACGTGGTTCAATTGCGATTCGTCGATACGCCGATTCGACAAATCGGCGCGGCGATTTCATTTCTCAGTCTCTTCATCGCGTTTGTGATTGCGCGATGGCGCGAGTAATCAACTTGATGAATCAATCGATCAACGAATCGACCAACCGCCAATCGTGGCAACTGCTAACGTTTCTTTTTGCGCTGGCAAACTTTTTGGAAGTTGCCGTCGTCGCGCATTTCGTTTTGTTCACGCCGGCATTTTTGCACACCATCGGTTTTAGCAAAAGCGAAATCGATGCGTGGACGGGACCGATTTCAGCAATGGCGTTTGCGGTTGGCATTTGGTTTGTGCCATTCTGGGGTGTGCTGGCGGATCGCTATGGTCGCAAGCCGCTGATTCTGCGTAGTCACTACGTCGAAGTCGCGGCGATGGCACTCGCCGCGATCAGCCACAGCATCTGGCTTTACATCATCGCGCGCGCGTTGACCGGGTTTGCGCTTGGCAATACTGGGTTGATGTACGCGTCGCTCACCGAAGCCGCGCCGAAAAATCGTGTCGCGCTCGCGCTGGGTTTGGTAAATGGCTCCGCACCGCTTGGCGCGCTCGTCGGCGGTTTGCTGGGCGGCTGGCTCGTTTCCGAATTTGGCGTGCACACTCTTTTTGGCGTCGATGCGGCAATCGCGTTGTTGACCGCCATCATCCTCACCGCATTTTATCGCGAAACCTTCACGCCCAAACCCACACCGCCGATTGCGACGATGCTGGGGGACGCAATGCGCGCGGTCATTTATTCACCGGTCGCCTCGACGATTTTCATCGTTAGTTTCGTTTCAAGCTGCGCGTTCTTTTTTTCGTATCCGTACTTGCCGGTGCGCATCGGCGAAATCGTGGGCGAACGTGCCGCGCCATCGATGATCGGTTTGACGCAAGGACTTGCCGGCATAACGACGTTGCTCGGTTCGGCGGTGTGGGGCGCGCTGGCGGATCGTTTGGGGCATCGTCGATTGCTCGCGTTGTTGATGTTCGGAATGATTTTCCTGTGGCTTCCGCTTTTTACCGCGCAAGATATTTTTCTGTTGACGCTGGGCTGGGTTTTATTCACCGGCGTCAGTCCCTCGGTCAACAGTTTAATGTACACGATCATCAGTCTCAACGTCCCCGCCGAAAAACGTGGTTCGATTCTGAGTATGATCTACTTGCCTATGAATCTCGCGTTCATCATCGGTCCGTTCAGCGCGTCGTTTGTCGCGCGCAGTTTTCAAGTGCGCGATGTGTTCTTGTTCTCGGCTGGGTTCGCGCTAATTGCATTCTTGATCTTTGTGACGACGATTCGGAAAACCCGTGAGGTGACGAATGTTTGAACTGACGAACAAAATTGCGTTGATTACCGGGAGCAGTCGTGGACTTGGGCGTGCGATTGCGCTGGCGTACGCCGATGCCGGGGCAGACCTTGCGTTGGCAAGTCGTTCGCCGGAACAACTCGATGAGGTGGCGCAAGCGATTCGCGCAAAAGGTCGGCGCGCGTTGGTCATCGAAACGGATGTGAGTAATAGCGAGGAGGTTGCCAAGATGGTCGATGCGACGCAAAAGGAATTTGGGCGCATCGATATTTTGGTGAACAGCGCGGGCGTGGGCTGGGCGGAGCGCGTCGATGCGATGAGCGACGGGACGTTCGATTGGATCGTCAAGACGAATTTGTACGGGACGTTTTATGCCTGCCGCGAGGCGTTGCGCGTGATGATTCCGCAAAAGGGCGGGTGCATTATCAATCTGGCGTCCGTCTCCGGCATCAAGGCGATTTCCGGTTTGGGTGCGTACTCGGCGACGAAGGGTGGCGTGATTATGCTGACGAAAACGCTCGCGCTGGAAAATACGCGGCACAACATTCGCGTGAATGCGATTGCGCCCGGCTACATTCGCACCGATATGAATGCCGCGTTGCTCGACGATCCCGAAGCCGGTCCGAAACTTTTGCGCTTGATTCCGATGCGGCGTCCCGGTCAGCCGGAGGAAATCGGCGGGTTGGCGATTTATCTAGCAAGCGAGGCAGCGTCGTACATCACCGGCGAAATCTTTTTCATCAGCGGTGGAATGACAGCGCAGTAACGCTATAGCGGCATAGCACCACGCAACGGCGGACGAATCGAAAGAACCTTCCTATTGTCAGCCGCCCCGCCGTTGTCGTGGTGCGTGTTTCCCTGCCGTCTTCGTTATCACGCGCATAACAACGTGGAAACTGCAATGTCCTCGTCCACGTCTTCCCAATGTATTCCAATACCCTTCGCGATGAGCCGCCAATTCTTCCGTTGCTTGGGTGTAGCGTCTCGTAGGCGTGGAAACCATTCTAACGGCGCGGATATTTCGCGTCCGTCAGACAGAGCAACAATAAGCGCGTCATCAGTAAAACGGACATTGAGCGCAAGAACGGCGGTAGGACTAACGCTTAAGGTGTTCATACCATTTCTCCAAAAAGAAATCAACGTGTTCCTCAACGATTCTTCTGACTTGTCCAAGTTCCTTTGAATTGTACCCGACTGCCCAAACCAGCGTTACGGGGCGTAACCAGAATTTAGCGGCGTTCTCAGCAGATTCGACGTGGATGTGGGGTGGCTCGTTGTCTTCACGACTGAAAAAGAAGAAACGATGTCGCCCAATTCTCAAAACAGTAGGCATAGATTTTGCCCTCTCGTATTATATCTCAATTACGGCTAACGCCATAGCACACCGACCACGCCCAAAGCGACTTGCGAATTGAAGCCACCGTCCAACCGCGCCAACCAATTTCGCCAAAAGTCTGCGCCCGCAGCGGAATCGGCGAGCGGGTGTTCTGCAGCGTGCACGGCTGCGCTTATTTACGAACAGAGATGTAGGTCAACTTAACCTCGTACCAATCAGCGTACCACGTCGTGTAATCATCGAATTCTATGATAAAGGTGTACTGGTTTGATGGATTCGGCTGTTGAATGATTGCAACTTTTTCTCTAGCTTTAACAATACTCAATGCAATTGTCTGACTCTGTAGCGCTAATGCAGGAATACCAAAATAAGTCGAGGATTGACAATTACAGTCCCTGTTCAGACGGTCAGGAGAGTCCTTCCAAGTTGGATACCATTCGGCACTATCGAAGTATGTTGGGTAATTGTTCCCTTCAGCGCGCCCAGGTGCGACATAATTCAGATGAAGCCAATAGGCAGTATCTTCTCTTAAGACAAGCCTACTTCGTCCGTCAATATATGCACGGACGGTTAGGATAGTCTGTGAAATGTTCAGAGTAATAGTTGCAGTAAGTATCACCCGCGTCGGCGGCAAAGGAGTCGATGTTGGCGGTATGCGGGTTATCGTTGGAAGTAGTGTTGGTGGTGCAATAGTTAGCGCTGTAGGCGTTGGCGATGTATACGTATCTTTTTGAGCGGCACCCAATGTGGGAGTAACAGGAGCAAACCTACCTTCACCCACGATAATAGCAACAATTATTCCGCCTACGACGGTCACTATCAAGCTAGCAAGCAGCGCGGTAGGAGCAAGAGGATTGCTTTCTTTCATGTGCGGCAAGCACCTCTCTTTTACCGTGTTTCCCGCACCCGGAGGTGCGGATAACCAAATTGGCAATCGGTGGATTTCCGCATCTTTAGTTGCAGGTTTACACCCCGCTGCCTTCTACTTCCCCACCGCCTTCAACATCTCATCAACACTCGTCATCTTGATGCGCGGGCGTCCTTGCTTCGCGCCGTTTGCCAATTCGATCTGATCGAGTTTGAGCCAGTCGGCGAAGGTGATAAACCTGGGTTGACGACTCACCACGAATTTTGCGGCAGCGTCCACGCCGGGATGCGCGGGCACAAGCACGTTCCCCTTTTGCAAATCCTCCAGCATCATGTTCGCGGTCTCCACCGAGTCTGGCTTGTTTGTCCCGATCACCCCGCTGGGTCCGCGCTTGATCCAGCCGGCCGTGTACTCACCCACGCGCGGCTGTTTGGTTGCCGGGTCGATGACGCGCCCGTGTTCGTTGAGAATCACGTTCCACTTGTCGTTGAACGGCACGTCGGGCAACGCGACGCCGCGATAACCAACGGAGCGAAAAACCAATCCAACTTCGAGTTCTTCAAATTTGTCAGTGGCTTTGGCGTTGAGCGTGCCGGTGTCGCTCTTGACGAGAATGTTGCGGACAAGTTTCATTTTAGCAACGCGACCATTCGCATCGCCAAACAATTCGATCGGCGAGACGAGAAAGCGAATGAAAAGTTTACGCGATTTACCGGTCGATTGGTGTTGCGCGTACTCTTGCAACACCTGTACCTTTTTCTGAATCGATGGGTCGGGATCGTTCTCCAGCGCGGCTTGGCTCAACTCGTCGAGTTGAACTTCATCTGGCAACGTGAACGTATCCGCATCTTGCATCTCGCCGACTTCTTTGACTTCCGGCGTCGTGAACGCGGCTTGCACCGGTCCGCGCCGTCCCAGCAAGTACACTTCTTTCACGCGACTGTGCTTTAATGCTTCGAGCGCGTAATCGGCGATGTCTGTTTTGGCAAGTTCATCGTACGTGCGGCTCAAAATGCGCGCGACATCGATGGCGACATTGCCCACCCCAACCACCGCGACACGCTCGACCGACAAATCGAATCGATAATCGCGATAATCGGGATGGCCGTTGTACCACGCAACAAATTCGGTCGCCGGGTGACTGCCTTTCAAATCTTCGCCGGGAATTCCCATTCGTCGATCCGTCTGCGCGCCGGTCGCGTACAATACTTGATGATAATACTGGCGCAAATCGGCGATGCAAACGTGCTTGCCAAATTCGACGTTGCCAAAAAATCGAAAGCGGGGATGAGCGGCGAGCTTTTCGTACACTTTGGTTACGCTTTTGATTTTCGCATGATCGGGCGCGACGCCGTACCGCACCAAACCGAACGGCGTCGGCAAGCGGTCGAACATGTCGATGTGCACGACGAGCGGTGTTTGTTTGAAGAGATGTTCGACGGCATAAAATGCCGCCGGCCCAGAACCGATGATGGCAACGCGTAACGGATTGGTTTCAGTGCCGAGTGTGGTCATTGTGTCAACCTCTGGTGATTTGAGTTTCCAGGTTTTCGATTTCTCCCTTGTATTCATCCAGGCGTGCTTTCACCACATCGCCCAGCGTGATCATCCCCGCTAATTTGCCTTGCTCCACGATGGGTAAATGGCGGAATCGTCGTTGCGTCATCGTGTGGAGAACCGAGTTGAGATCGTCTGTCGGCGAACCGAGCACGACCGGCGTCGTCATCAATTGACTGACCGGCAAATCAAAAAGATGTTCGTCGCGCGCGGCGTGCCGCACAATGTCGCGCTCCGACAAAATCCCAGCGGGCGTTTCGGTCGCATCGACCACCACGAGCGCGCCGATGTTATATTGATTCAGCAGAGCCAGTGCTTCGCGGATGGTTTGGGTTGGGCGAATCGTGATGACGTTCGTCCCTTTAGTGGCAAGAATCGAATGGATTTTCATCTGACCTGCCTCCTTCAGCATGGGTCACTGTCTGATCCGATATCACAAGTTTACTACTGCTCCCGCGCCGCGTCAATGCCCGGAAATTTTCCGGCGCGAATCGCCGCGCGCACCGCTTGCATAAACCGCATCATCATTCGCAAGTTGTGAATCGTCGCCAAACGATAATAGTTCAATTCCTTGGCGCGATGAAGGTGATGTAAATAAGCGCGTGAAAAATTCTGGCACGTGTGGCAATCACAGTTCGGATCGATTGGCGATTTGTCCATCGCGTAACGCGCATTCGAAATGTTGAGGCGTTGTTCCGGATTCTCGGCGATTTCCTTTGATACGATCAATGCGCCGTTCCGCGCCCAGCGTGTCGGCGACGCGCAATCGAACAGATCGATGCCGCGCGCGACACCTTCGACGATGTCTTGCAATTCGCCGATGCCGAGCAAGTGCCGTGGTTTATTCGCCGGCAATAGCGGAATCGCCCACTCCAAAATCGCGTGCATTTCTTTTTTCGATTTGCCCAGCGAGCCGCCAATGCATAAACCATCGAACGGCAAGCCGCCAATCACGCGCGCCGATTCCTCGCGCAGATCGCGGTACGCGCCGCCTTGCACAATGCCCCACAACGATTGATAGTCGCGTTTTGTTTTGCGATGTTGTTCCAAGCATCGTTCTGCCCAGCGATGTGTGCGCGCGAGCGCGGTGCGGGTGTACTCGTACGTATCGAGCGGCGAGGTGCATTCATCGAACGCGACGATGAAATCTGCTCCGAGGTGATGTTGCGTGCGAATGGAAATTTCTGGATCGAGCCGGAGAATTTTTCCATCGAGATGTGAGCGAAAGGTAACTCCGTCGTCATCTATCTTACAAAGCGGTGTGCCTTTGGGCGATTGGGTGATTGGGTGATTAGGTGATTCTTCGGGAAAGATGTCTGCGATCTTCCCCACGCCATCGCGGATCGCGGCACCGAGCGAGAAAACTTGAAACCCGCCGCTGTCGGTCATCAACGGGTGTTGCCAATTCATAAACGAATGCAAACCGCCCAGTTCCGCGATTTGCTCCGCGCCCGGTCGCAAGACGAGATGGTACGTGTTTGCAATCAGCAACTGCACGCCAATGTGTTCGAGATCATCCGGCGTGATGGCTTTGACGGCGGCTTGCGTGGCGACCGCCATAAAGTTGGGCGTTTCGATGTCGCCGTGCGCGGTGTGGAGAATGCCGGTGCGAGCGCGGGTGGCTGAACTGTGTGCTTTGATTTCAAAATTGAGAGTCATCTTTTTATCAGAGGGGGGAGAATGGGAGAGCGGGAGATTTTCTCCCCCTCTCATTCTCTACCTATCTCCCACTCGGTTTGATTGTCCATTGTTCAGGATCCATCTCCCACTCTCCTTGTCTCCGATTCTCCCACTCAGTAATAAATCGTTCTAACTCGGTGATACGGTTTCATTCCTTCAAACGACTGGCTCGCGTCCCACAAAATCCAATCGACTCTAGTGCTTTGCAATTTGCGTCCGCGCCGCGCCAACGCCGCGCGCAGAAATTCGACTGCCCATAGCATCGCCGCGCGAATTTCGATTTCCGCCGGGCTGTCTTTGGCAAGTTCGATTTGTGCGTCAACTTTTTCGGCGAGCGACGGCGCATAGTTCAAAATTCCCCACGCGCGCAAAATCTGTGGGAGTTTGTAATCGGCGAACGCCGTCAATTCATCGATGTTGTCAAATTCGCCCCAGTCTTTGCCGGCAAACGCGCCCCACAAATCGGCGACGAGAATTTGCGCACGCTTGAAAAAGTGCACCGCACGATTATCGTACACCGCAATGTCGTTGAACGATGAAAAATTTTCGGCGATCATTTGCGCGAGGCGTGCCGCATCGCGTTCTGCGCATTCCACCAATCGCGCTGGCTCGCCTTCCCGTAAGTTTTTAAGCACCGTGCCAAGTTCGCGCGCGTTGCGCCAGCGGTCGGCGAACAGGGGAATTTCGCCGTCGCCGCGTAAAGCATCGGCGAGTTGTTGCGGCGTGATGCGCGCGAGAAAATCTGCGTTCAGAAAATCGGCGTTGAATTCCGCCGCGCGCTTGAGCGATGCCGCGAGCGCCCAATAGCCGTCGAGCGTTTTGCCATTGTATTCAATTCTCCACTTGGGGTTGCCCCAAAAACAAAAGGTGAGCGCGTCGAGGAGGAAAAGATAATTGACGGTGCGCGGCGTGCCATCGTAAAAATGCCAATCGTAATTCCACGCCGGCGGCTCAAGCTGTTTTTCGGCGAGTGTGTCCGCCGCGCGTTCAATCGCATCGTGGTCGATGTGTACTTCGCGCGCGTGTCCAACGACGTGCGCGGTCGTCTTGAGCACGTCGAGCGGATCGGGGCGGGTGGAGAGGATGGCGGAGATTTGGGAGGGGATCATGATGATTCAATTATTGGGCTCGTTCATCCATCGTTCAGCATGTTCGTCGCAAAAATGAAAATTCTCATCTGTGGTTGGTTCTATCTCAAGAAGCTCGTGAGTCGAGGAGTCGCATTTCAGTCCCATAGTCCCATCCTTGGTAGTGCTACAGTTAATCGTCGGTTGTGGATGCCATCGGTTAAAAACCGACGGCTATTGGGCTAGCATAAACCCGCGGAGCGGGTTTTGTGCGCAATAGGCGTCCGATTTGATCAGATGCCGTCATTTACAACGCCTTGCCCGCCAGTGTGCGCAAGCGTTCGCCGGCTTCTTCCCACGTGATCGTCGAGAGTCCTAGTTTCAAGCGAATGTGGTCTTCCGACATTCCGTTCTTGTAATCTTGCACCGCGCACGTCCAGCGCAAACTTTCAAACGAAACCGTGTCGCCCAAGCCGGTCATCTTTGCCAGATCGGCTAGGATGTATTCCAAGTTGCGCGCGGTGCATTCAAAGAGGTGCTCCTTGGGATGGTACTGCTCAAGGTAGCGCGGGAGTGTCGTCGCAAATTCCGGCGACAGTTTGAGTTTGCGTTCCTTGTGGCGTTTCTTGGCATCGGCGTAGCGCACCAAGAGCGCGGCGCGTTGTGGATCCGCCGTGTCCAGATCGCTCAAGCGAATCGCCATCGTCTCACTCTTTTTGATGCCGGTCGATAACAACAGAGTGACGAGCAAAAGTGGACGCGCGTCGCTTTTGTCGGCATTCAACATGTGCCGCGCGGCGTCGAGCAGTTTGGCAATTTGATCGTCGTACAGAATTGCGGGGAGCGGACTGGTGACTGGAATGTGCGCGACCGGCGCGGCGGGATCGTCAGCGATGATTTGTGTTTGCTTGAGCCACGCGAAAAAAACTTTGAGCGTGGTCAAGCGGCGTTCGTACGATTTGGGCTGGCACGGCACGCCACGTTCGTAGCGAAGCCAGTTGAGAAATTTTTTGACCGCTTCGATAGTAATTTGATTAAGCGGGACGTTATCGCCGATGTATTTGCGGAACAAGTTCAAATCGCCGCCGAATGCTTGAATCGTGTACGGCGAGAGACCTTGTCGTTTCATTTGTTCGTGGTACGCGGTGATCGCGGCAGCGAGCGACGAGCCGGCGTGAAGCGGTACATTCTCGGCAATCGGCGCAGGTGGGGAAGATGGCGCCGCCGACGATTTCGGTTTTGCGCCGGACGGTGGAAAGAGTGGCAGTTGTTCGTTTTGCATCGGTTCCATTCTACCACAGTCGTCGTGGAGTATCAAGGTTGTTGACGAACAGAGTTTGTCCGTTTATACTTGGGCTATGAATATCTTTGTCTCCATCCTCAATCGCTTGCGCGAACTCGTCGAAGAATTTCAACTCGTCGTTGCCGGGCGCAACAATCTGCTCGATAGCGTGATTCCGCCGCTCGTCTTTTTCATCGTCGATGCGTTCCTCGGTTTGCGGTACGCGATTATCGGCGCGATTATCATCGCCGGGCTGACCACATTGATTCGTTTGAGCCGGCGTCAATCGATTGCTTACGCGCTGGGTGGCGCGGCGGGCGTTGGCATTGCGGTTGTGTTTGCGTGGTTCTTCGGCGGCGATCAAGGATTCTTTTTGCCGGCGCTGATCACCGGGCTTTTGACGGTCGTCGTCGCGGTGGTGAGTGTCATCGTGGGAAAACCGATGGTCGCGTGGACAAGTTTTCTTGCGCGCGGCTGGACATTGCAATGGTATTGGCATCCGCAAGTGCGCCCGGCATACACCGAGGTTACCATCGGTTGGGCGATTTTCTTCGCGATTCGGTTGGCGTTCGAGTACGATATTTTTGCGCGCACGCCGGCGCTCTTGTCTTTGGCGAATTTTGTTTTGGGTGCGCCCGCGATGATCGTGTTGCTTGCCGTCAGTTATTTGTACGGCGTGTGGCGTTTGCAAAACTTGCGCGGTCCCAGTGTCGAAGAATTTGATCGCGGCGTGCCGCCACCGTGGACCGGCCAGCGGCGCGGCTTTTGAAAAAACGTTGACTTGCCGGGGTGATTGTTTTATACTGGGGTACGAGAACTTGCGAATCGGAGGAGGCAGAATGGCAGAGAGTGTTTACAAAGTCATTGAGTTGGTCGGCACAAGCACCGAGTCGTGGGAGAAAGCGGCGGCGGCGGCGGTGGCGCGCGCGTCAAAAACTTTGCGCGATCTCCGGGTCGCGGAAATTATCCAGTTGGATATGCAACTGGAAGAAGGCAAAGTCCTGGCGTATCGCGCCAAGATCAAAGTCTCGTTCAAGTACGAAGGCAAAGAATAACCACTTGCTGGCAATTGACGTTATCCGAAACTAAAATCCACGGATTTCGCAGACTCTGACCTTGGCATTCCCACCAGGGCAAGTGTTGCACAGATTATTTTTGCGAAATCTGTGTAATCTGTGGATTATTTTTTCAGCCATAATGTCGAATCGATTGCGTTGTCGTGACGCGTGGTAATGACCGCGTGTCGCGGTTCTTTGCGCCCTCAACCGGCGCATTTTGCTTTCAATTCATTCTGCACTATAATCGGTTCACTCAAGCATCCTTTTGCAAAGAAGCAGGATTTATGCCTCAAACCTCTCATCCCCTCACCATCGAAGATTCCGCCGACATCAAAAATGTTTCCGACGCGCAGATTTCGCCGGACGGCAAGCTCATCGCTTTTGTCGTGAGCGAAAATTACAAAGTCGATACGAAACGACCCAAGAGTCAAATCTGGCTTGCAAACGCGGATGGCTCGCACACGCGCGTGTTCACAACCGGCTCCCGTTCCGATACGTTGCCGCGTTGGTCGCCCGATTCTGCGACGCTTGCGTTTTTGTCCGATCGCTTGCAAGACGGACAAGCGCAAATTTTTCTGATTCCGCGCGAGGGTAGTGAAGCGCGCGCGCTCACCGATGTCAAAGGCGCGATTCTCGATTTGCAGTGGTCGCACAACGGCAAGCAAATTGCGTTTTTGCTGGAGGATGCCGAGACCGACGACGAGAAAAAACGCAAAGAGCAAAAAGACGATGCCATCGAGTTTGAGCAACATCCGAAATTCGCGCGCGTGTGGCTGGTCGATGTTGCGTCCGGCAAAATGCGTCAGGTTACACAAGGCGATATGCACGTTTGGGAATTCGCTTGGTCGCCGGACAATCGCGATTTTGTGTTGCTCGTTTCCAACGCGCCGTTCGAGTACGAGTGGTATCGTCCGCGTTTTGCGCGCGTGCCGGCAAAGGGCGGTGTGCCTAAAATGATTTTCACGCCGCAACGCGGCAAACAACTGGCTCTGCCGCGTTGGTCGCCGAACGGAAAACAGCTCGCGTTCCTCTCTTGTATCTGGAGTGATCGCGGCGTCGTTGCCGGCGATTTGTGGACGATGAACGCAGACGGATCGAACGCGCGCAATCTCACCGCCGGTGCATCGCGCGACGTTTCCGATTTTTATTGGACGAACGACGGCGACGGTTTCATCGTGATGGGTTACGATACCGGCGACGCAGCAATCGGCGTGCTGAATTTGGATGGCGCGTATTGGCAATTGTGGCGCGGCGATTTTGGGTTTGCGGGAAGATTCTGGCAACGCTTTACGTTATCGCGTAAGCACACGCTTCTTGCCGCCGTGCGCGAAGACCCGCAGAACCCGCCGGAGGTTTGGCTTGCGCGCATCAAACAATCGAAATTGGAGTGGCAACAACTTTCGCAAGTGAATCCGCAAACGCGCGAATTCAAAATCGGCACGACGGAAAAAATTTTCTGGAACAGCGTCGATGGCAAGATGATGCAAGGTTACGTCATCAAGCCGGTGGGTTATCGTCCCGGCAAACGCTATCCGATGGTAACCTGGGTTCACGGTGGTCCCGCCGGCAATTTCGGCGCACGTTATTATGCGCTGGGTCATCGCGCGCAACTCCTTGCGGCAAAAGGCATTATGGTCTTTTTGCCAAACCCGCGCGGCAGTGTTGGCTTTGGCACCGCGTTCACCGAATCGAATGTCGGCGATTTGGGCGGAATGGATTGGCAAGATATTTTGACCGGCATCAATCATCTCGTCGATCAAGGACTCGCGGATGCAGAGCGATTGGGTTTAGCCGGTTGGAGTTACGGCGGCTTTATGACCGCGTGGGGACTCACGCAAACGAATCGCTTCAAAGCGGCGTTGGTCGGCGCGGCGATCACGAACTGGCTCAGTTTTCACGGCACGAGCAATCTTGCGGTCTGGGATGAAATCGCCAATGATGATAATCCGTACCATCGCGGTGGCAAGTACGACAAATTTTCGCCGATGAATTTTGTGCATCGCGTTGCGACGCCCACGTTGATTCTGCACGGCGAAGCCGACCCGTACGTTCCGGTAAGTCAAGGGTACGAATATTATCGCGCGCTCAAAGATCGCGGCGTCCCGGTGGAGATGGTGGTTTATCCGCGTGAAGGACACGGGATTTCGGAGAAGGCGCATTATTTGGATATGAACCGGCGTATCGTCGATTGGTTTGTCAAATATCTGACGAAAGACGGAGGACGGAAGATCGAAAAATAATCCGTCGTCGGTCTTTAGTCATCGCTCAAGGTTTTCGATGGCTGGTTGGTCTGATCTGGGAAACATCTGGAACACATTTAAAGAGCTCGACATTCGTCCGATTGCGGAAGAAGCCGAGCGTCCGGTGTTGCTTGCGTTTGTCAGTGCGGACGGCGTGGGCAAAAGCACGTTGATCGCCGCGCTTCGTCACGATAAACGCGCGCGCGAAAAAATCATCACGCCGACGATTGAAGCGAATCTCGAAGCGGCGCAACAACTCGATCCAGTTGATTTGATCGTGTTGCTGGTCAATGCCACGCGCAACGATTTCACTGCCGAAGCAAATTTGTGTCGCGCATGGAAAGAAGCCGGGCGCAACGTTCTGATTTTCTACAACAAGATGGATACACTTCAGGATGTCAGCACCCTCAGCACATCGATGGCAGCGTGGTGCGACGCGCGCATTGCATTGGGTTCCGCCATCGATCCCGATTCGCTTGCGGTGCAATTTATTCCGCGCGTGCTGGAAATTTTGCGCGACCGTCACCTTTCGCTTGCGCGGCATTACCCCATTTTGCGTTTGCCCATTGCGCGCAATTTAATATCCGATACCTCGCTTGCCAATGCAACATATTCCATCGGTACCGGCTTTGCGGAAATTATTCCAGCGCTCACCATTCCCTTCAACGTAACCGATATGATCGTCCTGACGAAGAATCAAGCGTTGATGGTGTACAAACTTGGACTTGCGTTGGGATTATCGACCAGGTGGCAGGATCATATGGCGGAGTTTGGGAGCGTGATCGGGGCAGGATTTTTATGGCGGCAACTTGCGCGCGAACTGATCGGCTTGATTCCCGGCTGGGGCATCGTCCCCAAAGTAGCGATTGCGTACGCCGGCACGTACGCGGTTGGCGAAGCGATTCTGCGGTGGTACCAAACCGGGCACAAAGCGTCGGGCAAAGGGATGAAAGAAATTTATGCTGATGCGTTGGCGCGCGGCAAGCAAGTGGCGCAGGATTTGATTGCACGCGCGCCCAAACCGGCATTGCCCAAAGTGTCGATGCCGGCACTGTCCAAGCCACGCGCGAAAACTATTTGTCCGACCTGCGGCAAAGAGAATCCAAAGGACGCGCGGTTCTGCGCGTACTGCGCGACAGAGTTATCATCGTAACTGTTAGCTCAAGGAGGATTGTATGAACGCCAATCGTGCCGGATTAATTCCCGGCTTGATTCTGATCTTTCTCGGTATCGCGTTTTTGTTGGTACAGTATTTTGAATTCGGTCCCGGTTTGTTTCTCCTGATGCTGGGGCTGGCATTTCTAATTCCGTACGCCTTCACCCGCGCGTACGGCATCTTGATTCCCGGCTGTATTCTTGCCGGCATCGGGCTCGGTTTGCTGTTCGACCGTCCGCCGCTGAGATCGGATATGACGGTGTTAATCGGGCTGGGTTTGGGATTCATTGCGATTTTCGTCGTGCATCTGATTGTCGGCGGCAAATCGCATTGGTGGCCCCTGGTTCCCGGCGGCATCCTCCTTTTGATCGGCATTGCTGAAGGTATTCCGCAAGCGCAAGCACTCATTCAGCAAGGATGGCCCCTGATTTTGATTCTTATCGGGCTAGTGATTTTGGGGACGTCGTTATGGCGCGGTGAAAAATGATCGAACTTGTGATGTAATCGTCGAGGAAATAGAAAAGTGTTTGTGCGGGAGTGGATTGCTCGACGGGATTGGCTTTGGCTGGTTCCTGTCTTGTTGGTAGGTTTGAGTTTACGATTGTGGGGCATTCCGTTTGGATTGCCCTACCTGTACCATCCGGATGAAGGTGTGCCGGTGTCGATTGCGCTCAGGATTCTTCGGACCGGCGATTTCAATCCGGGCTTTTTTCATTGGCCCTCGTTACTTTTCTATTTCAATGCATTGGTTTATCTAATTTATTTTTGGCTCGGAAATCTGGCGGGCGTCTTTGCCACACCAGCCGACTTGCCTTTCCCTGATGTGGAAGCGATGGCGGTCGGCGAAATTGCCCGCCCCGAAATTTTTTTGCTTGGACGCGGACTAAGTGCGGTGATCGGAACGCTTTCGATAATTTGGGTATATTGGATTGCTTATCGGGTTTCATCGAATCGCGTGGTGGCTTGGGTGGCGGCCCTTTTTATGGCGGTCGAACCGCTTGGTATCAAACATAGTCAGTTCATTCGTCCTGATACCTATGCGATCTTCTTTGCGTTGTGGACAACATATTTTGCGATCAGGATTGCATCGGATCCGCGTCTGAGGAATTATGTTCTTGCTGGAATCGGCGTAGGATTGACTGCGGCAAGCAAATACAATGTGGTTTTAGTATTCGTTACCGTTCTTGTTGCGCACATTCTTCGCTTTGGGATGCGCGGGTTTGTGCGCAAAGAAATTTATGTGGCGGGACTAGTTGGAGTATTGGCTTTTTTAGTTACAACGCCGTACGCTTGGCTAGACCTTCCGCAATTTCTACGGATTGGTCCCTTGGACGCCAGCAAAATCTATGCGACCGGACACCCAGGTGCGGAAGGAAATACTTTGCTTTTTTATCCTCAATTTCTTTGGCAGACACAGGGTTGGGTTTTATTGCTCGCGCTGGCTGGAATTCTTTTAGCATTCTGGAATCGCAAGGCAGAAGCACTTGTCGCCCTATGTTTTCCGCTGATCTACTATGTGTTCATAAATTTTTACATCGTTCATTTTGACACCACCATTCTGCCGGTGGTGCCATACCTAATCATCTTTTCTGCGTGGTTTCTTTGGTACATCATCAACCAGATATCGCGGCTCCTTCAAGTCAGTCCGGTCATACAGAATGCAGTGCTTTTTGGGTTGGTAATCGGAATGGCATGGTTCCCCTTACGGACAGCTATGGCGAATAATACGCGTTTGCTCCAACCGGATGGGCGCGAAGCGGCGCGTCAATGGATTGATGCCAATTTGCCACACGGAACTCGTATCGCGCTCGAATCCTATTCGCCCTATTTGGATCGCAACAAGTTTGTCATCGAAGGATTGTTTGGGATACAGGATCACCCGGCGGAGTGGTACGTCGCTAATGGTTTCGAGTACCTGGTGTTTAGCCAGGGAGTTTACGCGCGATATTTTGCTGATCCGGCACGGTATGAACAAGAAGTATCACGCTACACGGAACTATTCAATCGATTTCCCCAAATCGCTCGATTCAATGATAATGGTTACGAGATTCGGGTTCATAAGACTCACGCAACATTGCCTCCCCATCGTACCGCCATCCGCTTTGGCGATTACGGTGAATTGATCGAATTGGTGGGGTACGAGGATGATCGTTGGAAAGTGGGTGAGCCGGTGCGGGTAAAATTGACCTGGCGAACGCTCGGCGAGAATCCAGAGCCGTTCGAAATCGAATTGCGCTTGTTGGACAAAGAGGATCGTCAGGTTGTACTTGTGCGCGATGATTTGTTCCAAGGGCGTGGCTGGCGTCCCGGGATGTTCGAGGGTGAATGGATTGTGCCTGCATCCAAAGATTTGCCGCCAGGGTCGTATCGATTGCAAGTATCTGTCATTTGGACAAAATTTGAATATCGATTGCCGGCGCAGACGTGGACGGGCGCAAGTATTTCTCCGGTGCTGTTAGGCCCTTTTGAACCCGAGTGATGTAAGCTCTTGTCCCGCTAGAAATAATGTCGGTGTTTGTCTTTTTTGAGTTTATTATCATCCTGATCATTTCGTTCGGCGCGAGCGCAGCCGCGTATGCGGTTGCGCGTTTTGTGTTTTCTTCGCCATTGCGTGAACAAAGAATTTTGCAACGAGTCGGCTCGCTTTCGCCGCGATGGGGAGATGGAATATTCTTCTGCCTCGTTCTCGTCTATCTACTGACATTTGGAATTTTGTCCACACTTCGTTATCTTGCGTTCAAAATGGGAGACCTCTATATCTCTTCCAGTTGGGACCTGGCACAATATAGTCAACTGACTTGGAATTCAATGCATGGACGGCTCTTTGAGAACACAATTGTTTTTGATGCCCCGCTGATTCTGGGTAAGACTTTTGTCCCGATCATTCTAGCGTTCGTTCCGCTCTACGGATTATGGAGCGATCCAATCGTACTGCTGATCCTTCAGACCAGCGCATTAGCGGCAAGCGCGATGCCGATCTACTGGTTTGCAAAGCCACGGATCGGCCGCGTTCTGGCGCTTGGATTTGGCGTGGCGTTTCTAATCGCGCCCGGACTTGCAAGCATTAACCTGCACGAATTTCATGAAGCGCCGTTGATGACGTTCCTGCTGGCTTACGCGATATTCTTTCTTCTCCGACGACATTCCCCCGGCTTTCTAATCTGTCTTGGCGTGGCGCTGTTGGTCAAAGAGGAAGTTGCGATCATTGCGATTGTGCTGGGGATTTACATTTTGCTCGTCCAGCGGCAATGGCGATTAGGCAGTGCGGTTACCTTGGTTGGTGTGGCGTCGAGCATTCTTTTGTTACAGTATATCATTCCATTTTTTCGCGGGGCAGAGTTTGGTGCGGGCTTTTATTATTTTAGTAGCGGTTCTGTAGCACTGGGCAGTTCGCGGTATAGTTATCTTGGGACAAATCTTTCTCAAATTATCGTTACCTTGATCGCGCGCCCCGATATTGTCATTCCGCGCTTGTTGATGCCCGAAAAAATTGCGTATGTCTTGCAATTACTAATTCCGTTAGGATTATTGCCATTGATTGCGCCGGAAGTGATGTTGCTCGCCGTTCCAACTTTGGGATACTCGTTGCTTAGTTCACTCGATGCACAATATTCGATCCATTACTGGTACTTTGCGCCGATTCTCCCATTGATCTTTTATGCGGCAATCGTCGGGACACAGCGTATTCTTCATCGATGGACTCGACATCTATCTTCGCCTCGACTCTATATCGCCAAAGTAACATTGCTGATTTATCTAATGTCCGCGAGTATCGTCAGTTATTGCTTTTACTCGGTGGGACCCTTCGCGCGTTATTTTCAACCGGAACGTTATGTTCTGACGGAACATGCGCTTCGCAGGAATGCTTTGATAAAGTCGATTCCTCCCAGTGTCAGCGTTGCAACGGAAATGGACGCGTTGGCGCATCTTTCCGGGCGGCGATTTATCTACGAAGTTCCGGTTGTGCCAGATTATCGACAGCTAGATTATTTGGTGGCAGACACAACAAGTAGTTGGTACGAGCCGCACCGCAAAATCTGGGACAATCTTTTTGCAACAGGTTATTTTGAGATTCTCTCACAGCAGGATGGAATGATTGTCGCCCAACGCCGTGCGGTCGAATCATCGCTTCAGATTCGTTTTGGCAACACGCTGACCTTGCTCGGGTACACACTGCCGCAGACTGACACTTTACGCGGCGGCACAACTGTGCGTCCCATCGTCACCTGGCGAGCGGATCAGCCGATCACCGAACCGTACACAATGACGATTCAAATCATCGATCTACGGGGGCACGTGTGGGCAACGATCGAAGGTCAGCCGCAGTCCGGGAAATTGCCGACGACGCGCTGGGAAAGTGGAAAGGAGATTGGCGATCAGTACGCGATTGATTTACCGCCGACGATGCCGACGGGCGATTATCAACTGGTGCTTTCAGTGCGCCAATCGAATGGCGAGGCGTTGCCCGCAATCGACGCGCGGGGCGCTCCACTGACTTTGCCGGTTATAGTCGCGCCACTCCGAATCGAAAAGGATACTCGGTCGTATCAGGCGCGCGATTTGTGGTGGCTCGAACATCCCTTGTTCGTCGATATGCGCGAAATGCGATTCCTGGGTTACGTGCCGCCGCCGGAAAAAATCCGCGCGGGCGAAACATTGAACCTTGGTTTGTATTGGCGAGCGCGCGCCAAACCACAAGGTGATTATCTCGTCGTCGTTCAGTTGCGCAACGCAAACGGCCAGAACGTGATCGAACAGGCAAATCGACCGGCGGATGATGCGTATCCCACGACGTTGTGGAGCGTGGGTGAAGTTCTCCTCGATTGGCATGACGTTGTGTTGCCAGCAACGCTTGAACGCGGCGAATATCAACTCGTCGTTCTTTTGCGCGATGCTGTAAATCGTGAGGTGTTGGGGCAAGTGGAACTCACAACGATTGTTGTAGAGTAATCGCAATGAATTTGATCCATCGACTTGTTTCGGCAAAGTTATCGCCGCGCGCGGCAGATCGCTGGATGTTCGCGATGATTGCCACCTTTGCCATCGTGATGAGTGTGCTCGGCGTATTCAAGTATCTGACTTTTAATAGCGGATACGACCTTGCGCAATACGATCAGCTCATTTGGAATTCTCTGCATGGTCGATTGTTCCAAAACACGTTTGTTCCCGACGCGCCATTCTTTTTGGGCAAGACTTTCACGCCGATTCTTTTGGCGTTTGTTCCGCTTTACGCGCTCTGGAGCAATCCAATTGTTTTGATTGTCGTTCAGATTATTGGAATTGCGGTGGGCGCATTTCCGTTGTATTGGTTTGCGCGCGCAAAAATCGGTTATGCCTCGGCGCTGGCGTTGACGCTTGCCTATCTGCTCTTTCCTCCGCTCGATGGAATTTATTTCGGCGACTTTCACGAGATCGCGCTTGCCGTGCCGATTCTTGCGTTCGCCGTTTTCTTTTTACTGCGCCAACATTACGCCGGGCTGATGGCTTGTCTGATTCTGGCAATGATGACAAAAGAAGAACTCTGGTTACTAGTGGTGGCATTTGGTTTCTACGTTTGGTTTGTTCAGCGGCGCACGTGGCTGGGTTTGAGTATTTCGCTCATCAGTGCAATTGGATTTATCGTGCTGTTGCAGTTTCTCATTCCCTATTTTCACGGCCAAGGTTTGGGGGGCACGTTTTATTATTTTGGCGCGGGCGAACTGGGGGATGGGCAATCGCGTTATGCGTATCTGGGACGCAATCTCGCGGAAATAGTTCGAACGCTCGTTACACAACCGAACGTCGTCTTGGAACATTTGCTGGTGCCGGGCAAAATCGTATTTGTCCTGAACTTTCTTGTGCCGCTTTTATTTCTTCCTCTGATCGGCTGGCAAGTGTTCTTGCTTTCCGCGCCGGCATTTGGTTACACCTTGCTCAGCGAATATCCATATCAGTACGCGATTCACGAAGGTTACACGCCGCCGCTGATCGTGTTTCCTTTTTTTGCGGCGGGGCTTGGCATTTCACGACTGGCTTTAAAAATTCCGCGTGTGGGCTTGATTGCCCTTTTGTTTGCAGCGAGCGTTTTGAATTACGGTTTTCAATCCGCCGGACTGTTCGCGCTTCAACTTCAACGCGCCTTGCAAATCACCTCGTCGCATACAATCCTCGGGCAAAATTTGGTGCGCGCGATTCCCGGCAAGGCAATTGTTGTGGCGCAACCCAATTTAACGCCGCACCTGTCGCAACGCGAGGGAATTTATCAACTCCCGTTCCTTGATTATCGACGCGCTGAATTCGTGTTGATGGATCAGTCCAATATTTGGTATTCGGCGCACCGCGCGGGCTGGGAATTTTTTCGCGCTACCGGTTTTTTCGAAACGATTGCCGATGAGGATGGCTGGTGGCTTGCCAAACGCCGGTCACCCGACCGCACGGTGAATTTTCGCTTTGATAACCGCATCGCTTTGCTTGGTTATGCGATTCCTCCGGTCCCGCTGTCGGGGGGAATGAGTTTGCGTCCGATGTTCTGGTGGCGCGCGGAACGTGCCATCGATAAAAAGTACAAAACGCTCGTTCAAGTCGTCGATGCGCGCGGGCATGTTTGGGCGAGTGAAAATCGTGAGCCAACGGATGGTGATGCAAAAACACAATGGCAGGTTAACAAAACATTCATTGATCAAAACAACCTGGCTCTGCCACCGACTATGCCCGCCGGCGAGTACGAAATCACCCTGTCGGTTTATGCGGAAGAGGAAGAGCCGTTGAGCATCGATCAGTCGGATACAACGGAAATCGTCCTGACCAAACTGCGGATCGAAAAGAATCGCGGTTCGTTTGCGGCAAGTCAATTACAAATCAGGAATCCCTTGTCCCTCGATATGCAAGAACTTCGTTTGATCGGTTATGTGCCGCCGCGTCAAACGATCAAGCCGGGCGAGTTGCTTCAAGTTGGTTTGTACTGGCGCGCGCGTGCCAAACCACAAGCCGATTATGCGGTGGTAATTCAATTGCGTACTGCGGATGGACGCATTGCCTTTGAACACACGCAGCAACCAGCTAATGGTGTGCATCCAACCTTGACGTGGCACGAAGGCGAAGTCTTGCTCGACTGGCACGATTTTTTTCTCCCGGCGGACCTCCGTCCGAATGATTATCAAATCGTCGCCGGGTTGCGTGACGCCGCGACCCAGCGTTGGGTTGCGGAGACAAACATAGCGACGATAACGGTGTTGCGGTAGAACGATGAATGTTTTTATCGAGACGCTGATTCAATTTATAGTTGCAATCGGCGCGGCGATTCTCACCTATCGGATCATCGCGCGCGGCGATACCAACCATTGGCATCGCTGGTCAACTTGGCTGGCGAAACACGGCGACCGATTATTTCTCGCGTTGGCTGTGGGATACATCGCCGTCTTTTCGACATTAGCGATTATTCGATACTTGACTTTTCACGCCGGTTACTATGAACTCACGACTGCCTGGGATTTAGGACAGTACGGGCAACTCGTGTGGAACTCGCTCAACGGTCGGCTGATGCAAGGCACATTCGTTCGGGATACTTTGACTTTTCTTGGAAAAAGTTTTACGCCGATTATTTTGGCATTTGTTCCATTCTATGCCCTCTGGCAAAATCCCATCATCCTGTTGATCGTCCAAGTAGTGGGGCTCGGTTTGGCTGGATTTCCGATCTATTGGTTTGCGCGTCAACGTTTGGGCATTCCACTTGCGTTAGTGGTAGCGGTAACTTATTTTTTGAATCCTGGAATGCAACACATTGGCTTGACTGAATTTCACGAAATTGCTTTGGCGGTCCCGTTGCTTTCTTTGGCGACATATTTTTTGCTTCGCAAACATTACGTCGGCTTTATTGTGGGCTTGGGGCTGGTGTTGCTAATCAAAGAAGAGATTGGATTGATTGCCATTGCGTTTGGCGTCTACATTTTTTTATTTCAACGGCAGCGTCGGCTGGGTTTGGTGGTGACGTTGTTCGGTGTGGCTTGGGTTGTCCTGTTGCTTCAATTCTTGATTCCCTTTTTTCGTGGCGCCGAGTACGGCGGCACATTCTATTATTTTGGCGAAGGTGCTATCGGCGGCGGTGGCGCGCGCTATCGTTATCTGGGGCGTAGTGTGCCAGAAATTTTGACGACGATTGTGATGCGCCCGGAAATCATTGTGCAAGTAATCTGGCTTCCCGAAAAAATTGCGTACGTACTTCATTTGCTCGCCCCATTGATGTTCATCCCGATTGTTGGAGCAAAAGTGTTTTTTCTGGCGTTGCCAACCTTAGGATACTCGTTGCTTAGTACTTATCCGTTGCAGTACGAAATTCGTTCGTACTATTTCGCGCCGCTATTGCCATTTCTCTTTTTCGCGCTCATCCTGGGTTTGCATCATCTCATTCAACGTGGCGCGTCGTCGTTGGCGATTCGCGGCGCGCTTGCCAGTCTATTGATTGTGTCGAGCGGTACATCTTATTTCCTGGCCGCGCCCGGTCCCTTCGCGCGCTATTTTCAATCATGGCGCTATGAGTTTAGCGAACACACCCGGCGCGGCAACGAATTAATTACAGTAATTCCGAATGACGCAACGGTCGTTGGGCAAAATGAATTTCTCGCGCATCTATCCAATCGACGATATTTGTACGAAATCCCGGTGATCCCGGATTATCGTCAAGCCGATTATGTCCTCAGCGATAGCACCGCGCAATGGTATCGTGTGCATCTGCCGGGGTGGGAAGGTTATCGCAAGGTTGGTTATTTTGAAACGATTGTTGATGCTGATGGTTTTTGGCTAGCCAAGCGCAAAGCACCTGATCATCGATTGATTATTCGTTATAGCGATTCGCTCACGCTGTTGGGTTACAGCATCGTTCCTTCCGATACCGTACGGGGGGGTGAAACCTTCCGACCGGTTTTCGAGTGGCGCGTGGAACAGCCAGCCACCGATTCGCTTTTCATCACCGCGCGCGTGAGTGATTTGCACGGGCACTTGTGGGCAGAAGAGGGACACGCGATTCACAACGGCGCGACCTCGTTGACTGCCGAGCAAGTGGGGAAACGGTTAGGCGAACAGTCCGTGTTGCGTCTGCCACCGACGATGCCCGCCGGCGAATATACACTTTCATTGAGCGTGCAAATCTCCGGCACGACGAATTTATTGCCGGCGAGAGATGAACAGAACCAATTGTTGGGGAATGAACCAATCATCGCGCGCGTGCGAATCGAAAAAGACAAGCGGTCGTACACCGCCGGGCAATTGTTTATCGAACAGCCGCTTTTTGTCGATTGGCGTGAGATGCGGTTTCTTGGTTCGACCCACGTGCCGCAATCGATTCGCGCGGGG
This sequence comes from Anaerolineae bacterium, assembly GCA_034435055.1. GTDB lineage: Bacteria > Chloroflexota > Anaerolineae > UBA4142 > UBA4142 > DAOTXS01. The sequence continues at coordinate 7,721 of DAOTXS010000047.1, read as the reverse complement.
GATGAATTGAACGTGGGACTTTACTGGCGCGCGCGTAGCAAACCGGTCAACGATTACGTGACCTTTGTGCGATTGCAGGATGCCGCCGGATGTGTGATAATCGAACAAGCCGGGCGACCGGCGAACGGAACTTATCCTACCGTCGAGTGGAATGAAGGCGAAGTTTTGTTGGATTGGCGCGACCTAATCATCCCCGCCGACGGTGCGCGCGGCGAGTATCAACTCATCGTCGGCTTGCGTGATGCGGCAACCGGCACGCTGATTGGCGAAACTTTGATTTCTATGCTTTCTGTTGTAGACTAGGATAGCAACATGAAAAAGTTGTATACCAGCCCTGCTGGGAATGGCAAGCACCTACGTATTCAATTCGAAGATGAACTACGCACTTTTATGTTGCTGCGCTACTAGCACCATTAGTAATCGATCTTAACTCTTGATTCACTTGACGGACAATGTCGATGACTCTGAACCTCGTTGTACCTTGGTTGCTTCACGCCGTTGCGCTAGTTGTCTATAGCGTGCTTGGGCTGATGTTGTTGACGCGACGTCACTGGCAAAACTCGCTTCAACTTCGTTTCGCGCTTTATATCGGTTTGGCGTTGCTCAGCAGTTTGGCATTCGTGGCATCCTTTGGCAATTGGGTGTTTGAAGAAATTCGTGCTGGCATATTGCGTTTTCATCTGTATACGCTTGCCGCGCTCCCGTTGTTTTATTTTGCCACCGCGCGCGCCTATATTCATTTGGAATGGCGTCCCCTGAGTTATGTGTTTGGTGTTGTGTTATTACTTGCGCTTGTCGCCGTTGATGTATTCCAACTGCGCCTGTTGATTGTAAATGCAATTGTCGAACCGGACGCATTGATTATTGGCTTGCGCCTTCTCTTGTGGCTCATTCCTAGCGTCTATGTGCTCATTATCGGTTCCCGCGAATATCTCCGATTGCACAGCCCCTTGCATCGCAATCGTCTCACCTATCTTGCGCTGGCGTCGATATTTCTTTATGCCGATGGCGTGTTGTCTTTGTTGGGCGGCATAACCAATTATCAATGGGCGATTATTCTCCAGCTCATCGGTATGGTGGTGCTGGCTTATGCGGCATTTCGCCATTCGCTGGTCGATTTGCGGATGTTGCTGCGCCAATCGCTGTACTATTTCATCATCACCGCGTTTGCCGTGCTGGTCTATTTTTTTGCAATCGAAGCGGCGAGTTCCATTGTGCGCGGCGAGGACCCGTCGCGCAGTTTGATCAGCGCCGTGGCGACGGCGTTGGTTCTGACCTTTATCTATCAACCCTTGCATAATCTGGTCAAACAATTTGTTGGCAATCTTTTATTCGGCGAGAATTATGATCTGCCGGCAGTCGTCAGCAAATTTAGTCAACAGCTCAGCGCGCGGATCGAATTGGATGAATTGGCACTGGAAGGCAGAAACTTGTTGCGGCGCGCGATGGGCGCGCGCGAGGTGCATTTGCTTGTCTTTGAACAAACCGCGCAAGGATACCGCGTCAAGCCGGTGCCGCAATCGGAGCAGTTAGCCCCATTTGATTTGACGATGAACTCGTCGATCATCCAGACCTTGACGATGCGCGATGTGCCATTATTGCAATTCGACATCGACCGTTTGCCAACGTACGATGACTTGACGCCAGAAACTCGCGCGCATCTGCAGAAATTGAATGGCGAAGTTTATTTGCCGATCAAACGGAACGAGTCGTTGATTGGCGCGTGGGTTGTCGGCGCAAAAAAATCCGGCGATCCCTACCTTGACCGCGATTTGACGTTGCTGATGACGCTTGCCGGGCAAAGCGCGGTCGCTTTGGAAAACGCGCGCTTGCTCGCCGACTTGCGCTATCAGATCACGGAAATGCGCTCGATGCGCGACTATCTCGATTCGACGCTGGCAAGTATTGCGACGGGCGTGTTGACATTGAATCACGAAAACAAAATCATCTCGATCAACCGCGCCGCCGAGGGCATTTTCCGAATCCCCGCATCGCGGGCGATTGGCAGGGTGTACAGCGCAGTCCTGCCCGAAATGGAAGGCGTGCAACTGGGTTTACTCATTGCGCGTCTCTGGTCAAAAAGCGCGCAATACCTTGTTCGCGATGTGGTTACCCAAGTTGTGGGGCGCGGTCAAGTGCATTTGACTCTGCATCTGTCCACAATGCGGCATGCAGACAAGATGGTTGGCATTGCCATCGTTGTCGAAGATTTGACCGAGCAGGCGCGCTTGGAAAAAGAACGCCGTGCCGAAGAGCAAGAGAAACAACGAATTCGCGACACGTTTGAACACTATGTGGCGCCCGCTGTCGTGGATGGCTTGTTGGCAGATCCGCGACGTGTGCAATTGGGCGGCGAGCGTCAATTGGTTACAATTCTCTTTGCCGACATTCACGGCTTTTCCAATTTGTCGGAACAACTTGCCCCCGAAGAACTGGTCGATGTGTTGAATGGATATTTGGCGGCGGCGTACCGCGCCATCTTGCAGTTCGAAGGCACCGTCGATAAATACATGGGCGATGGCATGATGGCGATTTTCAATGCTCCTCTGCCGCAACCGGATCACGCCGCGCGGGCGGCGTCCGCTGCGCTACTCTTGCATCAAGAGATCGAAAAATTTGCACAACAAATGCCGCGTTCGCGACGCCTGAATTTTCGCGTGGGGTTGCACACCGGCGAAGCGATTGTCGGCAACATCGGCACACGCGATCTGATGAACTACACCGCCGTCGGCGATACGGTAAATGTCGCCAAACGTTTGCAAGAGAACGCGCAACCGGGGCAAACGTTGATGAGCCGAAGCACATTCGCTTTGATCGAAGAGCAAGCCCTCGTTACTAAAAGTGAAGTGATAACCATCCGGGGACGTTCTGCCCCCGTAGAAGTCTTTGAGTTGAGCGATTTACGTATGCCAGCATAATTCACCCTGAGGGAACATCGATGAACACACTGAACTTTCCAGACGGATTCTTGTGGGGGACTGCAACCGCCGCGCATCAAGTTGAAGGCGGCAACACAAACAACGATTGGTGGGAGTGGGAGCAAACACCCGGACACATTCACCACGAAGACCGCTCGACCGTTGCGTGTGATTGGTGGCAAGGCGAACGTTATCGTACCGATTTCGATCTGGCACAAGCGTTTGGACACAACGCGCTTCGTTTGTCGATTGAATGGAGCCGCATCGAGCCGCGCGAAGGTGAGTGGAATTCTGAGGCGATCCGGTTTTATCGGCGCGTGTTGACCGCATTGCGCGAGCGCGGAATGACGCCACTGGTTACGCTGCATCATTTTACCAACCCGCTGTGGTTGCGCGCAAAAGGCGCGTGGGAAACCGAAGCAGTTGTGCGCTGCTTTGAACGCTTTGCCGGCAAAGTGGTGCAAGAACTTGGCGACCTGTGCAATTTTTGGATCACAATCAACGAGCCGATGGTCTATACGTATGCCGGTTATGTGAACGGCAACTGGCCTCCCGGCAAAAAAGATTTCCGTTTAGCGATGCGCGTGTTGCACAATATGTTGCGCGCGCACGCCGCCGCGTATCACGCGGTTCATCTGGTCCAGCCACGCGCGCGGGTTGGGCTGGTGCACAATCTCTTGCCACTCAAACCCGCGCGCCCAGAATCGTGGCTGAACCGCGTGATCGCCAATTTGCAGGACACGATCTACAATCGAATTTTCCTGTTCACACTGAAAGATGGCAGACTGCGCCCGCCGATGGGTTGGGGAAACAAGTTACCTGAGGTGGTCGATACACAAGATTTCATTGGGTTGAACTTTTACTTTTCGCGCCGCGTCGCCGTCGATTGGACGAATCCTGGGCAATTCTTTGGACGCACGTTGCCGGCGCAACCTTGGGGCGTGCCGTACGACGATGAACTGCTTCGTTGGTTTGGCAAAGGCGACATCGACCCGCGCGCGTTTTACCGGACAATTAAATGGCTGAGCGAGTACGGCGCGGGTAAACCCATTTACATCACCGAGAACGGGATGTGTGATCGCAACGACGAACTGCGTCCCGGTTTTCTCGTTTCCTATCTTGCCGCGATGCATCAAGCGATTCTGGGAGGCGCGCCGGTCAAGGGATATTTTTACTGGACGTTGACCGATAACTTTGAATGGTCGGAAGGTTACGCTTTACAGTTTGGTTTGATTCATCTCGATGTGGCAACGCAAAAGCGCACGCCCAAACCAAGCGCGGAACTGTACGCGCGCATCATCCGCGAGAATGGCATTGCGGACGATTTGACTCGGCAATTCGTAAATCTCAAATCCAAAATCTGAAACTTGAATTATGGTTGTTGGTGTTTGCACGCTCGAATTGGAAATTCCATCGAGCCACTCGCTCAAAGATAAACGGCACGTCGTCAAATCGGTTGTTGCGCGCGTCCGCCGCGATTTCAACGTATCGATTGCCGAAGTCGATGCGCTCGACTCGTGGCAATCTGCGACACTCGGCATCGTTTGCGTTTCGCCGGACCGCGATTACGCGCACGGCTTGTTGGAAAAAGTGATCGACGCGATTGAACGCAGTCGCTTGGATGCGGTCGTCGCGGATTACTCGATTGAGATGTGGTAAATCCCATGAAATTTCCTCGCCGCAGTGGCATCGTTTTGCATCCCACCGCGCTGCCCGGTCGTTTTGGCATCGGTGATTTGGGAGACGCGGCTTTGCGCTTGGTCGATTTTCTGCAAGCCGCCGGTCAAACGTACTGGCAAATTCTCCCGCTCAATCCCACCGGCTACGGCGATTCGCCGTACTTGTGTTTTTCCGCGCTCGCCGGGAATCCACTCCTCATCAGTCCGGAAAAACTCGTCGCGCAAAAACATTTAGCGGAATCCGACCTTGCGAACGTCCCGGCGTTTCCGACCGAAAAGGTCGATTACGGTTGGGCGATTCAGTACAAGACCGATTTGTTGAATCGCGCGTTTGCAAATTTCCAAGCGGGCGCGTCCGCCGATCAGCAAAAAGCGTTTCGTCGATTTTGCAAAACGCACGCGGCGTGGCTCGACGATTACGCACTTTTTATGGCGCTCAAAGAATCGCGCGGGTGGCAACCGTGGCACGAATGGGAACGCGAGTTGGCGATGCGCGAAGAACGCGCGATGGCGCGCGCGCGCAAAGAACTCGCCGCGCAAATCGAAAATCAAAAGTATCGGCAGTGGCAATTCTTTGAACAATGGCTGTCCGTCAAAAAATATGCGAACGAACGCGGCGTCAAAATCATCGGCGACATTCCAATTTTTGTCGCGCTCGATAGCGCGGAAGTGTGGGCGAACCCGAACGTGTTTTATCTCGACAAGAATTTCAAACCAGTCGTCGTGACCGGTGTGCCGCCGGATTTTTTCAGCACGACCGGGCAATTGTGGGGGCATCCGCATTATCGCTGGAATTTGATGGCGGAAGACAATTTTGCGTGGTGGATCGAGCGATTCAAAATGGCGTTGACTGTCGCGGATGTTGTGCGCATCGATCACTTTCGCGGCTTTTACAATTACTGGCAAGTGCCGTACGGGGAAACGACAGCGGTCAAAGGCAAGTGGGTCAAAGGACCGGGCGCAAAACTTTTCCGCGCGGTTACGCAAGCGCTAGGCGAGGTGGCGATCATCGCGGAGGATTTGGGTGATTTCGACAAGGAATCGCGTGCGGGTGTAACCGCACTGCAAAAAGAATTTGGTTATCCCGGAATGAAGGTGCTCAATTTTGCGTTCGATGGCAAAAGTCCGCACAATCCATTTCTTCCGCACAATTTTTCCGGCGATGAAGTGGTGTACACCAGCACGCACGATAGCAACACGGTTGTCGGTTGGTATCATGATGAAGCGACGGAGCGTATCCGCGATCACGTGCGCCGTTATCTCGCGCGCGATGGGGCAGACGTGGCGTGGGATTTCATTCGCTTGGCGTGGTCGTCGGTGGCGCACACGGCGATGACGCCGGCGCAAGATGTGCTCTCGCTCGATGGGTCGGCGCGGATGAATGCCCCCGGCATTGCGAGTGGGAATTGGCAATGGCGCATGTTGCCCGGCGCGCTGAACGATGCGGTTGCAGCGCGATTGAAAGAACTGACGAAGTTGTACGGGCGGTTGGTGGAAAAAGCATAATCCGCAGATTTCGCAGATTACACAGATTTATTTCAGACCTGACAGGTTTTGCAAAACCTGTCAGGTCTTTTTACGCGGACGCTATTTTCTTCGCTTGCGTTTATTGAGCAAGTCTTTTAACGCGTCAATCATCTGCCGAATGATCCACCACTGCCCCACCGAGACACCGAGCAGAAAAGCGGTGATGACTTCTTGGCTCATTTTTCCCTCCATCGTTTTTATGCATACCGTTGGCTTTGCCCCCTTAAATGACAAAGGTCAAGCGCAACTGCTTGACCTCGTTTTATCATACATGACACCGAAGAAAAAGAGATTATTCCCCTTTTTTCGGTTTCTTCCCTATGACTTTATCAAAACTGTCATTCACATCCGCTAGTAATTTTGCCCGCTCACCGATACGCTTTTTCCACTCTGGGAAAACCTCTTGTTTGCTTCGTCCTAGTTTATGCACTTGTTGCCTTGCCCATTCATCATCCGTATTGCGTGGACGTCCGCCTTTCTTGCTTTTTTGTTCGGTGCTTGCTGCTTGCTTCGCGTTTTGCGCTTGCGTCGTTGCCGCACTCGCGGTTGGTTCGGCTACCGCTCGCTCCCCATAATTTTTTCGTAATTCGTTCGCCAACCAGTCAAAGAATTCTCTTATCGCTGGGTAATCGCCGTCCAACCAATCAATTCCATAACTGCCATACCGTAAGACCTTGAAGTAGTATTGGTTATCGCTTTGGGCATTAATCTCCAATTGCCCGATATTGCCATCAATCCGCCCTGCCGTACCAATAGCGCGGATATGATAAATACGTGGCACGCCATTGTAATACAATTTAATTCCGCCACTGTGTAATGGCGGCATGTTTTTAACATCGGGTCGTGGTAGAGTCCGTTTGATAAATGCTTCGACTGCTTCGATCAATCGTTTGTCGTCTTTGCATTTGCCTTCAAAGACTACTGTAGCATCTCCGCGTTCTTTTGCTCGCGCGTTTTGTGCTTCGATTGCTTCCAATCTCCCTTCGAGATACCGTTCTTTCACTCCGTCGTTAGGAAAATCAATCACTCCAAAATCACGTTTCACGATCAGCCCGTATTGCCCGTGTTCGTTGTCCCAATTTCTTGCACGTTCTGAGCTATCGGCTTTCACCAAAACTTCATACGCAAATTTCCTAAACCATTGCGCGCGGTCAAATTCCCCCAATGCAATAACGGTAATTTCGTGATGCGGGTCGGCACCAACAAGATACGGTATCGCAAGGTTACCTTCTTTAGAGTCTCGAACAATCCTCAACCTTGTTATCATCTTTGATTTCGGCTTGATATGTTCAATGGTCAACCTGCAACCGTCAGTGTTCGGCTGAACGAATACATAGCCAACGATCATATCTTCGTTATCGTGAACAGTGTCGCCATCGATGACCTGCATTCTATGTTCGTTCATCTCAATTGTGATAGTGCTATGTTCGTTCCGCAAGTACGCAGGATTTGATTTGTTTAGACGATATACTTCACACGGGCATAAACTGCGCTTTTTTGAAGGTCTGAAAATTCAATGTGAGCAACGAATCTAATGCTGACTTGTGTTTGATGTCAATTTCGCTCAAGCATGTTTCAATTGCCGCTTTGAAGGTCG
>DAOTXS010000046.1:0-26511 GCA_034435055.1 Anaerolineae bacterium | reverse complement strand
TTTTTGCAAAAAAAATTTTCCTTTGGGGGGGGAAACCCCCCCTCAAACTCCCCCCACAGAGGACAATGGACAGAGGACAGAGGACTTAGGCGGAGAAACTCCTGGCGCAACGAAATCCCCCGAGGTTGACCCCGTAGACAGGGACGTCCCTGTCGCGGAGCGCGCAACGAGCGACGTCAGCAAAGTAGTCCCACGAGCCGCCGCGCAATACTGGAAATGGTTCTTTATCGCTGTACTTGCTACTTGTCCATTCCCAAACATTCCCGGAAAGGTCAAATACCTCATAGTCGCTCTTCCCAGCCGGGTACATCATCACCGGCGTTGTTGCGCCCAATTGGCTTTCAACAGTGTTGGCTTTGCGCGGGTCAAATTCCTTGCCCCAGGGATAAACTTTGCCTTTCATTCCACTCGCCGCTTTTTCCCACTCTTCTTCGGTGGGTAATCGGTAGTCTCTGCCCGTTTCCTCCTTCAACCATTTACAATATGCCTCCGCTTCGTACCAACTCACACCTACGACCGGCTGAAGCGGGTTGTTGAAACGCGCGTCGTCCCAGTAACGCGGACATTCCCGGTTTTCTTTCTCGCGGTATTTCCACCCTTCCTTTGACCACCAGCGTGGCGTGTGATAACCGTCTGCCAACACAAAGAGTTTGAATTGCGCATTTGTCACCGGATATTTGCCAATTTCAAACGCTGGCAGTTTACGCGGCTTGCCTTGATAGACAAACTCGCCCGCTGGAATCAAAATCATTTCATCCAAATCTGGCGGTGTCCAGCCCAATTCCCCCAGCATTATGCCGGCATCGCGGCGCGTCGCCGGCGCAAGGTCGAGCGCAATCATCGTTTCATACATCGCGGTGCGCGTATCATCCCATACGGATTTTTCCACGCCCGCTTGACCAATGTTTTGCAAGCACGCGCCGGCAAGCACCGCGTTTTTGCCGGCATCTTGTTTCTGGGTTGGTCTGTCCTGCAAAATCTTGCGGATGAACAACGACGCCGTCGCTTCTTCTTTAGCGATGAGACTCAGATGCTCGGCGGTCAAACGCACGACCTCGCGCCACGCTGGGAGATACAAGTGTGGGCAGAGCGTCTCGAAAATTTTCTGGCGTTCGACTTGACCGGCAAAAATCGCACCGCGCGCCGCCAGATATTCTTCAAACGTCAGATGCAAAAAACCGTACGCATTCTCGCCGCGCTCGACGAGCAAACTGGTGTACTTGCGGACGCTGTCCACAAAGCCGCGCGCGGCATCCGCCGCTTGGGCGGGCTCCATTTTTTGCGCGTAATACGTTTCGATTTGTTTTTCGATTTCGGCGCGCGGCGCGGTGCCGGCGGGATGTTCACGGTGCATCCACAAGGCAAGCGGCGCAAGGATTTTGATCGCCTCGGCTTCTTCCAGCCCACTCAACGCTTCGCGCGCCAGCGTTCGCCGCCGACTCCACGAGGTAATAAGCGTCTTGACGTACAACTCGTAGAGTTCCACACGCTTTTGCGGCAGTTCCTTGCCGGAATAATGAATCAACGCCAGGATGGTCAGCAAGAGCGGATTCGTCGCCAACGCTTCGACGCCGGGATCGCGAAAGATGGCAGCGGTCAGGCGTTCGGCTTCGCGCGTCGCTTCTTCGCGCGCGGTGGGGGTGTCGCCGCGCAATTGGCGCAAGTACGCGCCCCACCAATTGTGCGCAAACCAACGAATCTCATCTTGGGTGAAATTCTGTAGCGTCAAGTGTACAAGGTCGTCATCTTCTAGCGGGGCATCCCGATAGCCGATGATGCGGCTGGTGATGACAAAACGATTGCCTTGTTTCCATTTGAGATAAAACTGCTTGACACGTTCGACGACTCGTTTTCGTTCCGCGCTTTCAAACACTTCGTCCAACCCATCGAGCAAGATCAACGCCGTGCCTTTGGAGAGATGCTCTTGCAACAGCGGCGCGATGTTGTAGGTCATTGTTTCGGTGCGCCAGTATTGCGGAATAAAGTCTATCAGATCGAGGTGGGGATTCTCGCGCAGTTTGGCGTTGTAGGCGACCAGCGGAACAAGAAACGGCACGCGCTCTTCGCGCAAACCTAGTTTTTCTTCGGCGCGTGATTGCGCAAAGATAACAGCGAGATAACGTAACAGCGTCGTCTTGCCCGCGCCCGGGTGTCCCAGGACGACCATAGCGTGATGTTTTTTGAGTGCCTCGTCAATGTGAATCGGTTCGCTGGCGCGTTCGCGTATCTGCTCTTCCAGTCTTTCCGGCGATTTGCCTTGCCAGCGTTCGACCATTTCAGTGCGCGGCATCTCCGGCGCGGCATAGAGATTGACGTACAAGTCATCCACATCCAGCGTGACTGGCGCACGCTCCACTTGGACAATACCTTGAAACGTAATCGAGCGCAGATTGTCAACGAGGTAGGTCAAATAGCGTTGCGCGGCAAGTGGAATGGTGGGCGTGGTCGGAGTTGCGGTAGGAGTTATCGCAGTAGGAACGCGGAGGAGTTGTTCCAACTCAGTAAAGAAGGTGAGCGCGTCGTAAGGGTTGCCATTAGCATCATTCAAGATTTCAACGTTGCGGTCGCGCCAAATGCCAATGCGCGATCGGCTCACGTGGGGATTGACGGCATAGACCTGACGCGGAATCCGTCTCTCAAAACGAACGTCGTTGTAGGCGCGTTTGATATTTTCGTCACCCAACCCATAACCAACGAGCACAATCGTCTGGTCAATAAAGATATTTTCCAAGCGGCGGTACAGATTGGGATGTGTGCGTTTGAACCGCGCGAGATCGTTCTCGCTGATGATGTAACTGCCGGGACTGTTGAGCGTGCCATGCAGTTTGAGAATATTGAGTATGTCAGGAGTTTTGGGACGTCCTTCCAAATCCTCATCGCTGGTGATGACATAGTACGGTCGCTTGGGATTAAGCGCGTCGCACGCATCTTCCAGCAAGGTATCCCAATTCGTTGTGACGACCAAATCCACATCTTTGAGGCGCGCCAGCGCCAGGTGCGCCGGCGATGGCGCGGTGAGTGTATCCTGTGCCGCTTTGACAAGTTCGCGGATTTTGGTATTCAACTGTGCGCGACGATGCTCAGCATCCATATAATCTGCAATGTCGGCAAGCGTTGGCTTGTCCACGTCGGGCGGCTTGAAATCTTCCGGCAATTGCGCGGCGAGGTCGGATGCCATCGGCAAGCCCGCGCTCTTGCTCATCCCGGCGCCTAGGAAAAAGATAACCTCGCCGCGTTTCAATTCTGCCGCAATTGTTTTAATGTCTGCCACCGCGCACCTCCCCCCATCATTTCCCATTCCACGCGTACGGAATATCTGAACAAACTATCGCACTATCGAACTAACGCACTATCGCACTACCCCTCCACATCAATCAACCCCTTGCGAATCGCGTACTTGACCAACTCCGTCCGGCTGTGCAAGTTGAGTTTGCCCATAATGTTCGCGCGATGCCGCTCGACTGTTTTCACGCTGATCGACAACTTGTCCGCGATTTCCTGATTCGTCAGTCCATCGGCGATGAGTTTCAACACTTCTTGCTCGCGGTCGGTCAAACCATCGAGCGCCTCTTTCGCGCCGCTCTCCGCCGCGCGTCCCATATAATCGCGCACGAGCGATTTAGCGAGCGACGGATAGAGAAACACGCCGCCGTCGTGAATCGTGTGAATCGCGGTAACCAGATCGGTCGGCGCGGCTTTTTTGGGCACATAGCCGGACGCGCCGGCGTTGAGCATTTTGAAAAAATATTCATCGCTCTCGTGCATCGTCAATGCGAGGATGGCGACGTTCGGCGCGGCGCGTTTGATTTGGCGCGTCGCTTCAAAGCCATCGATGTCCGGCAACGAAATATCCATCAACACGATGTCGGGCGTGAGCGATTTGGCTTTGGCGACCGCGTCGCGTCCATTGTCCGCTTCGCCGACGATTTCAATGTCGGGCTGGCTTTGCAGTAACATCCGCAAACCCGCGCGGACGATTTCGTGATCATCGACCATCAAGAGTCGGATTTTGGGCAAGAGCACCTCCAACGCAACTTTGAAGAAAAGACAAAGGATGAAGGATGAAAACTGAATTGTCATTGCGAGGAGCGTCCCGAGCGAAGCGCAGCGGAGTCGAAGGATTGCGACGAAGCAATCTTTCAAAATACTTGGACGCTTCGCGGCTTCGCTCCGCTCACGATGACATTCCCCCTTCGTCGCTCATATTTCATCCTGCCTACTTCATACTTTAGACAACCGGTATCTCCACCACCAACCTAGTTCCCCGCCCCGGCTCGGATTCCACTTTGAATTTGCCGCCGACGAGCGCGACCCGTTCCTGCACCCCCAACAACCCCCACGCGCGGCGTTCGGGATGTGAACCCAACACCTGATCGACGACGAATCCTTTGCCATCATCTTCGACGGTGAGCAGAACAAAGGCGTCCGCAAATTCCAAACGCAATTTCGCTTGCGTCGCGTGCGCGTGCCGTCCAATGTTGTTCAATCCTTCCTGCGCGATGCGAAACACCACGGTCTCAACCTGGGATGACAAGCGACGTTTTACGCCAACCACTTGGAAATCGACCGGCAATTTTGTGCGCTCGCCATATCGTTCTGCAAGCCAGCGCAACGCCGACACCAAACCCAAATCGTCCAGCACCGACGGGCGCAAATCGGAAACGTACTGACGCAAATTATCGATTGCGCCCATCGTGATATTTTTCAGTTCGGCAATTTGATACTGGGCTTTTTCCGGGTCTTGCGCAATCGTTTGCTCCACGCCGCCCAAACCGACGCCGAGCGCGGTGAGCCACTGCCCGGTGTCGTCGTGCAATTCGCGCGCGATGCGTTTGCGTTCTTCCTCTTGCGCGGCGACGGCGCGTTCCAACAATTGCCCGCGCAACTTTTCCTTCTCTTGAATTTCGGAATACAACTTGGCATTGTCAAGCGCGATGCCCAATTGCCGCGCGAGCGTCTGAATCACCGCATAATTGGAAAACGCGGCGCGATGTGCCAGTGTCAACGCGCCAACCGTTTTGCCCTGCGAGACAAGCGGCACCGCAACGAACGATGTGCCGGCGCGCGGTTCGGCTTCGTACGCAATTTCCGATTTGTCGAACGCTTCTTGCACGGCGCGCTTTTCCGCTTGGATTTCTAAATCGCTCAACGCCGGGTGTTCGGTTCGCATTTTGCACGCGCGCAACGTCAAGGCGCGATGCGCGGGATCGTACAAATAAACTGACCCGGCGATCATAGGATCAAGCAAGTTGACGATTTTCGTCAACGAATCGTGGATGAGTTGATTGACATCGAGCGAGGTGCCAAGAATGCGGCACGCTTCAAATAGCACCATCAATTCGCGCGTGGCTTCTTCTTGCGCCGCAAAGCGCGCACGATTCGCCGCGTCCAGCCGTTGCGCGTACTCCACTTCAAAGACGCGCAACGTCCGAATCACAAAGAATGCCAACGCCGTAACCGCGATCGTGCGAAAGATTTCGACTGGCAAGCCCACCACGTGAAGAAACGTTTGCGAGTTGAGAATGTTGGCTGGGAAGATGAGCGCGGGCTCGTCGATCACTTGATCGAGCAAACAGTACCAGCCAATTGCCAACGCCGCGCCAACGGAATCGCCGCCGAACTGCGGCATATTATCGCGCAAAAAAGCCCGGCGTTGCGCCAATAACGCGATCACGGAAAAAATAGCAGAGGGAATGCCCAGCGCGTAATTGATCCAAACCTCCACCAAACCGGGTTGCGGATAGCCCACCGGTCGCGCTTGCAAGTACATAATGACTGCGCCGATGCCGCACACCAGCAAACCGATGAGCGGAAATAATCGCAACGATTGCTTGTATTGCGACAGATGCTCGCTCAGCAAACGCACACCGAATTCAAATAGAAAATAAAACGAAATGCCCTTCCAAAGCAGTTTGATCATCTCCGCCCAACGCGGCTCTTGCAACAACGTGGGGATTTGCTCGGAGATCATTGAGAACATTTCGACCCATTCATTGATGCCGTGCGTAATACCGAACGCGGCAAGGAAGGGCAATGCTCGCGACAAGCGCAATTGTGTCGCGCGACCGGATTCCAACGCGACTGCCATTCCCGTAACGAAATGCGCAAGTCCGTAGACAAAGTAGATCAGAATGATGTTCGATTGCAGAAAAGAAGTGAGTTCGCTCATAGTTGGTGGCTAGTTCAATTATACAAACGCTTGAAGGGAAATGCAAAAAGATAATCCGCAGATTCCACTGATTTCACAGACGAGTGCTCTGCAAAATCAGCAAATCTGCGGATTTTCTGCCCACACGCAATCGCGTGAGGTCTAACTCACCGGGCGCGGCTGTGGCTTGAACGCCGATTTAGGTCGAATATCTTCTTCGGGACGAATCGTGCCTTCAAACAGCGGCAGATAATGACCCACCAGCGTGTACACCGTGATGATGCCGCAGATGACGCCCATTTGAATCAGGATTTCAGCAATGCTGGGAATGTACGTGTATCCGGTGACCGGGCGTAACGCGAACCACGCGGCATCGAAGCGATTGAGGAAGATGCCGCCGAGCACCAAGATTGCGCCCATCAGCGAAAGCAACCGGCTTCGATAAACGCGTTTCAAGTTGAACCAGACAATCGGAATCATCGCGCCGACGATCAATTCGGTCCAGAACAACAGACTGTAAATACCTTGCGTCCAGAGCAATTCAATTTCACCCGCCCACAACAACTCGCCGAATTTCAAGACGAGGTACAGTCCCAGGATCCACGGCAGGAACGTCGAGAGATCGGCGACGAGACGTTGCGGCAGACTGCGCTTGAACACCCAGTAACTCACAGTTGCGCCGGCAACGACCATCGCCAAGCCGGCGGCAATCGACGAGACGAAGAAAAGCACCGGCACCAGCGGCGTGTACCACAACGGGTGCAAGCGTTCCGTCATCACGACGAAGAGCGAGCCAAGCGACGATTGGTGGAGCGTCGAGAGCGTCGAACCGACGATGACGAGCGGCACGGTGATTTTGCGCATGATCGCCATCGCGTGATTCCAACCGAACTTTTGCATAATCACCGGGCTGAATTCCGAAACCAACACGGTCGTGTAGAGCAAGATGCACCACGAAACTTCGAACAGCGCGGAGTTGATGTTGGGGTAGATGATAAAGTGATAGAAGCGATCCCAGCGTCCCAAGTCCATCAACAGAATCACGAGCACGGACGTGTAGCCCAGCAAACCGGTCAACACGGTGGGACGAATTGCCGCGTGAAAGCGGTGCATCTGAAAGACGTAAACCAGCGTGGCGAGCGTGAACGCGCCGCCGGAGAACGCAACCATAAAGAGATCGAAACCGATCCACAAACCCCAGGGATATGCTTGATTCAAATTCGTCGATGCACCCAGCCCGACCCACAAGCGATACAACATCGCTACCCCGCCGATGACGGTCAGCAAGGCAATCGTCGGCAACCACGCCGGCAAGGCACTGATTTCGTTATCGATGCGTTGGATCAATTGGGGCAACGGTCGTCGGCGCGGCTCTGCGACGCCGGCGGGGTTCAATTTGCGTTGTGCCCAATACCCCAGCGTCATCATTAACGCAATCGGTAAACCAATCCGCGCGCCAAACATGAACAGGAAAACGACACCGTCCATCAACTCTTGGGGAATTTGAATGCCAAACATCGTTAGTGACCTCCATTATTGTTTTCGTTGTTCGCGTACGCGGGTGCGCGTTCCAACCGGTCGCGTTGTTTGATGAGCCAGTACATTCCACTCAGCGCCATAATCATGCCGGCGGCAATCGTCGGCGTGGCGTGCATAATCGTGGCGTTGATTTCCGCCGGCGCGGTGTTGGGCAAAGTAGGCAAGCCCAATTTTTCAAATGGCACGGACGCCAAATACAACATCGAGGTGCCGCCCACTTCATACTCGCCGTACACGTGTTGAATATATTTGCCCTTGCCATCGTACACGCGCTGATTGGCGATGGTCAACAAATCGGTGCGCTTGCCGAAGGTCAACGCGTTCGCCGGACACGCTTCCACGCACGCCGGCACTTTGCCTTGATCGACGCGGTCGGCGCAGCCATCGCATTTCTTGATGAGCGAGAACTGTTGATTCCACTCGAACGTTGGAATACCGAACGGGCAAGCGTACATACAATAACGACAACCGATGCATCGATTGGCGTCGTAGACGACGGGACCGTCGGGGCGTTTTTGCAACGCGCCAACCGTACACGCCGCGACGCACGCCGGGTTCAAACAGTTCATACATTGCATTTTGATCGGTTTCATTTCCGGTTTTGCCGGGTCAGTCGAGACGTTCATCATTTTCACGACCGACGGCGAGACGGCTGATAATGCGCGTTGTTTGGTATCCGCCGGCAGGTTCTTGCTTTTTTGGCACGCCGTTTGGCACATTTGACAGCCCACACACTTGGTCGTGTCGATGAGAATACCTTTGCCCTGATACGCCGGTTGCGGAACGGTCAATGTTCCCGGTTCCAAGCCGGGCGGCGCAACCTTTGCGCCCACGCCGAGCATCACTGCACTCGTGCCACATAACTTTAGAAAATCACGTCTGGTCAGTTTCATACATACCTCCATCAAGTTAGTTCGATGATTATTCCAAGCGTACTAAGGTCGCGCGTTGGCTGTGCAAGACGGATGAAAATCTGTGGCTGAATTTTTGGTCACGTTGACGATGTTCGAACCGTCCAAATTCATCGACCAAATTTCGCCATTCGATTCGTAATAGATGCGGCGACCCTCCGGCGACCACGCGGGCGATTGATTGATCGCGGTGCCGCGCGTCAAGCGCGTTACATTCGAACCGTCGGCGTTCATCACATAGATTTCCCACGCGCGGTCGCGCGTCGAGACAAACGCAATATGTTGCCCATCAGGCGACCACGCCGGGTCGCGTCCATCGGCGGGCGGATGCGTAACACGCTTCAGTTCCAAATCGACAAGGTTGAGTATGTAAATTTCCCACTTACCGTCGCGATCCGAAGTGAATGCCAGTTGTTTGCTATTGGGCGACCACACCGGTTGCCAATCGTACGCGCCGTGATTGGTCAGCCGCGTCATGTTCGAGCCATCGACACTCATCGCGTAGATTTCCCAATTGCCGTCGCGGTTCGATGTAAACGCGATGCGTTGTCCATCCGACGACCACGCCGGCTCCCAATCAAACGCGTCGTTCTGCGTAAGTTGTCGCAGATTCGTACCGTCGGCGTCGATCACATAGATTTCGTAATTGCCGGTGCGATCCGACGCGAATGCAATTCGGGTGCCGTCCGGCGACCACGCCGGCGATTTATCGTCGGTTACCGCGTTGGTCAAGCGGCGAACATCCGACCCGTCGGCATTCATCGTGTAAATGTTGAAATAGAAACAATGATCGCGATCCGAAGCAAACGCGATGCGATTGCCGGCAATGAAAGCCGGTTGCGCCGTCACCGTCGAATCCGGCAAGGATGTTTGCTTGAGCTGATGAATATCGGCATCCGATGTGGTGAAGAAAATGCTGAGCAACAAGGTCAACAAAAGTTTGCCGTAGATGACCGCAAATCGATCCATAACCACCTCGCCTCGCGCGCGAATCTGTTTCGCTGTCCACATCGAGTATACGGCGCGGCGGTTTTTCTTTGAACAGGTCTAGTCCTAGTTTGTGGGTTGGGGGATCAAGTGTTTTTCCACCGGGAGAAATCAGGGACTGGGGTAACAGAAATGCCGGGGCAGTTGGCTGGAACGATAGGTTTGAGACCGGGGATTTCACCGGGATGTGCCCCGGTGTTACTTGGGGTTTGGCGTTGGAGAAAAACAAAAACGCCCCGCTCGTTTGAGCAAGGCGTTCGAGAAGGATAATTTATTCGGTCAATTGAGTTTTTCCGTCAACCCGTGTTCGATGGCGTAGCGAACCAGATCGGCGACGCTGTGTGCATCCAGTTTACTCATCAAATTCGCGCGATGCCATTCGACGGTTTTGACACTGATGGTCAACGCGTTTGCAATCTGTGTGTTGGTTTCCCCGGCGACAATGTGCCGCAAAATTTCCAACTCACGCGGCGTGATCGATTCTGCTACCGTATTCGATCCGTCACTGGTGTGGCGAATTTCTTCGACGAGTGTCGTGGCGGCGGAAGGTTGCAGGTACGTTTCGCCGCGCGCGACGACGCGCAGAGCGTTGATGAGTTCCGTCCCGAGTGCACGCTTGGTCATAAAGCCAGCTGCGCCGGCTTGGAGTAATGGCACGACGTATTGGCGATCTTCGTGCTGAGTCAAAACCAAAATACGTGTCTGCGGATATTTTTGCCGGAGCAAGCGCGTCGCTTCCAGCCCATTCATCCCCGGCATCGCAATATCCATCAACACCACGTCGGGCAATAATGCCTCGACCTGAGCCATCGCTTCGTTGCCGTCCTGCGCCTCGCCAACGATTTCAACATCGTCATAGTAATTCAACATCGCACGCAACCCTTCACGCAAGATGGCGTGATCGTCAACAATTAACACTCGAATCTTTGACATAGCGTTCCTTTCAACCAGGCACCGGCACGCGCACCGTGATAATCGTGCCTTTGCCGGGCGCCGTTTGCAAATCGAACGTGCCGCCGAGATTACTTGCGCGTTCTTGCATGCCGCGCAATCCCAGCCCTTGCCCTTGCGAATCGGCGGACTGAAGCATTTGCGGATCAAAGCCAATGCCATCATCCGAAACTTGGAGAGTTACACTGCCATCTTTCCGCATCAACTTGACGCACACATTTTGGGCGTGCGCGTACCGCATCGTGTTGGTCAACGCTTCTTGCACAATGCGAAAGAAAGCCGTTTCGATCACCGGGCTCAAGCGTTGTTCCAGTCCACTTTCTTCCATTCGAAAATGAATGCCCAGCGGATTCAAACGTTGCTCGCCGAACCACGCAATCGCCGGCACCAAGCCCAGATCGTCGAGCAGACTGGGGCGCAGGTCGGCGATTAAACGATGAATATTTTTCAGCAGTGTATCGGCAATCGCCTGGGTACTTTTCAAATGCCCGCGCACTTTATCGGGATTGTGTTCCAACGCGACTTGCGCCGTTTCCAAACCGATCATAAACGCGCTGAGACTTTGACTCGTCTCGTCGTGCAATTCGCGCGCGATGCGTTTGCGTTCGTCCTCTTGCGCGGAAATGACTCGATGCAACAACTCGCCGCGTGCTTGTTCTTTGCGCTGTAATTCGGCGTAGAGTCGCGCATTTTCGCGCGCCGCCGCTTCGTACTGCGCGGTGCGTTCCTGCACGCGCGCATCGAGTTCGCGGTTCAATGCTTGAATCTCGTCGTTTGATTCTTTCAGTCGCACACGCATTTCGTCGAACGAGCGCGCAAGCACGCCCACTTCGTCTTGCGCGTACGTTTTCAGCGGCGAATCCAAATCGCCGGCGGCGATGCGACGCGTGGCTTCGGTCAAGTCTTGCACCGGGACGATGACGCTGCGCGTGGTGAGATAAACCAGCGTCAACGCCCCCATCAGCATCACAGTCATCAAACCAAAGATGCGCGATTGCAACAAGCGCGTCGAGGCAAAGACTTCGCTCTCGCTCTGGCGAATCGTAATTCCCCACGCCGCGCGATTGAGCGGTGCGAACGCCAACACTTCGGCGAGCGGAATGCCTTCACCGAGCGACGTATGGCAATCGTGGCACGCGGACACCGCTTGGCGATGATCGCGAATCATTCCCATCAGACTATCTTCGTGATCGCTCTGCCGTCCCACCCGTTCGGGACGCGTGCTGGCGAGAATGACTCCATCCATCGTAATCAAATCCATATAGCCGGTCTGTCCCAGCCCGATCGGATGCGCGAAGGCGCGTGTGTTGGTCGCGTTGAATACGAGTATGGCAACCAGCGCGCGGGTAACCTTGCCGTTCGCGTCACGAATCGGCGTGGCGGCAAAGACATTCGACCCAAGAATGGGATGCGATTGCACCACGCGCGAGACGGCAAAGGAGGTGCCGTTGAGTGCAGCGACAATCGGCGGCACATCAGCAAGCGAAATATCGCCCAATGCCAACGGCTTGGACGCAATCACGCGCGCTTGGTTATCGACGACTAGTACGCGCGAAGAAAATACCGCAGCGCGCCGAAAAATTTGCTCTAACGCAAAATCGACGCGCGATGAATCCGCCCAATAACTTTCGTTCGCCGCATCGCTCAAGACACCTTCGATATTTTCGAGCAACGCGTCCATATAACTGGCGGACATTTGCGCAAGCACAACGCGTTCTTGCAAATTGCGCTGGGTACTTTCGTCCAACGCGCCGGTGCCCAAATAGGCAAACAGACTGATCATCGACAACGTGCCAACGATGACCAGCAACCCCATCTTGGCGCTCAAACCAATATTGAGCAAAGATCGCATAATCGATTTCAAATCCACATTCCTCTTGCACGATTGCGGCACAGAACCAATGGTATCTTACACCCAATATCCAGAGATGGGAAATTGGAGATTGGGAAAATGTCTCCCAACCTCCAATCTTGATTCCTTAAATTTCCGATTTACGCCGCGGCATGTTCTTCGTGCGGAAAGACCGGCAGGAATTTGGCGGCAAGTCCAAATACCACCACCCCCGCACTCACGAGCGCAATCGTGATCGTCACTTCGCTGAGCGATGGGATGTACGGCGCAGGTCCGTTGACGTACTGCCACCATCCCAGGATCGTTGTGTTCAAACGATTGAACACGACGCCAAAGACAACCAAGCCGCCGCTCAAGAACACCAGCCCCGGGTTATTGCGGAATCGTTTGAACGCCATCAGCCCCATCGGCAGAGCAAAGCCGATCAAGATCTCGATCCAGAAGATCGTCGCGTGGAATCCCGGTGCGAACGCGTAACCGAGTGCGTCGCGCAGAATAATGTCAGCAAACTTGACGACAAGGTAAATGGCGATGACAATCGTTGCCGCTTTGCCCAAGCCAGCGAGCAAGTCACTTTCCAATTCGCGCTTGAGCAAGCGCGACGACAAGTTCGATTCGACAATCGTCATTCCCAAGCCAACGCACACCGCGCTGAGGAAGAAGAACGCCGGCATCCACGCGCTGTACCACAGCGGATTGATCTTTTGCGGCGCGATCAGAAACAGCGAACCGAGTGATGATTGATGCAGGGTCGAGAGACACATCCCCAGGATGACGAGCGGGATGGTAACCGAGCGCAGCCAGTTCAACACGCGATTCCAGCGTAATTTCTCGAACACGACGGGACTGAACTCGAGCATCAAGACGGTGGTATAAAGCACAACGCACCACGCTACTTCAAGCATCGGCGAGTGAATGTTCCAAAATCCAAAGATGGGATGCCAAACATTGTACCAGCGTCCCAGGTCGAACATCAAACCGACAATGACGAGCAAGTAGCCAAGCAAAGCAGTGAGAATCGCCGGGCGCACAATTGCGTGATAGCGTTTGAGGTTGAACACGTGCACGGTGCCGGCAATCACAAAACCACCCGCCGCCAGCGCGACGCCGCTCACTACATCGAAACCGATCCACAAGCCCCACGGATATTCGTCGGTGAGGTTGGTGACGTACGACAAGCCGAACAAAAAGCGCGAGATCGCGATGCCGATGGCGGCGGTCCATAAAATCGCCAGGAAGAGCATCGCCAGTAATCCACGCGACGTGAAAGTTGGCAGTTTGAAACGCGCGAGTGCCGGGACACGTTCGGTGATCGGGCGGCGTTCGCTTGTTGCGGACGCCGGATTCAGTTTGCGTTCCAGCCACGTTCCGCCGAGGTAAAGCAACACAAAAGGTGCGACGATGCGGAGCAGGAACATGTACGCGACGGTGATAAAATCGCGAAACAGGATCAACAAATCGACAAACTGGTTGGTTACGAGCGTATAGCCCACGATGCCAATTGCGGCAACGGCGACGAGCGCGACCGCGGCAACGGCAATCGGATGTACATTGAACGGTAGTTTGACGCGCGCCGGTCGATCATCGGCGGGTTCAAGTTTTCGTTTGAGCGGATACAACACGCCGAAGATGAACACGAATGGCGCAACGACGATCAACAGACCGACAAAAGCAATCAGCAAAGTTTGAAGTGTTGGTGACATGATAATTTCTCCTATTGGATTTGTCCGTTATTCTTTTTCCACGCGCACCGGCTCTTGAGCCAGTTCGCCGGCTTCACCGCGATGCCGCCACCACGCGATACCGCTAAGTAAAGCCATCACGGATGCAAACAGCCACGGAACTTTTTCTTGCGCCGCCCACGTAAGATCGGGCAGTGGTTCATTCGGCAAGTCGGTGCGGAAACCTAATTGATCGAAAGGCGTGTTGCTGAGGTACAGCATCGTGGTTCCGCCGACTTCGTTCGCGCCGTAAATGTGGTTGATGTACTTGCCGGGATTGTTCGCAATTTGATTGCGCGCAATCGTAAGCAATTCCTGACGATCACCATAGTACAATGCTTTTTGCGGACACGCTTGCACGCACGCTGGCGTACTGCGTTTGCCATCCGCCATACAACTTTGCGCGCATTTGTTGATCTTGGGGTTGGGCGAATTCCAATCGTACTTGGGTACACCGTACGGGCACGCGACCATACAATAGCGGCAACCAATGCACTTGTCGGCATCGTACGCGACTGCACCGTTCGGTTTCTTTTCCAACGCGCCAACCGGACACACCGACACGCACGCCGGTTCTTCGCAGTGCATACATTGACGTTTGACCGGCTTGATGTCCGGTTTGTCCACTTTGGTCGAGATGTTGCGAAAATCGACGATGGTCAGCGTGGTTGCAGACAAGGCGACTGGTCGATCATCGGTGGGCAAGTTGTTGGCGATCTTGCACGCCTGTTGACAACTCTTGCAACCGACGCAACGGGTTGTATCGATCAACACGCCCGCCGAATGCTTCGGCGAAATGGGCGCGGCTTTGGGCGAGCGCGTCAATTCCGACGGTGCCGTCGTTGCGCCCACGCCGAGCATTGCCGCGCCGGCACCACACAGTTTCAGGAAATCACGTCGTGAAAGATTCATTGGTTCCTCCAAAAATATTTTTGAATTCTCAAGCGGCTTTGGTCTGCGGTTTGTAAAACGCGCAGGTAAAACATTCTTCGCGCACCTTTTGCCCTTCGGCTTGGAGCGCGAGCCAGCATGGCAATTCGGGATGTTTCGTGGCGGCGCATTGCGCACGCTTGGCGGTGTCGCATTTTTTCACATCCCAGCAATGCAATTGAATGATGTTGCCCGTGCGGGTCCAGCGTTTTTCGGTTTGGACTGGCTGGCTATTTTCCGCTTGTTCGGGCGGGCGGAGTTTCTTTTCTAGCCAGTAACCAAACGCGAGTGTCAGCACAATCGGCACACCAATGCGCAGAACAAACATCAAAACCACCATCACGGAATCGATCACATCTTGCGGAAACATGCTCCACCTCCCTTGACGCGCTACGCCGATTTAATGCCCCAGCGCAAAGCGCGCTCCAACAGACTACCCAAGATCAACGTCGCGGCGATGGGCAGAACAATTCGAGTGATAAAAATCGAGATGACAAACAAGACATCGAATAACATTGGGCACCTCCGCTTTTCTGCCTCTGTTATAACATTCCGCGTGCTACACATTCCATCGATTAGCCGATGCATCTTTGCATCAAGACAAGACCCCATTGCGGAATGGGGTCTTTGCGAAAACGCCTTTGCCGCCAATTTCAGTTCCATTGCCACAAGCCACTGAACGCAACTGCGACAAAAACGAGGACCAGCGCAAGAAATAGGATCGACATTTTTGCTACTCCTTTACAAGTCGATTTGACTATACCACTTGCGACTACTCAATTACCATCCGCCATTCGCCACATTTGGAGATAACAAAAACACCCCACGCGATATGGGGTGTTTTGTGTAAACTAAAACTCAGCCGAGTGGCTAGTAGTGCAGCAACATGAAAGTGCATAGTGGGCAAATGATTTATCGCCATATTTGTTGATGTTTCCACATCGGCTTTGTATGCAACTTTTTCATGTTGCTGTACTAGGTATGGTTCGGACTGATCTATGCATCAACAATCGCTATCTTGTTATCGATCTTCAGCTCCGCTAACGAAATATCGCTCTGATTGATCGGCACGTAATACGCGCCGTCGGCACATGCGCGGCAAACAATTTTCCCGGCAACTTGCGCGTACCGTTCGTTGATGACATCTTCGCCGCACTGTTCGCACACGACGCGCAAGCCATGCTGACTGATAATTTGTTTGAGCGAAACGGTCAGCATCACACTTTGCGCATTCAATAATTCGTCGTTTGGCATGATTTGGTACGCGGCAAGTTGCGCGTGCCAGCGATTTGTCGCGCCGGGCGCATAGTCGATGGCGCGTGTACGTGATACGCGCGTCGGTGTGATGCGAATCGCGCGTTCGGTTTCCGTATCGACAAAGGTTGCCGCGCTTTTGCCGTAATCGATCACGCGCATTGTGCGCCGTCCCACGGAACAGCCCGTTGCCACGGCGATGCCATCAATCAAACAACCATCAGTTTCGACGAACGCGTACAGGCGTTTATCGTGCGGCGGCAAGTTGAGTTGGAACAACTCCGCCGCATACATTCCCATTCGTACGCCCAGCACTTGGCGTGGACAGAGATGATTGTGATGCCGTTTGGCAGATTCTTCGAGCAGTGTTTGCAAATCATTCATGGCGATTCCTTGAAAAGAACATTGCCAATCTCGGAAAGGAGACTGGCAACGATTCAGACCCGCGGGGTTTCGGCAACCTCTTCAGGTTTCTCGTTCTCCTTTCCAAAACTGCGGAGGCACGCGCGTTTCCTTGCGCACCCACAACTCGCAAACGGGAGTTCCTCGGCATGAGGTTCGGCGCGTGTCGCGTGGAGTTGATCTCGGTAGCGACACGCGCTCGGAGAAAAATTATTCGTAAAGTGATTGTATCAAGGCACGATTTTTTGCTTCCGCGTCGCGGCAGAGCGGACACAGTGTTTCATCGGCTTGCGTTGCAAATGGAACGCGACAACGCGCGCATTTGTGAGGGATCTCGGTCTGCTTTAACGCTTGCAGATTTTGAGTGCGTTGTTCGTTTGCCGCCGCTCGTCTAGCCATTGTGGTCAATGGACTGATGAGATACGCAAAAAAATCGCGACGTGAAAATACTTGACTCATATTGATTCCAAGACCTGACAGGTTTCGTGAAACCTGTCAGGTCTTTGCTTCAATTACACTTTTGCCACTTTGACTTTGGTATCGTAGAACACCGCGCTACCGCCGGCAAGATCGCTCAGCGTAACGTTCTTGAGCACCGGGTCGGTGCGCATCACGGCGTTCGCGTGCAGTGGTGCCGCGCGCCGCGCATCGCCTTTGACGACTTTGCCATCAACCGTGATGTCGCGCGCGCCACTCGCCCAGTGACCATAGCCGAGCGGGAACGCGACGACACCGGGACGCAAGCCCTGTACAATCTTGACTTTGCCGATGATCGGCACCGCCGGTTGACCGCCCTTGACATCGTACACGCCATCGGGATTGCTCGCCGAGGTGAGTTTCACTTTGTCACCCGGTTTGATGTTCAAGCGATCCGCATCGGCTTTGTTCATCAACACGAATCCTTCCGGCAAAACGGAGAGCAGCCAATAGTTGGTGATGGTGCGCGCTTTGGTCATGGTGATTTCTTTGTAGGTGATCAGCGTGAAATCGTAGCCATCGTCTTTGATCGCTTCGCCGGTGGATGAAAGACCGGCGGGGACGTAGGTGGCGTAACCGATGTACGGTTTGCCAGTCATCGTATTGATGCTTGTTGCGGTTTTCTCTTGGTAGAGATTCATCTGCTTGCCGTACTTGTTGGCGACCAGATCGCCGGCATACCCCTTGGCGAAATCTTGATAGCGTCCACCGCGATTCAGCACAAAGATCACCTTGCGCCACAGTTTTTCACCGACAATCGCTTTCCACTTGTCGGCATCGAACACACTCTTGGGCAAATGTTTGCGCGCTTCGAGGAAGATTTTCACTTCTTCGTCGTCTGCATCCGGCACCGCATCGCTGCCATCTTCTTTTTCACCGAACGCGATGTTGGCAACCTCCGCCAAGTACAGATGCTCGGGCCGCGTGAACGGCTTGCCTTCACCCATTCCATTGGGCCCAAAGCCGGGCAAGTTGAGTTTTTCGGCAATCGCCAGCACCACCGCTTCGAACGATAGCGGCATCTCTTCGCCGAACGCTTTGACCGTTTGCCAACCCGGCAAGAGCATCGCCGGTTGCCGCACATTCTCCACTTTCCACGGCACCGACGGATGCGAGCCGTGAAATTCCCAGCGTTCGAGAAAACCGGTGTCCGGGAAAATGTAATCGGCGTACGTCGAAGTTTCGCCCACGATGATGTCACTCGTGATGATGAGCGGAATCTTTTTCGGGTCGGCGAGGATTTCGGTAACCGTGTGCGCCGCCGGCAACGCATAGTTGATCGCGCTCATATACAAAAAGAGAATCTTGGCGGGATACGGATACGCATCGCCCATCGAAGGAATGTCTTCCTGATACACATCGGTTGCCAGCGGGAACCAGGGACGTTTGGATGGATAGCCGGAAAAAATCGTGCTCTTTTCGTACGCCGTGTTCGTCCGCAGAATGTCGATGCCGAACGGGACCGCTTTGCCGTTGTTCAGTTTGCTGAGAGGGAACGGTTGACCGGTCTTGCCGCCCGTGCGATCGTACGTCGCAGCTTTGATCATTCCGCCGGGATGATCAAAATTACCGATGAGCGCGTTGACGGTGTACCACGAGAAATTGCTGTAGAATCCGTTCGTGTGTTGTGACGGACCACGATGAATGTCCGCGCACGCGCGCGTGCCGTGACTGGTGAATTCGGCGGCGAGGTCAACAATGTCGCGCTCGCGCACGCTGGCAATCTGCGCCCATTCTGCAATCGTCTTGCTCTGCGCCGCTTCGGCGATGATTTGCAACCCGGTTTTCACGTCAATATCGTTGACCTTGGTCGAGACCAGCAAATCGCCTTTGACCGGTTTAGCTTTGTCATCGTTTGGATGGAACGGCACAGGCTTGCCCTCGACCATCGCGACGAACGGATCGAACGTGAACTTGGTGCCGTCGCTCGTCGTGTACACGGTAACGTCTTTGCCGTCCTTGTCTTTTTCGGTCGTTTTGGTGACGATGCCGGCTTCGGTGCCGCGCAAGAATTTGCCATCCTTGACTTTGACGAGCCATGCGGCGGTCGTCCACGATGCCTCTTTGCCGGCAATCGCGGCAGCTTTGTTCGTGTTCGACAGGAATGCCGTGTTGATTTTCTTGTTATCGACCATCCAGCGAATCATCCCCGCTGCGAACGCGCCATCTTCGCCCGGCTTGATTGGCACCCAGCGCCACGCTTTGGCGGCGGCTTTGCTGAGGCGCGGATCAATCACGGCGTAGCGGGTGCTACCGCTCACCAGGTTTTCGGTCATCTTGGGAACGCGTTGCGGCGGACCATAGTTCGCCTCAAACATATTCGCGCCGACGTAAATCACAAACTCGCTGTTGCCGGTATCGCCTTGCCAGTAGAACTTGTCGCCGCCGGTGAACTTGTTGGTCACCGCATCAAATTGCTCGCTCATCGCCTTGCCGGTGAAATAGAGCGAACCCTGACAAACCGTCGTGTGACCGTTTGCGTTGTTGGAACCGAATCCATCTTTGACGAACCGCTGAACCAGATCGCCGCGCCCGTTCTTGAGCCGTCCCCACACGAACGCAAATTGATTGTTCTTGGGACCCAGGTCGGGATGATCAGGATCAATCATCACGCTTAGGTTGTCTTTGAACTTGGCTTTGAATTCCTCAATGAGCGCCTTTTTCTTGTCCTTGTCTTTTTCGTCGAGAATCTTGACGACGAAATCGGACATCTCTTTGGCGAGTTTCGCGTCTTTGAGCGCGTACACATCTTTGAACCCTTCGACCTTGCCTTCGCCAAAGAGATCGCCACCATTGACAATTTCTTCGATGGCTTGCGCGAACGGAATCGTGATCCACTGACCCGCGCCACGTTTGGTGCCCGGCTTGCGCTTCAAGACCTGGGTGATGCGGTACGGATCGTACGCGGATTGCAAGCCGGCTTGCCCCTTGGGACAAAGCGCGCCTTCCACTTTTGCCATCTGTTGAATCGGCGTGTTGTACGCCGGGTGGGGCCACATATTCCACGGGCTGTATGGATTGCCGTCAATTTTCACAGCCAGCCCATTTTGAATTTTGACCTTGATGCCGCAACCGGTGTTGCATTGCAAGCAGACCGAGTAGATTTGATTTTCCGGTTTGGCTTGAAAGAATCCGCTCGTTTCGCCCGCTGCCATCGCGGTTTGAATCGCGTCCATCGTGCCGGGCAAATGACCCAGCAACGCGGCGGTGCCGCCGATCACCGCGGTGGCTTTGAGAAAATCACGTCGGGTTAATTTGTTATCCATTTATGCAACCTCCTTGCCGCGCAACGGCAATCGATCCGTGCCAATCAAAAATGCCAACACAACCAAACCGACGATGCCAATCGTCACCGACCATTCCATCAGACTGGGGAAATATGCAAATTGCAAACGCGGACCGGTGAATGCGTGGGTGAGCGCGTCAATTTCGGGAATCGTCAATGCAGGAAACACAATGTTTGCGCGCGCAACCGCAAAACCGATCAACACACACACCCCCATCGCGCCCGCCCACAGTCCTTGCTTGGCAAAATTTGGTGTCAGCAAAACGACAATGGGAAGCATAGTACCCAACACGATTTGCAGACCCCAGAACGCCCACGCGTACTGACCGTATAGCACTTCGTTGACCGCTTGCACGTTTTGCGGAACGTTGCCGTAAATGCTCTGCGAAAAATCCGACCACAAAAAGTACAGTTTGACGAATGCAAGCACCACCGTCGCGATACCCAGCACGCGCAATTGTTGCGCGCGATTTGGATCCTTGTCCGAACCAAACAAACCAATCGCCGCGAGCAACGCCGCGCAACCGGACGCAAGCGCGAACACTGGGAATTGCACCGGCAACAAGCCCACGTGCCAGAACAGCCGGCTTGCTTCCACACCGAGGAGCGCGCCGACCGCGCCGCTGACGAACAGCGACAACGGCAAGCCGATGATCATCAAGAGGCGCAAGATTTTGTTTTGCGGATCGCGAATGGCAAAATAGAGCGACACCAGCAGGAGCAACCCAAACAAGGTATAGCCCCACACCATTTGCGCCATCACCGAGTTCAAATTACCCTGCAAGTACACTTTCCAAATGCGCCACATCTGACCCAGGTCGAGCCAGATCGAGAGAAGCGCGCCGCCCAGACTAATCAACCCGATCCAGAGCGCAGTGCGCCCCGTGCCTTTGAAGATTTCGATGTGGAACAACAAGTCGAGCGTCGAAACCATGAACGCGCCCGCCGCGATGCCGGCAAAGAACAAGTACATCGCCACCCACAGACCCCAGACGACGTACGAACCGTACGCCGCATTTTGATGGCCAAAGACAAACCGATCATAAAAGCCCCACGCGCCGGCAACGATCGCGAGCGCGGCGAGGACGTAAACGATTTTCTTGAGTGTCATCGTCTCCTCCTACACCAAATAATACACGCGCGGCTCGGTACCAAGTTCTTCCTTGAGCCGCATCACGTTGGGACTGGCGATCCAATCGGCGATAAAACTGTCCGGGTCATTCGCATCGCCGAACAAGGTCGCCCGCCCAATGCACGTGGTTACGCACGAAGGCAACATCCCTTCGTTGACGCGATGCAAGCAGAAATGGCATTTGCGCACATTGCCAATCGGTGAATCTTCGTGCTTGCGTTCCCACGCCTTGCTGTACTCGTAATTCGCAGCGCGTTCGAGAGCGTCGGCTTTTTGTTCGCCAAGCAAGAACGCTTCGCTCCCCGCGGTTCCTTGCACGTACGTGCCGCCAAAATCGAAAGTGCGCGCGGCGTACGGACAAGCCGTAATGCAATACCGGCAACCGATGCACTGTTCGTAATTGATTTCGACGACGCCTTGCGCGTTCTTGTAGGTTGCGTGCACCGGACAAACCGGCGTGCAAGGCGGATTGTCGCATTGCATACACGGACGCGGCATGAATTTGCGCGTAACATTGGGATACGTGCCGAATTCTTCGTCGAGCACTGGACGATAGACAACGCCCGGCGGCAATTTGTTTTCCGCGACGCACGCAATCGTGCAGGCGTGGCAACCGACGCATTTACGCAAATCGATCACCATCACCCACCGGCGATCTTTCACCGGCTTTTGCAACGCGCGCTTGAGATCGTCCTGCATCCGCAACAACGCATCCTGTTGCGGGATCATCGGCGCATTCGACACGCAGAGCGGCAGACGCGGTTCTGTCGTGACAGGCATACCTTGACCTCCTTTGGATTAAAAAGCAAAACACGGCAACGTCAACCTTGACGCTACCGTGTTTGATTCTAAATCCGACGAGCTAATTTATCTAGCCGGGAAAATCCGTATTGTTTATCACAATGCAAGGGAAAACCCTTGATGTGAAAAAACGTGTAGGGGAAAACCTTACGTTGGTTCAATAGTTGAATAGTGCGATAGTTCCGACCAACTATTGTAACGAAGAAACGATCAAACGATCGAACAAAGAAACTATCGAACTATTCTTTCATCCATCCTTCCTGAATGGCGTACCGCACCAACGCGGCGCGACTGTTCAATCCCAGTTTTTCCATTCCCCGCGCGCGATAACTCTCGACCGTCTTGACGCTGAGCGACAACTGATCAGCGATTTCTTGATTCGTGTGTCCCAGCGCGACGAGTTTCAGCACCGCGCGCTCGCGTTCGCTCAACTCTGCCGCCGATGCGCTGGATGCGTTCGCGGATGGAATCATCTTGTCGACTAGAATTTTTGCGTGCGAGGGATGAATGTAGACATTGCCGCGCATCACGGCGCGAATTGCCGAAATCAATTCCGCATCCGCCGCACTTTTGGGGCAATAACCCGCCGCACCCGATTCCAACGCGCGTTTGAGATAGCCCTCTTCTTCGTGCATCGTCAACACGAGGACGCGCACGTTTGGATGCGCGCGTTTGATCTGGCTCAAGACTTGCAAGCCGTCGGTCTTGGGCATTGTAATATCAAGAATGAGCAAGTCGGGCAAATGTTCGCGCACGGCAGACAGCGCCTCTTGTCCATTCGTCGCTTCGCCGACGACAGTCATATCGTCTTGCGCGTTCAGCAACATTTTCAAACCCGAACGCAAAACGGAATGATCGTCTGCCAGGAGGATGCGCGTTTTGGTCATTGGATTGGAATCTCCACAAACACACTACTTCCCGTGCCAGGCGTCGATTCAATTTGCAAGCGTCCGCCCACCAGTTCCGCGCGTTCGCGCATTCCGTACAACCCCAGTTTACTTTCTTCCTGCGCCGATTCCATCACCGCGCGCACATCAAAGCCACGCCCATCATCTTCGATCACCGCGACGACTGCGCGTGGCTTGCGTTCGACGACGATGCTGGCGTTACGCGCGTGCGCGTGTTTGGCAATGTTCGTCAGCGCTTCTTGGATGATGCGATACAGCGCGAGTTCGACCTGGGATGGCAGGTGACCATTGTGACCAAAGCCCGTCATTTGCAAATCCACACTCACTCCATAATTTGTCCGATAACTTGCGACGTAACGCTCGAGTGCGGCAGGCAGACCCAAATCATCGAGTAAAGGCGGGCGCAGTTCGCGCGCCAATCGTTTCACCGAATCGAGCGATTGCGCGGCAATATCCCGCAACGGCTCCAACCGCGCGCGTGTCGCCGGTTCAACGGCATCACTCGCGGCGCGCAAGCCGACCATCAACGACGTGATCGCTTGTCCTGTGTCGTCGTGCAATTCGCGCGCGATGCGTTTGCGTTCCTCTTCCTGCGCGCCAATCACTTTTTCGAGCAGTTGTCCACGCACGCGCTCTTTCTCACGCAAATCGTCCCACAGGCGCGCGTTCTCGATGACGACGCCCAATTGTTGTCCCACCGCATCGAGCAATTTCACTTCGTCCGCATCAAACGCTTGAGCATCCGCGCTGGCGACTCCGAGTACACCCAGCACCTGATCACGCGCAAGAATCGGCACGGTAACGTGCGACGCAATGGCGCGCGCGTCATTCAGTTTGCCTTCGCGCAGGGGACAACGTTCGGGCAAGGGCTGAACGACGATGGATTGTTTATCGGTTAGCGCAACGGTACACGGACAGCCGTGCAATGCCGTCGCAATTTCCCGTTCGCCAATTTCCCAGGGCAAACCAACCCAGGTTGTCAATTGTACGCGCGCACTCGCACGATCGAGCAAAAAGACCCACCCCACGGGTAATCCCAGTTCGGTCAGCAACGCGCGCAACGCGCGGTCGAGCGTTTCCGTGAGCGGCGCGGGTGTGTTGACCGCGCCCGCCACCGCATTCAGCGCGGCGAGTTCACGATTGCGTCGCCACATTGCGCGTTGCGCCACGTCGAGTTCGCTGGTCATCCGATTGAACGCCGTCGAGAGTTGACCAATTTCATCATCGCCCCAGGGTGGCACGCGCCGCGAGAGATCGCCGCGTGCGACGGCTTGCGTGACTCCGACGAGCGAAAGAATCGGGCGCGTGAGAATCAAGGTGAGCAAGTACGCCGCGCCCACACCGAGCAACGAAACGCCCAGTGTGGTTAACAACATTTGTTGTGTCAACGTATCGACCGCGGTGCGTAAACTGCGTTCGGTCAAGCCGACGCGTACGGTACCCGCGCGTCCTTCAAAAATCGGTACGGCGATGTCGTGGATCGGACCTTCGTCGCTGGAGAGGATTATTTTTTTTGCGCGTTCGTTTGGCGCAACGCGATTTTGTTCGGCGAGTCCGCGCGGAAAGCCCACACTAAACGAGTGCACCAAGACCCGCCCGTTGGGTTCGAGGATGAACGCGTACCGCAAATCGGTGTTGTTTTGAATCGAATCGTCAAGGAGTTCGTGAAGCGCGTACGTGTTGTTGATGAGAATGTAATCAGTCGCATGCGCGGCAAGGTCGCGCGCGATGGAAATGCCACGCTCTTCGAGTTGCGCGGTCAAGTTCGTCGTCATACTTGCGCGCACTTGCCAAGTGATGCCGAATCCCAGCAACAAAACCAGCCCCAAGACGATGCCCATAATTTTTAGGCGTACGCTGGGGCGCAAAAGCCAAGCGCGCAGATTATCGTTGAACAATTTCATTGCAAGAGATTGATTTGTGCTTCCAGCGCGCGCGCCGAATCGTAAATGCGATCAGACACTTGGATAAAGCGTTCGATCATCAGGTTACGCATAACTTGCTGCCCTTCGGCGTCGTAACTCATCTGCAACAAAATTTCGCGCAACGTTTGCTTAAGTTGCGGACTTGAATTCGGATTGACCGCAACGGGCGGAATGCCAAACGCGGGCGAGCGATGAATCACGCGCGTGCGTTGCGCGATGGTCGGGTCACGCGCGACGAAAAAATCGTACACCAAACTATCAACATTTGCGCCATCGGCAACTTTGTTGGCAACCGCGCGGATCGCGTTATCGTGGCTGTATGTGAAAAAAGTGCGCGCGAAAAAAGTCTCGGGTGTTTCGTTGAGCGAACGCACGAGCGACGTCGGATAGATGCGGCCCGAAAGCGACATTGGATCGGTAAACGCAAAGACCTTGCCGCGCAAATCCACCATCGAACGCGCGGGGCTGTCAGCGGGCACAATAGTGAGTGAATAGTACACCGTTTCGCCATTCACTTGCGGCGCAACGAGCAATTCCATTCCAAAATCGCGCTGACCAACGACATACGCGCTTGTACACACAAAACCGACATCGACATAGCCGCTCTTGATGAGATCGTTTACCTCGGCGTAGGTTTGGCGTTGCACCAATTCGACTGGGCGATTGAGTTTGCGACCGAGATAGTTCAACAGTTCGCCGTACGATTCGACGTTCCCTTTGGGTGAGATGACGGCGGCGACGGCAACGCGCAAAGGACGTGTATCGTTCGGGGAATATTCAACGGCAGATGCCGGTTCCACATCTGAAAATCTGACATCGACGATTTGCGCCGGGCTGGCGCAAGCCGTCAAACCTAAAGCCAGCGTGGTGATTCCAACCCGGCATAGATGAAATAGTCGATTGAGCACGTCGTTGTGTCCTTTCTATTCTATGACTTTTTGCGTGAACCAATAATGCAACAACACGCAAGTCCCGAAATGAAGCTCAGTGCTGGGCTTGCGCGTTGGTAGGATGAGCAAGCCGCCTTCGAGAGTTGAACTCGAAACCTAATCATTACGAATGATTTGCTCTGCCGATTGAGCTAAGGCGGCGGATGAATCGATTGCAGCGTCAATATAGCACAGGTCATTTTTTTTGGCAAACGATTCGAGTGATGTGATCGTTGCATAGTTGGTGAAATTCATCTGGTCAGGTAGAATCGGGTATCTCATCACGGAGTGTCCCGATGCATCTGAGTGTTCGTTTGCCCAAAGTCGAACCTTTGCACATTGAACCCCCCACCCGTTG
>DAOTXS010000045.1:0-55205 GCA_034435055.1 Anaerolineae bacterium | reverse complement strand
GCATGGTAAGCGAGCCGTCGTGGAGCCGGCGCGATTGTTACCAATCACTGAACTGATCCAACGCGTATGTGCCTATTACCATTGTGACATGCTGGAACCACTTGCAAAACCAGATTGTTAAAGATGCACTAGCGCTGGTGCATCGTTGCACGCGCGCCTTCGCGCACTCGCTGGCGCGACAGCGCCGCCTGGTCTTTTGTCCGACGCTTGATCCGATTATTTGGTTTTGATTTGAATTTTCTTGGGTTTAACTTCTTCCGTCTTGGGCAAATGGAGTGTTAGATACCCATCTTCCAAAATCGCTTCCACCTTGTCAGTTTTGACCGGCGCGGGCAACATCACTTCACGATGGATTTGACCGTAGTCAATTTCGCGATAGTGATAAGTCACATTCTCAGTTTTGGGCGCCGGAATGTTGACGTCAATCACGAGGCGACCATCTTGGAACTGTACGTTCACATTTTCACTCTTGACGCCCGGCAGCACTGCGTTCACAATGATTTCGTCATTGGTCTCGTACATATCAATCGGCAGTGTGCCATACGCGCTTGTGATCGTGTCGCGAAAGAATCGGCTGGGCCAAATAAAGGCATCTTCGAAAAGGCGATCCATCGCTTCACGTAGTCGCAATCCTGAATCGAAAGGTTCCCAACGGGTTAGTTGCTTTGACATATTGCACCTCCTAAAAGTATCTTTGGAATTGAAATCGTTTTGACTTGGATTTTCAGCCACTCACGTTAGAACGATGCTGGCGGATTGTTAGATGAATATTAGAACCTTCGCCGACGCCTTGCTTCTTTCAAGATGAACGCGCCGCCAGCGTCACCGGAATAATTTGCGCTTGTCCCTCCCGAATAATCTTGATCTGTATGGTTTGTCCAACCTCCGTGCGGGTTTCGAGATAGACCATCAGCTCGAGCGTGGAACGGATTGGTTGATCATTGATCGCGACGATGATGTCTCCACCGGTCGGTAGTGCCAGATTTCCCAGTCGCACAACACGCGTACCCCCACGCAAACCATCGCGTGCGGCGGGACTGGATTTCTCCACTTCGACAATCATGACGCCTTGCTCAACTGGCGTTTTCATACCTGCCTGAGTCAAGGCTTGAGCGCGCTGTGGCGTGATATCGAAGAGTTGGACGCCCAGCCAGGGGTGCGGATAACGTCCCTCGCTGATGAGTTTGGGGACCACGCGTTTCACCGTTCGCGCCGGAATGGCAAAGCCAATTCCCGCGGATGCGCCGCTGGGACTGAGGAGTGCCGTGTTGACGCCAACCAATTCTCCTTGCAGATTCAACAGTGGACCGCCCGAGTTCCCAGGATTGACTGCCGCATCCGTTTGAATCACCTCGCCCACCACGCGATCGTCGGGACTTTGAATCACGCGCCCCGTCGCGCTGACGACGCCAAATGTCAGTGTGCGCTCCAAGCCAAACGGATTGCCAATCGCGACGACGAACTGTCCAACCACCAACCCTTCCGAGTTGCCGATCGGCAACGGTTGAAAAGTATCTTTCAACCCCTCCACCTGGATGACGGCAAGGTCGTTAGTTGGATCAGTCCCGATTACGCGCGCGGGCAGCGTGCGACTGTCCGCCAATGTCACTTGTAATTCGCGCGCGTTCTCGACGACGTGAAAGTTGTTGACAATATGGCCTTGAGTATTGTAAAAGAATCCAGACCCTGAACCTTCGCGTGGCACTGGATTTAGAAAAAAGTCATACGCCATCGAGCGGGTGGTGATATTGACGACGGCTGGGCTGGCGCGCTGGTAAACCGATTGCACCTGCGCTTCAAGCGAATCGCCTGTCGACGGTGAAGGGGTTGGCGTATTCACGCTTGGCGTAGAAAACCAAGAATGAATCGCACCATCGGCACGACCGACGAAACCAAAACCGAGCAACAAAACCAAGCCCAGTATCACCAGACCCAACGTCAAGCTACGTGTTCGATTTCCGATCAACATTGTAATACCTCCTGGCGTAGCGAACCCCGTTCTCATGGAGAAAACGGGGTTCTGCCATTCACAATGCTCGAATTTCTTGGGTCATAAACCGGACATACGCCATGGCGAAGCAGACCGCCGTCAACGCCAACAGCCCAGCAACTTGGGGCCAGATCAGCACGAGACTCTCGGTGAACGGAAGTGGGTTGGGCAACATCCCGATCAAATCGCGCATCAAGATCGGACCGAGGGTTCGCACCTTGGGCATCAAGATCGCGAGGGTCGCCTCTTGGAATAGCGTGTTGGGCGACAGGCGCGCGAGATTTTGCCGCAATTGTTCCAACTGCATGATGGAATTGGGATCGAACAGTGTGTCGAGCGTAACGAGCGCGCCGGCAATCGCGTCCGCGATCATCGTGACAAAGAACGTGAAAAAGATCCACGCCGCGATCCCTGCCAAAGCCGCGGTCGCCGTTTGACGCAACCACACCGAAAACATAGTCGCGAGCGCGAGCCAGAACCCGACGTAGAGAATACACACGATCAGGAATGCCAGCACGCGCCCAAGTTCTTCGGGGGCTGGGATGACGGCGAGGATGAGAATACCCAACGCCCCGACGATGACGAAAATGCTCGTCAGCATAATCGCGATCGTTACTAATGCCGCCAGGAATTTGCCATTCACTACCGCGTCGCGATAGATCGGCTGCGCCAGCAAGCGGCTAAGCGTCCCGCGATTCTGCTCGCCGTTGATCGAATCGAACGCTAGCGCGAGTCCTACGAGCGGACCCAAAAACGATATGAACGTGATGAACGAGGGAAGCGGACCGCTCGCCGTGGTGAACAAGAGCAGGAACGCATTCTTGGAATCGGAAATTTCCGCGCGAATGGATTGCGCGGCGACGTACGCCGACGACAAGCCGGCGAGACCAATCAACAGCGCGAGTATGACAAAACGGCGACTGCCGAGGTGGTCGGCGAGTTCTTTGCGATAGACAGCAAGTAATCCGTGCATAGTTGCCTCCATCAAAGACCTGTCAGGTTTTCGAAAACCTGGCCGGTCTGTTTCAGGATTGAAAGTACTTGAGATAAATCTCCTCTAGTCCATAATCGCGTTCGCGCAAGTGATAAAGCGACCAGCCGCGTGTGGCAATCGCGCGCGCGATTTCGGGACGTACTTCCGCCGTGGCGCGCACGAGCCAGTGCGTCGTGTCGCGTTCGACACTCGTCACGTCTTTGATTTGCTTGAGCAGAGCGACTAATTCTTCATTATTCGGTTCTGCGCTCACCTCCAGCGTGCGCGCGCCGCCCGCGAGTTGTTCCGCGAGTTGCGCAATGGAACCTTCCGCGATCATCTTACCCTTGACAAAGATGCCCACACGCGAGCAGATGCGTTGAACTTGCTGTAACTGATGCGACGACAACAAAACAGTGAGATGCTCTTCTTTCGTCATCGCGAGAATGAGATCGAGCAGTTGATTGACTGCTTCCGGATCCAAGCCCAGGGTCGGCTCATCGAGAATGACCAAGCGCGGTTTTTTGATTAGCACATCCGCGATGCCGAGACGTTGGCGCATACCATGTGAAAACTCGCGCACCTTTTTGTCTGCGACGTTCGCCAATCCAACGCGTTCGAGCGCGGCGGAAACCCGGCGTTTCGTTTCAGCGAACGACAAGCCGTTGAGATCGGCGGTGTAGTACAGATTCTCGCGCGCGGAAAGATCGTCGTAGAGTGCGACGTGTTCCGGCAAATAGCCGACGATTCGCTTGACCTCGATCGGTTGACGTACGGGATCGTAACCCAGCACGCGCACAGAACCGGCAGTTGGCTCAGTCAATCCCATCAGCATCAAGATCGTCGTCGTCTTGCCCGCACCATTTGGTCCGAGCAAGCCAAAGATTTCCCCTTCTTCAAGTTGTAAATTCAAGTCATCCACTGCGACAATTTTGCCGTACCGCTTAGTCAGGTTGCGCGCCGCGACGATTGCGCCGGGCTTGACGCCCGGTTCTACATCTGTTCCCGCGCGTGAAGACATTCGGGCAGTTGGCAGTTTTTTGAACCAGGTTGCCAGCGACATAGCCATCACCTCCTAAAACCCGAAGGGTTTGCGGAAACCCTTCGGGTCTGAACCAAGTCAATTGCTCAGCGTCGGCTAAAGCGCGCGAAGATCAAGGCGAGTCCCAGCACTACGACGCCAATCGCGCCAAGCGCGGCAAAACCCCACGTCGTCGGCGTTTCCACCGTTACGCGAATCTCTTTGCTATCCGAGGTGCCCCCACCCGACGCGGTCATCGAAACCATATAATCGCCGGCAAGCACACGACTGGACGGTTTGAGCGAGACATTCACTTCCCGGCTCTCGCCAACGGGGATCACATCCAATTTGTCTGGGTTGAAAGTGATTTCCCAGCCATCCGGTTTGAACGACGAGAGCGAGATATTTTGGACCGGCGCGGAACCGGTGTTCTTGATGACAAGCGTCAATTTGGATTCGGAATCCACCGTCGCGCGCGTGTTGAGCTGCCCACTTGCCGTGCCAAGACTAAGCGAGGGTTTGCCGACGATGGAGATGCTCAAGGGCACTTCGACGCGCGCGCTGTCTGCCATCGCGCGAATGGCAAGTTTGTATTCGCCGGCTTCGACGCGGCTTGGCGCGCTCACATCCACGTTGATCGTTTGACTGGCATTTCCTTTCAACGGCAGAGAAGAAATCTGGCGCGACTCGTACCCCGGTTTGAAAACGACCTCCCAATCTCTAGGCGTAGTTGCCTCAAAATTCACAACGCGATCCTGATCGGATTCGTTCGCGAGATCGAACCGGAAACTGAACGAATTGCCCGGCTGACCGCGCACGTCCGGATAATCGGTTGTAAATTTGATGCCGCCTTTGGTCGTCTTCTCTTGCACATTCACAACCAAACGGAGTTCTTTCGCTGCCACACCGGCTTGGGTGACGGCTTTGACGACAAACGTGTACTCACTCGCACGCACATTCGCCGGCTGTTTCAACTGCAGATCGAACGACTGGGATTTATCCGGCTCGATCATCAAGCGGCGAATGGCATAGCCGCTTTTCTTGAACGTTGGCTCCCAGTCTGTTGGACCTTCGACTTTGAGGTCAACGTCTTGCCAAGTTTTGGTTCTATTTGTCAATTCGACCGGAAATGTAATTGACTGTCCCTTTTCCAGCACCACCGTCGGATGGGCGGTCCAAACGATGAGGTCATCGCTAGGCGTGTCAGCCAAAACTTGCATCGGCGAATTGACAAACAGTAGCCACATCAAGACCGAAATTGAAATGACCAGAAATCGTTTCATACTGCTTCGCCTCCGATTTTTGACTTTATTCGCGGAGCAATTTTGCGTGCTTAATAAAAAGGATTTTTCGATTAGATGCGCATTAACGCTGTGCTAGAAATGCGCTAGAATTACGACAATCGGAAAGCAATTGTCCGACACGTGTGATAACGGAGGGATTGATTGCGGTATATGAATCCTGTTGCCGCAACAATGGCCTGAGGAACAAAAAAGGTCACGCGTGATTTGGAGCGTGACCTTTTTGAATACGGCTCAGAGGTGTTGGGGAATTTTCTAGTAGTGCATCAACATGAAAGTGCGTAGTGGGCAAATGATTTATCGCCGTATTTGTCGGTGTTTCCACATTGGCTTTGCAACTTTTTCATGTTGCTGCATTAGGAATGTGTATGATCGAAAGCCCATTCTCCCCTAGCCCAGCGGCTTTTGGGAAAACTCGTCGGCGACAAAAGTTATCTCGCGCAACGGCTTGCCCAGGAGCTGCTGCAACGATTGGGCGTGCAGTTGGTTCAAGTCGAAAAAGAACGCGCAAAATCGGCTGATGTTGCCAAGTGAGCGTTGATTGCTACGCCAGCCCAGGTTTAGAATTCCATTTCCAGGAAACGTTCTAGCCAGCGCCCGCGCCAAGTGGCTCGCAGGAGAAGAATGCACGCGGCGGCGACAAGCGCAATCACCGCATACCAGAGAGGCGAGAGTGGCATGATCTCGAACGCGATGCGCAATGGTGGCACACTGACGATCACAAAGAAAACGAGCAACATTCCACTTGACAGGATGGTGGGACGCCAATCGCCGCTCAAGTCGTTGCCGCCGACGAACCACGCGACCGGCGGCTCGGCAAAGACGACCAGCACCGAGCCGACCAATACAGCGAACGCGGTTAAAGCTGTTTGCGCCACGAGTTGCGAAACTTCGAGAATGAATTGAGACGGCGTGGAAATGTCGTACGTGATGCCTGCCAAGTGCGCAAAACCGACGATGGCTTCTGGCGTCACATCAACTTGGATCAGCGACGTAATGCTTGCGTAGAAAGCACCCATATAAACGAGCAACCCGAAACAACTGACCGCGATAGTGGCGGGCAGAACGAAATGGGCGATTTCACGCAGTATGCTCTTGCGCGTCACCGGTCCCGGGCGCGCCCACACGTTAATCCCTAGCGTCGGTACGCCAACCGTCAAAAAGGCGAGCAACGCGTTATGCTTGGGAATAAAGGGAAAGCCCAAGCCAATAATCGAGATGGCGACGATGAGGAGCGCCGAATAGAGAACTCGCGTCAGAAACAGTCGCAGAATATTCTTCATTCCATTGATGATGCGCTGTCCTTCCTGGAACGCGAGTGGAAGCGCGGCGAACGAATCGCCTAGGAGCACCATGTCCGCGACGGCACGAGTCGCCGAGCTGCCGCTTTGCATCGCAATTCCCAGGTTTGCCTTTTTCAAAGAGAGAACATCGTTCACGCCGTCTCCGATCATTGCGACATAGTGTCCCGCTTGGGCGAGAACTTGGACCAGTCTTTCTTTTTGCTCTGGTGTGATTCGCCCAAAGATGTTGTTGTCTCGTGCGGCTTGGGCGAAAGTGACCGAGTCCATCTTCGCAAGATCAGGTCCAGAGATACAGCGCAATTCTTGCGCGAACCCCGCCTGCTTCGCCAGCGCAGCGACTGTGTGCGGATTGTCGCCGGAGATGATCTTGAGCGAGATGCCGTGACCCTTAAAAGCGGTGAGTGTCTCTGCCAAGTGCGGTCGTAGTTCCTCGCGAAGCGCAACCAGCCCGATTAACTCGAGTGACGGGAGAACTGGCTCGCCACTTTCATCGTGGAGCATGTGGCAATCCGAATTGCGGGCAAAGGCAAGTACACGCAGCCCACTATCTGCCCACTCACGCAATTGTTTTGCCGCCAGTGTTCCGAGTTTCAAATGAACGGCTAAGATTTCCGGTGCGCCGAGGATGTAGGTTCCATCCCGCAAAGCAAGTGCGCTCCATTTCCGAGCAGATGAAAAAGGAACCTCATCGACCTTGGGTCGGGCTGTGCCCGGTAGCGCAGCGCGGAGGGCATCGTTGGTTCGATTACTGGCTTGCACATTGGTAGCATAATCGCCCAGCAGATTCTTCAATTCACGTTCGCTTACGCCGACAGGGAAGAGTCGATCCAGAACGATTTTGTTCGTGGTGAGAGTACCTGTCTTGTCGGTGCAGAGGACGGTGACATTGCTCAATGACTCGACCGCGTTGGCTTGCTGAACCAAAGCGCCGCCCTGAGCGAGCTTGAGTGCGCCCATGGCATAGGCGAGAACCACCATGAAGATGAGTCCGTTTGGAATCAATCCGGCAATCACTGCCGCTCCTTGAACCACGCGCATGAACGGGAGCGCCGACACAAGAGCGCCGATGAATTCCACTCCGGCTAGAAAACTGGTAAGCAATAGCAGCAACCGCAGGATGAAATTGATCTCGCGTTGGAGCGGGGTTTGCGCAAGTTGAAAGTGCCGCGCTTCGCGCGTGAGGCGATTGGCATAGCTTTCTTCGCCAACCCGCGTCGCTTCATAGATGCCTTGACCCGTGACGCAGAAACTACCCGAAAGGAGCGTGTCGCCCTTGCGCTTGGCGACATGGTCTGATTCGCCAGTCAGGAGTGATTCGTCTACCTCGATTTCATCGTCGCTTACCAACACGCCATCCACCACGAATTGATCGCCGGGTCGCACGATCAGCAGGTCGCCTTTCACCAATTCGGATGGATCAACGCGCGACTCGATGCTCGAACGCAATACCGTGACCCGCGGTCGAGTCAACAGCGCGATGTGGTCGAGCTGGCGTTTGGCGCGAATTTCCTGCACGACACTGACGACTACGTTGAAGAGGATAATGCCAACTCCGGCAGCCGCGTCGCCCCAGCGACCGATGGCGATTTGGATCACCCCGATTGAAAAGAGAAGAATAT
The DNA here is from genome assembly GCA_034435055.1 of Anaerolineae bacterium. Classification (GTDB taxonomy): domain Bacteria; phylum Chloroflexota; class Anaerolineae; order UBA4142; family UBA4142; genus DAOTXS01. The sequence goes on along the minus strand of DAOTXS010000045.1, from coordinate 46,997 downwards.
TGATCGGGTTGAAAAAATTGGTGAACAGAATATCGCGGTAGGACCGGCTGGAATCTAGCCGAACGCGATTCGTTTCACCGCGCGCGCGGCGAAGCTCAACATCCTGGGGCGACAATCCAACGAGTTCAGTCATAACGGCTCAGTTCCTCCAAGTAAGAGTGAGAGTTAATGGTTACGCTGGCTGCATCGCCAGCGCTTGTTTGACCGCCGCGCCGTCGACACATTCTGTTTCTAGCAACTGATGCGTCAGATGTTCGAGTGCGAACCTGTGATCCTTCAACAATTGCTGCGCCCGTTCATACTCTTCCGTAGCGATTCGCTGTACTTCTTCATCGATAAGTTTCAACGTCTCCGGACCAGCAGAGGCGGTGGATTCGCCGCTCTCCAAGAACTGGTATTGCTGAGTGGCGTAACGCACGTTGCCTAGCTTATCGCTCATACCGAACTCGGTCACCATCCGGCGCGCTAGTGCAGTCGCGCGTTGAATGTCATCACTCGCGCCCGTACTGATCTCGTTGAACACAATTGACTCGGCGGCGCGTCCGGCGAGCATCACAGCGATCCGATCTTTCAACTCGGTGGTCGTGAGGAGGTAGCGATCCTCCGTTGGCATTTGCATCGTATAACCCAATGCACCTCGTCCGCGTGGGATGATGCTGACTTTGGCGACGCGATCCGCATGGGGCAAAAGTTCTGCCACGAGTGCGTGACCACTCTCGTGGTAAGCGACTGCCGTGCGTTCTTGTTCGTTCATAATGCGCGATTTTTTCTCCAACCCCGCCACGATTCGCTCGATAGCCGCTTCAAAGTCTTGGATGGTGATGGCATCCCCGTTGCGCCGAGCCGCCAGCAGCGCCGCCTCATTCATGACGTTCGCCAAGTCAGCGCCGCTAAAGCCAGGAGTCATCCGTGCCGTGCGTTCGATGTCAAAGTCCGGCGCGAGTTTGATCTTCTGGCTGTGGATGCGCAGGATTTGGATTCGACCCGTTAGGTCTGGTGCGGACACCGTGACTTGCCGATCAAAACGACCTGCTCGCAACAATGCTGGGTCAAGCACTTCTGGTCGATTGGTCGCCGCCATGATGATGACTGGTTTGTCCGCTGCCGACTTGAATCCATCGATCTCCGCCAGCAACTGGTTGAGCGTCTGCTCGCGCTCGTCATTGCCGCCCATCCGCACCGATCCACCACGCGATTGACCGATGGCGTCAATTTCGTCGATGAAAACAATCGCCGGGGCGACTTTGCGCGCCTGTTCGAATAGATCGCGTACGCGGGCAGCACCAATGCCCACGAACATCTCGACGAATTCAGAGCCGCTAGTTTCAAAGAACGGAACCTGCGCCTCGCCTGCAGTCGCTTTCGCTAAAAGCGTTTTGCCCGTCCCAGGCGGACCAACCAAAAGGATGCCCTTGGGAATTCGACCACCCAGGCGCGCGAACTGAGCGGGTGTCTTTAAGAATTGAATGATCTCGCGTAACTCGCCAATCGCCTCATCCGCGCCGCCCACATCCTTGTACGTGACGCCGATTGTCTCCGCCTTAACCTCGGTGGCTTTGCTCTTGCCGATACCAAACATACCGCCCATGCCTCCGCCCATTCCAGTTTTTGCCATCTGACGATACCCCAGGTACCAGATTCCACCGATGAGTACCAAGGGTAGAACCCAGGACAGTAAAAAGCCGCCGAGTGGACTTGTTGGTTCGTTGACGCTATATTTGACTCCCGCCACATCCAATTTCTGGATGAGTGTCGGATCGCCATTCGGTACCGCCACTGTCGTAAAAAGTACTTCTTTCATCGCCGACGACGAGTCAGGGTTCACCATCGTTCCGATGATCCGATCTTGACCCAGGGTTACACTCACAATTTGTTTTGAATCGATCTTGGACTTGAATTCGCTGTACGGAATTTGGGTTTCGTGAATCAACAGTGGCGAAAGGATCAACTCCTGGAACAGCCACATTCCGATGAATCCAAACACGAAATAGCCGATCAGAAATTTGATCTGCTCTTGTCGTTGTTCTTGTTTTTTCTTGTCGTCGTCCTTGCCCTCGTTCTTTTTCGGGGGCAGTAGTTTTTGAATAGTCATTGTGTATTTCTCCTAATGGAATCACATCTTACTCCGCTGAGTTGTAATTCACTCATTGGCAAAGTGGAGAGAGCTTGGCGTAAGCTTCCTAGCCCAAGCTCTCTTCAACATTGATTCCAGACTAAATGATAGGCACTATGTCATTTACGTTGCGTTCTTCTTGGCTAAACCGCGCAAGCGGATGCTGAAGACGAGTAGAGTGACTCCAAACACCAAGGCATAGATGCCGATGAGTCCCACAACCGCCAACGCGCCGCCTACGGGATTCGCAAACACCAGCACGCCAAAGATGATGGAGACAACCCCGGCGAGCGCCAAGAGCCAATCCCGCGAAAGGGGTAGTTCAAAGCCAGCAATGACTTCAAAGATACCCGTCAAGATTGCCCACAAGCCGACGAGAAAGACCAAGGCTTGAGCCGTAATGCCGGGATACAGGTACGTCGCAATGCCGAACGCAATCCCGAGTATGCCTTCGAGCACATACCACACGGCTTCGCGTCCGCCGCGTCCAATCCCAGCACCGATGGCGAAGATGCCATCCACAAACACGTACGCTCCGAACAAGAGCGCTAGCGCCACCAGCGTGATGCCCGGATACGCCAGCGCCACGACGCCGAACACAATGGCGAGAATGCCGCGTAGCGCGATTACCCACCATTTACGAGTCAAAACTTCGAACATGTTCCACCTCCGAAAAAATTTTTTTGTCTGACAGAACGCCAAGATCAATTTTTGAAATCTCACTTGAGCGGGGAATCGATTGAACTATCGTTGGAGCCAAGTGCCTCCTGTCAGGATCATGTTCCCTGCAATTGGCTCCAATTAAATCTGATCGTAACAAACCTTGGGCTGGCTTTTAGAACTCTGCCTTGGCTTTTTTGTACCCTTCCTCAAGGTCCGCCATCGCTTTTGCGCGTGCTTCCTTAAGATGCGTCAGCGCGCGTTCCACTTTGGCTTTGTTCTCGTTCCACGTTTGGGCGTGCTCCACGTGAAGGTTCTCGATTTGTTCCTCGACCTCTCCCGCTTGTTTGTACAGGATGTCGAGTTGAGCATTGATCTTGGCACGATTTTGCTCGGCGGTGGTTTGCGCCCAAGTTTGCATCCGCGCAATTTCGTTCTTGATGTGCTTGACCTCTGTTTCGTAGCTTGCCTTGAGCTGCGCGTTCAACCTTGCACGGTCGGCGCGCATCTTGGCTCGTTGCACTTCGAGGTCTGCCTTGGCTTGACCGGCGACTTTGGGAAGCTCCGCATCGAGGTAATCCAGTGCGGTATTGATTTGTTCGTCCACTGCGATCATCTCACGTTGAACTTTTGCAAGTCGGGCTTCAAAGGTTGCCTGCATCTTAGCTTGCTGCGCCTGCAGTTTGGCTTGGGCGTCCGCTTTGGCTGCCTTGATTTGGGCGTCCAGCTCGGCATCCGCTGCCGCTGCTTCCGCGTCAAATTGGTCGAGTTCTTTCGCCAATTCGCGCAGTTGCGGTTCGATCTCCTTTTCCAATTCGGTCCAGGTTTTCATTTTTTCTCCTTGTTGTGTTGCGGGGAAATACCCGCGAGATTGAAATTATTTTTGCTGCTCAATACAGCTTGCATTTTTTTCGCCTGCTCGGGGCTGAGCGTGGTAGACTGAACAACACCTCCATAGTCACTGAACTTGGTTGTCACAAAGATTGGATCGGCAGTGCGTAGCAACGCAAAGATCGCCGAGTCGCCGGGCTGCACTAGCGCGCCAACGTCTTGAACAAATTTGTCTGAGATGTTAAAATCATCCTTCCACCATTTTGTATCCAAGACGCCGCCGGCAGTAACGGGCGTAGAAATCGCGCCCAACGTGAGTCCGATCAACGACCGAAAGAAGCTGCCGAGCGCCGTGCTTTCGCTCACCGACATCTGGTAATTCGCATCGATCCGCAACTTGCCGGTATAGTCACGATAAGTGGCTACAGCGTCGTTCAACTCAACCGTCCACGCGTAGTCCATTTCTACGAGTTCGTTCAACACTTCTGAAGCCCTAAACTTGTCTTTTTTGAAACCGACCACCATCAGTGTGGGCATTACAAAATCTCCTTTTGGAAAGCTCACTCTTGTCGAAGCGGGTCAGGTGTGCTATCATGCATCCAAATTCCCGAATTACTGTAGACCTGCTTGAGTGCGTTTTCTGTGAGTCAGTATAGCGCGTGCAAGAGCCAAAGTCACTCTGCAATGCTTGCCAAATCACTTGTCATCACTTGTCATCTCGATTCGCCAAGGGGCTAGAAAGAGGTAACTAGCTATGCGCCAGTCGTCCTACCGCGAACGCGACTATAGTTTCGGTCAGCAAGTCCTCTCTCTTCGCACGGCAAGCCATTTGACCCAATCGGGCTTGGCTGAACTCCTGGGTGTCTCGCGCCAAGCCATCGTTGGCTGGGAAGCGGGTAACAGTTATCCCTCGCCTCAACATCTCAAACATTTCATCGAACTCTGTTTGCAGCACAGCGCATTCCACCGCGGACAGGAAGCCGAAGAAATCCGCGCCTTGTGGCAGAACTCGCGCGTGCGCGTTCCTCTCGATGAAATCTGGCTCATCGGCTTGCTAGAGAAGCAACCCAACGTACCCATCGTCCCACAGTCACCGATAGTTGATACAGAGCCATTCCCGTCCAGTCATCTCACGGACTGGCACGATGCTCCCGAGGTTACGAACTTTTACGGGCGCGAATCTGAACTCGCGTTCTTGACCGATTGGCTGGTGGAACAGCACTGTCGCGTGGTGAGCGTGTTGGGCTTGGGCGGCATCGGCAAATCCGCGCTCGCTGTCACGCTCATGCACCGCGTTGCCGAACAGTTCGATGTCGTCATCTGGCGTTCGCTGCGCGATGCCCCGCCTTGCGAACCTCTCCTCGATGAATTGCTGCGTATTTTGGCGGGCGAACCACTGACCATTGTGCTTGACACTCTCGAACGACGACTCAATCTCTTGTTTGAATATCTGCGGACACGGCGAGTTCTGTTGGTGCTCGACAACCTGGAAAGTGTGATGGAGCAAGCGGAGGGCAGCGGGCGCATGTTGGCAGGTTATGAGGGCTATGAACGTTTGCTGCGCCGCACTGCCGAAACCAAGCACAAAAGTTGCGTGCTGCTGACGAGCCGCGAAAAACCTTTTGAACTTGCGCCTCTCGAAGGTAGTCGAACTCCGGTGCGTTCGATGCATCTGGGGCAGCTCGATGCCGAGGCGTGTGGTTTGTTACTGCAAGAAAACGAAATCACGGGCAACGCAGCGGAACGCGAACGATTGATTGAACGCTACAGCGGCAATCCGCTCGCGCTGAAAATTGTGGCGCCGACCATTGCAGATTTGTTTGACGGTGCGATTCGTACTTTTTTGGAACAGGGTGAAACGATTTTTGGGAGTGTGCGTTATTTGTTGCAGGAGCAATTTGCGCGGCTCTCTGCCGTGGAAGAAAGCATTATGCTGTGGCTGGCGATTCTGCGTGAACCAGTTACTGTTTCACAGCTCTCGACGGTACTCATCAATCCTCTTCCGCGCGCCCAGCTTTTGGAAGCGCTGGACACACTGCGCGGTCGGTCGTTGATTGAACACGGTAAGTTAAAAGCAAGTTTTGCTCTTCAATCGGTCGTGTTGGAATATGCCACGACGCGTCTTATCGAAGCGGCGGTAAGCGAAATTGAACGTGGGCATTTGCACCTCTTGATTAATCATGCGCTGGAACTGGCAAACGGTAAAGAATATATTCGGGAGGCACAGGTTCGGTTAATTGTCGCTCCGATTCTGGCACGCTTGCGCAACTTGGACCCAGAGCCAGACGCATTGCAAGCTCGCTTGACTGCGTTGTTCGATCCCCTGCGTGGTCGGAGCGAAGAGTTTCAGGGCTATGCGCCTGCGAATCTATTAGCGCTACTGCGCGCACTTCGCGGCGATTTATCGGAGCTTGACCTGCATCAGCTTTCAGTTCGAGAGGCGAGCTTGGATGGCGTGAACATGCACGATACGAATCTGACTGAGGCAACCTTGCACAACGCGCGGTTTACGGAAGCCACCGATGCCATCTGGTCTATGACTTTTAGCAAGCAGGGTACGTATTGGGCAGGCGGCGATAGACAAGGACAAGTCCAGCTCTGGTTATACACAGAACGACGATTGCAACTCACATGGAGAGCGCATCACAGCGTTGTAGCCGCTGTTGCGCTTAGTTCCGATGAGCAATATCTTGCCACAGCAAGTTGGGATGGAACAATCAAGATATGGACTGTAGCCAACGGTACTCTGCTCTGGACAAGTCCTGGGCTGGATGCAATCATGGGCTTGGCATTTTCACCCGATGGTCGCGCACTCGCCAGCGGCGGAACCGATGGTCAAGTTCGCATCTGGGATGTGACATGCGGCGCATTGCTCCAAACCCTGAACGAACATAGGGGGCTGGTCTTATGCGTTGCTTGGAGTTCGGATGGAAAGATTCTTGCCAGCGCTGGACACGACGCGCGTATCCGACTATGGGAGACGACGGGAGAGGATTCGCTAATGCTCAAGCCCGTGCCAGTCCAGACCTTCGATGGACACAGCGAGCCAGTGCGAGGACTAGCATTTTCACCCGATGGTCGAACGCTCGCCAGTGCGAGTTGGGATAAGAGCGTGAAATTGTGGGATGTGCAGAGTGGGACGCAAAAAGAAAGCATTCCCATTCAAGCGCGCATCGAAGGACTGGTGTGGAGTCACAACGGTCGCTATCTCGCATCAGGCGAATTGGATCGTGCGTTTTGGGTGTGGGACATCGAACAACACAAACAGCGAACGACGTTCTACGGAACGATGGTGCCTGTGCGTTCAATCGCCTTTTCGCCAGACTGCAACACATTAAATACCGCGTGTGAAGATGGGAGTATGCAAGTTTGGGATATGACCACGGGGCAATGTATCCGCAGTTGGCGCGGTTTTGCCCACACCGTGAACGAGGTGGCTTGGCATCCCGATGGCGCGCAGATTGCGAGTGGAGGCAATGACGCGCTGGTTACGATTTGGGACGTCACGCAACGCGTTCCGCTTCATCTGCTCCGTGGTCACAAGGCGATTATTTGGGGCGTCTCGTGGAGTCCCGATGGACGATGGTTGGCGAGTTGCAGTGAGGATAACACGATCCGCATTTGGGATGCCGCCAATGGTTCGAGCGAGCGCGTGTTGACTGATACTCTGCTAGTGGACGCTCAACTTTTCGCAACCGCGTGGAGTCCAGATAGCAAACGCTTGGCGGTGGCAACTCACCGATACGGCACGCTGATTTACGACATGCATACTGAAACCTTGCAACGCGTTGGGCACTCTGATGTGCCGCCCAGAACCCGTCGTGTGGAATGGAGCGCAGATGGCAAGTCTCTGGCTTGTTCAAGTGAGGGCGGAGTTATTCTTATTTGGAACAGCGACGACTTTACATTACGCGCCACGCTCGAGGGACATCGGGGTATGGTGACAGCCCTGGCTTGGAGTCCCGATGGGATGCGACTTGCTTCAGGCAGTTGGGGACATGGCAACGATCAATTGTTTATTTGGGATACCCCGAGTTGGAATCGGTTGGTGATGCATGACGCTCCAAACGCAAGTGTCTCTGGAGTGGCTTGGAGCGCGGACAGCAGAGTGTTGGTAAGTGCTGGCACTGACGGCGTTGTTCGATGGTGGGATCTCCAAAATGGACAGTGCATCCTGTCTCGCCAAGGGCATCAAGCAACCGTACAATCGCTACGAGCCAGTCCGGACGGTCGTTTTCTCGCGAGTTGCGGCGATGATGGAGCCATCCAAATCTGGCAGATGGAGAATGGTGAACACGTGGAGATGCTTCGCTGCGACCGGCCGTATGAACGGCTCAACATCACCAGCATCAAGGGTTTGACAGACGCACAGAAAGCGACACTCAAGATGATGGGCGCAGTTGAGCAGATGAGCAATAGCAACTAGCCCTCAAAACCACGCCAGATCCTCTATCTCAACTAATCCGCCTGTAACTCAATTGGGTTCAGTACTGTCGCCAACCTCCCACGCAGTAATGCGGACATCGTCGCCGAAAATTCTCTGTTCCAGTAGAACTGATCATCCTTCACTCTAAAACAAAAGCCCTTGCCTAATTATCCACAAGCGATTTTTGATGCAAACGAATATATTTGAACATTCAACTTGTCACGAAATAGAGTGAAAGCAATCGCGCCGCACAAATTTTCCGCAATCGATTTTTTTATTTTGCCGTGCAATCCGAGCGTGGTATACTGTTCCAAGAATTCTTTGCAAAGGTGATATAGAACAAATGCCACAAAAAGCCACTGTCGTCAGCTTTTCAAATATCGCATTGGTCAAATAGACAATTAGACAAGGGCTTGCCCATTACCTTGACCGCGCGGCTGGTGATTGGGATGGGAAACCACGCATTTGTCATGAGTACGTTGCCGCAACAATGAACCGAGGAATTGAAAAGGTCGCGCTTCAATCAAGCGTGACCTTTTTGAATACGGAACATGGATTGCGCGGAATCTTCTGACCACAGGTTCGATGGGTGTCAAATACTCGCTGGTAAAATGTTGCAGCTCACATTCAAATGAGCTCTTCATTTGGCACGCAATTTAGCAACCTGCGGTAAGCGACTGCCGAAAGGATGATCTATTCTGTACCGACAGATTGGACAAAGATTCCCTTCGATCTGGTCATCATATTGTGCATTACAACGATTGCACTTTTTCAAGTTGCCCGCCCGCAAAACTCGCGGTTCTGACGCAACAAGTTCAGCCAACGTTGGCGCGCCGGCGCGACGTAACGCCGTTGGCTCGCATATATCGATACATACGCCGCAATTAGTGCATTGTGAAACTGTAAGCGCAAGATGATATTGATTATTCTGGGTTTCGGTGAATTGCATTGCGCCGGTAGGACAAGCGCGCGCACAAACACCGCAAGCGGTACACTTTTCGTCGGCTTCAAGCCACAACACACCTAGCTCAGCCACGCTGGCGTTTTGCCATTCCGTCGATTCCGCCGACGCAAGTTGTTTGAGTGCGTTTATCAAACGACGGCGTTCGGGCGGTGGTGCTTTGCCAATCGCTTGCTCATTGTCCGACGATAAAATGCGATTGGCGACTTTGGATCCTTCGACGGCAAAAAAGCGGAACAAGTCACGGCGCGAGACCGGCGGATTTTTCGTATCGTAGACGGAGCGTGTCTTGGCATCCACGCCCGGCTTTTCGGTGATGCCCACAACCCGGTCGCCGACGACATCTCGCGCCGCGTTGATCGCGCGTGCGGTTCGTTCGCCAAACTCCACGCGATCACGCTGGGATGATTCTTGTCGCGCGCAATCATCTCGCGCACGTACTGCTGGCACAACGCAAAACGTTTGTCCAATCCATCGTCCGCAAAGAACAAACCGACGGCGGGCGTCTCGTCAATCACCAAGAAACCCAAACGATCCGCCAAGTCCAACATTTGTTCCGAGTACGGATAGTGGCTGGTGCGAAACGAATTCGCGCCGAACTAGCCAGCCATTCGCCCGCTGAACCCGTGGGCGAGGTGGATCGCGTGTTCGGACAAACGACGCCAGAAGTTCTACCGCCGAAAGCAAGCGAGGGGTTCGACATCGAAGATTTCATCCGTCGCAACATGCACGAGATTTGGAATTGGCGGATGTTCAATCGCGTGAATGAAATCTACGCGGAAACGTTTGTGGGGCACGCATCGGCTGGGCGCGAGTTCTACGGCAACGCCGAGTACGCCAACTGGGTGATTTCGATGATTGCGATGTTCCCCGATTGCAAGTTCACGATTGATCATCTCTATTGGATCGGCGATGACGCAACTGGTTATCGTACTTCGATGCGGTGGAGTCTGGTCGGCACCCATCAGGGGCATGGCATCTATGGCGCGCCATCCGATGCGCGCGTGCGAATGTGGGGCATCACCCAGCACACGGTCAAAAAGGGCAAGATTGTGGAAGAATTGACGTTGTTCAACGAACTGATGACGTTGAAACAAATTCATCTAGCGCGAATAATGAAAGGAGACTGCCAACACCGGTATTTGAAAATCGCGTCAAACGATTGGTCAAACAAGGAAAAAAAGTGGCGGGTGCGTGGTCGCAAATCGCCAGTCCAATGGCAACGGAAATTATGGTGCGCGCCGCAATTGAGATTGCACGCGGTTCGAATCGTGCGTGTGGGAGTAGGCGATGTAACTGTGTTCGATACAATCGTCAAGCCACGCAAAAATGTTTGTTCTTCGACGGGATGCACATCGACACGTGGAGAATCTGTGCGAGGGAAGATGGACGGCACCGGCGTGGCAAGCCGTTCAACGGCTCGATTGCTGAGATTGCGTAAACTCACTGGCAAATTATCATCGTCAAATGCCGCTTCACCAATCGGTGCGCTCCTTTGCGCGTTTTGCGAAATTTTGTGCACAATGCCATTGACCAGACTTTTGCGCTCCAGTAGTCGGTTGACCGTTGGCATTAAATCAGCTATGAGGTGTTCGGTTGCTATAACGCTGTTTGCGCCAATACGAACGACGGCGTCACGATAATCGTGCGTGTCTAAAGGCAGAAGGACGATCAATGGTGTTGAGGGGGCTTGTTGTTTTATTTGACGCAACAAATCAAGACCCGGCTCGCCAAACCCAAAAGGTTCGGCGAGGATCAAATCTGATTTGTTATGCTCCGCCAACAACTCCTCGCGGTTCTGAGCAATTTGCAATTCCGTGTTACTGCCGTAGAATGTTTGAAGAATTGTCTCGCGTAACCAAGTGTGGGGAACTGCGACGAGGATTCGAAATGACGTGCGGGTTTTCAGGAGCGCCCCCATTGTCATAATTGCTATTATAAGTAAAAGGACGACTCCTGTCAGTCAGGAGTCATCCTCGATTATTACAAGAATTTTCACGACAAGCGTGTGGTGATTTTTGCGGACAAGTGATCAGCCAAGCAAATTGTGACGCAACGCATATTCGACTAATTCAGAACGATGCGCCAGTCCCAACTTTTGCATAATGCGCTCGCGGTACGTTTCGACCGTACGCGGCGAAAGCGCAAGTTGGTCGCCAATCTCCCGACTGGTATGTCCTTTTGCGGTCAATGCCAACACTTGTTGTTCGCGTTCCGAAAGTGTTTCGAGTTCGGGTTCTTGCGTGTGCTGTTGGCGAACGATAGCGTCAACGCCTTCCGGTTCCAAGAACGATTCACCGTGCGCCACGCGCCGGATCGCTGCAACTAAATCCCGGTCGCCCGATGATTTTCGCACATAACCCATTCCGCCGGCTTGGAGAAAGCGCACGAGAATAGTCTCCTCGCCATGCATCGTCAAGGCAAGCACGCGCGCGTCCGGCATTTCTGCACGAATGCGCCGCGTCGTTTTGATGCCGTCGAAATCCGGCAAGGTAATGTCCATCACGATGACATCGGGATGCAAAACCAACGCGAGTTCGATTGCGCGCGCGCCGCTGTCCGCTTCACCGACGACCACGATGTCCTTCTCTTTTTCGAGCAACAATCGCAGTCCGCTCCGAACAACGGCGTGATCGTCGACTAGAAGTACACGGAGCGATTCCATCATTGCGATTCTACTCCTGCCGGCAATTCGATCACAATTTGAGTGCCAGCCCCCGGTGCTGAATCTAATCGAAACTTACCTCCCGCCAGCATTACGCGTTCGCGCATCCCTTCTAATCCCATTCCGCCTCGATGATTCAAACTCGGTTGAATCCCTTTGCCGTCATCGCTGATCGTGAGCCAAACCGCCTTTCCACTTTGTTCCAAACTAACATCGGCATGTTGCGCTTGAGCGTGACGAATGATGTTGGTCAATCCTTCTTGCACGGCGCGATACAAAACAATTTCGAGGTCTGCCGGCAAACGCTGAAGAGTATTGGCAACGGAGAGTTTTATTTCAATTCCGTTTCGCTCGGCACACTGTCGAACATACCAACGAATTGCCGGCACAAGTCCCAAATCGTCGAGCGCCATCGGGCGCAAATCGAGCGCCAATCGCCGGACTTCCAGCGTTTGGCTCGTCAGATAGCGCAAGCCGTTCAAGCGATCGTGAATCACTTCTGGGTCAGTTTCGGCTTGCAACGCTTTCAAACGCAACAAGATCGATGTGAGCGATTGCCCGGTCTCGTCGTGCAACTCGCGCGCCAGACGTTTGCGTTCCGCCTCCTGCGCCGAAATCGCGTGATGAAGCAAGTGCTCCAAGCGCGAATTGTTTGCGTTGAGTTCGTCGAGCAATCGGATATTTTCTTGATTGAGTTTTTCGAGTATATCCTGTTGTTGCGCGAGCGCCGCGCGGGACTCGCGCAAGTTGCCGATCATCAAATTGAATTCATCCTGCACCTCGCCAATTTCGTCGCGTGCCCAAACCGGAACATTCACTGAAAGGTCGCCGTCTTGCACGCGACGCATCGCACGAATCAGGGTTTGCAGAGGATGAATGAGGACTTGGGTAAACAAGACCGCCATCGTCAAACCGAAGAGCGCCATCACACCCAGGACGATTGCAACTTGGCGCGCCAAACCAAGAAAGATTTCCGCTTGGATGGATTCAGCGCCATGTGCCTGGAGCAGGAGCGCTAACTGTTCGCGGATGAACAATACGCCGCCAATCCCGACTGCCAAAAGCGGCAACACCACCAAACCGATGACTTTGAACGCGACCGGCGTGGCGCTAATGCGATGCCAGAAGAATTGTGCCTAGCTTTCTAAACGAGCCAAGATGGATTCAAAAAAATAGAAAACCCGCATTCAGTTAGCGATCCTCCGCGTCAATTATATTCCGTTGTACAGATTTAGGCAAAGGGCTGGAAAACTTGTTGCCGTCACATACACGGTGGGTGAATTTGAAAACTGATAGCTCTTCTCTAACGCACCTGGTTCAAATGCTCCCGTTGGCGCACACCCAGAATGCAGATTGGAATCCAGGTGCTCTCTTAAACCCACGAACACTGCAACTGCGCGTACGCCAACGCCCATTCGTCTGCTCCGTCCGATTATTCGTGTGTGGAACATCGGATCGCTCGATACAATCGATACTTGCCCCAATGCTCACTCAACCGCAAGACCAACCGCCGCAACCGATACAAGGGATTGGCATTCTGAAAGCATACGCCTATCGGATGTGGATCGAAGAAATGTTTGGTGATTTCAAAAAGAATGGTTTTGATTTTGAATCCACACACCTGCGGCACTATGCGCGCTTATCGCGTCTGACCTTGGCAGTTGCTTTGTTATATGCCTGGTTGATTGATCTTGGTCGAAAAGTGATCAAGAACGGATTACGCCACTGGGTTGATCGTGCAGAACGACGTGACTTGGTATTTTTCAAATCGGATTGCGGCTTCTCGATTGGCGACTGACTCGTGGATTATCCACCGCATTCCAATGTTCAATGGGCTTTCTCGGTCACTTGTCGGGTGGCTAGATTTGTTTTCAATTGCTTGACAAAATCGTGTCAGTATGATATATTACTAAATGAAATATGGTTTTAAACAATGAAACAGCGTTCAATGGCGAGCGAAGGAATTCGAAATTCGATTTAGCATCTGCCTCACGTGTTTGGGTTACGTGAGTGGTAGGTGCTTTTTTGTTCCGGGAAGGTAAGAAACTGGAATGACCGAATCAACCCGGACGGTGGAACGAGCGTTAGACATTCTGTTGTGCTTTACCCACGATAAACCTGTTCTCACCCTGACGCAGATTGCTGAACAAGTTGAACTGCACAAGAGCACGGTTCATCGTCTACTTGAAACCTTGGAAAGCAAGCAATTTATCCGGCGCGAAGGAGATCGCGGTTATATTGGCTAGGGATCCGATTGGTCGAACTGGGTTTTTCGGTTCACAAGAGCATGAACATCCGCGACTATGCAACGCCATATTGGCAACACTTGTCACTTGAACATCGAGAAACAGTAGACCTAGTGATCTTTGAGAATTCCGAAGTGATTTATCTTCAAGTAATCGAAAGCCCACAACGAATTAAAATCGCCGCGGCGCCCGGTGAACGTCTGCCCGCCTTTTGCACCGCAACCGGGAAAGCGTTTCTGGCATATTTGCCGGATGCCAAGTCCGCAAAATATTCGAGCAGGGTGTGCGCAAGTACACCAATCGTACAAACTTGTCACTCGGCGAGCTTTGCCAATCAATCTTTGCGACACGTTCGTGATCAAGGATTTGCCATTGCGGAAGAAGAATATGAAGGAGTGAACGCGGTTGCGGCTCCGATTCTCGATCATCATCGCCGCCCGATTGCCGCGATTGCTGTGGTGGGTCCCGCGTTTCGGTTGCCCGGCGAACAAATGAAGCGCATTGGTAAATCGGTCAAAGCAACGGCTGAGCAAATCGCTCAAGAAATCGCTATCTCACACTGATGGGATTGATCGGCATCGCCGGATACCTTGATTCGAAAGGATGATGTATGAGCCAAGTACCCTTTGTCAAAGCTGCGGACGTCGAAGGTGAGTATCGAATACCGCCGCGCATGTCCAAACTTTTGCTTGCCCCCAAATTTGGCGGGGTCAAAAATGTTTCGATGGGAATGAACATCACCGAAGTAGGTAGCATGATTCCCGATCATGTGCACACCGAATCGGAAGAAGTCTTATTCCTCATCAGCGGACGCGCCAAAATCGTCATCGAAGGCGAAGGCGAGTGGGAAATCGGACCAGAGACGGCGTTTTATTCACCCATCGGGAAGAAACATCGTGTGGAAAACATCGGCGATGAGCCCCTCAGAATCGTCTGGGTGTATTGCCCGCCGTTGCCACAACACATGAGTTGAATCATAAATTTTTTTGCTTAAGGAGTAAACCATGTTCGAAGAGACTCGCAAGTACGTTCAAAAGTTAGGACTGCCGCCGGGTGATTTGTTCGATATGCCCACCTCAAACGCGCGCTTTCCCGATGGAGCGGCGTATCGCATCGAATGCCCTACCGTGAATTCCGCCGAGGCGGTGGCGGCATTGTTGGACACCTCGACCAAAATGGGCATCACCATCAACCGTGTAACCGAAACGTACGGGATGTTCCGCCACACGCGCCAAGAACTCAAAGAGTACTGTCGCTTGTGCAATCAGTACGGCGCCGAGTTGTTGATGTCGGTGGGTCCGCGCGCACCGTATGACACTGGTGCCACGGTTCTCTCGCCGCAGGGTGTTCGCATTTCTTATCGGCTGCGTGGGATGGAACAACTTTTGCGCGGCATCGAGGACATCAAGCGTGGTTATGATCTAGGCGTGCGCGGCTTTTTGATTTACGACGAAGGTATGTTGTGGGTTGTCAACGAGATGCGCAAAGACGGCGCCTTGCCCAAAGACATTCACTTCAAGTGTTCCGCACACCTGGGACACTGCAATCCGGCGTCGTTCAAGGTGTTGGAGAGTTTAGGTGCGGACACGATCAATCCGGTGCGCGATTTGCAAATCCCGATGATCGCAGCGTTACGCGCGGCGGTCAAAGTGCCCATCGATGTTCATACCGATAATCCTCCCGGCTCGGGTGGCTTTATTCGTGTCTACGAAGCGCCGGAAATCGTGCGTGTCGCCGCGCCGGTGCATTGCAAGACTGGCAACTCGGTCGTCGGTGGTCACGGTGAAATGACATCGGCAACCGACGGCAAGCGCATGGCAGAACAAGCCGCCATCGTCGTCGAAATGGTCTCCAAGTATTATCCCGATCTGAAACAGTCCGGCAAACGCACGAGCGATATGTGCATCCCGGTGGTCTAAACGATTTTGAACATCAGTGCCGTGTCCATCGTTCATGGCGGACAAAATGGGCACGGCGCAAAATCCAACATTCAAGGATGTGCTAAGGAGGGCACAATGAGTGATTGGCAAATTCCCCCAGCCGGCGGTCATATGGAACGTCCCAGCGGTTTGTATTTGCAAACCATGAACATGACCGAAATCAATGAACGACTCAAGAAAAACGATTTGATCATCATCCCGGTCGGCAGTACGGAATGTCACGGCGCGGCGCAACCGCTTGGCGAAGACACGTTTTTGGTCACGCGCATGGCAGAGCAAGTGGCACTCAAAATGGGGTGCACGATTGCCGAGCCAGTTTGGTACGGTTCACACCCGTACAACCATCTGGGGATGCCCGGCACAATCGTTGTGCCAGAAGACATTTTTCTGGGACAATTGCGTGCGATCATCGCCGGGTTGTGGAACATGGGTTTCCGCAAACAAATTTTCCTGAATGGACACGGACAAGAAGAAGTGATTCCGCTCGCGCTTCATCAATGGGCGAAAAAATATCAAGTGCCGTGTATGTTGATTTCGCTCCATTGGCCCACCGTGATTCACGATTACCTCAAGGACAAGGCGCACGGCGGACCCTTCGAGACACCGTTCCAACACGCCTGCGAAGTCGAAGCCTCGTACTCGCTGGCACTCTTCCCCGAATTTATGCAGATGAATCTTGCGGTGGATACCAAGCCGGAAGGGTTCTTGCCACCTGGTTACGTCGATAAAGGTGGCGAAGTGTATCACCTTCCAATCAAAGGGCACGAGCACGTTGGGCTGGGTGGAACCGAAGTGCAAGTGTATCCTGAAGGCGTCATTGGACGACCAACCTTGGCGAAAGCCGAAAAAGCCAAGCCCGGTGTCGAAGCTGTGATGGACTTTATGTGCCGCTTGATCAACGATATTATGACCCGATTCCCGCCGGGCTGTCTGCCGCCCACCGAAAAAGTGACGCAACGCGATCCCAAAGAAATTGACGAACTGCTCAAAGGTCCGCTCAACGGCGGCAAACATATCTACACCGTGGCGTATCCGCCGTAAACCCAATCGTTGCGAGTGTTGATTCACAACTTGTTCAATCACAAATCAAGATTGCGGAAAGTGGTTTAATGACAAGGATGTCAACTCACAGAATCTGAAACAAGGGCGCGGAACCGCGCGATAGACTCATCGCGGCGGATGTTCCGCGTCGTTCTATGTCGGAGGATGGATGAAACTTGTTCGCGTTCATATGACGCAACTCAAAACTCAATTTGAGCCGGTGCCAGCCCAGTACGAAAGACTGGGGGGACGTGCGCTCACATCGAAAATGATCCTGGAAGAAGTTCCGCCCACGTGCGATGCGTTGGGTCCGCATAACAAATTGATTTTTGCGCCCGGCTTGCTCGCAGGAGTCAATGTAACGACAGCAGGACGTTTGTCTGTCGGCGCCAAAAGCCCACTGACCGGCGGGATCAAGGAAGCGAATGCCGGCGGCACTGGTGGTGATACACTGGCAAAACTCGGAATCAAAGCGATTGTTGTCGAAGGGCAAGCCAAGCGCGGCGCGTGGTACTTGTTACATATCGGTAGCGACACGGCAGAAATTTTGCCCGCCGACGATTTGCGCGGACTTGGCACGTACGCAACCGCCGATAAGTTGCAAGAACGATTTGGCGCGGACAGCACGGTTATTTCGATTGGGCAAGCGGGCGAGTACTTGATGACCGGCGCAAGCATCGCGTCCACCGGCGAACGCGATCAACGGAGTAATCACGCCGCGCGTGGCGGACTGGGTGCCGTGATGGGCAGTAAAGGCTTGAAAGCCATCGTCATTGACCGCGCACGCGCCGCGGTGCCACTTGCCGATGCCGAACTTTTTCGCACCGCCTCCAAACGCTTTGCGACTGAGTTGATTAACGATCCCAAGACTGGTCAAAAAGGTTCGCAACATTTGTATGGCACTGCCTCCATCGTCGCGGCAGTCAACGAAATTGGTTCACTGCCCACGCGCAATTTTTCGAGCGGAAGTTTCGAAGCATCCACCCATTTGCGCGGCGAGAAACTGCGCGAATTGATTCTGGCGCGCGAAGGCAAAATTGGAACACATTGTATGCCGGGTTGCGTGATTGCGTGCCGCAATCAATACGTGGATGAACAAGGACAGCCCATTGTTGGCACGTTGCAGTACGAAACGATTGCGTTGCTCGGTTCGAACCTCGGCTTGGATAATCTGGACGATGTTGCCAAACTGAATTACCTGTGTAACGATTTCGGTTTGGACACGATTGAAACCGGTGCGGCAATCGGCGTTGCCATCGAAGCCGGACTCGCCACGTTTGGTGATCCAGCCAGCATCTTTGCGTTGTTGAAACAAGTTGGCGAAGGCACCGTCGTCGGTCGTATGATTGGCAATGGTGCGGTTGTTACTGGACGCATCCTGGGAATCCGGCGCGTGCCAGCCGTGCTGGGACAAGCGATGCCGGGGTACGACCCACGCAGTCTCAAAGGTAACGGCGTAACGTACGCCACCTCACCGCAAGGCGCGGATCACACCGCCGGGAACGCGTTCGGCGCACGCAAAGAAGTCAACCCGCTCGCGGTGCAAGGACAAAAAGAATTATCGCTCAAGTTGCAAATCACCGCTGCCATGCTCGATAGCACCGGCTTGTGTCTATTCGCGCGCCCGCCCATCCTCGCCGATCCGCAATTGTTGGTTGATATGATCAACGGCATTTACGGTTGGGGTTGGACCAAAGAAGATGCGGATCGCGCACATCGCGATGTGTTGCGGACAGAATTGGAATTCAATCGCCGCGCGGGTTTCACATCGGCAGATTATCGCATTCCCGAATATATGCGCGAAGAACCACTGCCGCCGCACAATGCGGTCTTTGACGTGCCCGATTCAGAATTGGATACGGTGTTTGCCGCAGTGTAGGTGATCGCTTGGCTGTCGAGATCGAACTGTTCGGTGGCTTGCTACCCGATCTGCCTCGAAGGCAAACGCTCACAATCGAACAGGCGATCCCTGTTCGTCAGGTAATCGCCCAGCTCGACTTGAATCCCGATATGGTTGGCTTGATCGTGATCAATGGTGTGCAAAAAGAATTAGACGATCTCGTGCCGACAACGTGTCGTTTATGTTTTTTTCCACCGGTGTCGGGTGGGGCAATCAAAATAACATTCAAGGAGGAATAAATGACTGAGACGTTTAATCTGGTCGAAGCGGCAAAGAAAATCATTTTGGATCGTCGCAGTATTCGCGACTATACCCAAGAGCCGGTTTCGGATGAAGACCTGGATTTGATTTTGGAAATGGGTCGTCAAGCCCCCTCCGGCGAAGACGCGCAACCCTGGCGATTCATCATCGTCAAAGACCCGGCAGCGCGCAAGCAACTGGGCGCGATTGCCGGCGGTGGCAGCGGTCGTCGTTTCACCGCCGAGTTTGTAACGCAAAAGATGCAGGAACGTTTTGCCAACCTGAAGGACGAAGCGAAGAAAAAAGCGGCGTTCGAAAAATTGACGTCGGGTTCGGTATCGGCATTCCTGGCAGAAGCGCCGGTCAATATCATCGTCTGCGGCAAAAAGCATGTGTGGGACATGCCCTACGATGTTTCCGCCGCGATTGAGAATATGTTGTTGATGGTCGCGGCGTTGGGCTTGGGCGCATGCTGGGTCATTGCGCCGTGTATTGATGTCCGCGATGAAGAGCGCGTCAAAGCCTTGTTCGACATCCCGGAAGGATACAAAGCCGTCAGTATCATTGCGCTGGGTCATCCGGTACGACCGCATCGCCCGCGCCCGCGCTTGCCGATTCACGAATTGGTCTTTAGGGAAAAGTTTGGTGTGCCGTACTACAAAAAACCAGAAGAGGGGCAAGCATGAGTAACCAATCCATTCCCCAAAACTATGCCAACGACTTGATGTTCGATCTCCAAAAAGCGTTCTGGGATGAACGCGGCTTGGGTGCACGCTTTCGCACCGTCTCGGTCGGGCGTGAACATTTCAAATCCCAGGTGTTGCCCCAACTCACCACGAACGAGATCGGCGATTTTATTCGCGCAATTGAAAAAGCGTTGAAGGACGAAGGTATTGTCGCAAAAATTTCCTTCACCGAAGATGGTCGGTTGTTGCGCGTCAAGGTGGAAGGTTGCATTCATCGCGCCGTTGAGGAGCGTTTGGCACAGTTTGACATTCCGCCGTTCACGTGCGTGCCAGCCAATCTCATCGCTTTTGCAATTGAGGAAAAATTGGATCGTCCGGTTGAACTCGCCGAAATCAAAGTGGAAGCGGATGGCTGCAATTTGTTGCTGGTTACCTTTGAACAACGCCCCGTGTTGAGATAGGAGGCGCACGTGTCCAAAGTTACAACGCTTGCAGAAGCAGTCGCCTCGATCCCGTCCGGCGCGCATCTTGCCTTGTCCGGCTTTGCCATCACGCGTTGCAACATGGCATTTGCGCGCGAGGTCATTCGTCAAGGCATCAAAGGATTGACCATCTCGCACTGCGTCGGTGCGATGGATGGCGATCTCTTGGTTGGCGCGGGGGCGGTGGAACGTCTCATCTACGGTGGCGGCTCGCTGGATCGTTTTGGACGATTGGCTTGTGTAAATCGCGCGATTGAAAATGGCACGCTCATCGCAGAAGAATACAGCAGTCTTTCGATTACCTTTCGTTATCTTGCCGGGTCGCTGGGCTTGCCCTTCATTCCAATTCGCTCACTCAAGGGATCGGACTTGCTCAAACGATTGCAAGAACAAGACGCGTCGCACGTCGCGATGATTGACGATCCGTTCACCGGCGAGCAATGGCTCGCGCTCAAGCCGTTGATGCCGGATGTTGCCATCGTCCAGGTGCAACAAGCCGATGAGGAAGGCAATGCGATCATCCTGGGTCCGCGCTGGGATAATGTGGAACAAGCCAGAGCCGCCAAGCGTACGCTTATCCTCACCGAAGAATTAGTTTCGGTGGAGATGACGCGCCGCACGCCGGAACAAGTAGCGATTCCGGGTTTTCTTGTTTCGCACGTTGTGCAATTGCCTTTCGCGGCGCATCCTACTTCGGTGTATCGTTGCTATGACTATGACGCCGAAGAAATCGTCAAGTATGTCGAAGGCACTAGCACGCCGGAAAACCTCAAAGCGTACCTCGACAAGTATGTGTACGGCACAAAGGATCATTGGGAATACCTTGAACTGGTCGGCGGAATAAAGCGCTTGAATGGTTTACGCGCCGATCCGATCCTGGGTTATTGATGGAGATCATCTATGGGTCTTGAATATACACACTCTGAATTGATGGCTGTTGCCGGCGCGCGCGAATTGCAGGATCACCAAATCGTCGCAGTGGGTTTGGGCTTGCCCGTTGTGGCGACGTTTCTCGCAAAACGTACGCATGCGCCGAATATGACCATGTTGTTTGAACTGGGTGTGATTGATGCCGAACCGATTGAAACCGGCGTGGGGCTGGCAGACCCGCGGGTGTGGTATCGTGCCAAAGTGTTGAGCAGTTTCGTGGACATTCTGGGCACAGTACTCCACAAAGGGCGCGTGGATGTTGGCTTTCTCGGCGGGCTGGAAGTCGATCAGTACGGAAACCTGAACACGACATTAGTCGGTGATCCGCGCGGAAAATTCCGGCACATGATCGGGAGTGGTGGCGCGAACGATATTGCATCGTCTGCGAAAAAGACCGTCATTATCATCCGCCACGAAGCACGTAAACTCAGGCAAGCCATTTCGTTCATCACGAGCCCGGGATATATGCAGGGCTGGGATAGTCGCGCGCGCGCTGGTCTGCCCGGTGGTCCTAGTCGCGTCATCACCGACAAGGCAATTTTCGGTTTCGACCCGTTAACGAAACAAATGACGATTGTTTCGATTCATCCCGGCAATACGTTAGACGATGTTTTGAAGACGATGGGATTTACGCCACAGATACCGGAGCATATTCCGTTTACCGAGCCGCCGACGGCGGAGCAATTACGCTTGATCCGCGAGGTCATTGATCCGCAGGGCGTTTATATGGGATAGCACGGCAACCTGGTAAACATAGATGGGAGTAAGCAAATGCCATACGTAGTTACAGCGGAATGTATCTTGTGCGGAGCGTGCGTTGCGGGTTGCCAGAGTAACGCCATCACCGAAGGTGAGACACAATCCCATATCAACGTGACACTTTGTGTTGAGTGTGGAACCTGCGAAGCCAATTGCCCGGTGCAAGCAATCATCTACGTTGAGGAATCGGAATTTAAAGCGCAAGCCGGTGCCGCCCAGCCAACACCATCAGGTGAAGAAAAGCAGCCCAAAGAATTATAGAGGCATCCTGTTCGGCTCTGCCAAAAGATCCAAACGTAACTTCTCAATGGGGAGGAAAAATGCACTTGTTGAAAATCGAAGGGTTGAGCAAGTCCTTCGGGGGACTGAAAGCCGTTAACGACGTAACGTTTGACGTTGGTGAAGGCGAGATTGTTGGTCTCATTGGACCCAATGGATCGGGCAAGACCACGCTGCTGAACCTGCTGACCGGTTTTCTAAAGCCGAATGCCGGCACGGTTACGTTTGCCGGCGAAAATATCATCGGGATGGCACGCAGTCAGATGTGCCCCAAAGGTATTGCGCGAACTTTTCAGTTGGTCAAGCCCTTTCTCGATTTTACGGCACTGCAAAATGTGATGGTCGGTAGTGTGTACGGCCGAGCGCCAAGTACCAATCTCAAGGCGGCGGCGCAAGAAGCGATGGCAAGTCTAGAACGCGTTGGGTTGGCAGATAAAGCCAAAATGCTTGCCAAAGACCTGACGTTGATGCAACGCAAGCGCCTGGAGTTGGCGCGCGCACTGGCGGCAAAACCGAAACTGCTTTTGTTGGATGAGTTGATGGCTGGACTGAATTCCAAAGAAGCCGATGACGCGTGTGCTTTGATCCGGCAGATCCGAGATTCTGGGATAACAATCTTGATGGTGGAACACATTGTCAAGGTGATTTGCGGATTATCGGATCGCATCGTCGTGCTTAACATGGGCGCGAAGATTGCAGAAGGTTCACCCAACGAGATCATTCATAACCCCCAAGTGATTGATGTTTATCTAGGGAGGGCGCATGCTTAAACTCGAAGCCATTGACGCCTATTACGAAGACCTCCAAGCCCTGTGGGGCATTTCGATGCAAGTCAACGATGGAGAACTGGTTGCGTTAGTGGGTCCCAATGGCGCGGGTAAAACCACGACCCTGCGAATTATCAGTGGATTGCTCAAGCCGGCGTCAGGCCATGTGGTGTTCAATGGGCACGCCTTGGAAAAAGAATCAGCGCACAAGATCGTTGAGCTAGGCGTATCCCAGGTACTGGAAGGCGGCAAGGTGTTTACCGGGATGAGCGTCTTGGAGAATCTCGAACTCGGGGCGTTCGTATCGCAAGCACGGAAAGTGAAAGATGAAACACTCCAATGGGTGTACGGAATTTTTCCGCGATTGGAGGAACGCAAGCATCAACGCGCGGGAACATTAAGCGGCGGCGAACGTCAAATGCTCGCCATCGGCAGAGCGTTAATGTCCAAGCCCAGACTCTTGATGCTGGATGAACCCTCGTTTGGGCTGGCACCGATCTTGGTCGAGCAAATGTTTCAGATGATCAAGGAAATCAATCGGCAAGGCGTGACGGTTCTATTGATCGAACAAAATGTCCGGGCGGCTTTGGAATTGACGAATCGAGCGTATGTGATCGAGAACGGTCGAATTGTGGGGCAAGGCACCGGGGATGCTCTCTTGTCGTTCGAGTCCGTACGCAGTGCGTACCTAGGAGATTCCCAATGATGTTTGAAGCGCTGGCTCAAAACTTGGTTTACGGAATTCTGGTAGGCGCGTTATACGGATTGGCGGCGGTTGGACTCTCGCTGGTCTTTGGCGTCACTAAATTCCTGAACGTCGCGCATGGTGAGTTTTTGATGTTGGGCGGGTATGCGAGTTTCTGGCTCTTTACGCTTTGGACTGTCGACCCGTTTACCTCACTGCCGGTGGCGATTATCTTTTTGATTGTGGTGGGAGCAATCTTTTACAAATTGCTCTTTGGCAGAATGGTGAAGCTCACTGAAGGCATCAAGATTCAGAACACGCTTTTGGTCGGTTTTGGGTTATCGCTGATTCTGCAAAATCTCGCGCTCCGCTTTTGGACTGCTGACACGCGCAGCATTACCACGTTTTATTCTGGCGCGGTCTTTTCTTTCGCAGGTGTGCGCTTTCCACTCGTGCGCGTCGCGAGCATGGTTATCGCTCTGGTGCTGATCGTTGCCCTACAGCTTTTCCTGCGGCGGACTTATTCCGGCAAAGCGTTGCGCGCGACGGTCGAGAACTGGGAAGCCGCCACGTTGATGGGCATCGATATTCAACGGGTCTACCTTCTGTCGTTCGTGATCGGCGCGGCATTGGCGGGCATCGCGGGCGCGTTGGTGAGCGTCGGTTATTCTATCGACCCGGGAATGGGAATGAGTTGGACACTCAAGAGTCTGGTCGTGATGGTGTTGGGCGGCTTGGGCAGTCTCACTGGCACTTTTGTCGGCGGCATTCTCCTGGGTTTAACCGAATCAGCGACCGGCTTTTTCCTCAGTCTCACGTACCGCGAAGTGGTGGGGCTGGTCATCTTCATTCTTGTCTTGGTCTTTAGACCCCAGGGCTTGTTCGGAACAGCAGAGGGATGACCTATGAATAGAATCCAAACTATTATCCTAGTCTTTCTCATCGCGATGCTAATCGCCGTCCCGCAAGTAATCGAGGATAACAAGACCATCAACTTAGCGGTCAATGTGCTCCTGTTCGTTTCGCTGGCATCGAGTTGGAATATCTTGGGTGGTTTTAGTGGACAGACCAATCTGGGTCATGCTGCTTTCTTCGGAGCAGGGACGCTGGTTACACGCACTCTCTGGTTTTCAGGATGGCATATCTTGCCCAGTCTTTTGGGCGGTGCCTTGGTGGCAGTCGCGTTGGCGCTTTTGATCGGTGTTCCCGCGTTCCGCTTGCGCGGAGTGTACTTTGCAATTGGCACACTCGCGCTATCGCAGATCCTGTACATTACTGTGGGAAACGAATTCTCGATGATCTCGTCGATCCCGGCGCAAGAATTAGCAGTCTATCAACTTGCCCCGCGATACTATCTCTTTCTGGGAATTGCGGTGCTTACCATTGGCACGGGTTATCTCCTCCTGAACTCGCGCTTGGGTCTCGGCATTATGGCGGTGCGTGAAGAGGAAGATGCCGCTGAAGCAATGGGCGTCAGCGCGTTGAAACATAAACTCATCGCCTTGAGTGCGAGTGCGTTCTTTGGCGGTTTGACCGGCGGCACTTTTGCCTTTTGGCATGTGGGTTACTATCCGCAATACCCGTTTGGACCCGAATTTACGTTTGATTCGATGATGATGGCGTACATCGGTGGCGTGGGGACGATTGTCGGTCCCATCATCGGCGCGATATTCTTTGTCATTCTGCGAGAACTTTTGACACTGTATTTGCCCGAGGGACACCTAATCGTATTTGGCACGCTCTTCATTCTCGTGGTTTTGTTCCTGCCCGGTGGATTCGTTGCCGTCTGGAATAAATTGCAAAAACGCTTGGGGCGTGGCGCAGCCAAAAAGCAAACTCGCTTGGCTCCCAAACTTGGGAATTGATGGCGTCCCTTTGCGATTTTTGCGCAAAAGGGAAAGGAGGGATTGAAAAACCAGAGCATTCACTCGTCAAGCACCAATCGACAATGTCGGTTAACCACCCTTAACGAAGAGGAGGAATGTACGATGAACAAGTGTTATCTGAATCGGGTATTGCAACTCGTTGGACTCGCGGCGATTTTGTTGATGGTTGTCGCCTGCGCTACACCAACTCCCACACCAGTTCCACCGACTGCTGTTCCGACCAAGCCGCCGGTATCTAGTAGCTCGGCTTCGAGTGTTGCATCGTCTGTTGCGCCAACGGCGGTTCCCGCCACCAAGCCCCCAACGGTTCCACCGACCGCCGCACCCACCGCTAAACCAGCGCCAGCATTCATCGAAATCGGCGCGTCGATTCCGCTGACGGGACGCTTTGGCTCGCTTGGTCAACAAGTGCGACCTGGTTACGCTTACGCTGTGAAAGACATCAATGACGCCGGTGGAATCTATGTCAAAGAATACGACAAAAAGATTCCGCTGCGCCTCACTGTCTATGATGACGAATCAGACCCCACCAAAGCGGTGAGCAAGATGGAAACCTTGTTCTCCGATCAAAAAGTTGTGGCGTACCTGGGCGGTGCGAGCAGTGATATGCACGTGGCGACGACTGCCATCGCCGAAAAGAACAAGGTCCCGTACCTGGGGATCGCTTTCGCGCTCAACGCGATTCATCAAAAGGGCTACAAGTATCTGTTCTCCCCATTCCCCAAATCAGTTCAACAAGGACCAGATACGTTCACGATCCTCAATGCATTGATTCCTGAAGGGCAACGACCGCTCAAGGTCGCCATCTTCCAGGAGAAATCCGACTGGGGCGCGGAACAAGGTGCATTGTGGAAAGCAAATGCCACGAAGAATGGTTACACCGTTGTGGTTGCTGAAGAGTATGCGGTCGGCACCACCAACTTTGTGGACTTGATCAACAAAGCCAAAGCCGCCGGTGCGGAAACGCTGCTTGCCTTGCCGAACCAACCGAGTGGCGAAGCGTTGTTCAAGCAGATGGTCGAATTGGGCTGGGCACCCAAGTTCAGTCTGATCATCCGCGCGCCCGAAAACGTTACCTGGAGTACGAACCTCGGCAAGAACGGCGACTATGTCACGATCTTCCCCGGCTGGCACAATGCGATGAAATTCCCGGGCGTCGACAAACTCAACACGGCATACCAGGCGGAATTCAAACGCAATGCCGATTTGTTGACCGGTCCCGCCTATGCCTGCGTCCAAATCCTTGCCGCCGCGATTGAAAAAGCCGGCACGTTAGATCGCGATAAAATCCGCGATGCGATTGCCGCTTCCAACACATCGACCGTTGTCGGTAATGTGACCTTCAATGCAGACGGCACCGGCAAAGTCCTGAACCCGATGGTGCAATGGCAGAATGGCAAATTGGAAATCGTTTGGCCCCTTGACCAAGCGACTGCCAAACTGGCTTACCCGGCTCCCGCGTTTGACAAACGCTAACTAATCCTTTCAACGAGTAACTGGAATGTGGCGATGACTAGCATCAGCGCCAACTTTATCCACCATCGCCACATTCCCTAGGCAAGCTATGAAGTCAGACATTTTGCACAGTCAAGAACAATTGAGACCTGTTCCAATGGATCGCCTCAAGCGCGTGGACAAGCCAACCAACCTCATCACCGACCATGCCCAGCGCATTGATCTGCGCAACACGGCGTATGGTCTTGCCGCGCGTGGCGAATATGGGCCTGTCGTTCAAAAAGGTGTGCAAAAAACTTTGCCCGGCAAATACCCACTCTCGGCAGCACAAAAAGATGTCATTGATCACTTCGCCTTGATGCCAGCCAAGCCAGTCGCAACGGAGCACGCGCCGATCCCACAAGACCCACAAGTTCTGACACGCCACATCAAAGCCACCGGGTATTTTTTGAAAGCCGACATCGTTGGCACCTGCCAAGTGCCGCTGTCTGCCTACTATAGCCACGACAAACAAGGCAATCCCATCGAACCTCAGTACGCGAATGCTGTCATCATCGTCATGCGCAAAGATTGGAGCACGATGCACGCTTCGCAAGGGTCGGATTGGATCGGCGATCCAATTAGTTTCCAAGCGTACCAACACCTTGGCATGGTTGCCGAGACGATGGCAAATTATATTCGACGGTTGGGTTGGGATGCGTCAGCACAGTACGGACCTTCGTTCGTCAATCGCTATTCCGTGTTATTGCCACCCTTGCTGCTCGCGGCAGGCATCGGCGAAGTAAGCCGCGTTGGAATTATTCTGAATCCGTTTTTGGGTCTCGCGTTCAAAGCTGCCGCCATCTTGACGAATATGCCGCTCGTGCCGGACAAACCGATTGATTTCGGCTTGCAGAGTTTTTGTCAGAAATGCAAAATCTGCGCGGAGAATTGTCCTAGCCATGCGATCTCGTCCGGCGATAAAGTGATGTACAACGGTTACGAAACATGGAAGTTGGATGTACGACGCTGTGCCAGTTTCAATTTCACAAACAAAAAAGGAACGATGTGCAATCGTTGCGTCAAGAGTTGTCCCTGGAGTAATCCTACAACCCTGCCCCATAATTTGGTACGCCACGCGGTGATGCATTCGCGGCTGGCTCAAACTATCGCGATTAGAGCCGCTGGTCTGCTCAAGCCGGGTCAAGCCCATCCGCAGAACAAATGGTGGTTCGATATGGAATATGTGAACGACGAAATCAAGAGGGTGTCCGAATGAGCAAGAAGAATCTCCTCGTCGTCGGCGCGCATTCCGCCGATTTTGTTTGGCGCGCGGCAGGCACGATTGCGGTGATTACATCGCAAGGGGGTACAGCAACCGTCGTCGCATTATCGTACGGCGAACGCGGCGAGTCCGGCGAATTGTGGAAAGAGCCGGGACAAACCATCGAAAACGTCAAGCGCATTCGTCACGCGGAAGCAGCTGCCGCCGCTGAAGCCGTCGGCGCAACATTTCGCGCGCTCGACTTGGGCGATTATCCACTCACCATCACCGATGCGGCGATGGAGCAGTTGATCGAACTCTTCCGCGAACTGCAACCGGACATTGTGCTCACGCACACGCCGGTGGATCCCTTCAACCCTGATCATCCGGTCGCATATCAAGCCGTGCACAAAGCGCGCTTGCTCGCAGCGGGCGCAGGTGTGGCAAGCGCGTTCAAACGAATCGTTCCCCCAGACTTGTATTTGTTCGAGCCACATCAACCGGAGTTGTGCGAGTTTACGCCGAATACGTTTGTTGACATCACGCCGGTGATGGACAAGAAAATCAGGGCGATGCAAGCAATGCAAGCGCAAAGTTACTTGCAAACGTACTATACCGAACTCGCATCGCGGCGCGGCAATCACGCCCGCCGAATTTCGGGGAGGGAAGAAATCAAATATGCCGAAGCATTGCAACGCACGTTGCCTTGGGTGGTGAAAAGTTTATGAGCGATGAAATGAAACGCTTGAGCGAACTCGGTGTCGCCACGGTTTATGAAGCGTCCGGGCGCGAAGGTTTAATTGATGTGCCACTGATTCAAATCATCCCCGGCAGTCGCGCAGCGGGTCCTGCACGCACCGTGTTGTGCGGTCAAGACGATAATTTGATGGTGCACGCGGTCATCGAACAAATTCAACCCGGCGATGTCTTGGTACTGACAATGCCCGAACCGGCACCGATTGCGTTGATCGGTGAATTGCTGGCAACGCAAGTCAAGGTGCGCGGCGCGGCGGCGATTCTGGTGGATGCGGCGGTGCGCGATGTCGAAGAACTCGTGAAACTGGGTCTGCCGATTTGGACGCGCTTTATCCGCGTCAAGGGTGCGAGCAAAACGAAAATCGGCGAACTGAATGTACCGGTTACGGTGGGTGGCACCACCATCGCGCCGAATGATATTGTCATCCTCGATGCAGATGGCGCGGTGTGCGTCGAGCGCAAACGAATGGAGCAAGTCTTGAAAGCATCCCAGGATCGTTTTGAACGCGAAGGACGCTTGCGCGAGAAATTGGTCGCCGGTCAAACCTCGTACGATTTGCACGGCTTGCGCGAGTACGTGGAACGAAATCGGAAGCAATGATATGGAACCACCAGAACCGATTTACGATTTAGCGCATCTGGCGCACGTCGAATTGCTGACCCCCAAGTTGGAAGAGAGCCGCCGCTTTTTCGTGGATGTGATGGGAATGTACGAGACTGCGCGGCACGGTGATTCGGTGTATCTGCGCGGCTGGGACGATTACGAGCATCACAGTTTGAAATTGACCGCGTCGCCTAAACCCGGCTTGGGGCATTACGCGTTTCGCGCCTCGAGCCCGCAGGCATTGCAACGCCGCGTGGCGGCAATCGAACAATCTGGTTTGGGCAAGGGCTGGAGTGATGGCGATCTGGGACACGGTGCAACGTACCAATTCACCGATCCGGACGGACACCCCATCGAAATTTATTACGAGACTGAATGGTACACTCCGCCGCCCGAACTGCGTCCCGCGCTCAAGAATCAAGCGTCGCGATTTCCGGATCGCGGCGTCGGTTTGCGTCGGATTGATCACATCAACTTGCTCGCCGCCGATGTGCGCGCCAATCGGCAATTTATGCAAGATGTGTTGGGTTGTCGTCTGACCGAACAAATCATCTTTGACGATGGTTCGGAGAAGGCGGCGTGGGTAACGGTGTGCAACAAATCGTACGATGTAGCGATTTCAGAGGATTATTACGGTGCACACGGACGCTTGCATCACATCACGTACGCGGTGGACAATCGCGAAGATATTTTGCGCGCGGCGGATATTTGCCTTGAACACGGCGTGTTCATCGAAAGCGGCCCGCACAAGCACGCGATTCAGCAAATGTTCTTTCTGTACGTGTACGAGCCGGGCGGTAATCGTTTTGAAATTGCAACGGCGGGTGCGCGTTTGATTCTTGCGCCCGATTGGAAACCGATTGTGTGGAGCGAAGCCGAACGCAAAAAGGGACAGGCGTGGGGCATGAAGACGATTGAAGCATTCCACAGACACGGCACACCGCCGATTGAGGAATGATTTACTGCCGAGCGCGCAGAGAACGCGGAGTTTTAAAAAAATAATTTTCTCTGCGAACTCTGCGTGCTCTGCGGTGAGATTGCCTTGGCGAGGAAAACTATGCCACATCTGACTCTCGAATATACTGACAATCTCAACTTTGACGTGCAACCGGTTTTAGCGCGCTTGCACGATGAACTCGTGGCGACCGGCGCGGTAAACTTGAAAGGCATCAAAAGTCACGCGGTGCGTCTCACTGATTATCGCATCGCGGACGGCAACCCGGCGTATGCGTTCGTTCACGTCGGTTTGTTGATTCGCGAAGGGCGTCCCATCGAAGTGCAACAAGACGCAGCGCGGCGCGTGATGGCGGTGCTCAAAGAATTTTTCGGCCATCGGTTCAAGGACGGCTATTTGTCACTGTCGGTTGACATCAAAGAGATGCGCGAAGGCATCGCGCTGACCGAACACAACATTCCGGCGAAGAACTAGCGTGCACCCCAGAGAGCACAGAGATAAAAACTTTGCGAGCAAGACCAAATTAAGATAGGAGCAATCAACGAAATGAAGGCGTGGCGATTCTATGCAATCAATGACATGCGTTTGGACGATGTGCCTGATCCTCAAGTGCAACCGGGCGGAGTCGTGGTACAAGTAACCGTAACGCAACCAAGTGTAACCGAAGTCATTCGCGCGCGCGGCGAAGAAACGCTTGGCGCGGATTACGTGCGCGAGGCGATTGCCAAGCACGCGCCGGTGCAATTGCTGGGTCACGAATTTGCCGGCGTTGTCGTTCAAGTGGGGGAAAGTGTAACAAGTTTAAAAGTAGGCGACCGCGTGGCAAGCGGACGCTCGCGGATGCCCTGCTACAAATGCGAGTTGTGTTTGTCGGGGCAATCGGATTATTGCCGCAAAGGTCCCTCGGTTGGTCGGCAAATCCCGGGTTGTTTTGCCGAGTACGTCAGCGCACCAGCGGAAATTTTTGTCAAACTGCCGGCGAACGTATCGGACAATGAAGGCGCGTGCATCCAAGCGCTCACCGGCTCAACCGACGCCGTACACACCGCCGAAATCCAAATGGGCGACACGATTGCGGTCTTTGGTCAAGGTACGATGGGACTCGCCGTTCTGCAGATTGCCAAAGCGTCGGGTGCTGGGATGGCAATCACCGTTGATGTCCGCGATGACATTTTGGAACTTTCAAAAAAGTTTGGCGCAGATGTAACGATCAACGCACGCGCCGATGACCCGGTCAAGCGCATTCTGGAATTGACACGCGGTAAAGGCGCGGATGTTGTGTTTGAAGCGGCAGGGGGAAGCACGAAACAAGGACTCGCCGGCGCGGCGACACTCAAGCAAGCATTCAAAGTCGTACGCGATGTGGGCAAAGTTGTCCAAGTGGCAATGTTCGATGGCGTGGTGGATTTGGACTTAAATCAACTGCGCGCGCAAGCGATCAAGTACTTGTTCCCCGCCCCAACGAATCGCAAGTTGATGGAGTACACGGTGCATCTGGTTGCGACCGGTCAGGTTACGCTCAAGCCAACGATCACGCATGTGTTGCAAGGGCTCGACAAATTACCGGAAGCATTTGAGATTACCGCCAACAAGGGCAAGTACAAAGCATTGAACCCTGCCCAAGTTGTCGTTTGAAAGCGCACGTAGCCAGTTAGGGAGGATGCGATGAGTCAGAGTCAGACGCTTGCCGATGAAATCATCCGCCTTGTGCAGATCAACCGCACGACGCTCAACGGATTGGATCATGGCGAGATTATTTTCCGGGTGCATCAAGGACATATCGTCGAAGTAACCACCACCGAGACACTCCGACTTTCAACGCGTTCACAAATTTCGCCTATCACTCTCAAGAGCCAGGAAGACAAATAGCGTTTTTTCATCCTGCCAAATTTCAACCTCCTCTCTGGCTGAAAAAGCCAACAGGTGGCTACCTGTTGGCTTTTTTAATCGGAATGAACGGTAAATTAACAATCTATGAAAATTGCAGTGCTAGACCAATGTCGTGAGCAATCGCATCGGTGGTTTCGCGCAAAGTTTTGCCCACTTGCATCAATCGTTCCAACGGCAATCGAAACGCTGGGCCCACAATGGCCATTGCCGCAATGGGATATTCATTTGCATTGAGGATGGGAGCGGCGACGGCGTTGATGCCGGCCTCAAATTCCTGCTCCGAGATGGCAAAGCCACGTTCGCGTGTCCGTTGCAGTTCTTTGAGTAATTCCGGGATCGAAGTGATCGTGTGTTCCGTGTACTTGCGCATTCCGCGTTTGAGAATCGCCCGCACTTGGCCCTCTGGCAAATAAGCCATGAATGCTTTGCCCGTGGCGGTACAAAAAGCGGGCAGGCGTTCGCCGGGAGCGGTCGCCAGTTTCACGCGCTGAGGACTTTCGACCACTTGGAGATAAACCACTTCGGCGCCGTCCAAGATCGCCAAGTCAACAGTTTCCCGGTACTCGGCGGAGAGCCGAAGCATGTAAGAAATCGCTTGCCGATGGACATTGTTGCTTTTGAGAACCAGCGCGCCCAATTTGACTAAACCCAAACCCAAGCGATAAGTGCCATTTTCTTCGTGTTGAATAAAACCTTTCTTTTCAAGCGTGGTGAGTAAACGATAAACCGTACTCTTGTGCATACCGACACGTTCGGAAATCTGGGTCAGCGTCAGTTCCGGTTCGTCTTGATTAAAGCACAAGAGAATTTCAAGCGCTCGATCTACGGTGCGGGTAGGTGGTTGCGGCATTTAAAGCGCCTCCCTTTGATTTCTGGCTGTGATTTTAACACGCACGGTCAATCAAGTCAAAGGTTAGCGGGCTTGGCGAAAATGGCGATCTTGGGAGTATCCGTCGCCCAGGGAGGTGAACAGCCAATCAACTCTGTAACGTGCCCGGCAGGACACATCGTTTAGCTAAATGTTTTCAGATGAACAAACTGGAGGAGATCAAAATGAAACGTACAGTGTGGTTCGCTTTCATGGTGCTTGGCTTGTTGTTTGCTGTCTTGACCACCCTGACAATTACGCCAGCACATTCCGCGCCACTGGCACAAGCAACACCCTCAGCCGCCGCAGCCGCATGTGCGAAGCTCAAAGAACTCAAGCTGCCGGACACCACCATCACTACCGCCGAGTACATCAACCCAATTCAAGAGTTGC
The DNA here is from genome assembly GCA_034435055.1 of Anaerolineae bacterium. Lineage (GTDB taxonomy): Bacteria > Chloroflexota > Anaerolineae > UBA4142 > UBA4142 > DAOTXS01. The sequence continues at coordinate 13,336 of DAOTXS010000045.1, read as the reverse complement.
CGGGAGTGATCATTCGCGGCGTGTGGCCCTCGCCAGCTTCGGCGCATGGAACGACCACCGTCGGTGATCCATTCTGTCGCGTGGTCGGTGTGACCGCGCCGGCAATGGGTTTTGAAGTGTGGATGCCGCCGCCCGATAAATGGAACGGCAAATTCAACGGCGTCGGCAACGGCGCGCTGGCAGGTGGGTTCAACTATCGTGCGATGACCGCGCCGCTCGCGTTGGGGTACGCGGTGGGCAGCACGGATGGCGGACACAAAAGTCCATCGGCGGTGGATGGCGCGTGGATGATGGGCCACCCAGAACTGTGGGACGACTTTGGCTATCGCGCTGTGCACGCGATGACTCGAAACGCCAAAGCCGTCATCGAAGCGTACTATGGCAAACCCGCCAAGTACTCGTACTTTACCGGCTGCTCGGGCGGTGGTCAACAAGGATTGGCGGAAGCGCAAAAGTATCCGGCGGATTACAACGGCATCGTCTCCGGCGCACCTGCGAATTTCCCCACCCGAATGTGGCCCGGTGAAATCTGGCCCGGCTGGGTCGCGTTCAAAGAAGGAACTCAGGTGAGTCTTGGTGGTCCTCCCGGTCCTCCAACCGTCACACCCAAGCTCAAGATGATCAACGAAGCAGCGATTGCCGCGTGTGATGGACTGGATGGTGCAAAGGACGGATTGATCACCGATCCGCGCAAATGCAAATTCGACCCAGCAACGCTCCAATGTCCTGCCAACGCAACCGACACTTCCAAGTGCCTCACTGCCGCCGAAGTCAGCACAGTCAAGAAAGTGTACGAGGGGCTGAAGAATCCGACGACCGGTGAGTTGTTCTGGCCCGGCTATGAAATCGGCAGCGAGGATCAGTGGGCGGGACACATCTATCCGTTCGTTATTCCCATTGGCTACTTTAAGGCGATGGTCACCAACAATCCCGATTGGGACTATAAGATGTTTGACTTTACCAGCCCCAAAGATTTCGCACTGCTCGTTGACGCGGATGCCCGGTATGGACCGCATCTCAACGCGACCGACCCTGACCTGACGGCGTTCAAAGCGCTGGGCGGCAAACTGATTCTGTGGCATGGCTGGGCGGATCAGAACATCGCGCCGCGCAACACAATCAACTACTACAACAGTGTGGTCGCCGATCAGGGCAGTGAAGCCGAAACGCAAAAATTCTTGCGCTTGTTCATGCTCCCCGGCGTAGGACACTGCTCGGGTGGTGCAGGACCCGACACCGTTGATTGGCTGACGGCACTGGAGCAATGGGTTGAGAAGGGCACTGCCCCCACGCAGATTCCTGCGGCCAAGGTCGTAGGTGGCAAAACGACATTCACGCGCCCGCTGTGCGTGTACCCACAGGTCGAAGTGTACAAGGGGAGCGGCGACATCAACGACGCGACGAACTTTGCGTGCAGCGTTCCCAAGTAGTTGATTGTCCACTTTGTTCCGCGATGCAAGGGCAGGAAGCAAGTGTTCCTGCCCTTGACACAGACCAACCTAACAAGGAGGTGATGTGAAAAATTGCAATCAAGATGTACCAAAAGAATAATCGTAAACACTCGCGATTAACTACTTTTCCCAAAATTGAACAAGGAGATTCTAGAAAAATGAAACGCACCATGTTGTTTGTGCTCGTGAGCGTTGCGCTTGCACTCATCGTTGCCTGCACGACGCCGACTGCCGCGCCCGCTCCCACCTCTTCGCAAGCATCATCCGCCGCGCCAGCGACTGGCATCAAAGGCAAAAAGGTTTGCTATCTGATTCCTGATGCGGCAAATGCGTTCTTGTCCGCGCTCACCCAGAACGTCAAAAACAAATTTGCGGCAGACGGCGTTGAGGTTCTCATCGCCAGCGCGGAAGGCGATGCCACAAAGCAAGCCAATCAAATCGAGAATTGCATCTCGCAAAAAGTTGCGGCGATGATTGTGATGGCGGCGGTTGACCCCAAAGCCGTCGAGACCCAAGTCAAAGCCGCCAAAGCGGTTGGTATCAAGGTGATGGGTGTGCCTGTTCCTGAACAAGGACCTTATGATGCGATTATGCACACCGATCAGACCGATATTGGCAAGAAGATGGCGCAGATGGGTTGCGATTTCATCAACAAGACCTATCCCAACGCTGCTGACCGCAGCGTCGAAGTGGCGATTCTGAGTACGGAAGGTACGCAAGAAATGAAGAATCGTACCAACGGCATGCGTATGATCGAATCGCTCTGCTCCAAAGCCAAGGTCGTCAAGTTCGTTGATGTGCCGAATGCCACCATCACCAGTGCTGTGTCCGCCACCGAAAATGTTCTCACGGCGAATCCGAACGTCAAAGTGTTCCTCGTCATCGGCGATTCGGGCGCGCAAGGCGCGGCGCAAGCGATTGCCGCGTATGCCAAAGACAAATTGGCGCAATACGCTGTGTTCTCAGGCGATGTGAGCCCTGAAAATCAACAAGTCATCAAAGATTGCAAGACAGCGTACCGCGGCGCAGTCGCCATCGGCGGTGGTCCCGAAGAACTCGCGACCTCCACCTACAACATCGTCAAGGCGATGATCTCGGGTGAAAAATTCCCCGCCGAGACGTTGGATCCGCTGGTCACAATTACCTGCGGTAGCAAATAATTCAGCGCGTTGTACAACCTGGGGAGCGGTAAATCCGCTCCCCAACAAGGATAGTGCAAGGAATGGACTCACAAGTCGTTTTATCGCTCAAGAAAATGACCAAACGGTACCCCGGTGTTCTCGCGCTCGATCACGTCTCGCTCGACTTTTTTCAGGGCGAGGTGCACGCCCTTGTTGGCGAAAATGGCGCGGGCAAATCCACACTGATCAAAGCCGTGGCGGGTGCCATCGAATTTGATAGTGGAACGATTAGCATTGGCGGACACACGTACACCAAAATGACGCCGCATCTCTCGCGCAGTCTCGGTATCGAAGTGATTTATCAAGAATTTAATCTCATCCCCACAATGTCAGTCGCTGAAAATATTTTTCTGGGCGACAAGATTGGCAGAGGCGCGTTCGTTGATATTACCGAAATGGAAAGGCGCGCGGCTGAAATTTTAAAGCAATTCGATATTGACATCAATCCCAAGAAACTCGTGCGAGAGTTATCGCCCGCGCAACAACAAATCGTCGAAATTGCTAAAGCCGTTTCTAAAAACGTCAAGATACTTTTTATGGATGAACCCTCCGCGCCGCTGTCTGTCTCCGAAGTTGAGGTGATGTTCGACATTATTCGTCACCTCAAGCAGCGCGGCGTGACGATCATTTATATTTCGCATCGCCTCGAAGAAGTGTTTCGCATTTCCGACCGTGTGAGCGTGATGCGCGATGGTTGCTACGTAGCGACCAAATTGACCCAGGATACGAATCGCAAAGAGTTGATCGGTTTGATGGTAGGACGCGAACTCAAAGAAATCTATCCGTCGCGTTCGATCAAGCCAACCCAGGTGGCGTTGGAGGTAAAGCATCTGACGGGCAATGGCGATCGAGATATTTCGTTCGCGGTGAAAAAAGGCGAGGTGCTGGGCGTGTCGGGTCTGGTGGGCGCGGGTCGCACTGAATTGGCAATGATGATTTTCGGCGCCGTCCCTGCCGAGAGTGGCGAGATTCTGATCAATGGCAAGCCCGCGCAAATCAAATCGCCCGCAGATGCCAAACGGCACAAAATCGGATTGCTGACAGAGGATCGCAAGGGACAAGGTCTCTTTTTGGAAATGTCGGTCAAGTGGAACATCTGCTTTCCGATTGTGCGCCAACTTGCCCGATTTGGTTTTGTCAACACCCAACGCGAAGATGAAATTGCTGAGAGTTATCGCCAACGGCTCAACATTCGTACCCCGAGTATGAATCAATCGGTCAAGAATTTGTCCGGCGGCAATCAGCAAAAAGTGGTGCTTGCCAAATCGCTTGCCACAGAATCCGAGATTTTGATTTTCGATGAACCGACGCGTGGGATTGATGTGGGCGCCAAACAAGAAATTTACAAACTGATGTGCGAACTGGCAAACAATGGCATCGCTATCATTATGATTTCATCGGATATGGAAGAGTTGCTGGGCATGGCTGACCGCATTATCGTTCTGAGTGAAGGACGCTTGGCGGGCCAAGTCCAGCGCGAGCAATTCAGTCAAGATACAATACTCGACCTCGCGTCGGGAACTCATTGATGGAGGAAATGGATGACAACTGGTTTGATGCGTTTGAAAAATATCCGCGCGGATTTTGGCGAAGGGTTGCGCAAGATGGCACCGCTAATGGTGCTGATCGGTCTGGTGGTGTTGTTTTCGTTTCTCTCTCCCAATTTTATGACATTCAACAATATCATTCTGATGCTCCGCCAGGTATCGTTTGCAACGATTAGCGCGGTCGGCATCATGTTCGTGATGATCTCGGGCGCGATTGATTTGTCTATCGGTTCGCAGATTGTGTTCACGAATATCATCCTGGCGATTCTGATGTCGCGTTTCAATGTTGATCCGCTCCTGGCGATTCCCTTTTGTCTGATTATGGGAACACTGCTGGGCATCACAAACGGATTGCTGGGAATCAAACTCAACATTCATCCGCTCATCATCACACTTGGCACAGCCACGATCTACAAAGGATTGGGGTACATCGCGGCGGATGGAAAGAACATCACAGGCATCCCCGACAGTTTTGCGGTATACGGTCAAGGATACATTGGTCCCGTGCCGATTCCGGTGATTATCATGATTGTGGTTGCGCTGATTGGCTCAATCATTCTGACCCGAACGTTCTTCGGGCGCTATGTGTTTGCATTGGGCGGTAACGAAGAAGCGGCGCGTTTGGCAGGTGTGAATATCAATGCGGTGAAAATCGCTGTCTTTGCGATTTGTGGATTCACGTCAGGTATCACATCGGTTTTACTTTTATCGCGCGTGATGTCGGGTCAAGTCTCGACGGGTCAGGGCATCGAGTTTGATTGTTTGACGGCGGCGCTATTGGGCGGCGTGAGTTTCAAAGGTGGTGAGGGAACCATTTTCGGTTTGATCGTTGGCGTGTTGATTATCGGCGTTCTCAACAATGCGATGCAACTGGTGGGACTGCCTGACTTTTATCAGAATGTGGTCAAGGGTGTGGTGTTGCTCGTAGCCGTTGGCTTTGATGCCTATCAGAAATCGGCGAAAGCCAAAGTGAAGGCAGAAGACGCGGCTTGATTCGGCGAGGAGTGAAATGGCGAACAATCAGAAAAATCTGCAATACGGCTTGCCCGAAGGATTGCCCCCAGGCCCACCACCACCCGCAAACACCGCTCACATCAAACGAAAATTTCTCGACGTTCCGTATGCCAATGTATCGCCCGCGCAAAAGTTGGACATTTATTTGCCGGAGCAAGGCGACGGTCCCTTTCCCGTCATTGTGGCGATTCACGGCGGCGCGTTCATGATGTGCGACAAGGGCGATCTGCAAGTGATGCCGATGCTGGAAGGATTGAAACGCGGCTACGCCGTCGTTTCGATCAATTATCGAATGAGCGGCGAAGCAAAATTTCCTGCGCTCGTACACGATGTCAAAGCGGCAGTGCGCTGGATTCGCGCGAATGCAAAGCGGTATCATTTCGATCCAAATAGAATTGCCGCGTGGGGCGGCTCGGCGGGTGCTTATCTGGCAACGATGCTGGGAGTATCTGCTGACGTGAAAGAATTGGAGGACCCAAGTCTGGGTAACGCGAATCAGCCGTGCAACGTGCAAGCTGTGATTGCGTGGTTCGGTCCGACCGACTTTCTCAAGATGGACGAGCAGTTGACCGAGCGCGGGATGCCGCCTCCACGGGGAATGGAACACAACGCCCCGGATTCGCCGGAATCTCTGTTACTGGGAGAACAAATTACAAAAATTCCCGAATCGGTCAAGAGAGCCAATCCGGAAACATACGTCTCGAACAATGCGCCGCCGTTCTTTATTCAGCACGGCACCAAGGATGCGCTTGTTCCCGTTCAGCAATCCATCAACTTGGCGAAAAAGTTGGAGCAAGCCATTGGCGCAACGAATGTCACACTCGAATTGTTGGAAGGCGCAGGACACGCCGATCCGCGCTTTGAGAGTCCAGAGAATGTGACGAAGATATTGGACTGGCTCGACCGACGCTTGAAAGGAGTATGACCAGCGATGGATGATTCAATCGCCGATAAACTTGCCATCCGCGAAATCATCGAAAACTGGGTCTTGTGGCGCGATGCCGGCGATTGGGAGCGATTTACAACGGTGTGGCATTCCGATGGGTGGATGACCGCAACGTGGTTTCAAGGACCCGCGTCGGAATTTATTCGAGCGAGTCGCGAACTCTTCAATCGTGGCGGAAACATTTTGCATTTGCTTGGCGGCTGGACGTGCGAGATTGTCGGTAATCGTGCCATCTCACAAGTGAAGATGACGATCAATCAACGTGCGCCGGTTGACGGCATAGTAGTGGATGTGGTATGCTGGGGACGCTTTTACGATTTCTTGGAAAAGCGCACCGGTCGTTGGGGTATCGTGCGCCGTCAACCCATCTACGAAAAAGATCGCCTCGACCCCCTCGATCCATCGGCAGTTCTCACCCTCGATGCGGAATTGCTTGCGCGCTTTCCGGAAGGTTATCGCCATCTGGCGTACGTACAAGTGAAGAATGGATTCACGGTGAAAGAAAATCTACCCGGCTTGCGCGGGCCAGCCATCGAAAAATTGTACGCCGAAGGTAAAGCGTGGTTAGCCGGTTCGATTCATCCCGGCGAACCACTGTAAAATGTTGAAAGCAAACCTCGAACAGTTTCTCCGAACCATCTTCAAGCCGGCGCAAATCCTCACCGAGCCGGCCGAAATGATTCCCTACGAAATGGATTCGGCGTTGGAACGCGGCACGCCGGACGCAGTTGTCTTTCCGCGCACAACGGAAGAAATTAGCCGGCTTGCGCGTTGGGCATTCCAAAATAACGTGCCGCTCGTCGGACGCGGCGCCGGCACCGGACGCTCCGGCGGTGCCGTCGCTGAACACGGCGGCATCATCGTCGAATTTGCGCAGATGGATCGCTTGATCGAATTTGATCCGGCGGCACGCATCGTTGTGGTTGAACCGGGGATGGTCAACCTAACACTCGACAACATCGTGAAAGCAAAAGGGTTGTACTATCCTCCCGATCCATCGAGCGGGCGCGTGGCGACCCTTGGCGGGAACGTCGCTGAAAATGCCGGCGGACCGCATTGCTTCAAGTACGGCGTTACAACAAAATATATCACCGCGTTGGAAATTGTTTTGTCGGATGGACGCGTCGTAAAAATCGGTGGCGATGCTCTCGACGCACCCGAATATGATTTTTGCGGAATCGTCACCGGCAGCGAAGGGACGCTCTGCCTCATCACCCAAATTCAAGCGCGCTTGTTGCGCCAACCGATCGGCGTGCAAACGATGATGGCGGCATTCGATTCGATTCGCACCGCCGGCGATGCCGTCTCGGCAGTCATCGCCGCGGGCTTGGTGCCAGCGACGTTGGAGATGATGGATCAACGCATCATGCGCCTCGTCGAAGAATTTGTTCATCCTGGGTTGCCGATAAATGCCGGGGCAATGCTCATCGTCGAAGTGGATGGCTACCCGGCAAGTTTATCGCCGCAGATCAACGAGATCGCCAAGATTCTTGAACAGCACGGCGCGTTCGATCTGCGCATCGCGCACACCGCGGAAGAACGTAACGCGATTTGGTACGGACGCAAAAGTGCCGGCGGCGCATATCCGCATTTCACCGTTGACAGTACCGTACCGCGCAGTCACATCGCCGAGACGTTGGAAGCGGCAAACGAAATTTGCGAACGGCACGGAATGCGCGTGGGGCACGTCTTTCACGCCGGCGATGGCAACCTGCATCCATCCATTTTAGTTGACATCTCAAAACCTGAAGAAATCGCGCGCGTGATGCGAGCCGCCGGCGAGATTTTGGAACAAGTGGTTCTGCGCGATGGCACGATTAGCGGTGAGCACGGCATTGGCATCGAGAAACGCGAATATATGCCGTTGATGTTCAACAATGCCGAGTTAGCCGCGTTGTGGGACATTAAAGCAGTTTTCGATCCGACAAACATTATGAACCCGGGAAAAATTTTTCCATCGAAAATGCCGACTTGCAGCAAGCCGGCACCATCGGGCGAGATGCCGGGTGATGTGTTCATTCCAACAACTGCTGAAGAAGCCGCGCATGGTTTGGCGGCGTTATCCACGCGCCAAAAACCCGTGTACATCAACCGTCGCGTCAAGGATGCCGTAACCCTCGAAACAAGCGCGTTGATCGGCATAAAAAAATATGCGCCCGACGATTTGTATATCCAAGTTGGTGCTGGCACCCCGCTCGATCACGTCCAAGAATTCCTGAGCAAGCATCATCGCCAAGTGGCTTTGGTCGCACCTTGGCGCAATGCCACCGTCGGCGGACTCATCGCTGCGAACATCAATTCACCTCAACGCTTGCGCTACGGTTCGATTCGTGATCAACTTTTGGCGGCGACAGTCGTACTCGCAGATGGGCGTATCATCCGCGCTGGGCGACCGGTGGTGAAGAATGTTGCTGGCTACGATCTGCCGAAAATTTTTGTCGGTTCGTTCGGCACGTTGGGACTACTCACCGATGTTACGCTCGAACTTTTTCCGCGTCCTCGTTGCAAACAAACCTTGCTCATACCGGTTGACGAATTAGAAGCCGGGCTGGCATTAGGCAAGCAATTGCTAGCCCACGCGCTAGTTGCATCGGCGATTGTGTTGACGCAAGGCATTTCAACTTTGCCGGCAGCGCGTTATGTGCTAGCATACACCGCCGAAGGTCTGGAGGAGGACGTAGAAGCGGAGTTAGCGTTGGTGCGCGCTGTCATCGAAAAAGTCGGCGCGAGGTATTCGCAGACCAGCGAGTTGACCGGCACTGACCTTTGGTCAAATCTCCTCAGCCGAGTTGGATCACATCCTTGGCAGATGCGAATTGGCATTCCACCACAACACGTGGAACAGTTTGTGCGCGCGCAATCTGATGCACTCGAGATCGGTTCCTGCCTGATCGACCTTGCCAGCAGTCTGGTTTACACAACTCTCGACGGGGAACAATCCAACGAAGCAAAAACCTGGGTTGATCACTTGCGACAATCCGCGCTCGCGCTGGACGGTTATGGGGTCGTAATGACGATGCCAGAGCAATGGAGGACCAAAATTGATTGGTGGGGCTATCGTCAAGAATGTTTTGACTTGATGCGCGGGCTAAAAGAGCGCTGGGATCCGACGAATATCTTGGAGATAGAAAAATTCCAAGAGTAAAATACAAAGTGCGAGATTCGGTATGCTGGGTCTCGCGCTTTATGCCCAAATTCAGTGAACGATACCGATTGTCTTCTTCTCCACGTTCAAATCGAGAAAACGATTGCTTTCGACATTCACAAATTTCAAGATTCTGCCGTCAAGCGACGTTACTGCCAGATTCACACGTGTCTGCTTGCCCAATCCAAAATGCGCGTCGAGCGCGCCGCCGGATTTGTAACTGTGATTGCTCGCGATCACGCGCATCCCCAGCAATGTGCCGTTCGCATCGCGCGCCTCGACGCGCGCGCCAATCAGTTCCGCATCGCTGATTCCGGAAAAGCGCAAATGCAACCAGTGATTCTCGCGTCCGCCGAGCGCGCCGGTGTTGATGAACACCTTGTCTTCGTAACGACTGCGCTCGCCACCGTAGGGCCCACCTGAATTGTCCGGATCAGCCGCAAACACGAGATCGAGCAAGCCGTCGTTGTTGAGATCGGCGACCTCCGCCGCGATGCCGCTTGCATCAATGCCGGAGATTTCCACGCGCGTCGGTTCGAACGTGCCGTTCCCCTTGTTCAAGAACAACACCGCATAGCGCGCGACCTGACTCTCGTGCCGATCCACGTAGACCAAATCCACCCAGCCATCGTTGTTGAAATCGGCAAAGACCGCGTCGGCGGCGTAGAAACGATGATCGAGTGGCGAGACGGGGCGCATCCCAGGTTGACCTTGATAACCCGGATTCAACGGACGCCAGTTCTGCAGATTCGCCGGAATCGGTAGATTCCAAAACTTCCACCACTCGCGGTACGTCCAGTTGAGCGCGTCGAGTCCGGCGTGCGTCGTCGCGCGTTCGAACTTGAAATCGCCGAGATTGCGATAGAATCGTCCACTGATGTATTCGGCGCGCGGCGACCAACCCGGATCGCTCGGACCGATAGCAAGCACATCGAGCCGTCCATCGTTGTCCACATCCGCCATCGAAAGATACGGCAAGCCGGGACCGATCGCGATCGGTTCGTAGATTTGCTTCTCTTTGTTGTATTTCAACTTGCCGTACTCTGCCAAGCCGTTGTCGGTGATGCGTTGGAACTTGAACACGCCGGTTTCGACGAGTAGATTTTTCCAGACAAAGATTCCCTGCGCGTATTCGCCGGGCGAGTAGGGCAAAAGCGGCTCGCGCACGTCCGCGTGATACGATTGAATCAGATCGAGGTCGCCGTCGTTGTCGAGATCGCGCAGAGTGATGCCCGGTCCCGCCTTGTCCTTGTTCGAGTCGTGATAGAACCCGCCGAACTCTGGCACAAGTTCTGTCCCGCCGATGTCGTTGAACACGCCGTCCTCAAAACGATTTCCCCTCGGCTGAAAAATGTACAGACGACTGTACGGCAAGCCGCCCATCGCGTTGCCGATGTTGTCGCACCCGACCGCAATATCGAGCCAGCCATCCTTGTTCACATCGCCGATGGACGATTGACGATTGTAGCCGGTCTCGTTGCGGACGCCCATCTTTTCGGACACATCCTCGAACGTATCCCACGCGCCTTGACTGATCAAAAGTGAATTGCCGATGATCGGTCTGCCGCGCAGCAACTTGCCTTCGTTCATCGGCGCCGTGCGCGTGATGTAGAGATCGAGAAAACCATCGCGATTGAAATCCGCGAGATTCGGAATTTGCGCGCGCTGCCAAAACTCATTTGCCGCGACTTTTTGATTCGTGATTTTGATGGCGTGTTCTTTGAATTGCAGATTGCCTTGATTGATGAAGACGCGCAGTTTGTCTTCGCCGCTTCGCGAACCTGCCGGCGGAGTGTACGTCGCGATAATGTCGGTCAAACCATCGCGGTTCAAATCCGCGAGCGCGATGCCGTTCGTCCCTTCTTGAATGTCGGTGAAACCGGGAATGTTGGCGCGCGTGAACAGCGTCGTTGGTTCGTTCGAGCGTTGCTTCGTTGGTTCGTTCGATCGTTGCGTTGTTGGTTCGTTGGATCGTTGCATCGTTGCGGTAGATGGCGCGGTGGGCGCGCGTTGTTCCATCGCGCACGATGATGAAGCAAGCACAAGTAGTAGGATTGCTAAGGTCACGCGTTTCATTTTGTCTCTCCAGCAAAAATGCCCGTGCGCGCGCGGTAGTCCGTTAATCGCCGCGCATCTGGCAAGCGGCTTTCACATCGTCCCTCTGTAAATCCAGGCGGTGTTGTGGCTGTCGCGACTGGCGCAGTCGTACCCGCCGAAGTAGAACACGCGCCCCTTGTCCTCCGGAAATGGCGAGACCTCGATGGCGCGCGTGCCATCCAGACCTTTTCCAGCCGGTATCGGATGGGCTGGGTCATAAATCTCCCCGGCTTCGTATCGTCCGTCTGTGTAGCGCACGAGGAAGAATGAGCCGTTGTGTGGCGGCGTCTCTCGTTGCGGATGAAGCACGGCGACGCCGATGAGATGGATTTTTTCGCCTGTGACCGGATGCATGGCTGGGACGCAACGATTGTAAGCGGACAGCGTTGGTCCACGATAGTTGGCAATGCCCCACTGCTTGGCGAAAAATTCGCGGATGTTCAATTCGACGGTGACGGCAAAGTTTTTTGCCGGATCAATTCGCTCGATGGTGTTGCTATAGTTACGTGTGCCCAACAAAACCTCGTGCGCGCCGCCCTGAGGATCGGGGATGGCGGTTAGCCCGCGCATAATCTCGCTTTCGTCTTTGCCCTCGATGAGTTTGTATTGCCAACGGTACACCAACTCCCATTTTGGCTGCGCTCCGTCCACGCGGCGGAACAGGCCACCCGATTGCGGCGAGTCGTCCTTGATGCCGCACGCAGCGTACAGCACGCCATCGGCTTCTGCCATACACATCGGTCGCCCCGTGCCGCTGAGTTCCGGTTCGGCGTGCCAGCGAAGCCGTCCCGGCGCGGCGGGATCGTAAACGCCGCGATAGATGCGTCCGGCGGAGACGCCGGCGAAAATGTGATGGATGCCGGTCACCCTGTCGCGGTGTGAGGCGAACGAGCGCGCGCCCGCCGAGCGCGGCTCAACGGCGATGTCGGATTTCGCCCACCGACCGGTCGCGTCGTCACGCGTCCACGCGGTTGCCCAACGCTTATCGGCGGTGTTGATGTCACTTGGACCTGCTACGAGCAGTTTCACTGGCGTCGGCAATGGCGCGCCCTGCCCATCTGTTGTGAACGTCACTACGGTTAACGCCTCGGTGCGTAGATAGGTTGGCCCGAAAGTAACGTCCACGCGCCAGGGCGCATCGGCGGAATCTTTTACCAGCACCTGCGCGCCCGTCCACGGCTCGTTGCCCTTTGGTTTTCCATAAGGCACGTCCATCCAATAGCCCAGACTGGCGAAGAGTTTGCCGTTGTGCGCGCGAATCTCTAGCGTCTCCGTGCCGCCGCTCCATTGACCGTCGCGATCTTTGTTGCCGGGAAAATAGTCCTTTGTGAAAGTGAGACGGAAGGAGGGTGCGCTTGTGATGCTGGCTTCGCGCGTCGGCGTAGCAGTTATTGGCGTCGCGCGTACAGCCGCATCAGTCCTTGCCGTCGTCGCGGTAGGCGTCGTTTCGCGACGCGCGCCGCACGCGCTCAACAGCGCGCTGCCGGCGAACAGCGCGCTCAGCCGCAAGAATTCGCGGCGCGAGAATACGCGTCGTGATGTCATCGTACCCCTTCGATAGAAATGCCCGTGCGACAACGGTGCAGTTGCGATGGTCCATCGCCAACCAGCGTGTAGTACACGAACAACTCGCGCTCGCCGATGAAACTTTCCGGGTCGAGCCGACGCGCCGGTTTGCCGGTGAGCGCGCCATCGTCGAGACGACGCAGATGATCGCCGTTCGGAGAAAAACCGAACAACCAAATCGAGGTGTCGGCGCCTTTGTCGTCGCCGGCTTGGACGGTGAAATACGATTTTCCAAACGCGCCGCGCCCACCGTTGATCGGCTCGACCGATTTGATCGTTCGATGCGGCGCGTCCTTCGGCAAAGTGAGCGTGGCGATGCGTTGCCACGGACTGCCATCGCGTCTCACGTCTCGATAAATCGCGAGCGCGCGACCGTCCACGTTCACGCC
>DAOTXS010000044.1:0-50357 GCA_034435055.1 Anaerolineae bacterium | reverse complement strand
CTGAGGTACACGATGCCATCCACCGTCAGCGCGCCGAGGTCATCGGGCAGGAGGCCGCTTTCGAGCGATTTGAGGATGCGGCAGATCATCGCCGTCTTGCCGATGCCGCTGCGCCCGTTGATGATGAGGAGGCGTTTCGAGTCGTCGCGCAGAAAATTGGCAATGTGCCGATTCTCGATGTGGCGATCCTGAAAGTACGGCGGCGCGGTGAGCGGCGGAGGGTTGATGAATTTGGTCGTCGTCTTGACGCGCTCGACCGGTTCGCGCTCGCGATCAATGCCCGCGCGGATGCGTGTCTCGGTCTCGCGCGCAGCGGCTTGAGGATCGGCGAGGACGCGTTCGCGTTCGGCAATCTCTTTTTGCAGTTGCTCGATCTCTGCCTGGATGCGCAGGCGTTCCTCGTCGCTGGCGCGCGCGTAATCGCGATTGGCATCGGCAAGGCGATACTTGAGCGTTTGCACTTCGCCCTGCGGCGAGTGGAGCCACTGCAAATCCTTGCGGAGGCGCGCCAGACCAGCGTTGTAATCGCCTGTGAAATCAATCCACTGGCGCGAGGCGAGGCGGAACGGTGCTTCGGCATCAGCGTGATAGCGGACGAGGAGAATCGGCTTTTTGAATTTGAGCGCGGCAGTCCATTCGGGCTTGCAGTTCGATTCGTCGGTGACGCTATCGCGTGACATGACAAAAATCAAACTGTCACAGTCGCGAATCGCGTCGCGAATCTGCGTGTCCCAGTCGCGCGCGGGCGCGTGCAGGTCGCGGCGAAAAATCCAGACGGGAAACGACGGCGGACCCGCTTGCAAATCGTCCGCGAGTTTGAGCGCGAATGCTTCGGCGTCCACCGCCGAGTAGGAGATGAAATGATACCGTCCGAACATCGGCGTCCTCCGCGAGCGATGAGCCAATTGGTCAATGAACCAATGAGTCAACCGTTACGCGCAACAAGCCAAACCTGTCCCCAGTATCGCCGAAAATCGGCTCATTGGCAAATTGGTCATTGGCTCATTTTCTTTTGCCAAAACCACCCAATCGCCCCAACAATAATGGCTTCTAAAACCGTCAGCCCAATCAACTCAAGACTCGTCGCAAACCAAAACGGGAGCGGATAAAACTGGATGAGCGAGTCGGTATAGTTGAAGAGCCACGTATCGCCTTCAAAGAAAATCCGATGAAAGAGCGTGAAGAAGGTGTTGAAGCCGACTGCCGCCAAGATGCCCACCGCCACAAACAAGCCGATGGTCAACCGCGCGCTGTTCAGCAAACTGTGCGCCGCCAGTGCGCGTGTGCCCGGGTGCCGTGCCAGCACGATGAGCGCGATAATCGCCAAAAGCGCGACGACCGGCAAAACGATTTTCACGCGATCCACCAACACGCGCACGTCAATCATATGCTTGATCTCGCGTTCTTGGTACACGCCAAGCGCGCGGAATTGCTCCAGCGTCCGGTTGCCGCGCACGTACTCGATAGACTCGGAGCCAAAGTAGAGGCGATCCTTATCGCTGAACAATTCGGCTTGCGGAAAGCCGGGTTGGCTGTACTGAAACGCGAGCCACGCCGGGTTCATAAACAGCAAAACATTTGAGAGGATGAGCACGACGGGAACGCCGAGGGTGATGATTAGCGAAAGTAGGTTCGTAAGCCAGCGAGACATTTGAACTCCTAATTTTCGATTTGCGATTTTCGATTGTCGATTTCGATGATAGGTGAATCGAAAATCGTAAATCAGCAATCGAAAATTTATTGTCCCATTGCGAAACGCAAAATAATATCATTGATGAGATTCTCCACCGGCGCGTGGTTATCGGTGAACACCGGCGAATCCTGCGTTGCTTCGCGCACACTGGACAACGCTTGCGCGGCGACGAGGCGCAGATTGGGGTCGGTCAGCTGCGCGGCGCGCACGCGGAAATCTTCTAGGCGTGTGGGTTGCGCCGTAGCGACGATGAGCGTGTTGGCATCGTTGGGGTGGTCAATGAGATAGACCGCTGGAAAGACTTGACGCATCGTTGCCGCCAGTGCATCCACCAAACGATAATCGTTGGGCGTGCGCGCCGCATTAAGCGCAACGACGCCGCGCGATGTGAGATGCGCGCGCACCTCGCGAAAAAATTCAACGGTCGTCAGATGAAACGGGATGTACGGTTGACGGTACGCATCCACCGCAATGACATCGTACTGCCCAGCGCGCGTCTGCAAAAAATTTCTGCCATCATCCGCTATCGCACGCAAATTGGGTTGATTCATCGCAAAGTATTTTTGCCCCACCGTGATGATCGCTGGGTCAAGTTCGACGCCATCCATCGGAATCGGACCAAAGATCAACGTGTACGCGCGCGCCGTTGTGCCGGCGGCAAGCCCGATGATCAACACGTTGCGCGGCGGTTCGTTCGTTGCCAAGTACGGCGCGAGCAGAAACAAATCCCAAATGCCGCCGGTCAACACGCGGTCGATGCGGTACGCCGATTGATACGCCTCGCCTTCGTTCACGGTGAGCAGACGCCAGCCGTTCGGATCGTCGATGACTTGAATGAAATTGTACGGCGATTCGGTTTCGTGCACCAACCCGGGTTGTGCCTTGACAATGCCACCCGAGTCGAGTGCGGCGAGGAGGACGATGACGGCAAGCATCGTTGCGTACTTCCACGCGCGCACGATGCTCCATTCTTTGGCGATGCCGGCAACTGCGGCGAGGAGTAATGTGATCGAGAATGCGACGAACGTGCCACGCGTGCCGAGGATTTGAAAGAGAATAAACACGCTGACGAACACACCCAGAATACTCCCAAACGTCGAGAGCGCGTAGATTTTTCCCGCCGTCGCGCCGCTCGATGTTACGTCTTGGGTATTCAAGCGAATGGCAAACGGCGACACGCAACCGAGCAAGGTTACCGGGATGACAAACAGGACCAGCGTGCCAAAGAACGATGTGATGCCCAAGCCCGCATCGAAGTGTTGGAGCGCCGGAATTGCCAGTTGCAAAAACGGTCGCGCGAGGTACGGTAAAATGCCGGTTGTAAATCCCGCCCACACGATGATACGATATAACGTAACCGCGCGCGGATCGCGGTCTGCCCATTTTCCACCAAGGTAATAGCCGAGCGTGAGATAAATCAAAATCAAGCCGATAATGTTTGCCCAAATGAGAATCGAATCGCCGAAGAAGGGGCGGAGCAAACGCGATGCCGCCATTTCGATGCCCATCGTTGCGAAACCGCCGAGGAAAACGATCAGCCAGAGTAGAAAATTTTTCAATGCAACCTCAATCGTCTTGTCATTGCGAGACGCAATTTTTGCGCCGAAGCCGCGGAGCGTCTCAATTGGATTTTTGAAAGATTGCTTCGCTTCGCTCGCAATGACAATGGGTGTGCGTGATTATATCCGCAACGGAAAAATCCCGCAATCTCCTTGACACTCATTCTGAAAGATGTTACACTTTTTGCTGTTCAACCATTCGGGAGGGACACGATGAAACGTTCCTTGATTCTGTTCACGCTGATGCTTGCGCTGACTGCTTGTTCGAATAATCTGCCGTTCTTGCCGGGCAATCGCACGCCCACGCTGGTCAATAGCTTGACCTACGACGCGCCGGCATCGCTGACGATCAAGACCGGCACGATCTTGCCCGGGACCACGCTGGGCTACAACGGCAAGAGTGCAACCGGCGCGGCGAATCTAACCATCGCCGGGCAACTTGCGCCCAAGCAAGTGGCAGACGCGGTTGATTGGCAAGGAATGCCGGTGCCGAATGTGAACATCAAATTGAATATGCGCGTTGCCACGTTCGATGAGCAAGCGATTACGCTGGTGGGTACGGCGCGCGTGGAAATCACTGACATCAAGTTGCAACCCGGCGGCACACCCGGTACCGCGCTCTTGGAATTCAGTTCGCCGGTTACTTTCTCGCTCGATCGGAATGAATTGATGCCGGGATCGATGTTGGCGTACAAAGGCGCGGCGGCGGACGGCGCGGAATTTCTGGGCGTCGAGGGGTATCCGTTTCGCAAGCAATTCGATTCCCTTCAATACATCGGTCGCGTTAATCCAAAAGTCTTTTTAAAATTCGATCTGCGCGTTTTGAAATTTGACGCCAACAGCACCACTCTTGGCGGCACGGTGGGAATCCGAATTGAGCAATAAGTGGGACTCTCACCTTATTGTGATACTTGTCCGATCCGCGTATAATCGAGTCAAACATGTCGATTCTCATTGAAACAGTTGGACTGACCAAGCAGTTTGAAACGCTGACGGCAGTCGATAATCTCACTCTCAACGTTGACGAGGGTGAGATTCTTGCGCTTTTGGGACCGAACGGCGCGGGCAAAACGACGACCGTGCGAATGTTGTCGTCGATTCTCAAACCGACCGCCGGTTCCGCGCGCATCGCCGGGTACGATGTCGTGCAGGATGCGCGCGCTGTGCGGCACATCATCGGTCACCTCACCGAATTCCCCGGGCTGTACTTGCGGATGCATCCGCTCGATTACCTCGATTTCTTTGGCGAACTCCAGCACATGCCGCGCGATCAGCGCCGCGCGCGCGCCGAGGAACTGATGAAGCATTTCGATTTGTGGGACGCGCGCGACCGGCGATTGGCGGGTTATTCCAAAGGGATGCGGCAAAAGATGGCGCTCATCCGCGCGATGCTCCACAATCCGCGCGTGCTGTTTCTCGACGAGCCGACCTCCGCGATGGACCCGCACAGCGCGAAACAAGTGCGCGACGCGATTGCGACTTTGCGCGGCAGCGGTCACACGATCGTTTTGTGTACGCACAATTTGTACGAAGCCGAATCGCTCGCCGATCACATCGCCGTCATTCGGCGCGGCAAGTTGATTGCGTTCGGTACGCCGGCGCAACTCAAACGCGATTTGCTTGGCTTGCCGCTTTGGGAATTGCAACTCGCGCGACCATTGACCCAGCCGATGCCGTTGCTCAATGGTCATTTGGAAATCGAATCGCAAGACGAATTGTCGTTGCGTTATCACACCGCCGAACCCCAGGTTGCCAATCCATATCTGTTGCGCCGCCTCCACGAAATCGGCGCGGAAATTTTGACGTTGCGCGAAGTGCCGCGAAGTTTGGAAGAGGTTTACCTGAAACTTGTTCAGTAGTTACTTGGTCAATCAGTCAACTAGTTACCGATTGACCCATTGCCTAATTGACTAGCGCACTATGTTATCAGATGCTTTAATCATCACCCGCCGCGAGATTCGCGATTCGCTCCGCGATTGGCGCATCCTTGCGCCGATCATCATTCTCACGCTAATCTTTCCGTGGATTATGAATCTCTCCACGCGCGTCGCGATCAATTTCGTCGAAGAGTACAACGCGACGATTATTCCTTTGCGCCTCGTACCGTTCGCCGTGATGGTCGTCGGCTTTTTCCCGATTTCGTTTTCGCTCATCATCGCGCTCGAAACCTTCGTCGGCGAAAAAGAGCGCAACAGTCTCGAACCACTTCTTGACACGCCGATTTCCGATGAGTCGTTGTACTTTGGTAAACTTTTCGCGGCGATGTTTTTACCCCTGCTTGCCAGTTACCTTGGCGTAACCACGTATCTTACCGGTTTGTATTTCTCGATTCAATATATGCCCGAGCCGGTTGTCCTGGCGCAAATTATGATCATGACGACGATGGAAGCCATCGTGATGGTCAGCGGCGCGGTCGTCGTGTCCAGTCACACGACGAGTGTGCGCGCGGCGAATTTGCTCGCGTCATTCATCATCATTCCGATGGCGTTCCTATTGCAAGGCGAATCGATTTTGCTTTTCTGGGGACAGTACGACGCGATGTGGTTCATTCTCGCCGCGCTCGTGGTGGCGAATATTCTATTGATTCGGACCGGTATTCGCACCTTCAATCGCGAAGAAATTCTCGCGCGCGAGATCGACGAGATCAATTTGAAATCGATGCTCGCCCGGTTCCGCACATATTTTATCGGCACGGGATTTTCGCTCGTGCGAATTTATCGCGACGATGTGCCGCGTCTTTTGCGCGAAAATCGTTTGCCGATTGCGATGACGACGCTCGTACTCATCGGCGGAATGTTGTTGGGCTGGGCGGTTGCGTGGCGCTTTCCGCTTCCATCCGGCGCGATTCCGTTTCGCATCGATGCGGAGGCGTTCAAGAGTGGCATGAACGCGCCGGGGTATAGTTTTCTTCCCAGCATCAACACGTGGGCGATCTTTGCGAATAACATTCGCGCGCTGTTGCTCGCGTCGCTGCTTGGTTTGTTTTCGTTCGGGAGTCTTGCGCTGATTTTACTGCTCATCCCGATGGCAATCGTCGGCTTTTTTGCCGGCGAAATGATTCCGCTTGGCTCCGACCCGCTGACATTTCTCACCGCGTTCATTCTGCCGCACGGCGTCGTCGAATTGCCGGCGGCGATTATTGCCACCGCGTTCGCGTTGCGGCTCGGCGCGTCGATCATCGCGCCGCCGCCCGGCGTTACCGCCGGCGAAAATCTTTTGCGCGCGCTCGCCGAATTGCTCAAAGTATTTTTGTTCGTCGTCTTGCCTCTCTTATTAATAGCGGCGTGGATCGAAGTGAACATCACGCCGCAAATCGTCATCTACTTTTACGGGAGATAGAATGGCTCAAGTCATCCTGCTCGGCACCGGCGCGGCACTCAGCGACGAATCGCGCGAGCATACATATATGGTCGTCAAAGGCGCGCACAGTTCGATTCTGATCGATTGCGGCGGAAGTCCGGTGCAACGATTGCTCAAAGCCGGCGTCGCGCTCGATAGCATCGATCATGTGATTCTCACGCATCACCATCCCGATCACATTTATGGCTTGTCGGTTTTCCTGCTCGATCTCTGGCTCGCGGGTCGCAAAAAAGTTTTGCACCTTTACGGTTTGGCGGAAACGTTGCGTGCGGTCAAAACGATTATGCGCGCGTTCGAGTGGCAACATTGGTTCAAGGTCGGTTTTTTCCCAGTCGAGTTCCACACGATTTCCAAAACGAAACGCGGGGCACTTTTTCTCACGCCGGATTTTGCGGTGTTCACGCGGATGACGAAACATCTTTTGCCGACGGTGGCGACGCGCGTCGTCTCGCGCAAGACCGGGCGCGCGGTCGTGTATTCCAGCGACACGGAAATTTGCGATGCGGTCGCGGAACTTGCGCGCGGCGCATCGATTCTGTTTCACGAAGCGACGACGATTGACATGCTGACCAAAGGACATTCGACGGCGGTGCAAGCCGGGGAACAGGCGCAACGCGCCGGTGTCAAGAAACTGGTGCTCGTACATCTGCCGCCCAAAAGCAATGTCAAAAAACTGCGCACGGCGGGGCAGAAAAAGTTCAAGGGGCAAGTGGACGTGGGGAAGGATTTTGCGAGGTATGCGTTTTGAATAATGACTCCTACTCCTCCCTCGAACGCCGCTTTCTGACCCCCGCGCGCAAATTACTGCGCGCGGTCTTTGCGCCGTTCGTCGTCATTCTCGCCGCATTGCGCATTTCGCCGAACGCAGTTTCATTTTCGCAAGTCATTCTCGCCGGCGTTATTGCGTGGCTGATGCCATCACAACCGCGCGTCGGACTTGTACTATTCATCGCCGCGATTGCGCTGGACGGAATTGATGGCGCGCTTGCGCGCGCGACGAATCGTGTGACCAAATTCGGCGCGCTGTTCGATCAGTACTGCGACCACATCCGCGAGGTGATCGTCGTGGCGGGGTTGGCGTGGCACGGCGCGCTCAATCCATTTCTCGCCGCCATCTACGGCGTGATGTATCCCGGTTTCAACTTGACGTTGTATCTGTGCAACGCGAATCGTGTTCCTCTACCGTTCGCGATCAAATCGTACCTCGTGGTTTATCCCGCGCTGTTTGTGTACCTCTGGTTTGGTGCAAATTTCTTGGACGCCGCCGTCGCGCTGTCGATTGCATCGATGGGCGTTGCGATCATCATTGGACTGTGGCGCTTGGCGCGCGTGATGGATGCCAAATCAGGTTAAAGAAGTTTAACCTATTTCACCGGCGCACGCACGCGTTTTTGATGTTATACTATCTGTAGTTCAAGCATCATCCTCTTCGGACTCTACTTTTATTCATCCTCGGTTCTTTGTTGTTTTATCTTGTTGAACACTTTTTGCTCAATCGTCCAAATCATCTTTGGAGCAGAATCTAGGAGGTTTGGATGGATGAAGCAATTCGCGTTTTGCTCGTCGATGATTCTGCGCCTTTTCGTGTGGGATTGCGTAAATCACTTGAACTCGCTCCTGAGATTGTTGTGGTAGGCGAAGCCGAAGATGGTGAAACCGCTCTGCCGTTGATCGAGTCTTTACAGCCGGATGTCGTGATGTTGGATTGCCGACTGCCGCGAATGGATGGAGCGCAAGTTGCGATGGCTGTCCAAAAGATGTGCCTGCCGACCAACATCCTTGCTTGTTCCGCGTACGATGACGATGAATGTGTGCGCGGGATGCTAAACGCGGGCGCGGTCGGCTATGTATTAAAGGAAGAATCGCCAGAGGGAATCGTGAAAGCCGTGCGCGCGGCGGCGCGAGGTGAACGGTGGTTTAGCCAAGCGGTTGCGGCGCGCATCACACAATGGTTGCGCGCAGAGAAATCCGAGTCGCCCAATCTCACCGAACGCGAGTTAGCCGTTTTGCGATTGTTGGCTCAGGGAAAAAGCAATAAGCAAATTACGGACGAGTTGTGTATCACCGAGCGGACGCTCCGATTTCATCTGCGAAACATCTATTCAAAACTTGGCGTGCATTCTGACCGCGAGGCAATGGTCTGGGCGATTGAGCACAAACTGGGAAGGAAATAGCCCGACCTGTCAAAAGCGGCAGTATCCACTTGCCGGTTCCGGCAAGTCCAACCTGTCAAAAGCGGCAATCAAATACTGCCGGTTTGGCCGTTGTGGACAGGAGAGAAAGTATGGTAAGGTGTAAATGCTACTGGGAAGCCCGGTGAGCAATCTTCCGTGAAGGGAAGGAAGGGGTATTATGGCTTGCTGTAATGGTTCTGTAACGTGGGAATGTGTCTATCCGGATCCTTGTTCATGTGGGTGCCCGTGCTGTCAAGGTAATAACTGCAGTGGAGCTTGCAACACACCCTACTGTGGCTTGGGTGGTTGCTGTGGCTACGGCTACAATTGCTACTCGTACAGGTGGGCTTTTGCTTGGAAGCAAAATCCCCCCGCCTGCGGATTTTACATTTATTGTGGTAACTATGTGTATTTCAGCGTTAACTGTAGCACGTGGTTTATGGCGTACCGTTGCGACACGCACCAGCAGAACGCATCCTCAATGGCAGATTTCACCAAGTCCCTCTTCATGCAGTTCGCTCCGCTCAGTCAGGGCGTCATCTACGGCATGCGAGTCTCGAACAACATGGGTTGTTGCTAACAAAGCGTAACGTGGGAGGTTTCAGAATGAAGATCACAAGACGGTCATTTCTAGGGACGATAGGTGGAGCCGCGTTGTGGGCAATCGGCTTTTTCTATCCGGGCATTCAAACGCTCTTGTCGAATGTGGTGTCCGGATCTCCGCAAGTGCCTCCTTCAGCGGGCGCGGCACCTTCAGCCGATTTACGCAAGCTGGACGGACCTGATCCCACCTATGCCGGCGGCGAGGTAGTCGAGAAGACTCTCGAGGGCGTGATCTTGAAGTCAGACACGGGGGTGCGAGCCGTTCGGATTCCGGCTGAGACTGTTATCTGGAAGGAGTTCGATGTCAAGCTGGACGCGATCCAACTTCACGACTGGCTTGACGTAAAGGGTGAGCCACAGCCAGATGGGAGCCTGCTGGCTCAGAGCGGATGGGTTTTCGTTAATATTGGCCGCCGCAATGGGGTTGTCGAGGACCTGCTTGCAGGCGGCTTGGTGATTCGGCATGCCAAGGGGACAGAGTACATCGAACTATCATCGCGCTTAGAGGTAATCAGCGCGCATGACGGCAAGCCGCTCACTGGTGGGGTCGCCGCTCTCAGGCGTGGTGCCCAGATCGGCATGGTTGGCTTGCGGCTCCCCAATGGGGGCTTTCGCGCCACGAGGATCTGGAGCGAGTAACTCGGACGAAGTCGGAAGGAGCACCAACCATGATACTTATTTCCATAGCCCTAACGGCTTGGCTTGGCTCTCTGTTCGTCTATTCGGCCGGGCTCAAATTTGCCTGGTACGATCGCGCCGGTAGTCTCGTCAAGCCTTATGGCATCCTGCCGCAGCGCATCGGTTCGGCTGCAGGTTTTCTTTTGCCGTGGGTGGAGCTGTCGGCAGGGATATTGCTGTTGCTCGGTTCACTCTTTCCCACAGGGCCACTGCTGGGAGCAATATTGGGCGCATTCTTCGCATACGCCTCTTTCCGAGTTCTCCGCCGAGGAGCAGATGTTCCCTGCGGCTGCACAGGAGGTACGGAAGATCGCGTGAATCGGACGACGCTGATCCGGGCACTGTTCATTACGGCATCCAGTTTTTTTCTGAGCGCAAACTGGAGCGAACCAACATATCTTCCAATCCTGGTGGTTGTTCCTATCTTCTTGGTTTCCCTTCTGCCGGCTGGTGCAAGTATCTATCGTCGGATTCGTGCCGTACAGTGGCAACAACAACGTGTACGGCATCTTCAGGTAGAGATCGTTCGCGCACGGCGTATCCTCACTGCCCCTCCGTCCACTCCTATTGCTCGCTAGCTGTCCCAATTGAACCACTGGCACAGCATTATCCAAGCAGGTGAATCCGGGAAGAGGTAGATCCAACTCCCCCCTTTGCAATCCCCTTTGTTTCGGCTATCACTCTTTGTGCTAATCTCAGCTGAGAAAATTTGCCTTTGGTGTGCTGGCGATGTAGCATCTAATGAATGTTGCGTTGCTTGGTGCACGCTTTGACCGCGAGGCAATTGTCTGGGCACTTGAACACAAACTGGGAAGGAAATAGCCCGACCTGTCAAAAGCGGCAATCAAATACTGTCAGTTTGGACGTTGTGGAGAAGAGGGAAGGTATGGTAGAGTGGTGATGCCACCGGAAAGTGTCTGGTGAATGTTTCGGGTTATTTGGAGAGGTGGAAAAAATGCGAAAACTTATTTTTGTATCTGGAATCATTTTGCTTGTATTTTTTCTTTTAATAGCCTTAGAGGTTTCACCTGCCGGCGCATGCACAACCGGGAGAAACTTCTGGGCGGGTGCCTATCAATGGGACTATAATGTTGGTGGTGTGAGTAGTTCCATTACAGCCCGGAGTCCTTATAATCCCAATACTACATACTAACTAATGGTGCTAGTTTGCAGGTGGATGGCTGTGAGATTCAAGTAGCGCGTCGCAAAATCAAAGCACAAAATATGCTCAAGAATCGCACTAGCACCATTAGTTACTACTTCAATGCAGCAAGAGTGGCTCTTGGTGTCTGGTCTAATCCTTATTCCGATCAAGTTGTAGAGATCGGATGGCGTAAAGGGCAACCCTTTGGTAATAATGTCGCTCATTACGTTGGGGTCATTAAGCAAGGTTGGAGTATTTACTACCGTGGTAATGCTACTCCAGGTACAAGTTACAACTATAGGATAGACCATGTAGGTAATGGTTTCTACACGTATCTGAATGGAGTATATCAGAGATACGATTCCCTCGACTCTGGTACTGTGGGAGAAATTGAAGCACTGGGCGAAACAAATAATGACTGCGCTTCAATGGGATCATCAAGCCAACCTACATACCTGAGTTCCCTTAGAATCGCAAATTTATCATGGAACTGGTTTGGCTGGACAGGTTGGTTGGAGCAAGAAAGTGTTCCATATCATACGGATTGGAATTTTTGGGATAAGACTAACATATGGGTATGGGGCCCATAGCGAAATGATCGCATCGGTGGATAATGAAGGGAGACCACAGTGAGTAACAATCATAAATCCATCACAATCGCATTGGTGCTTGGACTGCTGGTGTTTGGACTCACAGCTTATGGTGTTTATTCTGAACTCCAGCCTTCAACCGAACCAACCAAAGAATCGGAAATCATTATTCCCTCCACAGGGGTGGATCAACAGTTGGCGAGAGAAATTGCTCTACGGATTGGTCGTAGTTACAGCACCGATAATCGGGCGACTGTCGAAACCCTGAGTCAGTCTGCATTGCAAAACTTTGATCAAGCACAAAGCCTTTTGGGGGCACCGTCCGATCAAGTTTGGCAAGTTGTACTGAATGGCAACTTTGCAATTCACGAAGGATCTAGACGCATCAAGGCAATACATGCCACCAAAATGTACGTTGTAATTCGTATGAGTGACGGGCAAGTTCTTGCCGTTGGCACTGTGGGACCGGTAACCATGGAGATGGACCAGTCCTTGCCTCCCCCAAAATGAAGTAATAAAGTTATTTGTTACGCTATATCAATTCAGCGAAATTCAAATTCAGAGGGACAGACATCTTTTCTGTCCCTCTGAATATTGTACTGGGTGTTTACAATCATCTGTCTGTATGTTCCTCCCCCTTGTTTTTCGGTGTTTTTTGGCTATAATGGCGGATGTGTTTGAGGTTCTCGTTTGATGAAGCGTCTCGTCATTATCGCTTTTTTTTTGTTCTCCATCACGTTCAGTTTCTACAATTTCGCGCTGGCATCGTCGCCGGTATTCCAAACAACTCTAACCACGACGCCGTCGCGCACGACTAGTGCTACAACAACCGGCGCGCCATCGATTACACCAACCCTAACAATCACATCGACGCGCCGGCTCACATCGACGCTCACGATCACGCCATCGATCACGACGACGGCGACGATTTCTGCAACCGCGACGCCGACGCTTACGCCGACGATGACCGGCACGCCAACGCCCACACCGATTCGTTATCCCCTCTCGGTCGATGCGAGCGCGTTATCGATTGATGCGTTGCGCGCGCGACCGTACGGCGGCACCGGCGTCAAAATTGTCCGCACCACTTTGACGACCGAAGCGTACCGCCAGGTGTTGATCGAGTATTCGTCCGACGGTTTGCGAATTTCCGGCACGATGAATATTCCGCGCGGTATCGGACCTTTCCCGGTCGTGATTCTGGATCACGGTTATTTCAAGCCGGCGGAATACAAAACCGGCGATGGCACGAGTCGCGCGGCGGATTTGTTTGCGCGCGGCGGTTATCTCACCATCGCGCCGGATTATCGTTGTCACGCTGGCTCGCAGTGCGCGACGAATCCGCTGTACGTCGGTTACGCCATCGACGTGTTGAACTTGATTGCACAATTATCGTCTGTGCCGGACGCCGATACCTCGCGCATCGGCATTTGGGGCCACAGTATGGGCGGCGGCATCACGTTGCGCGTGCTCGCGGTCAACGATTCGATCAAGGTTGCGTCGTTGTACGGTTCGTTGAGCGGCGACGACGAGATTCATTATTGCTGGTTGATCGGTTGCCGCACGCCAACGCCGACCGCGCGCGATCCGCGCGCGCCGTGGCTGGAAACCGACCCGGATTTTTTGCAATCGAGTTTGCCGGTGAATGGCGCGCCGACCGCGCGCTTGCGCGATTTATTCGCCAAAACATCGGCGAGCCGACATCTCTCGAATGTTACCGCGGCGGTGATTATTCATCACGGCGAGGCGGACGACATCGTGCCGATTGAATGGTCAGTCGAGTTGGCGAGTTCGTTGAACGTGCTGGGACGCACGGCAGTTTTGCATACGTACCCCGGCGAAGGTCATGTCTTTGCCGGCTGGGGTTGGCAGTTGTTCATGTCGCGCACGATTTCATTTTTCGATAATTATCTGAGACCGCGCGAATCGATCATCACGGAGGAGCGCCGCGTTCTGCGGCAAGAACGCATCGCGGCGGAGTCGAGTTATTGACCGAAAACGTTTTACCGCTGAGAACGCAGAGTTCGCAGAGAAACCCATAAAAAATTCTCAGCGTTCTCTGCGCGCTCTGCGGTGAAACAGGTTGTCTTGCGCAAGCAGAGTTATTGAGCGAGGGGGCTTATGACAGACGAGCGGATTGCAATTATTACTGGCAGTGCAAAGGGCATCGGACGCGGAATTGCAAAACGATTAGCGGCGGACGGCTACATCATCGTCGTGAATTATCAGCACGATGCCGTCGCCGCGCAAGAAACTTTATCGATGGTGCAAGGGCGCGCGCCGCGTTCGATGACGCTGCAAGCAGATGTCGCCACGCCGGAAGGCGCAAAACGATTGATCGATGAAACGCTGACCGTTTTCGGCCGCATCGATGTGTTGGTGAATAATGTTGGGCCCTTTCTCGTCAAATCGGTTCTCGAAACTGAGATCGATGAATGGCGGCGCGTGCTTGACGGCAATCTCTCCAGCACGTTTTATTGCATCAAGTACGTTCTGCCGACGATGCGCGCGCAAAAAAGTGGGCACATTGTGAATCTCGGTTCGCTCAACATCGAAACGACGCGCGGCGCGCCGACGACCGCGGCGTACAACGCCGCAAAAGCCGGCGTCATCACGCTAACCAAATCGATTGCGCGGAGCGAAGCGCGTTACGGCATTCGCTGCAACCTCGTCAACCCGGGTTTCATCGAAACGTACGCGACGACGGATGCCGACCGCCGCGAACTGCCCAGTCTTGTCCCGCTCGGTCGCCTCGGCACGCCCGACGATATTGCAGAAGCGATTGCCTTTTTGATTTCGGAGAAAGCCAGTTACATCAGTGGCGCGGTGCTGAACGTGCACGGTGGATTGTGGGTGTAATCTAAAGGCAGCAGTATGAAGGCGGAAGGATGAATATTTTCATCCTTCCGCCTTTTGATTTCGCGCGAGACTACAACTTGTCATTGCGAGCCGCGTTCTTTGCGGCGAAGCAATCTCCCGCATTCCAGGTGTGTGATTGTTCGCTCGTTATGGGACGTATTGATTAGTGTACGCTTTCTTTACATCAAACTCGGACTTGATAAACCCGGCATCCTTCATAAACTTGTATGACGCATCCCACGCCGCCGGGTCGGAGTAACCGACGCGCGGGTTCTTCCACAGTTCGATCGTTGCCTCAAGTACGGCGCGGGTCGTGTTCAAATTACTACCGCCGGCTTCGGGCAAATTCGCAATCGTCGCGTCGAGTGCGTCGTTGGGATTATTGATCGCATCCTGCATCGCGCGCGTCAATGCTTTCACGACGTTCTGTACCACTTGCGGTTTCTCCGCAATCAACTTTTCGTTCGTCACCAAACCGATGCCGACGAGTTTGCTGTAATCGCTCACCTTGATGACGTTGATCTCTTTTCCCGCTAAACGCATTTGCACCGGCTCGTTGTTCGAATAACCGGTCGCTGCATCGACCAATCCTTGCGTTACCGCCGCGACTTGTGTGAAACCGATGTCTTGCGTGCGAATATCGTCTTCTTTGATTTTGGCTTCGTACAGCATCGCGCGCCAGCCGGTGTACGTCGCGCCGAAATAGCCGGACAGCCCAACTTTTTTGCCGACCAAATCTTTCGGCGTCAGGATATTTTTTTCTTTCAACGAAAAGACGGTGATGGGAAACGCGTGATAATAACTCGACACGTACACGAGCGGAATGTTTTGCGAACGCGCCTGAATCACCTGATCCCCGCCGAGCATCGCAAAGTCGGCTTGATTCACGCCGACAAGTTTCACGCCGTCGGTTTCAAAGCCCCACACGAATTTTACTTTGATACCGCTCGCTGAAAAATATCCCTTCTTCTCCGCGACGAACCACGGCGCAAACTGCACGTTGGGAATGTACCCCATCACTACGCTGACTTCGGTTGTTGCGGCGGTTGGTTGCGCGGTGGGTGTTGCCGGCGCGCAGGCGACGAGAAAAAGACCGATGGTCATTGCGAGCGAAGCGAAGCAATCTGTCAAAAGACTCTTGAAAGATTGCTTCGTCGGCAAAGAACGCCTCCTCGCAATGACAGATTCCGTTTTGATTTTCATTGCACATTCCTCCGCCATCGAATCAACGAACGTTCTAGAATCACAATGCCCACATACAAACTGATTGCCATCGCGGACAACGTGCCGACGGTGGCAAACATCAACGGCGTGTCGAGTTGCCCACGCGCAAAGTTGAGCAGGAATCCGATGCCGCGATCCGCCCACAACAACTCGACGACGATCACGCCGATCACAGACAGCGTCACGCCCACGCGCACCCCGCCGAAAAAAATTGGCAACGCGGCAGGCACTTCGAGCTTGGTGAACACCTGCCAGCGATTTGCGGCGTACGAGCGCATCAAATCGCGGTACTCGTGCCGCACACTGCGAATGCCGACAATCGTGTTGACCAGAATCGGAAAAAATGTAATCAACGCAGCGATGATTGCATTCTGCACCGGACCGGTGTTGATCCAAATGATGATCAGCGGCGCAATTGCAATCAGCGGAATCGATTGCGTGGCGACGATGTATGGCGAAACGATTTTTTCCAAGAGCGGTGATTTCGCCAAAAGATAACCGACGCTCGTTGCAAAAATCAGTGCGATGGAAAATCCTAAACCGATTTCAAACAACGTCAAACTCAAATGACGCGGAATGATTCCGTTGCGCCAGTTCTCGATCCAGCTGGCGGCAACGCGCGCCGGTGTTGGCAAGATGAACGCAGGGTACTGGTTCACGACGACGATGGTTTCCCACAGGGCGAGAAACAACGCCAGCGCGAATGGAATTAAAAGATACTGGATGTTTTGGCGGATTAATTTCATAATCGATGATTTAACGGGCTTTGACTAATTGACCATTCGACAACGCGACTAATTGACTATTGTTGCCGTTTCCCGAAAGATGCAATGCGGCGCGAATTTCGCGGAGCAATTCCCAGTAACGCGGCAGTTCGCGCGATTCCGCCGGGCGCGGACGCGGCAAGTCAATCGAAATGATTTGCTCGATGTGGCCGGGGCGCGGCGACATCACCGCCACGCGGTCCGACAAACGAACTGCTTCGGCGACGCTGTGCGTGATAAAGACGATTGTTACCGGCGCGCGCGACCAGAGGTCGAGCAGTTCGTTGCCCAAACGCTCGCGGGTGATTTCGTCGAGCGCGCCGAACGGTTCGTCCATCAACAAAATCGACGGACGGTCGGCGAGCGCGCGCGCAATTGCCGCTTGCATTTGCATTCCCGCCGAAAGTTCGTGCGGATAGCGTCCGGCAAACTCGCGCATTCGAATCAAGTCGAGCAGTTCGCTTGAACGCTCTGCGCGTTCTGACTTGCCTGCGCCAATGATTTCCAACGGCAGTTCGATATTGTGCGCGATGGTGCGCCATTCCATCAGCGTCGGCGATTGAAAAACAATGCCATACATCCGCGCGTGCCGCGCTGCGTTGGGTGTTTTGCCATCGATAGAAATTTTTCCGCGACTTGGCGCGAGCAAATCGCCAATCATTTTGAGGAGTGTCGATTTGCCACAACCGGATGGACCGATGATCGACAAAAATTCGCCGGCGCGGATGTCAAGCGAAACCTCGCGCAACGCCAGCACGCCATCGCGCGGATTGCCAAACTGTTTGCTCACATTTTCGATTTTGATGAGCGCGTGATTGTCCATCGCCAATAAAAAATCCCAAAGACCAAATTGGCTTCGGGGCGGGCGCGCGGCATTACCGGGCGCAATCGCCCCAAACAAAACCCGATGCGTAAAAGCATCGGGGCGTTTTGTACAGGCGATTGCAAGCGCAATTCTGCGCGCGCAAAACCTTCTCTCATCCGGACTGTACCGTCGGCGTCGGCATTGGACCGACTCGTGCCGCATTGTGTAACGCGGCTCGTGGGCTCGCTTAGTTCAACTGTCGAACTAAATCCTACCACCGATCGGGAATTTCACCCTGCCCCGAAGGTTTGATTATTTGATTGCGATTTTAGTATACTGCGAACAAAAAGCGTTGTCAAATATTTGGAGTTGCGTGGGCGCAAAAAACAACCCGCCAGTTGTTCTGGCGGGTTAGCCGTCTCTGGATTATTTTTGTCCGGTCACTTGGGTCAGTTGATTGAGAACTTTTTGCAATTCTTGCATCTCCTTGCCGTACGTTGCCCAGTCGGCGGTCTTGAGCGCGTCTTGCGCTTTGCTGTAATGCTCGTTCGCTTGTTTGACCAGATCGGCAACAGTCGTGCTCGTCGGCGGCGATGTGGTTGGCTGGGGAGGCGTGGTAACGATCGGGGTTGTGCTGGTCCCAAACACGCGCGCGAGTGCCGCGCCAAGTGAATCGTCCATCACGAGTGATGTGCCGGTGGCAACGACGATTTTTTTCAACTGCGGAATCTGCGATTGCTCTGCGAGCAAGTACATCGGTTGGATGTAGAGCAGAGATTTTTCGACCGGGATGACGAGCAAGTTACCCCAAAGTATCTGGCTACCGCGTTGACTCAGCAAGGTTAGTTGCGGCGAGATAATGGGGTCTTGATTCAAGCGCGCCTGAATCTGCGCGGGACCGTACACCAGTTTGTCTTTTGGGAAACGATAGACTTGACGTTTGCCGTAATCCGGGTCGTCGCCTTTTGCCGCCATCCACGCGACCATATTTTGGCGTTTGGCTGGCGTAAATGGCAACATCAGCATAAACTCTTCTTTGGGATCGCCGGCTAAACGCAGAATCACATTGTACGGTTCCATTTCGCGCGGCTGACCGCTGTTGGTTTCATTTGGAATTGCCCAGAGATCTTCCTTGTTGTAGAAAACGAGCGGGTCTTGCATATGATAGGTGCGGTACATCTCGGCTTGAATTTGGAACAGGTCTTCGGGGTAGCGCAGATGCGCGCGCAATTCCTTCGGCATCGCGTCGATGGGTTTCCATAGCGCCGGGAAAATCGCGCGGTACGCTTTGAGCAACGGCTCATCGGGTTCCATCACGTAAAAAGTTGTCGTCCCGTTGTACGCATCGACCGCAATCTTGACCGAGTTGCGAATGTAATTGATCTGGCTATCGTGTGGTTCGCTGTACGGATAGCGGTCGCTATACGTGTACGCGTCTTGGAGCCAAAAAATTTTGCCATCGATGATGACCGGGTACGGATCATTGTCCAGCCACAGCCACGGTGCAATACGACTGATGCGGGTCTGGATTTGGCGATTGAAGAGGACGCGACTTTCACTCGTTAACGCATCGGTGAGTAGGATGTTCATATCGCCAAAGCGAAGCGCGAACATCAGCCGATCCCAGTACGCACCGATGGGCACCCCGCCGGTGCCGGCATACGTCGTGAAGGCATTCTCGTCGCCTTTGGGATAATCGAATTCCTGTTCTTTGGTTTTGACGAAAATGTAACTCGCGGTTTCTTCGCCAAAATAAATTTCAGGGCGCGTGATCGGAATGACGCCGGTTGCCGGAATGTCTTTAATCAGCAAATTGGGCAATCCGTCTGGCGTAAATTCGTTGACCGGGCTGAGGGCAAGTCCGTGACCGTGCGTGTAAACGAGATGCAGATTGACCCAGGTCTGCGCTTTTTCTGGTAACTTGTTCGTCGAAAGTTCGCGCGCGCTCAACATCACTTGCCGGTATTTGCCATTGATGGTGTAACGATCCACATCGACATCGAAGAAATCATAATACGTGCGAATGGTCTGAATCTGAGTGTACGTTTGCAGGAGGGGGCGATAATCGGACAGGCGAATGTTGTTGATGACGTCGGCGTTGCGTTGAATGTCGGCGGCGGATGGTGAGTCTTCGGCGGGGTAGGGCGAATCTTGAATCGTATCCAGCGCGTACGCTTTGCGCGTGAGTGCAATGTTCTGCTGCAAGTACGGTTCTTCTTTCGAAAATTCGTTTGGGCGGACTTCAAAACTTTGGACCATACCCGGATAAATTTCGCCGAGCAAAATCGCCGCGCCGATCCACAATGCAACCGCGATGCCGATTGCGCCGAGCGCGCGGATGAACACATTGACGAGAAGCAACACGGCGAGCGCCAGCGCAAGCATCGAGAGAATGTTAAACGCAAGTGCTTGTGCGTTTGCTTCGGTATAGCCGATGCCAAAGACGACGCCGCGTGGTGAGTACATCAACTCGTACTTGTCGAGCTGATAACTCCACGCATTGATGAGCAGAAATAGAAAACCGAGAAACGAAAGATGCGCCTTGACTGCATTCGTCCAAATCACGCGTCCAAGTCCAAGCAAGTAGGTGGCGCCGGTCGCCAGCGCGGCAAGGACGATTGCGCCGCCGCTCCAGCTGACGATGAATTTATAAACGGGGAGACTAAAAACGTAGAAGGCAACTTCTTGATTGAAAATCGATTCGGTTACGCCGAAAGGCGAAGCGTTGACAAAACGCATCAGCAAGAGCCATTGACCCTGCGCGATCAAGCCGACGATGAATGCCAGAAACAATCCGCCGACCGTTAACAAAAAGTTGACGGAGCGCCCGGCGAATGTGGCGAACTGTGCCCAGCGTGTTGATTCATCGGTTACGCGCGGCGTGAGCCGGCGCGCGATGGCAATGTTGATGGCGTAGAAAATAAAAAACAGCAATGCCGCGCCGAAAAAAATCGCAAGCCGTGCTATCCATTCGGTCGTGAACACGGACGCGTAGCCAACTTCCTCAAACCAGCGATAATCGGTGTAAAGACGTGGTGCAATGGAGAACACAATCCAAAGCAACAAGAATCCGCCGATGTACAAAATCGGTCGCGTTAGGTTTGGCGGCTGGCGGCGAAACACTTCGTCCCAGTCGATGGTCGGTATTTCTTCTCTGCGACCCCCACGATAAAATGTCATCGAATCCTCCGATTGCTAATCGAGCCGGCGTAGTTTGAAACCTGTTCACGCGCCGGCAGTCGTCAGCACAATGTTATTGTATCTCAACTGGGGCGGTTAGACAAATTTTCGATTCATCTCATTCTCGCCGTACTGTTGCTAGCATCGCAAATGCGCCACCCAGCAACGCGCCGCCGATTACATCGGACAGCCAATGTTCCACGAGATACACACGGCTTGTCAGCATTACCACCGCGCCCAATATCGCAAGTGTATTCAAGACAAATTTTTTCCGCGCCGTCCAATTACTTGCCACGACAAGCATCATCGCGGCGGCAATCAGAAATATGGTGCGTGCCGCGTGGCCTGATGGAAACGCGTATGCCGTTTTGAGCTTGCCACTCAACAGCCAAAAGAACGGCACGCTACGAAGCAACTCGCGCGGGGGAATCGGCTGGCTAATGGAACTCTTACCGATGATTTCGATCAGTGTCATCGCACCGAATGCGACGATGATTGGAATACGCTGGCGCGGCGGCGAGAGCAGGACGAGTGCGAGCAAAATCGCCGTGGTGATTTCGACGGACCCCAGCAAACTAAGCATCGAAAACGGTAAATCGACCGAGCGGGGCAACCTATTTTGCAACCAGGTCAACGCCGCCCAATCGATTGCTTGCCAGACTTGTGCGTGAACCGTCGCCGCCATTCCGAGGAACGCGCCGAGCAACAGAAATGACAAGCACAACGTTGGTCTGAATCTTGGCATCGGTTTCGACATTATCCAATAGAAACAGCATTCTGGCAAATGAGTCGCAATCAATTTGACAATCTCTCCGCAATCGCATATACTCACGATGCAAATCTGGGGACGTAGCTCAGCTGGGAGAGCGCTTCAATCGCACTGAAGAGGTAGTGGGTTCGAGTCCCATCGTCTCCACTGCTAGTCGCTAGCGACTAGTCACTAGTTACTGGTTTGGGGCTGTAGCTCAATTGGGAGAGCGCTTCAATGGCATTGAAGAGGCAGTGGGTTCGAATCCCATCAGCTCCACCAATATCATAAATCTGAATGGCGTTGAGCGGGAGTAGTACGTCATCCTCGCAGCGAGTTGGGAAAGAAAGGGTGCAAGCCCAACCACGGTATCCACGAGGAATGCCACAAGACCGAACTCGCCCGGGAGCCGCAATCGTGAAACCATTTTAGCGATTGCCGCGTGGCGTGCGTTAAATGTCTCAAGTGAGCAAGGCAACTAGTCAATTAGTCAACTGGTTACTGATTGACCAATCACTAGTTGGCGGGCTAACTAGGGTGGTACCGCGGAGTTGATCCTTCGTCCCTTTGAGGATGAAGGATTTTTTGTTATCTATCGTGAGCAGTGTCGCTCGCGCATCTCATCGCCGAGAAAATATTTTAGGAGGTGCGCTATGGCATCATTTCCCAAATCGGAGTTGATCTGGTTCGACGGCAAGTTTGTGCCCTGGGACGAAGCGAATGTCCATGTCGGCACACACGCGTTGCATTACGGGTCTAGCGTGTTTGAGGGTTTGCGTGCGTACGACACGCCGCAAGGTCCCGCCATCTTTTGTCTTGACCCGCACATCGACCGGTTCTTTGGGTCGGCGAAGATGATCAAGATGCCAATTCCATTCACGCGCGACGAAATTCGCACCGCCACGATTGAGGTGGTACGAGTCAACCAACTGAATTCGTGCTACATTCGGCCGATTGCTTTTCGTGGTTTTGGCGGCTTTTCGCTCGACCCGCGCAAATATCCGGTTCAAGCCGCCGTGTTCGCGTTTCCTTGGGGCGCGTACCTGGGTCCCGAAGCATTGGCGCAAGGCGTCGATGTGGGCGTGAGCTCGTGGCGGCGAATGGCGCCGGACACATTTCCGGCGATGGGCAAAATCGGTGGACAGTACGTCAATTCGTCGTTCGTTGCAATGGAAGCGAACGACAACGGCTACGTCGAAGGCATCGTGCTGGACATTAACGGTTACGTGAGCGAGGGGAGCGCGGAAAATATTTTCGTCATCATCGATAATACGATTTACACGCCGCCGCTCGGCTCGTCGATTCTGCGCGGCATTACGCGAATGTCGGCGGTGACGATTCTCCGCGACCTGGGGTACACCATCGTCGAACAAAATATTCCGCGCGAAATGCTCTACATCGCCGATGAAATTTTCTTCACCGGCACCGCCGCCGAAGTAACGCCCATTCGTTCGATTGATCGCGTGCCGATTGGCAAGGGCTCGCGCGGGCCGGTAACCCAACAAGTGCAAGACGAATTTTTTGCGCTGGTGCAAGGACGCACGGCGGATCGTCACGGCTGGCTCACGTATGTGAATCAAATGCCTGTCGCGAAAATCGAAATGCGCGTGGCGACGCCCACCGAATGATGCCACACTATCTCGCGTGGTTGCGCCAGTATGTTGGGCACGCGAAAATTATTTCGACCGGCGCGGCGGCGTTGATCCGCGACGAGCGCAGCCGCGTGTTGTTGATCAAGCGACGCGATTTTGGCGTGTGGGGTTTGCCCGGCGGCTCGCAAGAAATCGGCGAGAGCATTGACCAAACAATCGTGCGCGAGGTGCGTGAGGAAGTTGGGCTTGTCGTCGAGCCAGCGCGATTGCTCGGCATTCGCACGTCTCCGCGTTTTGACGTAACGTTTCCGAACGGCGACGAGGTTCAACCGTACGTCGTCCTGTTTGAATGTCGCGTGCTTGGCGGTGAATTGAAAACCGATGGCGATGAAGTACTTGATGTTGACTGGTTTGATAATGCTCATCTGCCGCCGATGATGCGCCACACGGTGATGGCAATTCAGTTGCCTGAACAATTTAGCGGCGACCCGTTATTCGATGCGCCGGAAAACTCCGCCACGATGATAACGCAAAATTACGTAACGTGCCTGCGTCGATTCATCGGTCACGCAAAAGTTATTTTGCCCGGTGCGGCGGGAATGGTGCGCGACGAAAATGGTCGAGTGTTGTTGCAACGTCGCCGCGATAACGGATTGTGGGGTTTTCCCGGCGGTTTGCTCGATCTCGGTGAATCGGCGACGAACACAGTGATGCGCGAGTTTCGAGAAGAAGTCGGATTGGATGTTCAGGTTCAACGATTGATCGGCGTGTACACATCGCCCAAGTTTGATCGTTTGTATCCGAACGGTGACACATCGCAATTGTTTGCGTCATTCTTCGAGTGTCGAGTTGTTGGCGGTGAATTGAGACGGCAGGAATCCGAAGTGTTGGAGTTGGGCTGGTTCGATCTCGATCATTTGCCGCCGATGGTAGCGTGTTGCGAAGCCAAAGCGCACGACGCGCGGATTTTCAACGGCGCCGCGTTTTGGCGGTAGTGGGTGACCGAGGACGGAGAAATCTCGTTCATTGGTCATCCGTCTTCGGTCAGGGATTTTGATATGGAATCCCAATTTATTTCCACTCCATCCGGAAAATTTCACGCGATGGTCGCGGGCGACGGTGTGCCGACGTTGTTGCTGCATGGAGCGAGCGTCGAGCACAATTCGTGGCGCACGTGGGAAAAGAACATCGATGCGCTGGCGAGTGTCGCGCGCGTTTATGCACTCGATTTGCTCGGCTACGGCGAATCGGACAAACCGGAACCGTGCCTTGATGCGCGTGGCGAAGCAAAAGCATTGATCGATTTGCTTGAGGCGGACGCTTCGCGGATCGACCGTGCGAATTTGGTTGGCTTGTCGTGGGGCGGAAGTATTGCGCAAATCATTGCCACAACCGTGCCAAAGCGCGTGCACAAATTGGTACTCGTCGATAGTTCGCATCCCAAGAACGAGGACGGGCTTGCGCGACTGCGACAGATCACCTGTCCCACATTGATCGTTTGGGACGAAGACGACGCGGTGATTCCTGTTGCGGGTGCGCAGATCCTTGCGAATGCCATTTCCAATTCGCGTGTGCGAATCTTCAAGCGCGAGGAACGCGACGCGGACGCCGATCCGAACAATCGGCATTGGTCGCAGGTGTCGCACGCGCGCGAGTGGAATCGTGCGGTGAGTGAATTTTTGAAAGAGTGAATGAGGTAAATATGCCAACGAAGAAAACGAAAGCGACAAGAGCGAAAACTACCAAAGCAACGAAATCGAAAATTACACCAAAGAAAAAACTTGTCCGTCAAGCCCAATCTCCCAATCACCGAATCACCCAATCTTTGGTGGGTCCATTTTCCAAATCCGAAAAATATGTTCCGCAGGAATTTGAGAGCCAGTGGTTTCAGAAATGGCAAGCGGACGAATTATACAAAACTGCACCCGCCGACGCACGTCCCAAGATGTACATCTTGGATTTCTTCCCGTACCCATCGGGCGATGGATTGAGCGTTGGTCATTGTCGCAATTAC
Source organism: Anaerolineae bacterium (assembly GCA_034435055.1). Taxonomy (GTDB): domain Bacteria; phylum Chloroflexota; class Anaerolineae; order UBA4142; family UBA4142; genus DAOTXS01. The sequence continues at coordinate 25,370 of DAOTXS010000044.1, read as the reverse complement.
GTGCCTACCGATGTCTTGTCGCGGTACTATCGGATGAAGGGGTACAACGTGTTGCATCCGATGGGCTGGGATGCGTTTGGCTTGCCGGCGGAAAACGCGGCGATCAAACAAAAAACCAACCCGGCAAAATTGATTGCCCAGTACTCGGCAAATTACAAACGCCAGTTCGCGCTCATCGGCATCTCGTTCGATTGGTCGCGCGAGATCAACTCATCGACGCCAGAATATTACCGTTGGACGCAGTGGATTTTCCTGCAATTGTACAAATCGTGGTACGACCGGCGTGTGAACCAAGCGCGCCCAATTGCCGAACTAGAAAAAGAGTTGGCTGAGAAAGGCACACGCGATATTGCGTGGAGCGATCCATTGACCGCCGCGCAGTGGCAAGCGCTGGACGCGAAAGCGCGCAAAGATTTTTTGACCAACTTTCGATTGGCGTACCGCAAGCCGGCGTGGTTGAACTGGTGTCCGCAAGACAAGACCGTCATTGCTAACGAAGAAGTCAAAGACGGCGCGTGCTGGCGCTGCGGCACACAAGTTGAAAAACGAATGCTCAACCAATGGTTCTTCCGCATCACCGAGTACGCCGATCGGTTGGTTGCGGATTTGGATAGCATCGATTGGCCCGAACACATCAAGTTGATGCAACGCAATTGGATCGGGCGGAGCGAAGGTGCGGAGGTCGATTTCAAAACCGACGCCGGGGACTTGCGTATTTTCACTACGCGCCCGGACACATTGTGGGGTGCGACGTTTATGGTGCTTGCGCCGGAGCATCCGTTCGTTGAAAAATTGACAACGGCTGATCGGAAAAGAGAAGTTGAAGCGTACGTGAAAGAAGCGATGCGCAAAACCGAAGCCGATCGCACGGCAGTTGAAAAAGAAAAGACCGGTGTGTTCGTTGGCGCGTACGCGACCAACCCGGTGAACGATGAAAAAATTCCCATCTGGGTTGCGGATTATGTGATGATGGGGTATGGCACCGGCGCGATTATGGCAGTCCCGGCGCACGACGAACGCGATTTTCAATTCGCCTTGAAATTCGGCTTGCCGATTTTGCCGGTGATCGAACGCGTCGACGGCTTGACGAAATCGTTTGCGTTGGGTGGCACGATGCGCGACGGTTTTGCCGATGCGTTGCGCGCGGAGCAAATTCCGTTCGATGAAAAACAAGGATCGTTGTACATCACAATTCCACAAAATAAAATCGAGCGTTACGTCGAAATCGCGCAAGGGTTTGTCAAGCCGGGGGCGTGGAACGAAATCGTCGGCGCGAAATGGTTGTTCATCTTTGGCAAAGGTGATCTTGAAACGTTCGGTGGTCTCGCAAGTGAAAAGAAAATTCTGGCGCGCTGTCATGAATTAGAACCAAACGTGCGCAGCAAACGCACGGTAATGGAAATGCTGTACGCCGTTGAATTTTATCGTGACGCGTTGTTCCACGCCGAGTACGGCGCAATGATCAACTCGGGACAATTTAGCGGCACATCCGGCAAGGTTGCGGTAAAGACAGTAACCGCGTGGTTGGAAGAAATCGGCAAAGGGAAGTTGCGCGTGAATTATAAATTACGCGATTGGGGGATCAGTCGTCAGCGTTACTGGGGCACGCCAATCCCCATCATCCATACAGACGACGGCGAAGTTCCGGTCGATGAAAAAGATTTGCCGGTGAAATTGCCCGATGTCGAATCGTACGAACCGACCGCGACCGGCGAATCGCCGTTAGCCAATATCGCCAAGTTTGTGAATGTGAGATTGCCGGATGGCACGCTGGGAAAACGCGAAACCGATACGATGGGCACGTTTGCATGTTCGTCATGGTACTTTATGCGCTTTGCCGATCCGCGCAACGATAAAAAAGCGTTCGATCAAAAAGAGGTTGCGTACTGGTTGCCGGTCGATACGTACGTGGGCGGCGCGGAACACGCGGTGATGCATTTGTTGTACGCGCGCTTTTGGACAAAAGTATTGCACGACCTGGGGTACGTGCCGTTCATCGAACCGTTCAAGCAGTTGCGCAATCAAGGAATGATTCTCGCGCCGGATGGCAAAGAGAAAATGTCCAAGAGCAAGGGCAACGTCATCACGCCCGATCAAGTTGTGGCGGAACATGGCGCGGATGCTCTGCGTGCGTACGAAATGTTCATCAGTGATTTTGAGCAAGCGACGCCGTGGAACACGAATGGCTTGGGCGGCACGTGGCGCTGGTTGCGGCGCGTGTGGGATTTGCTCTTGATGAAATCGCATCGCCCGGCGTCCGACGCGGCAACCGAATCAGCCGACCGCGATTTGCGGCGCGCGATGCACAAGGCAATCCAAAAAGTTTCAGCGGACATTGAAGGCTTTCGTTTCAACACGGTCGTCTCGACGATGATGGAATTCACGAACACAATCATCGATGCGCAGAGTAAAGTGAGTGCCACCGTATTTGATCAAGCGCGCGACACGCTCTTGCTGATGCTTGCGCCGATTGCGCCGTTTATGGCGGAGGAAATCTGGGCGCGCCTGGGACGCAAGTACTCGGTGCATCAACAAAGATTCCCGATATTCGACGCGTCGCTGGCGGCAGACGAAATGATGACAATCCCGGTGCAGATCAATGGCAAACTACGCGACCGCATCGAGTTGCCGGTGAGCGCGACGGAAGCCCAAGTGAAAGACGCGGCGTTGAAATCGGAGAATGTGCAAAAACATTTGGGCGGCAAAGCGCCACTGAAGATGATTTACGTGGCGGGCAAGTTGTTGAACATCGTGGTCAAATAGTGGCAAGCCCGAAGGGTTCAAGACCCTTCGGGCTTTTATTGTCGATACGGTCTTGACGAGCAAAAGAGTTTGAGTAGAATCGATTGCAAGGGCATGATGCTTGTGCCGATCTTTCCGATGGAGGAAATACAAATGAATATTCTGCGTTACCATCTACTCGTGGCGATGCTACTTGCGCTTGCCGCTTGCAGCTCCCCACCGTTGGCACCAACACCTGCGCCAGCACCGACGATGGTTTCGTCCGTTCCTGTTGTCACCGTCGCGCCGACGGTCGCTCCGACAAACACCGTGATTCCAACTTTGGTCCCAATAAACACTCCTACTCCCACAAACGTGCCTATAGCAACTTTGGCCCCCAAAGAAGTTGAAGTCTCGTTTCAGTCAGGTAATCTCACTTTGCGTGGATTCATTTGGAAACCGAATGGCGGCGAACCATTCCCGGCAATGCTCTGGAATCACGGGAGTGAAAAAACTCCGGGTTGGCTTCCCGATAACGCGATGGAATTTGTTTCAAAGGGATATGTTTTTTTCATTCCTCATCGGCGCGGGCAAGGACGTTCGCCCGGACCGTACATTCTTGACCAACTGGCGACGGCAAAAACGGCAGACGAGAGTAGTAAAATGCTGGTCAAACTGCATGAGACCGAGCAATTACAAGATCAACTTGCCGCGCTTGCTTACCTCAAGACACTCAACTACGTGGACAAAACCAAACTCGCCGTAGGTGGTTGTTCGTACGGGGGGATTCAAACTGTGCTCGGTGCGGAAGTCAAAGATACGGGCTATCGTGCGGCGGTAAACTTCGCGGGCGCGGCGAAATCCTGGAAAGGTTCGCCGGACATTCGCACTCGTTTGCTTACGGCAGTTCGCAGTGCGAGCGTTCCTATCTTTTTCATTCAAGCTGAAAACGATGTCGACTTGACGCCAAGCAATGTACTCTCCGAGGCAATGAAAGACGCTGGTAAAGCGTACAAACTGAAAATTTTTCCTTCTACCGGCGGCGACAGTCAGTCCGGGCATGACTTTTGCGTAACCAGTCCGAAAGTTTGGGGACCGGAGGTTTTTGCATTCTTGAGCGAATACCTCAAGTAACGCAATCGTGTATGCTGTGTCATAAACCACCGGCACCCAAATAAGTACCGGTAGCTTTTTGATTTCGGATGACGTCGAAAGTAAACGCCGGCTTGCCAACGCGCCGGCGTTTTTGCTTGACCGCTTGACAAGCCCATCGAGTTGGCTAGAATCGCAAATATTCTGCAAGCCCGATTCAGGTGGGGGAAAGCATCTATGTTCCGCGTTCCATTACGCCACCCAATCTACATCCGATTCGTTGCGGCTGTCTTTGCGCTCTATTTCAAACTTTATCATCAACTCAAAATCGAAGGGACGGAAAATATTCCGCGTCAAGGTCCGCTCTTGATTCTCATCAATCACATTAGTTTTCTCGAACCCTTCGCGCTGGGCGTCGGTTTGGTGAGTTGGGGAGTTTTGCCGGGCGGACACGTTTGGACCGTTGCCAAAAAAGAATTATTCTCGATTGCTCCGCTCGCGTGGTTTTGCAGAAGCATCGGTTTTTTCCCCATCGACCGCGAACGCACCGATATGGCGGCGATGCGCACGATGCTAACCGTGCTGAAAGAAAACAAAATGATCGCGATGGCGCCCGAAGGCACGCGGAGTCCGACGGGGCAACTTCAAGCGTTCCAGCCGGTCGTCGCCAAAATTGCGATTGCGCGCCGCATTCCGATTTTGCCGGTCGGTGCGTTTGGCGCAGAAAAAGCAATGCCGGTCGGCGCAAAATTTCCAAGACCACATTCCATCACTTTGCGCTTTGGTCCCGTCTTTGAGTTATCCGAATTTTACGACATCGAGTTAACCGATGCGGAAGCTGATCGTGCGTCGTGGGTAATGCGCGCGCACGTCGCCGAGTTACTGCCGGAGTGGATGCGCGTGGTGCCGCCGCCGTCCCAGCGCGTCGGCGCGCGCAAAACCTGATGTTTTCTTCGCCGATGATCTCATCCACTTGACGACGAGGGATTAAAATGGCAAACAAAATTCTCCTCCCGATATTTTCGATCATCGTTTTTCTCGCGCTGATTGCGGCATCGCCGCCCCAGCAAAATCACCTTGCGCTTTCCGTCCTCGATAAAAACGGCGCGCCGATTTCCAAGCTCATCGACGGCGACGCGATTCGATTAGAAGTCAAAACTGCCAGCGCGGCTGATCAACCGACGAAAATTTCTTTCACACTCAGCCCGGACAACCTCATCGTCGCCGAATGCACGATTGCCAAAGGCGCGAACACGTGTCGGACGGATTCCTTCAACGCGCTGGGTTGGTACTGGAGCAAGAACAAACAAGCGCAAGCCAATCGAATGATTCGCGCGAATGCCGGCACAACATTGTTAGCGTCCGCCGAGATTCAAGTGATGCCGCGCCCGGTCGTGTTTGTGCATGGCTTTGGTTCTTCCGCCGACGCGTGGACAAATTATCTCGGCGGCAAAGGTTTTCTCTCGACGATTGGTACACGCGGTTTTGCGGTCGGCGATGGACAGGTCGCGGGCAAACTCAACCTGGGGAATCTGGCTAATCCCACCGGTGCTACCGAAACGATCCGGTCGAACGCGACGGTCCTACGTGACTACATTGCCGGCGTCAAGCAAACGACCGGCGCGCAGATGATCGATTTGGTCGCGCACAGTATGGGTAATTTGGTATCGCGTTACTACATCGACCGCGTGATGCCGGGGCGCGACGTAGCGCAAATGATCATGCTCGGTCCACCGAATCAAGGAACCGATTGCGCGTACTTGCCGTCGTCGCTCGGTTATTATTTGCCCGCCGCACTGGAAATTCGTCCCAGTTACGTTCGCCATATTTTCAATCCGCAAATCACAAAGCGGCACGGCGTTCCGTTCACGATCATCGCCGGCACGCCGATCAGTGAGCAACTCCAATCGCCGTGCACGAGCGTGCCGACCGACCTTGCCATCGCTGTCGATAGTGCCAGCGGAATTCAAGCGCCGCTCACGCGCATCGATGCGTTGCACACCGACCTCAACACATCGGAGCGCGTGTTTGCGGAATTGATTCGACCACTTTTGCAAAAAACGGCAGGCGAATTTCCAAACGAGCCAGACCCGCAACCCGCGCCGCGCGCGGCGGACGATGTGCAATTCGCGCGTGTTTTTTCCGGACACATCGATGCCGGTGCGAGTGAGACGTACACGATCAACATCGACAACGTGGCGGTTGCTAACTTTGCCTTGTTCGATCCGACGCGGTCGTTGACGGTTACGGTGCGCGGTGCAACCGGGAATGTCATCGCGCTTGATCCAACGCGCAACGGGTTGGTTGTCGTGCGCGACCCGGAAATGCTGGTTTATCTTGGTTACGGATTCAACAATCCGCGCCCAGGACCCTGGCAAGTTACTTTGCAAGCAACCGATTTAACACCGCGCACTGGCGCTGATTTTGCGCTCACTGCGCAATTCAAAGGCGGCGCAATTCTCAAGACGCAAGCAAGCACGCTTTTGCCAAGAGTCGATGAGCCGGTGCAACTGACCGCGCGTTTGGAATTGGGTGGACAATCGCTGGCGATGCGCGAGGCATATGCGCGTGTTCGTTATCCCGATGGTTCGATTAAAAATATTGTGTTAACGATTGCCGGGAACGAATCGCGCGTGACAATCAACCCCAATTTGCCGGGTTTGTACGCTGTCGATGTTACGGCGAGTGGAAATACGCCGGATGGTTTACTGATCGAGCGAAGTGCGTTCTTGTCGGTGGAAGCGCAACCAACCTCCGCGCAATTTGCGCCGATTCAACTGGGGTTGTATCTTGGAATCGGAGGAGTTGTCGTGTTGTTGATCGTTTGGGGCGCAAACAGATTGTGGAGACGCTCGACGCGCGGAAAGCAAAATCGATTGCTACAAATCGTGGTGCCGGCGCAAATGCGCGAGCGCGATCAAGCCGACCGGCATCGGTAACCAGAACGCAATCGCGCGCGAGAGGATGAGCGCGACCACTGCGATATCCGGCGCGACGCCAAGTGTACTGAGAAGAATCGCCAAGCCGCCGCTCATCACCGCCGCTTCGCCCGGCACCGCGCTCGTTGTCGAAATCACGGTGGCGAAGGTGTACAGCATAATCAATGTGCTGGGTGCAATCGCGTAACCGACCGCCAGAAAACTGAAATACATCGCCGCGCCGCCGCCGACGTAGCGCAAGAGGTTGAATCCAAACGAGGCGGCAACCATCGATGGCTGTCGTCGCGCGGCAAATAGCCCGGCGTAGAAATCGTCGAGTGCGGTTTGAATGCGGTCGGGCAGGTAAATCGTGCGATGGAAAAAACGCTCGGCGATGTGATTAAACGCGCGCGCAATCCCATGAATCAGCCACTCGATTGTTTCGCGATGACGAAAGATGTGAATACTGCCGACCCAAAAAATTGTCGAGCCGACTAAAAATCCGACGGCGAGTTGGAAAAGTGTGGCGGCTTGAGCATTCAGCGCGACGATTCCGACGAACAATACAATTGCGCCGATGACGAGTCCAATCAAATCCTCGATCAGAAAAATCGCCGCGACGCCACCAGCGTGAACCTCGTGCTTGACCAAAAACATGAGGCGCAGGATCATTCCCGGCGCGCCGCCCGTCGAAAAGATGCGATTCAACGCCGCGCCAGCAAAGAACGCTTGCGTCATCGGCGCGAGCGGCACGCGTCGGTGAAATAGTCGCGCGAGCGCAATCGTCGAGCCAGCACTCGCGAGATAACGCGACGCCTCTGCCGCCAACGCGATGAGCAAGTACAGTGGATTTGCGCCACGCAAAAGTCGCCACACCCGGTCAAAGCCAATGACGTGTGGCAAGAACAGAAAAACGGCGACGCCGAGCAGAGCCAGATAAATCAGTTGTCGGCGGTCAAGCGATTGGTACGCACGGGTCGGTCGTTCGGTTTCCATTTTACTTTAAATATGCAAGCGCTTCGTTGCGGTCCTCGTCCATCACGATTTCCAAATAACGCCCGCCGGTGATTGCTGGGACATCGATCACCTGAATATATTCTGCGTGCGAAGCATCTTGTGGCAACAGCACGGCGAGGACGTTGGGCGCGTTTTGGAAAAATGCGCGATTGAAGATCGCGCCGTGTTCTGCCGGGAATAGTGGCAACGGAAAAATATTTGCCTCGACCAAGTCCTGGAAAAAGTGCGTGCCGTACGAAACCTCTGGCGTACTTTCACCGCGCGGTAATGCAACTTCCACCAACACACGTGTATTACACAAGTCGGCGTATCCCACGTGCACACCCAGTTCCGGGTTGGTACTGCCCCAGCGCCCGGGTCCCATCAAGATAAACGTTTGCCCTTCCAAGATTTTGTTCAATCGACCAACGACGCGCGCAAGTTCCAGCTTTTCGGTCGGCTTTGCGTCACCGTATTTTTCCGGATTCACGTAAACGATGTACCGAATCCCGGCAACGATGCCTTCCGGCACAAGGTGGTTGACCGAAAATATCTTGGCGTCGTCTGGAATATTCGGCGGCACGATGACTTGTTGATTGGAGACGTAATGCGATTGTGGACGACATTGCAACAGATGGATCCGCGCGCGTGGCTGTCCCTGATCCCGAATGAGGTCGGCGGTGAATTCGATATCTACTGGAAATTCATAAACCGTTTCCAAGCGTTGCAGGATTGCTTTCATCACCGGGACGAAAGATGTCTTGGTCAGCAACCCATCGAAGGTCAGCACCAAATTTTCCGGTTGCGCGAGACGGAGGTCGGAAAAAGTTTGCTGAATGTAATCGCCGTGATCTTCGGAGACGAGGTACGGCACGGTCGGATGATCGAGCGGGAGTGTTTCTGCCACCGCGCGCGTGGTAAATGAATTGTTCGCCAGGTCGATCACATCGACGTGACGTTGTGAGTGCCGCCGGATTTCCTTCGCGCTCGAATCGGGACGCAGATGCGGATGACTGAGCGCAACCATCCGCGGAAAATCATTGTCCACGCGGTCGACGGCGCGCGTGCCCATCCCCCACACCAAGCGCACAAAACCATCCTCGCGGCGAATAAAGGGATTCCAGCGAAAGGGATTGCGGCTGTACCCCACGCCGGCAATCATTGGATAATAAAATTGCCCGTGCTGATCGCCTTGCACTTGTTGAATCAGAATTGCCATCCGTTCATCGTAATCGACGAGTCCCATTCTTTGGCGATAGATGAGTGGGTCGGACGCGAGGACGCTGGCGTAAATGCGTTTGATGGCGACGAGCAAAGCATCGAGATTTTCATCGAGCGTGCCTTGATTGGGACAAAAGAAACTGGCATACTTGCCGGCAAACGAGGTGCCGAAATTATCTTCGAGCAAGCTGGACGAACGAACGATGAGCGGACGCTTGCCGATTTTATCCAAAAGTTTTCGCAATTGCTCCGCGATGTCCGCCGGGAAACGTCCGTCGAGGTACGCTTTGACGACGTTCGGATAATCGGCTTCGATCTCGTCGCGCGTTTTGTATTTTTGATCGACGGGGAAGTACAAACCGTTCTGCAGATTGAAATCGTACAGCACGTTTGCGCCAACATAGTACGAGTCCGGCAGAACAATGTGCTGTCGCAGATCGATGCCGGCATCGGCGGCGTGCGCCTGCAAAATTTTCCACGCCAGCAACATTCCCGCCGCCTTGCCGCCGATTTTACCGTCGCCGTACTTGCGCTGGCGAATCTCGCGAATGTCCGCCATCGTGAACCATTCTTTGGCAACGCGGATGAATTGCAATTGATCGCTGACCAACGCTTTGAGCAGAACGACGATAATCTCTTGCAAGTGATGACGAACCTGTTGCCGTTCCGCCGGCGGCAACGCCTCGAACTTTTCACCTTGTGCGATCACCAGATCGATGGGCGCGAGTTCCGGATTGAATGTGAGTACGACTTTGTGATCGGGATTACGTTGCGCGACCAGCGATTGCACGATATTCTGAAACAATTCGTGCGGCAGGTTGTAGGCAAAATAGAAATCGGTGAGATTATCGCGCGTGGTTTGCAAACGGCGCTCCCACGTGTCCGCTGATTCCTGACGGATCGGATCGACCAGCCCTTCCAATTGTTGCGAGTGGCGCGCTTTGGCGTTCACTTCCGCTTCGAACGTTTCGCGCGTGATGATGCCGCGCATAAATAATTCCTGTCGCATCAACGCGCGAATGGTTGGCGCAAGAATTGGATATTGGCTCAGTTCGAGAAAAAGCGCAAGCACGCGCGGCGTTCGGTTGGGATCAGGGGGCATTGGTCGTCTCCGTACGATTTATTTGGGCGTAACCAAAACTTTATCGACGCGCTTGCCATCCATATCGATGACTTCAAAGCGCCAGTTGCGCCATTCGAAATGATCGGCGGCGGTTGGAATCCGTCCGAGATGACTCATCATCATTCCGCCGAGGGTTTGATAGGTGCCTTGATCTTCGCCCGGCATTTTGTCAAGGTTAAGCCGATCTTTTACTTGATCGATGGTCAACATTCCATCAAAGAGCCAGGAACCATCCGAGCGTTGGACCATCCCCGGTTGGACCGCTTCGTCCGCCGCCGGCACTTCGCCGACAATCGCTTCCAGAATATCGTTGAGCGTCATTAGTCCTTGCACCACACCGTACTCGTCAACGGCAAGCGCAAGGTGAACGCCGGTTTGCTTGAATTGCTCCAGCACCTTTAAAGCGCGCATACTTTCCGGTACGTAGAGCGGGGGGCGGACAAGCGGTTCCAGATTCAAGGGTTTGTCGCTCAGACTTTGCGCGAGCACATCTTTGACGTGGATGATTCCCACGATGTTATCGAAACTGCCACGACACACGAGGTAGTACGAGTGATGCTGGTGCGCGATCTTTTGCCGATTGACATCCAACGGATCATCGAGGTCGAGCCAGATAATATCTGGGCGTGGTGTCATCAAACCGCTAATGCGTCGGTCGCCCAAGCGAAAGATTTGCTCGACCATATCTTGTTCGGCGGCTTCAAACATGCCGGCTTGCGTACCTTGCTCCATCATAATATTGATTTCTTCTTCCGTCACCGGCGCTTCGGGCGTTGGCTTGACGCCGAACATTCGAAGCACCGCGTCGGTTGAAAAACTGAGCAAGCGCACAATCGGCGAGGTGAGCCGCGAGAGTCCGTGCATTGGGGCGGCAACCGTGGCGGCAATGCGTTCCGGATTTTGAAGCGCCAATCGTTTGGGAACCAGTTCGCCGATGATGAGCGAGAAGAAGGTGATGACGATGACGACGAGCCCCAGCCCAATTACGTGGCTGAACGGCGCGAGCGCGGGAATCTGATCCAAAATTATTTGCAAGCGATTGGCAATCGTCGCGCCGCCAAACGCGCCGGCGAGAATACCAACCAGCGTGATGCCGATTTGCGTCGTCGATAAAAAGAGATTCGGCGAGTTTGCCAAATCGAGCGCGGCACGCGCGCGCGCGTCGCCGGCGTTGACGGATTGTTGCAAGCGCGTCTTGCGCGCGGATACGATGGCGGTCTCGGACATTGCCAGCACGCCGTTGAGAATCGTCAAGCCCAAAATGAAAACAAGTTCCCAAATAATTTCCGACATTGCTTTGACTCCTGGGGAGTTGTAGTTCCAAGCGTCATTGGCGTACGCGATTTCTCGCTTCACTCGAAATGACAGAGCAGTTATTGCCGCGTGACTTGAATCCGTTCGATCTTGGGACCCATCATTCGAATCACGGTCAACTTGACGTTATCGATTTTGAAACTCTCGCCCTCTTTTGGAATCCGCTTCAAATGGTAGAGCATCAAACCGGCAACCGTTTCATAGTTATCGTTTTCCGGCAAATGAATGCCCAACTCCTCGTTCGCCTCGTCGATGCGCAACTGTGCATCGATCTCCGCGGTCTTTTCGTCGATGGTTTCGATGCTGTCATCCTCGTCGGCAAAATCATCGGCGACGCGCCCCACAATTTCTTCGACGAGCTGATCGCCGGTTACCATCCCGGCGGTGCCGCCAAATTCATCGACGACGATGGCAACGGAAATGTTCTGTGTCTTCATATCGCTGAACAGTGAGCCGATACGTTTGGATTCCGGCACGAACAACGCCGGGCGCATAAGGGTATGGACTTGATCATCGAGCGCGCGCGCGCCTTGCGATGAAATCGCGCGCAACACATCTTTGATTGCAACAAAACCGACGACGTTATCGATGCTTTCGTCGAACAACGGAAAGCGCGAGTGCGAATAATCGCTGAACGTTTGCAAAAACTCGGCGATGGTGGTATCTTGCTCGATAGCGATCATCTCGGTGCGCGGCACCATCACCTCGCGCACCAGTTTGTCATCGAACTCAAAGACGTTGTGGATCATTTCTTTTTCGTGCGGCTCGAGCTCGCCGCGCTCTTCAGTTTCTTCGACCAATTGCTTGAGTTCATCGACCGTGTAAATCGTTTGGTGCGCGCCCAGCGGTTCGATGCCGACGAGGCGCACCACTTTGTCGGTCGCGTAATCGAGCAGAGCCACCAGGGGACGCGCCAGCCAATCGAAAAAAGCAACCGCGCGCGCGGACCACAGCGAAAACTGATCCGCTTTGCGAATCGCCACGATCTTGGGGGCTTGCTCGCCCAGAACAACGTGCAAGGCGGTGATAATCGAAAATGCTAAAACAACACCGACGCCGCGCGCAATCGTCTCGCTAATTTGAATCGGCAACGCGGCAAAGAACAGGTGAATGATTTTTTCGGTGGCGTTCTCGCCCACCCAACCAATGCCCAGCGACGCCACCGTAATTCCGATCTGCGACGCCGCAAGCACACGGTCGGTGTCGCCGATCAAGCGTTGCACCAGTTGCGCGGCTTTGTTCCCGCTTTCGACGAGTTGATCGATGCGCGGACGCGGCACAGTGATGTACGCAAATTCGACCGAGACGAAAAAGCCGTTGAGAAAAAGCAGGATTGCAACGAGCGCCAACTGAAAGACGAGTAAGGTAACATCTGGACTCATAGCCAAGACTCCTTGAACCAATTATATCACAAGTTAAAAGTTTAAGGTTCAAAGTTCAATGGTTGAACCTTCTGAACGATGACACGATGAAACTTGAAACGATTTCTGCCACTGCGCCGGGAAAAATTATTTTGTTTGGCGAGCACGCCGTCGTTTACGGTCGTCCGGCGATTGCGGTGCCGGTCGCGCACGTCTTTGCGCAAGCAACAATCGAGTCGCGCGACGATGAACGCGTGCTCATTGACGCCGCCGATCTCGCGCATCAGTACGAGTTGCGCGATGCGCCCACCGATGATCCGCTGGCACTGATCATTCGCTTGACCTGCGCGAAACTGCACGTCGAGCCGCGTGGGTTTCGTGTCCGCGTCGAATCAACGATTCCGATCGGCGGCGGGCTGGGCAGCGGCGCGGCGGTTTCCGTGGCGATTGCGCGCGCGCTGAATAAATTTTTCACCACAGAGGGCACAGAGAACACAGAGAAAGGAAAAAGAGAATTAAACTCTGTGTCCCCTGTGTTCTCTGTGGTTAATTTGTCATCTGCAGAAATTTCTGCGCTCGCCTACGAGGTGGAGAAACTGCATCACGGCACGCCGAGCGGCATTGACAACACAGTGATCGCGTTTGAACAGCCGGTTTATTTCGTGAAAGGTAAAGCCATCGAATCGTTCCGCATCGCGCGCCCGTTCACGCTTGCGATTGCGGACACCGGCATCGCCGCGCCGACGAAGATTGCGGTGGGGGATGTTCGGTCGGCTTGGGAAAGAGAACGCGAAAGGTACGAAATGCTGTTCGATCAGGTAGGAGAAATTGTGGACAAGGCGCGCGCGGCAATTGAGCGTGGACAAGTGGAGCGGCTGGGCTATTTGATGAACGAGAATCAAGCGTTGTTGCGCGAGATGGGGGTTTCATCGCCAGAAATCGAGCGTTTGATTTTGGCGGCAAGGACGGCGGGCGCGCGCGGCGCAAAGCTTGCCGGCGCAGGACGCGGCGGCAATGTGATTGCACTGGTTACGACAGAGACGCGCATGGAGGTGGAACGCGCGTTGATCAAAGCCGGCGCCAAGCGGGTGATTGTGGCGGAGATCAGGTAAACGGAGCAGGCAGCAGGAGGCAGAAGGCGGGAGACAGGGGCGGGGTAGCGCCACACCTAATCGTGAACGATGCGCTATCCAATGAGTCGGACGGCGATCAAACACAAAACCCGCAAAGCGGGTTTCATTTTGCACAATAGCCGTCGGTTTTAACCGATGGCGTTACCGACCACGATTTAAGGCAGTGCTACCCAAAAACAAGTCTTGGCGCGATTTGTCCGTTCCTTTTCGCACCTGTCCGCTGTCATCCCCCCACCAACGCCTTGAACCGTTGGGAGACCTGTCAGGTTTCCAAAAACCTGACAGGTCTTGGCACGGTTTGTCCGTTCCTTTCCGCACGTGTCCGCTGTCATCCCTTCACGCGCGCTTGCGCCTCCTTCAACATCGCGATTGCCTCATCCACACCCGCTGGCGGCGCAGGGGCGGTGCGCAACAACTCCCATTCATGCCATTCAATCGTGTCGCCTGGCTGCATTTGCGCGATGGCTTGCGCGAGCGTCTGCAATGCCTCCTCTTTCCTGCCCAGACACAATAGCGCAATGGCTTTGTTTTCCAACAAGCCCGCAGGAGATTGCCATTTGGCGCGCCACGCCGCATCCCAGTGTTCAAGGGCGCGCTGGAAATGCTCAGCGCTTTCCAAGCCCTGATGGCGCGCAATCACTCCCAGCGCCACCAGCGGCGTAAAGGGATTTTCAGACGCCAGGTGGATGCGTTCCTGGTATTCACGCCGCGCCTCATCGAACCGGCCCAACTTGACCAGGACGCCCGCCAGGTTGTTGTGCGGATAAGCGAACTTGGGATCGAGTTGGATGGCGCGCTGATAGGCGGCGAGGGCTTCGTCGTAGTTGCCCCTCTGGGCATACACGTTCCCCAACCCGTTGTGCGGATAAGCGAACTTGGGATCGAGTTGGATGGCGCGCTGATAGGCGGCGAGGGCTTCGTCGTAGTTGCCCAAGTCACGATACACGTTCCCCAACCCGTTGTGCGGATAAGCGTACTTGGGGTCGAGTTGGATGGCGCGCTGATAGGCGGCGATCGCTTCGTCGTATTTGCCCAACGCACGATACACGTTCCCCAACCCGTGGTGCGGCGCGACGTCCTTGGGGTCGAGTTCGATGGCGCGCTGATAGGCGTCGAGGGCTTCGGTGTTCCTGCCAGCAAGGTTGAGAATGGCTCCCAGCCGATACCAGGCGCCCTGCTTTTCGGGCAGCCACGCCACTACCTTCGGCAGGATGCGCTCCGCTTCAGCGGAGTAGATGGCACTGTCTGTGTCCTGAGGCCACATCAGTTTGCCTGCGAGGTCGTACAACGCTTCGCCCAGCACTTTCTTCAGCGCTTCGCATTCTGCGGGCAGGGCGCGCTCGGCGCGTTCGTAGGCTGCCAGCGCTTCCGTGTATTTGCCGCGCGCGTACGCCAGTTGCCCGCGCCGCCAGTCCAGAATGGCGCCGCGCTCGGCTTCGCCCCCGGTGGTGAGCATCGTCGAACCATCGCCTTTCAGGTAGCCCAGGCGTTGCAGGCGCGTCAGTTCGTCCAAGAAATCAGCAATGTCATCAAGCGATGCGTCATCATCATCCGCAATGCTCAATCGTTTGAGTCGCTTTTTGCTGTCCGCGCTCACATACTCTTTCCATCCGTTCGCAACGCCTAACAGCCCACGCCGCAACTCGCGCGAGTACGCCAGACTTTCGACAAGGCGCGGCACCAGCCAGCGCCACGCCTCGCGCTCGTCGAGCCAGAAGAGATAATCGCACAAATCGAGCGCGGCTTTTGTCCAATCCTCGCTCTCGCAACGATCTTCCAGACGCGGCAAATCGGCTTGAATTTTTTCCAGCCGTCTGCGCAGCGTCTCGACGGCACGCTGGAGAAAGGCGCGCACGCGCGCGTCCCCCACACGCCGCAGATCGGCTTTGAGATGTTCGCGGAGAAAGAAGGCGGGATCGTCGTACAGGCGCGCACGTTCGGCGTGGACGGAGGCGTAATCGCGTTCCAACCGATGTAACAACGCGTCCAGATCGTAGAGACGGGTCGGTGACCCGTCTGTATGTTGGGTCGGTGCGCCCTCCGCCTCGCTCAGCATCGCGCGCAAAATTTCAATGTCGCCGCGCGCCAGCGCCAGCGCGTAGAGCAACGGCTTGTCCGCCTCGGGCGCGTGGAGGAAATAGCGCGCCGTCATCTTTTGGACGATTTCGCCGCGCGGTGTCGCTTCGTCAATATCGCCGATGATGTCCGCCAGCGCGACGCCTTTTTTCCACATCTCGGCGGCTTGATCAATCGCGAGTGGGATGCCGCGCGTGGCGCGGCTCAGCGCCTCGATGGCTTGTGCATCGAGCGGGCGCTCGGGCGCGGTATCGGCAAAGATTTCGCGGATGTCCTGTTGCGCCAGTCGGAGCAGGTCGCGCGCGATGAGTCGGCGCGGGAATTCTTCGGCGTAACCTCTGAAATACTCGCCACCCAACTGACGACTCTTGGATAGGTCATCGCGCCCGCTGATGATCCAAACGAGGCGCGGACCTGCCGCGCGCATCACCTCACGCAGCCAGATGTCGGCGCGGTCCACGATTTCGTAGGTGTCGAGGAAAACAGGGAGTGGTTTGCGCGCCGCCACGCGCCTTAGTCCCTGCGCGAGTGCGCGGGCGAGTTGTTCGTTGGGATTGAGAAAGAGGTTGAACTGTTCAGGGTCGAGTCGCGCGCGCAGGCGCGTTTCGAGCGCGGCGCGCAGTTGCGCGGCGCGTTCCGCACTGACCTTGATGCCCGCGTCGAGAAAGGTCTGCGCCACTTGTTCGCCTGTCTCGCCAATCGGCAAACTGGCGCGCAGAATTTTGGCGATTGTGCTTGCGCCCGCGCGGCGCACCTCGGCGAATTCGTCGCGCTCGCCGGAGGGTTCGAGCGCGGCAGCCGCTTTTTTCTCCGCTTCGCCGCGCGTTGTAACCGCGCGCTGGTACACCTCGAACTCGCGCCCCCAGCCCTCCTGAATCGCCTTCTCGTGCAAAATATCGAACACGACTTCGGGGCTGATGTGTTCGCGTCCGACGCGCAGGCGCGTGGTATGCAGGCGTTCCACTTCCCAGTCAATCCACAACATCTGGAACGCGCTCTCGAACGGCGGCTCGGTCTGCGCGATGTCGCGAAAGCGTTTCGCGAGCGTCGTCTTGCCCATGCCGCCGTCGCCGTAGAGCAAAAAGATGTACGGCAAGTCCTCGCCGGGCGGCGTAGCAAGCACCTCGTTCAGCGCGGCGCGAAATTGCTTTTGCTCTTCCACGCGTCCAAGAAAAAGTTTGTCATCAACGTAGATGCGTTCCGTGTTCATTGCATCCTCTGTGTGTCAGTAGGCAGGTGGCAGGAGGCGGTCATTCGCTTCTCGGTAAAAAGTTTTCAGGGTGAGCGAGGGCAGCGCCGAGCATTTTGCCGACCTGCTCGTAACCTTCGACCAACTGGCGATGCCGTTCGGTTTTGAGATAGCCACAATCGCGCGCAAAATCGAGCCACACCTGCGTTTCGGTTGCCTCCGCGTCCGCGTCCGCAAATTTGCTGGCGAGCATATTCGGATACTGGCGTTTACGATACCCTTCGGCAATATTTGCCACCACACTCCGCGACGAACGCCGAATCTGATCTGTTAGCGAATAGCGTTCCTCTTTCGGAAACGCTTTCGATTCCTCAAAAATCTCCATCGCCAACTTGTACGCCAACTGAAACACCCTCAATCCCCTAAACCCTTCCATCACTCTTCCTTCCTCTCCTGCCTCCCGCCTCCCGCTTCCTGCCTCCCGCCTCCCGCCACCCGCCTACTGCCTCCCGCCAACCGCCAACTTGCTTTTGACAAACACCCACGGCGCGCCTACGCTCACCCACGCGCCCATCGCCGCGTAACGAATCAAATCGAATAACGGTTGCTCCGGGAGAATTGCTTTCAATCCAAAACGTAGCGCCAACAGAATTGCAAGCCCGATAACAAACTTGACAACTTGTTTCCACGCTTGACCACGTACGTCAAAGCAAATGAATTTCGCTTCGATGGGGAGTCCAGCGAAAAAGCCGAGTAAGATGCCGGCGGCTTTTGCCGAGTCAGCCGTCCAATGCAACACCGCGAGAATCAACGGCACGATGATCGCCAAACCAACTTGCACCGACATCGGTTGATTGCCGAGCCATTCACCGGTGCGCGGTTCAAGCCACACGTACCCGGCAACGATGACGATGCCGAGCACCCAGCCGAGCAAAACGTCGTGCGGAAAATGATCGCCCACGTACATTCGACCGACGCCGACGTACACCGCGAGCGCAATAGCAAGCGCCCACCACGCACGCGTTTTCAATTGCGTGGCGAGATAGACCCAAAACGTCGTCGTGCCTTGCGCGTGCCCGCTCGGAATCCCAAAGCCCTCCGTCTTGAACGGCGCGTACAGTTTGCTATCCACTTGGTACGGGCGCGGCGCGGCGAATAAATCTTTGAAGAACACGTTCAGATAATTCGAGAAAACCAACACGCCGCCCAAGCGAATGCCGAGCGATTTGTTGAGACACCAAAAGAGGAGTGGTAGCGCGAGGAAATAGAAATCTTCCGAGCCGAGGTAATACGTGATTGCAAAAAACGAATCGAGAATCGGATTGCGAAACGATTGCACCCATTGCACGACTGCAAGTCCATAGAATACTAGTTCATTCATCGATTCCCCCCTTGAATTGAAAGTAGACAGAAGGCAGTTGGCAGTAGGCAGTCTATTTGCCTAGTACTCGAACAATTTAATCTTGCGAGGTTAAACGATTCCAGACTTCCGAAGTCTCCGAGACTTCGGAAGTCTACGACCCCGCAGGATTTTGTGGTCGAACTACTAGTGGCGCAAATTTTTCGGGAGATGCTATGATGCTACCAAGCATTTTGCCAACCTGTTCATGTTGTTCGATTTGTACGCCAATTGATAAACCTTCAAATCTCGAAATCCCTGTATTCTGCAACCTGCCTTCTGCCGACTGCCTACTGCTTCCTGCCAACTGCCTTCCGCTTACTGCCTTCTGTCTCTTTCAACAGCTCTTCCGCATTTTGCCGCGTCGTTGCCGTGGCGGTGCCAAGCATATTTGCCAGTTCATCGATGCGTTGCTTGGTGTTCAACTCATCGATTTTCGTGATTGTGCGCTCGTCGACGATTTCCTTGTGAATCTTGAAATGCGCGTCGCCGTACGCCGCGATTTGCGGCAAGTGGGTGATGCAGATGACTTGATGTTGCGGTGAGGTATCGTTTTTGTGTCCGGTCGGCGTGAGTGCCCACAACTTGTTACCGACGACGCCGCCCGTGCGTCCGCCGATGCCTTGATCGATTTCGTCGAAGATGAGCGTCGGCGTATTGTCCGCGACCGCCAGCACCGATTTCATCGCGAGCATCAAGCGCGACGTTTCGCCGCCCGATGCGATTTTCGCCAGCGGTTTCAACGGCTCGCCCGGATTCGGTGACACCATAAACTCAACTTTGTCGATGCCGGTTGAATCGACTGCAACATGACGACCGTTGACCGGCACACCATCGGGATCATCCGCTTGTTCGATCGCCACGCCGAATTTCGCTTTCGCCATCCCCAGGTCTTGCAATTGCGTTTCGATTTCACGCGCGAGGTGTTCGCCGGCGGCGCGCCGCGCTTCTGACAATGCACTTGCCAACGCGCCGATTTCTTTCAGTAATTGTTTTTCCTGCTTCCGCAAATCTTCGATCCGTTCTTCGCTTTGCGTAATCGTCGCCAGTTCCGCCGCCGCCTTTTCGCCGTACGCGATAATCTCTTCAATCGAATCGCCGTACTTGCGCTTCAATCGAAAAATCAAATCCAATCGCTCATCGATTTGTCCCAGCCGCGCCGGATTATGATCGACGCTGTCGCGGTACGCACGCAACGACCGCGCCAAGTCGTCGGCTTGGGCAAGTGCGCTGTCCGCTTCTTCGCGCAATGCTTTCACCGATGCATCGTACTTTTCCAAACCGGTTACCGCTTGCATCGCATCGTTCAACAAATCGATTGCGCCTTTTTCATCTTCGCCTTCGCCGTACAACGCGCGGTATGCGTGATCGGCAAGATTCGCGCGCAATTCCGCGTTGCCTAACAAATCGCGTTCCTGCTTCAGCAGTTCCTCTTCACCGATTTTCAAACCCGCTTCCATAATTTCGTCCACAACGTACGTCAAGCGATCGACGCGGCGCGCCTTTTCACGCTCATCGATCATCAAACTTTCGATTTCTTTCCGCGTCGCGCGCAACGCTTTGACTTTTTCGGCGACGCGCGCGCGTTGCTCCCACAAGTTGCCGTAGCGATCTAGAAAATCGATATGCTCGCGCACACGCAAGAGCGAGAGATGTTCGCTTTGTCCGTGAATGTCGATCAGAAATTCGCCGATGCGTTGCAACGTGTGAAGCGTCACCGTGCGCCCGTTGACCCGGCAAACGTTGCGCCCCTCGCGGCTGAGCTCGCGCGTGATGATGAGATTTTCGTCTTCGTGTTCGATACCAATTTCGTCGAGAATCGGGAAGACGCTCGCGCGCGCGGCGGCGTTCAACGCGAACGTACCTTCGACGCGCGCCTTGTCTGCACCGGCGCGCACAAATTCCGATTGCGCGCGTCCGCCCAACAGCGAACCGACCGCGTCGATGATGATCGATTTGCCCGCGCCGGTCTCGCCGGTCATCACGTTGAAGCCGCGATGAAATTGCAAATGCAAATGATCGATGATGGCGAAGTTTGAAATATCGATTTCTGCTAACATATTTTCTCCAAGTGCAATAGTACGATAGTGCATTAGTGCGATAGTTAGTCCGCTAAACTATCGCACTATCTCACTATTGCACAAATCAACTTCTCAGACGTGCATACACCGTGCCAGTTGCCAGCACCAAATAAATCCACAGACCGATGTTGAGCAACATTCCCAGAAAACCGGCTGCGGCAAAAGATAATAACCGGGGATTGCCGAACGCCGCGAAGACGAGTGTGAGCAATGGCATCGCGCCGGCAACCAACAACGCGCCGATAATAACAGTCGTGGCGGCGAGCAAGCCGGTGTAACGTCCGCGCCGTTTGCGTAACGCCCAGCGAATCACTTCGGCGATGACGCCGCCGGCGGCGGGCGCGTAGAAAAACGAAATGAACCACCATCCGCCCAGCGCGAGCGCAATCGCGCCGCCGATCATCGACGCGATGGTTCCGACGATGAGAACGACCACGTAATCGATTGGCGTGGCGGTGTAATAACCGGCGTGCTGAATGTTCAAACACGTTTTACATCGATAACCCACGGGCGTGCGCACGACGCATTTGATACAAACAGGGTTGCCGCATTTGTTGCAGCGCAACAGCGTTTCGGTTTTGGGGTGATTGACGCAATAGACAGGAGCGGTTGACATTTAGATTCCTCTGGCGAACATATTTTCGCGCCGGTATTTTACCATGAAAATACAAAACGTTGAAACGTTAAATCTGAAATGCCATCATCGTCCACCCAACGATACAAAAGTACGGACCGTACGGCAGCGCCGCGCCCAAAGAAAGTTGTTTCGTCTTGATGAATTGATAAACGAGAAATGCAACGACGCCCGCGCCGGCGAGAAAAATTGCGTAAACGATTGCCGGCAAGACGGCGGGAAATCCAACGACGACGCCCATAAACGTTGCGAGGTACACATCGCCGCGCCCAAACGCGCCGCCTTCGATGTCGATCTTGCGGAGACGCGAGTACAAAACACCGAGGGCATAAATGCCAAACACGATCACAAACGCGCTGATACCGCCAAGCATCGCGCGCGTCAAACCGAGCGGGATGAATAGACTCGCGGCGAGCGCGACGAGCGTTGCTGGGACGAGAACGGTTGGAAAAATCGCGCGGTCTTCCAGATCGGTAACAAAGGTGTGGAGAAACACGGCGGTGAAGAACGCGAAGAAAAATGTTTGCGCCGTCGCGCCGAACCGCCACCCCAAAAATCCAAACGCAACGGCGGCAACAATTACAACTGCAATCGGTCGCCACGCGCTTTTGATTTTCGTCGGCGACGCGCCGAGCATCCCATCCGCGAGCCAGTTGATGCCTGCGCCAACGATTCCGCCAATGACCATCGCTAGAATAATTTCCATTTTGACAAAAACTCCTACGAAGATTATGATGCAATTATGCTCGATGAATCGACTCCCGCCGCATCGAACCGGTTTCTCCCACTTGATCGCTTGAGTTTGCTAACGAGTCTTGTCCTCGTTGGTTTGACGCTTTCACTCATCCTCGATCTGCCGGCGTACCGCGCCGAGTTATCGTTACTGGGTTCGGAAGCAAGTTTTACGATTTCCGGCGTCTGGCTCATCGCCGCACTCCTCGCCGCGCTGACCGCCGCCGGCGTGAACGCGATTGTGCGTGCGCACCCGCGCGTCCATCTGATCGAAGCGCGTTATATCTTTATGCTGTGGGTTTTGCCGGTGCTGATCGTCATCACCGCCACGCTCTTACTTTCGTTCGCCGATGTGCGTGCGTACGGCGCGTCGGCGCTGTTGCTCGTCGTCGCCGCCGGCGCGTTTTTTATCGCGACGATAGTCGGTCAGTACATCACTATCGATTTGGCGGACCGTTATTACAGCGCGGCGCGATTGGGACTGAACCTTGCCGCGTATCTCATCGGTTTGATTTTGTTTGCGACGATTTATAGTTTGAAAATTCGTTCGCTCTATTCCGCGCCGATGATCGGCGTTGCCGCCGGTTTGCTGGCGCTGGAAATGTTGCGCGGCAGTGAAGCCGATTTTGCGCGCACGTGGATTCTTTCGGCGGCAATCGGACTTGTCATCGGCGAGATGGTGTGGGCGTTGAATTATTGGAATCTTTCCGGTTTTGTTGGCGGCGCGTTTTTGTTAATTTTCTTTTACGCGTTTGCCGGACTGACGCAACAATATCTCTGGCGCCGCCTCAATCGCATCGTCTTCGTCGAATTTGCAATGATTTTCGTCGGCGCGCTTATTCTCCTCTTTGGGTTACGACCGCGCTAACCACAACGCGCCGGCGATGACCAACCCGCCGCCAACAATTTGCCAAACCTCTAACCGTTCCCCCAGAATCAAAAATGCAAGCGCGCTTGCCATCACCGGCTCAATGGTGGCGACGACGCTGGCGTTGCTCGCCGGCACGTCGCGCAAGCCGCGCGTGAACGCCGCAATCGCACCGAGCGTCGATCCCAGGACGAGCGTGAGCAAGTAGAGCCACGCCATCGGTTGCCGTGCGAGAATTACCAACTCGTTCGGGTTTTGCGCCGGCAAGAGAAACAGCGCGCCGAAAAATAATTCATACGTCATCAGCGTCCAAAGCGGAAAGCGTTTCTGCCCGGCTTTGGTAAAGATGGTGAAGAGTCCATACGTCAAGCCCGCGCCTAAACCAAACAACACGCCGACAAAATTCAATTGCAACTGTTCGGTGTCGTACGCGCGGGCGACGAGTGCGCACCCAATGAACGCGAGTCCAACTGCAAACAGTTTGCGCGGTGTCAGCGGTTCGTCCCACACGCGCCACGCGATTAGCGTGACGAATGCCGGCGCGGTGTAGAGCAGAACGACGGCAGTCGTCACGCTTGTAGTAATAATCGCTTGCGCGTACACAAAATAGAATAGCGCAATGCCAAAGAGTCCGAAAAACGCGAGGAGCATTATGGATTGACGATTAATCTGCAAGAGGTTGCGTTGCACGATTGCCAGAATCGCAAAGAGAATAACGAACGCAATGCCGGCGCGAAGAAACGCGAGTGTCAGCGCGGAAAAACTGTACTGATCGTGGAGTGTTCGCATCAGCCAGCCGATCATACTCCAGAGCAGTGCCGCCAGGACGATGAAAAAATATCCGCGCGTGGTGGATTGAGTCATCGTGGCGACTAGAATACCATTTCGTTTGGAGCGTGTCAAACGGCGCGTTGATTTTTGCTTTTCTGTTCGCATCGCGCTATACTCCAATATGAAAGGATAAACTCCGAATGTCATTGCGAGCCGCGAAGCGGCGAAGCAATCTTTCAAAGTACTTGGAGAGATTGCTTCGTCGTAAAAAACACTCCTCGCAATGACATACGTGTTAATTGCTCGGTGTTCATTCACTGTTTTTGGCGGAGGACAGAATGGAAGCGATTCTGATTGGCATCATCGTTTTATTGGCTGTCGTCATCGGACTGATGCTGTTTGCTGAACGAGGACGATTGCTGCGCGCATCGACGTTGAAATTTCTGCGTGCGAGTGGTTGGCAAAGATTTCGCAACGGCACGTTTTTGCATTCGTACATCTACGGGCGATTTCCAAAGGAGTATATCGGTTATGCAATGAAAAACGCCTTGCCCAAGATGACCGTGCGCGAAAGGAAAGGCGTTGCGCATCACTATCACGGCAAAGTTTTGCCAACCGAACTTGCGCAAGCCATCGTCACGCACGAACACGATCTTGCGTTGCGCGATTTGGAGCAGGTGATTCCGTACCGCGTCGCGCGCGATCTGGTGCTTAAAGGTCCGCCGGACATTGCCGTGTTCGATTGTCCTTGTCGTCAAACACGCGAGCATCCGTGCGAACCCAAGCAAGTGTGTATGATCGTCGGGCAACCGTTCGTCGATTTCATCGTCGAGCATCACCCGGACACATCGCGCCGGCTCACGCCGGTGGAAGCGGCACAGTTGTTGCAAGAGGAACACGAACGCGGACACGTGCACACGGCGTATTTCAAAGACGCGATGCTCAATCGATTCTACGCGATTTGCAATTGTTGCAAGTGTTGTTGCGGCGGCATCGAAGCGATGATAAAGCACGGCGTACCGATGGTAACGTCGTCGGGTTACGTCGCGCAGGTGAACGAGGTGTTGTGCGGCGCGTGCGAGACGTGCGAAGAAACATGCGCGTTCGACGCGGTGCGCGTGAATGGACATTCGCAAGTGGACTGGGACAAGTGTATGGGGTGCGGCGCGTGCGAAGCAAAATGCCCGAACGACGCGATTGCGCTTGTGCGCGATGAGCGCAAAGGAATTCCGTTGGATGTAAGGGCGATGGTGTGAATTCGTTTGTGGCATGAGGGGATGAGACGATGGCGAATCCAGAGCATTTGGCTATATTAAAGCGGGGTGTGGAGGTGTGGAATGAGTGGCGAAGCGAGGGGGATGCCATAAAAGTAGACATTTATGATCCACATCCCAAAGCGGTTGATCTTCGCGGTGCAAATCTTAGTAATGAAAATCTACAAGGGGTAAATTTTAGCGAAGCTGATCTAAGTGGTGCAAAACTCCGCGGCGCTATTCTTCGAAGCGCAAATCTACGTTTTGCGCGCCTCAGCAATACAAACCTCGTGAAAGCAGTTCTCGTTGAAGGAGACCTTTACGCGGTTGATTTAACCAATGCACAACTTCCTAGTGCATCTTTAACAATCTGGTTTTGCAAGTGGTTCCAGCATGTCACAATGGTAATAGGCACATACGCGTTGGATCAGTTCAGTGATTGGTAACAATCGCGCCGGCTCCACGACGGCTCGCTTACCATGCACCCA
>DAOTXS010000043.1:0-138233 GCA_034435055.1 Anaerolineae bacterium | reverse complement strand
CGTTGTTTCGCTTGGCTGGACAATTGTCGTCGGCTCGTCGTGCGCTATGACCGATTCATTGAACATTACAAAGCTTTTTGTTTGCTGGCGATCATTCTTTGGTGCATCACCCGAATTTTGAAATGAGTTCTAGATTACTTTGCTCATCTTGCTTTCAAGTATAGATTCCACTACGGAATATGCCACAATGGAATATGGATTAAGCCGTCAGTCGTCCCTTACCTCTAAAAAGACAACCTTCGACGACTTGCGATCGTTGAAGGTTGTCTTGTTGAAATCTCATCAGGAGTAAAATGGTTCTAATACGCCGCTTCGGCCACCGCTTTGATGTTCTCCGCCGGCGTATCGACCGGGATGACACAGCCAGCCGACAAGATAAACCCGCGTCCGCCGGTTTGCGTTATCGCGTCGCGCGCTTGCGCCATCACCTCGTCGCGCGATTTTGCGGCAAGCACGTTCCATTCATCGATGCCGCCGGCAATCGCACGCTGAGACCTGGTGCGCGCCTCTTGCAACGACGGCGCAGTGCGGCGGTCGTGCCAATTGATCACATCGACCGGGTAACGCGCGAGTTCATCGAAGAAAATATCGATGCCGTGCAGGTGTAGAAAAACAAAATCGGCTTTTGCCGCGTGAATCGCATCCAGCACTTGACGGTCGTACGGCTCGGCAAACGTTCGATGCTCTTCGACCGTGATGTACTGCGACGTTGCCATTTGCGTCGCAAAGAAAATCGCGTCTGCGCCGGCGCGCAAACTGGCGACGGCAAAACGCGCGGTCGTCTCGGCAAGCGCGCGCAAAACACGATGCACGATTTCAGGACGCTGACGCAGATCATCGAAAGCGCGTTCGCCAGCGAGATTCCACACGGAATACAGCGGCGAAAAAATCGTCTGCAAAACGTGAACCTCGTTGCCGATTTGCGCTCGAATCAATTCGAGTGCGCGCGTCTCGCGGACGAACACCGAATTCGTTTCATCAAGCGGCACAATCTTGTCCCAATCGTCCAGCGAATTGACCGGGCGCGTGGCACGTTCGCGCGTCCCTTCGCGCAAGCGCGGCGAACCGGGGTCGGGTGTCCGAAACGTCGCGCCGTACATTTCCGATGGATAGCCGGATGCCGGCGTCACCTTGACAAAATCGAAATCGAATTGCTTTTGAAATTCAACGACGCGGGCGGCGAGTGTTTCCGGTTTTAGATCGTCGCCGGGAAAGTGTCGCCACAGCGCGACCGGGACGTAATCGGTCGGCTCGCCGCGCAGAACGGCGTGGATTCTCTCTTTGTGGTTCATCTGCTACCTCTAGCGTAACTTCGGTAACTTTGCCTTCGCTAATTTGAAAAGCGCGGATGTTGGTCTGCGCCGGATTCATCAAGGAGATCAACACATAGATCACATCAGGATAAAACGCGCGCGCGATGTCGGTGGGCGATGGATACGCCGGCGTCGCCGGGTGCGAGTGATAAATCGCCAAATGTTCCCAGCCGTTCGTTTCGATTTCGCGGAACGCATCGAGGAGCGCGTGCGGCTCGGCGTTGTATTCGATGCGCGGTTTCGGAGAAATGTTGGGCAGTGGAAAAATCTTGAGCGCGCGATTATCTTTGCCGGCGATGATACCGCAGGATTCGTTTGGCAAATCGCGTTGTGCTTGCGTGATGAGTTGGGTCAATTGTTGAAAGGTGATTTGCATACATTCAAATTTTAGATTTTCGATTGCCGATTTGCGATTTGGATGCCGAAATGCGAGATGCCGCCATGATTGCTGTGACCTCGTTTGCCTCTTTGAGCAATTCGCTGACAAGAGATTCTTTTATCAACCCACTTTCGATGATGAGTTCCATCCAAAACGCACTTTCATCTGCCTCTTCTTCTACGACGCCAAGTTTGGCGATGAACTCAACTTTTGAGCGAGCACGACATGCCGCACGATAATTCGCGCCAACCGATGTCCCCGACCGCATCAATTGATTTCCGATCGCTCGTCCCGCAGTGGTCTTCGGTAACGCATCAACCAATTTGATGATCCGCAATGCGAACTTTTTGGTCCGAAGTTTCAACTCGTTCTCGTTCATCCCCCACCTTCCTTGAACAAGAAATCAAAAATCGCAAATCGGCAATTGAAAATTAGACAGAGTACACCACCTTGCCACCAATCACCGTGTGCTCGACTTTGATCTCAAGCAAGTTCCGCGCCGGGATTTCAAAAATATTTTGCGAAAGCACGATGCAATCGCCCCACCCGTCAGCGCGCAACGGATTGGTGTACGCGCGCACCGCTTCCGCAACCGATAATTTTTCTTGCGGATACCAACCGCCGCGCGGTTCGCCGCTCGCGCGTTCGCGGGTTACTGCCGCGTGAATACCCACCCACGGATCGAGTGTTTCCACCGGGCAATCGCTACCAAAAACAACGCGCGCGCCAGCATCGATTAAACTCTTGAACGCGTACGTGTATCGGCCGCGCGCGCCGAGCAACGCATCGGTCATTGGATAATCACTTGTGCAGTGAATCGGTTGCATCGACGCGATCACGTTTAGCGTGGCAAACCGCGCCACATCGTCGCGATGCAAATGCTGCGCGTGTTCGATGCGAAGCGCGTTCGTAAATCCCTCGCCGCGCAATTTCTCGTACACGTTCAGCACCTCGCGATTCGCGCGGTCGCCGATGGCGTGCGTGCACACCATCATCCCGGCTTGCGATGCGGCGCGCGCGATCTTTTCGATTTCGTTGATGTCGTGCGTCGGAATGCCGCAATGGTTCGGATGCCCCTCGAACGGTTCGAGCATCCACGCGGTTTGCGAACCGAGCGAGCCGTCGGCAAAAATTTTCACGCCGCCAATCTTCAACCATTCGTCGCCGAAATCGCCGCGCAACCCCAACGCTAACGCGCGTTCCAAATTGCCGGCGGGAATCATATGCGTTACGCGAAACGCAAGTTGCTCGTGCGCGCGCAAACGCTGAAATAATCGCAACGAATCCGCGCCTTCGACATTGTGAATTCCAACCAAACCCAGTTTGTGGGCGGATTGAATCGCGTTCAGCAAATCCGTTTCGGACAAACTCCCGGCTTCAAAGCCGATGTTGCCGCCGAGCAGTTCGATGGCATTCTCGCGCAACAAGCCGGTCGGCTCGCCGTTTGCATCGCGTTCGATTTTCCCACCGACCGGGTCAGGTGTTTCGCGCGTGATGTTCGCGGCGCGAAGCGCGGCAGAATTCACCCACACCGAATGTCCATCTTTGCGATCCAACACAATCGGATTTTCCGGCGCAATCGCATCAAGCGGCGCCTTGGTTGGAAAAACCGGCGTCGTCCAGTCGCGATGATTCCAGCCGAGTCCGTGAATCCACTCGCCCGGTTTTGCTGTTTGCACGCGCGCGGCAACTCGCGCCACCGCTTCTTCGATTGACCGCGCACCATCGAGGTTGACGCGCGCGCGGCTCGCGGCGTACGCCGTGAAATGAATATGATGATCGATCAAGCCGGGAATTACCGTGCGCCCCTGCAAATCGAGGATTTGCGCATGAAGCGGATTGTAAATCGCCAGCGCGTCAGAATCGAAACCCAGCACTCGTCCATCGCCAAACGCAACGATGCTTGCGCGCGGGTACGCCGGATTCATCGTGTAGATATTGCCGTTGGTGAGTAAAAGGTCTGCCATAAATTTTCCAGTCTAAAACGAAAAACGCGAAACGTAAAACTCGCAGTTTACGTTTCACGTTTCATTATAGTTGAAGGTGTGAAAAATAATCAAGCAGTGTTTATGCGCCCTCAAATGGAATCATCGAGTACACATCGTACCCTTTGAGTTTGTCTCTGCCTTTCAGATCGACAAGTTCGATCAGGAACGCCAAGCCGACGACTTTGCCGCCGAGTTTTTCCACCAACTCACAGGCGGCTTTGGCGGAACCGCCGGTCGCCAGCAAATCATCGACAATCAAAACTTTGGTGCCGGGCGTGATCGCGTCCTTGTGCATTTCCAACGTATTCGTGCCATACTCCAGCGAGTACGAGACCTTGATGGTTTCCGCCGGCAATTTGCTCGGTTTGCGAATCGGCACAAAGCCCGCGCCCAATTCGTACGCCAGCGGCGACCCGAAAATCCATCCGCGCGCTTCAATCGCCGCAATGACGTCGATGTCGGTGTCGATGTAATGCTCGACCATCATATCGATAGTTTCCTGCAACGCTTCGCCATCGCGAATAAGGGTGGTGATGTCGCGGAACAAAATTCCTTTGATGGGAAAATCGGGGATACTGCGAACGAGTCGGGCGAGGTCCATAAACCGGTCTCCTGCACATGGTCAAAATTTTTAGAGGGATGACTCCCGTCGAATTTTATCCGAAAGGTAAAAAAATGCAAATCTCAACGGCTTGTGCTATAATGCAGTCGTATGCGCGCTCAGGATTATGCGCGAGAGATATGCGTTTGGATTTCTCGCTGGCTCGTCGGTTGGTTTGCCGCCGCGATGATTGCTTGCGCTCCCAGCACACCGGCGGCATTAACGCCGGCGGCAAACCCGGTTGTCCCAGACTTGGCATCGGCAACGAATGAGGCGCGTCCACTCCGCGTTCCCACACGCACGCCGATTGCCACAACCGGCGCGATCACCCTGACGCTTTGGACGACGGAAGATTTTGCGCCGGGCAACACGCCGAGCGGCAAAATTCTGAAAACCTATTTCGATGCGTTTGCCACGGCGAACCCCAATCTGTCGATTGAGCCGGTTTTGAAAAAAGCCGCGGGCAAAGGCGGCCTCCTCGATTTTTTGTTGACCACGCAAGCCGTTGCGCCAGCGCTCTTGCCCGATTTGGTGGTGTTGGAATTAGCCGATGTCCCGCTCGCGGCGGAGCCGGGAATTTTGCAATCGTTCGACGGCTGGTTGCCGCCGGAAATTGGCGCGGATCATTTTGCGGTTGCGAATCGCGCCGCGCGATTCCAGAATCAATGGATCGCAATTCCTTTTGCGCTCGACGCGCAACATTTGGTTTATAACAAGAACGTCGTCAAAAAGCCGCCCAAGACCTGGGACGATTTCTATCGTCAAAAACAACAAATTCTTTTGCCGCTTGCGAATGATGATGCGTTTTTAGTGCAGTACGCCAGCATCGCGCCGTTCGACGAAAACCCGGCAAAGGTCGATTGGGCAACGACGACGCTGGTTTTGAACTTTATCAAACGCTCGCGCGATTTGGGGCTGTTGTACGACGCGTCGCTCAACGCGAAAAGCGTGGAAGAATTATGGACGCCGTTTGAGGCGGGGCAAGTAACGCTCGCCCAAATTCCGGCATCGCGCTTTTTAAACGAGCAATGGCGTTTACCGCAAGCGGGATTTACAGCATTACCCACGCGCGACGGCAAACCCGCCACCGTTGTCAACGGCTGGGCGTTGGCGTTGGTGACAAAAGACCCGGCGCGTCAAGCCGCCGCCACGCGCTTTATTCAATGGCTCACTCAAAACGAACGCATGGCACCGTGGCTCCGCGCGGCACGCCGCTTGCCGCCATCGCGCGCCTTGCTGCCGCTAATCGTGGAAGACGCCGAGTACGCCGCCTTTCTGCGCGAGGAATTGGATCACGCGGTTTATCTGCCGCGCACGCCGGCAAATTTAAGATTGGCGGAGGCGTGGCGCGCGGCGATGGCAAATGTGTGGAAAGCGCAAGTAACCCCCGAAGACGCCGCGCGCATCGTCGTGGGAACAAAGTAGTAACTAATGGTGCTAGTGCGATTATTGATCATATTTTGTGCTTTGATTTTGCGACGCGCTACTTGAATCTCACAGCCATCCACCTGCAAACTAGCACCATTAGTTAGTGAGCAACTGTAAGGAGCAGGATGTTTGAGACCTCGCTTCGGCCGGAGGGTCAACGCCGTCTCGCCGAGATTGGGTCCGCCGATCTCCTGATTGGCATTCCAAGTTACAAGAACGAACAAACTATCGGACACGTGATCGATGTTGCCGCCGCCGGTTTGTGCAACCATTTTCCTAATTTCAAATCAGCGATTGCCGTGATCGACGGCGGCTCGTCGGACGAGACGGTGCACATCGCCGCCACTCGCGTTTTGCCGACGCCGGTCAAACGCATCGTCACGGCTTATCAAGGCATTCAAGGTAAAGGAAGCGCGGTGCGCGCGATCTTTGAAATTGCGCGCGCGATTCACGCCAAAGCGTGTCTTGTCTTTGAAGCCGATCTGTACAGTCTCACGACCGACTGGGTGCAAAAACTCGCCACACCGATTCTCACGCACGGATTCGATTGCGCGATTCCGGCGTACGCGCGCCCGCTCGTCGAAGGTGCGGTAAACGATATTCTCGCCTACCCGTTCACGCGCCTGCTGTACAACGTCGACGTGCGCGAACCGATGGCCGGCGATTTTGCCGTCTCCGGAGAACTTGCCGGCAAACTGCACGACCGCGACGTGTGGGAAACCGATGTCGCGCGGCACGGCATTGACGTTTGGATTTCGACGATTGCGATCAACGAGAATTTGAAATTGTGCCAAGTGCCGCTCTCGCCCAAAATCGAAAACAAGCGCGAAGCCGCCGTCGCCTTCGATCCCGGGTTTGTCCAATCCGTCGGCACGCTGTTCCGAATGCTGGACATTTATCGCCGGCGTTGGACCGAGACGCGTCCCTTGCGGACTGTGCCGGTTTGCGGCGAACCGCCGGTCGTCGATCAGCAAAAACTTGCCGGCGCCATCACCATCGATATGTTGAACGATGCGTTTCATTCCGGCGCGCGGCGGTACCGGCGTTTGTGGCGCAGTACGCTCGTCCCGAGCAGTTTCGAAGAAATTAACGCGTTGGTCGATAAACCACGCGGCGGGACTCATTTGGGTCCAGATTTGTGGACGCGCATCGTTTTCGATTTCGCGGTGGTTTACAACAAAGGCGAGAACGACCCGGACAAGGTTGCCGCCGCGCTCCTGCCGCTGTACTATGCGCGCATCGCGACAATTCTGCGCGAGACCGGCGGCAAACTCGACGCGGTGGAAAAAGTTGTGCAAGCGCAAGCCCAATCGTTCACGAATCAAAAACAATTTCTGATTCAGCGCTGGGAAACGTACGTGCCGTGGGCGGTGGATGGGGTGAGATAGTCCCAAGTGCAATCGTTCGATGGTTCAGAGGACGGGAGATATGAAATCGAAAATCGAAAATCGAAAATCAAAAATATATTTTGCGGTGTTCATCGCTGCAGCACTCGTCACAATGTGGATTGCCGCGCCGGCAAACGCGCAAGGACCGAACATCGAAGATGAAGTGAACCGCATTGCCAAAGGGTTGTACTGTCCCGTGTGTCCCAACACGCCGCTTGACGTGTGCAACACCCAAGCGTGCATCGATTGGCGTGCGGACATTAAAAAATTGGTGCAAGAAGGCAAGACCGAACAGCAGATTCGTGATGCGTTCGTGGCGCGGTACGGTCCGCAAGTTTTGGGCGCGCCGCCGGCGGAAGGATTCAATTGGCTCGCGTACATTTTACCGGTCATCGGCATTGGGTTGGGCGCGGCGGTGGCGTGGATTACGTTGCGTGCGTGGCTGGTCGGTCGCGCTGCGCCGGGCACGGCGCCGGCAAGCGCGCCGGAAATTCCCAAAGAGTACGCCGAACGCATCGAAAAAGAATTGAAGGAGTTGTAAGCGTGCCTCGTTGGATACAGATTCTGGTTTTTGTTCTGGTCATCGCCTTGCTTTTATTTTTTGCGGTTGGTTTGCGCACGCGCGGCGAAGCGCAACCATCGTCCGGGGTTGCGCCGGATTTTTCGATCACTTCGTTCGAAGGTCAGACCCTCAAACTAGCGGAGTTGAAAGGCAAAGTCGTCGTCATCAATTTTTGGGCGTCGTGGTGTCCACCTTGCCGGGATGAAGCGCCGTTCCTGGAACGAACGTGGCGACAGTACAAAGATCGCGGTGTGGTGTTTATCGGCGTCGATTACGTGGATACGGAGACCGCGGCGAAAGCATATCTCAAAGAGTTTGGCATCACGTACTTTAACGGTACGGATTTGCAAAGCGCGATCAGCCAAAAGTACCGGATCAAAGGCGTGCCGGAAACGTACTTTGTGGGCAAGGACGGCAACCTAGCGGGCAACTCGCTGGGACCGATTGCGCGCAACAGTTCGTTTATGACAGAAACCCAGTTTATCCAAAAACTGGAAGAGTTGCTGGCGAAATAAAAAATGTCGGGAGGTTTATGTACCTCCCGACATTTTTTATCTTCGTTTCCTCATCCACAGCCATCCGCCGATCAAACCGATGATCGTCACTGCAAACAATCCCATGCCCACTTTGAACAGCGGCGGATCGTACAGCAACCGCACGTGTTGCGCGTCCGCCGGCAATTCGATGGCGCGAAAGAGATAATTCGCGCGCAAGATTTCCACTTCGCGCTCATTCACCCACGCGCGCCAGCCCGGATAATTCACTTCGCTCAAAACCAAAATGCCGCCGCCGACCGCACGCACGTTCAACAAAATTTCGTTCGGTCCGTAACCGACGATTTGCGCGTACGCGCTGTTCGTCGGCGTGGATGGGGCAACTGCGCGCTCCAACACAACTGCTTGGAACGGATCGAAATCGTTTGCGCGCATCGCTTCCAACGCGGCGGCACGATTTGCAACGACACGTGCGTCGTTGACGATGATCGCGCGCGGGACAAAGCGCGTGTTCTCGTACACATTGAACGCGGCATCCTCGAACACAAGACGAAATTTTTCTCGATCGACCGGCGCGTTCTTGCGCGCGATCAAGTACTTGACGTTCAGCAAATCGTACGCGCGCGCAGAACGACTTCCCAACGATAACCAGAATCGGTCAAAATCGCCAAGCACAAGCGGATTGTCGCCATTCACGTCGAATAGATTGTAAATAATCGATGTGTCCGGCGTCCACGTGTTGTCCACGCCGGTTTCGCGCGCATCGATGCGATAGAAATCGGCATCGCTTTTGAAAAACGCGACCGCGCCGGGATGATCGAACACGCGCGTCGGGTCGTCGATGCTGGCGTCCACGTACGCGCCGAGCGAGAACAAATCGAAAAAGATGAGCGCGAGCGCGAGCACCGACCAAACGCCGGCGCGAAAAAAGCGCGTGCCGCGCGCGATGATCAGCGCAAGCGAGAGCGCGAACAGCAGAATGAAAAACACCAGCGCGTTCGTCGCATTGGCAATGCGTTGAAACAAAACGGCGTCTTGCCCTTGACCGAGAATCAAATTGGAATACGCGAGCGCGCCCGCCGGCATTGAAATCAGTAAAAATGCCCACGGCGCGGCGTGCACGATGCGTTTGAAAATAATCTCGGATGCGCGCGGGAGTGAACGCAACAAAACGTCAAAGCCGAACGCGGCGAGTGTTGCGAGCGCGAAATCCATCAACACGATGAAGCGCGCCGGCGCGCGGAGCTGTCCAAAGCCGGGAACGAATTGATAAAGCCAGCCGTGCAATATCGCGTAACCGCCGAGCGCAAACGCAAGTCCGATCAACGCGAGCGCGCCAAAAAAGCGCGCGGCGGAATCGCGGCGCAGCACGAGCGCGAGCAACGCAAGCAGAATCGGCAGAATTCCAATATAGCCAACTTCGACGCGTTGCCAGGGTCCCCACGCATTTTGCGGCCCGCGTCCGAAAAATCCCGGCACCAACAACCCGATCAACTGCGCCGGCGGCAACGAAAATTCTGCGGCTTGCTCGTACGCATAATTCGTCCGTGTTGTGAGTTGCGTCATCTCGATGCTGGGCAACAACACCGGCGCGGCGATGCTGAAAGAGATGAAGGCGACGAGAAGTAAAAACACGACCGAAGAACGAAGACGGAGGACAGACGACTGATTTCCGTCTTCGGTCTTCCATCCGCCATCGAGAGTCATCCAAATTGCCAATAGCACCAACACCAGCACAATGAACAAGAACGATTGAATGTGTCCGGCGAGAAACGCAATGCCGAGCAGGATGCCGGCCATCGCCGCGAAACTCGCGCGACGATCAGTAACCGCGCGACGATAGAACAGCAAGACGAGCGGCAACCACGCAATCACCGCAATCAGATTCAAGTTGCCAAAATGCGTAATGAACAGATCGCTGAATTCAAAGGCAAGTGCTCCCGCAATAGATGCAGCAATCGAAATTCCAGATTTGTAATTTGCAATTCCTAATTCGCTATTTGTGAATTGTGAATT
This sequence comes from Anaerolineae bacterium, assembly GCA_034435055.1. Lineage (GTDB taxonomy): Bacteria > Chloroflexota > Anaerolineae > UBA4142 > UBA4142 > DAOTXS01. The sequence goes on along the minus strand of DAOTXS010000043.1, from coordinate 128,064 downwards.
GCGAATTGCGAATTTTCCCCAGCGAAGAAATGCATATATCCCCGCGCCCGCGACAAAATGATGAAGCACCGACAAAAATTCCATATCGCGAAAGGTGAGCGGGTTGGAAATGAAAAAGGTGAGGAGGTTGATCGGATAGAAAATACCGGCTTGAATATCGCCGATGAATGGCATTCCGCCGAACAGGTACGGATTCCACAAAGGAATTACGCCGCGCGTCCACCATTCGGCGGAGAATTTGTACGTGGGGTAGAGAAATTGCGCAAGGTCGCCGCCGCCCTCCGGCATCCACACCTGTTCCGTAAGCAAGCGCCAGAAAAAGCCGGCGGTTGCCACGCCGATAACGCCGACCGCTAACACATCGCGCCAGACATCACTTGCGCGGCGGCGTGCGAACGCAATCGCAAAGACGATCAGCCAGATAAACGCGGCGAGCAGGAGAATCATCGGATTAAATATAAGAGCGAGGCATTCGCCAAATCAGGTTTGCAGGAAAATGCCTCGCCCCTACTGCAAAATCTATTTCGTTTCTTCGGCGATGAACGTGCGCGTTTGCGTGCCAGACTTGAATTGCAAGCGCAAACCGGAATCGTCCGCGGCGATTTGGAAAATCAATTCGGCTTCGATGTCTTTGCCTGGCGCGAGATTCGCTTCCGTCAACAGATTGGGAATCGTCAGTGTTTTAGGATTCGGTAGGTACGTCAAACCGCCGTCGCCTCTTAGCGAGAAATCCGCCGCCGCTACTTTGATTGCCGCGCCGGAGGTTTTGGTATTGCGAATCTTTACCGTTACCAAAAAGAATTGTTGATCGGGCGGCAAAGGCACATTGCCTTGCACTTTGAGCGGACGCTGAAAACCGGTCACCGTTACTTCCAAGCCATTATCCATTCGTCCCGGTCGGCGAAGCGCCACGACCGAGGTGCGATCCAGCGTTGGTGTGACGGTGGGTCCGCCGATCACCGGCAAGCGCGTGGTAAACGCATCAGCAGTCGTTGAGATGCCGGGACCAATCTGCAGTCCCAGGAACAATCCCAAACAACCGCAACACATCGCCAAGATCAAAGCGCCGCCCACGGCGATCAAGCCAATCGGCACCGACCTGGGACTGCGCCGGATTTCGCCGGTCGATGCGATGTTACGGTAGCGTGATTCTCTCGATAGTGACACGGTCATTCTCCATCGGCGCGCCATTCGCGTCGAACACGCGCACGCGCGCGCCTGTTGCAAGATTGTACATTCCGATAATCAATTCGTACTCGCCACGCGGCAATTGATTCGGAATTGTTAAACGATAATTATCCAGCACGATTTCGCCGGGTCGCCAACGCGATGTGGGATACGAACCGCGCCCGGGTTGCACGTCGATTTGCGCGACCGGCTCCGCTGCGCCGATCAATTGCACAAAGACGGTGTAATCCTCGCGCGTTGCGGCGCGACTGCGCCAGTACACATTCAAATTGATGGATTGACTCGTCCGCGCCATATCGTACCCCAGCAACTCGATTTCATTTCCCAGACGCGCGCCCACGATTTTTTGCGGTGCGATGTGCGGCGCACCTTCCACACGATAGATCGACGCGTACGGCTTGCCCGTCCAATCGTTGAGCGTCTCAATGACACGCCCGCGTTCAAAGATCGATTGCAAGCGCGTGATCGATTGCGGATCATCGCGCGTGATGATGCCGTACGTCGCCGCAAAAGCCGGGACGACGAGCGCGTGTCGTCCATCGAAACTGGATGCCGCGCGCCCGGCAAGTCCAAACTGAATCGTGTAATGATGCGCGTCGACCGGCGAAAGATAAAGCGACTCACCGGCGGGACGGTCGCGCAATTTTTGCGCGAGCGTGAGATACCCCACGTCGAACGAATCGAATGCGCCGGTGCGCGAACTCCAAACGTTAAAGTAATCGTTGAAGGTTGAAAAGGTGCTGAACGTCAAGCCAGTAAGCAGTAGGCACGCTACGCGAGCAGTAGGCAGTAAAACCGGTTTGCTGTTCTGTACTCGTCCGATAAGCGTACTAAATCCGTACGCGACGATGAGCGCGATTGCCGGCGTCGCACCGATGTTGCGCCCAAAGTGCGGCGCGAAATCGGTTAGCACGCTTGGCAACGACATCACGCCAAGCCACCACAAAAGAAATCGCGATTCCGGCTTGCGAATCCGCGCAATGCAAATTGCAATGCCGAAGATAAAGCCAACCGCCAGAAATAGATCGAGCGCGGGGCGACTGGGCAAATTACTGCGCGGATTCTCATCGCCTTGCACCAAGAACATTCCTGCCACCTTGATGACGTGATCGACAATCGTCGACGCGGTGGTCGATGCGGTTACGGTGCTTGGGCGTTCAAAGAACTGCGCCGGATGTGTCGCCAAGTATAACCCAAGCGGCGCAAAAACCAAAACGGCGATGATAACGCAAATGACCAAGCCGCGCCCGTGCCGCGTCCAAAATTTTCGGTCGATCAGAATTTCCGAACCGATGAAGAGAATGAAAAGAACTGGGACGAACAACGCGGCTTTGTAAGTGTACTGCGTAGCGGCGAGGAAAATGCCGGTTACCCCCCACCCTAACTCTCCCCCGCCTTGCAGGGGAGAGAACATTGCGCGCCACAAAAATCCAAACGCGAGCGTCATCGTCAACGGAACGAAAATCGGTTCCATTCCCAGCCGGCTAAAATTTATGTGCCAATACAAAATCGCTAAAACGAACGCGGCAAGCGCAGCAGTCCAGCGCGATTGGAATAACACACGCGCGAGAAAGTACAACGCGGCGACCGTCGCGATCCCGGCGAGCGCGGACACCAAACGAATCGACCACGGACTTGCGCCAAAGATACCGAACGCAAGCGCGGTGATATAAATCGCCATCGGCTCTTCGGTCAAATCTTCGGTGAAATAAATCGGACGCTCGACGCCGGACAGGACGCGTTGCGCCATCGTCGCGTTGAACGCTTCATCAAAGTGCAAACCCGGCGGCAATTGATCGAGTCGATACAGCCGGAAAAACGCGGCGAGCAAAATGATTGCCGCGACGATGAATAGATCAAGCCGGCGCGAATTGAATAAGGTCAACATTCCATCAACAACGCAATGACTGCCAACCCAATTGCAATGAACGGCGCGACCGGCGGCGGCTTGAGCGGATCGAACGCGAACCAAAACCACCACGCGGCAATCGCGACAAAGCCGATGATCAGCGCAAGATTTTGGAACGCGCAACGATTTTTGATTTGCAAAATCTCACTCCGATTTTTTGGAAACGATGTACAACGTCGCGAGTGTTTGCCCGCCGACCGGCGCGCGAATCTCGCGCCGCTCGCCGTCGCTCCACGCTTGCTCGATGAATGACAATTCGGCGAGGCGTTCTTGCAACACAATGAACATCGCACTTTGTCCAGCCGGAATCAAATCGCGCGGCGGCGGCGCGGTGAGCGGATGTTCCAAATCGATTCCATCAGCACCCGGCACAAGAAAAGGAATCGTCGCAAAACCCCAGTACATAAACGGCGCGCCAACAAAATAAAAGCGATGCGTCGCTTTCAAGTCGTTCAACGTCGGCGCGAGCATCGTCGCCAGTTCCGCGCGTGAACTGCCATAAATGCGTTGCGGCGTGTAATCGACAAAGTAGGTTTTGAGACTGATGAAGGCAAAAAGTAAAACCGCCGTGAATGCGACGACATTGACCGGCGCGGGCGCAATCGCTTGCCGTGCGAGACGCAAAATTTTCCAGAGCGCGAGCGCGATGAAAAAGCAAACCGGCACCGTCAGCGTCACCAAGCGTTGACTCGACGGCGGACTCTCGGTCAGCACGCCGCCCAAAATCACCGCGCCCCACCACCACGCGACCATCGGAAAAAATTTTCGTTCGGCGCGCGGCGTCAATGCGCGAACAGTTGCGTACCCCAGTCCCAGCAAAAACAACGCGCCAAAAATCGGATCGAGCAACGGCGTCCGCAAACCGTACCACACCGTGCGGTCGGGATAATAATTGAACGCGAGCGCGGCGCGCACAAATTGATCCCACAGAATCGCCGGCGCGCTTTCGTTACGAAGATCGATTTCTCTCTCAAGCCAGCCGCTTTGCAAAATTCCGATTTGATTGATGCGCGCGTTGAATTCGTCCGGGTAAATGAACGCAAATTGCAAAATCGGCGCGGCGATGATGAGAAATGCGCCAAGCGCGACGAGCAAACCGATGCGATGCGTCCGCCAGAATCGTGCGCGGTCGAGCAAGTATTCGTACGCGATGACCACGACAATCAGAATCAGCGTCAGCCGCGCGCCGGCGTAAAAGTACAACGACCCAGCGCACATCGCGCCAACCATCAGCCAATCAAACATCTGCCGGCGCGATAAGGCGCGGTAGAAAAAGAAAAACGCGAGCGAGACGAATAATGGGTCGGCGATTTGATTCGAGCCGAGCCGGGAATAGTGAATATGATAATGATACGCCGCGAGCAAACCGGCGGTGAGCAAACCAACGCGCAAACCGGCAAGCCGGGTCGTCAACGCAAATGTGCTAACAATCGATGCGGTGCCGACCAATGCCCACGGCAAGCGCAACGCGGTGATGTTCGCGCCGAACAAACTCAACGACAACGCGTTGAAAAAGAAACTCATCGTCGGCACGCTGTACCAGCCGGTCACAAACGGACTGCGAAGCTCGCCGCGCAAAACGCGCAGAGATTCCAAACCCTGGGACGCTTCATCGCCGCCGAGCGTAAACGGAATCGAGCCAATGTTCCACACGCGCAAAGCCAGCGCGAGAAACGCGAGTCCGCCGACCGCAAAAATAATCGGCAGGCGCGCCAAGCGCAAGTTTATTTTTGTGCGTGATCGCGCCGGCACAACAGCAACGGCAAAAAATACAAACGATGCGAGCCAAAGAAAAGTAACCAGCGTGAAATCATCGGTGAGGTACAGCGCCGGCAAGATCGATAACACGAGGCCACTCACGCCAAAGGCGAGCAATCCAAGCGCGGCACGCCGTTTTTGCTCACGCATCCATCGTTGCGCGAGGACAAGCAACGGTTCTGCCGGCGGAAGCGATGGAGGCGGCGCAATCGTTTGCGCTGGCATCACCCAACCGGGCAACGTCAATGCAAATTCGATAAATTGCAGACGGCCGATTTTCTGCAAACGCAAAACGATTTTTTGGTCGTGCCGTCCCAGGATCACGCGCCGCGTCGCATCATTCATTGCGTCACCACGCGCACAGTTCCCAGAATCACGCGGTCGTCCGGCAGACGCACGCCGGTGCCGTCGATGACCGGCAAGCGCGTCTGTGTGCTGGAATCGTACATTCCGATTTCGATCAAGTACTCGCCGGGCGGCGTGTCGCGCGGAAGCAACAAACCGTGTCGATCATCGATGACCTCGTCGATTTGCCACGTCGATGTCGGGCGCGCGCCGCCCGCCGGCTCGCTATCCATTTGCGCCCACACCGGCGATTGCGTCGCCGGATTCACCGCGCCGATGATATGCGCGAACACCGTGTAACGGTTATCGACCGGCGCGGTCGTTTTCCAATGCAAGGTCAACAACACCGATTGACCCGGCTTCGGATCGGCGCGATCCAAATCGAAACCGACAAGTTGAATCGATTTGCCCAACGTGTACAATTCCGAACGCCGGATTGCCGGCGCTGCGCTCGGCATCACGTACAAATGTAAACTCGCATCGACGTAACCGCCGAAATAACTTTTGAACGCGTTCGCGCCAAACCATTTTTCGAGATAACCGGTCGGATCGTACTCCGCCGGGTTGCCGAACATCACCAACCACACCCGCGCCGATTTCTTGGCGGTGTGCTCCAGTTCCTGCCGCACGTGCGGCTCTTCGAGCGAGGCGCCGCCGTCTGGGAAAAAATGCGCGGGCACATTCGTCGGCGCGTAATAGCGGTACAACGGTTTTTGCAGTGGGTTGTTCAAAATCAGCACGTCGCCCGGCTGCGCGTTCTGCGAAACGTACGTCATCATTTTGCCGTACTTGCCTTTGGCGTACGTGTCATCGAAATAAAAATTGAACAGCGCAAACGCGCTAATCGAAACGAACAACACCAACATCCCCAGCGCGGCGCGATGATCGTGGCCGGCAAAACGATCCAAGCCAAAAGCGACGAGGAGCAAAAAGCCGGGAAGCGCGACGAGAACATAGCGTTCAAAGAAAAACGGCATGATCGGATTGATGCCGTACGCGATGAGGATCGGCACCAGAAAGTACAGCGGCACAAACCACGCTACATTCTGAACGGAACGAAGCGGAGTTGCAGAATACTTTGGCGCGCGCGCCATCGCATACACACCGAACACGGCGAACGTGAGAAAAAGCACCGCCGCGATTTGGGGAATCGGAAATTCGGTTGTTACGCCTGCGCTGAATGCAAGAAACGTTTTGCCGAAAATCATTTCGATGCCAGCCCAACCCCACTCATCGAACCGCGCGCTCGCTTTGCCGCGCAGGAATGACGATTGCACAATGATCCACGGCAGGTACGCGATAACAAAAAAAATTTGGCGCACGAGCCAACGCATCAACGCGGCACGCTGATTGCGGAAATGAATCAGCGCAAAAATATTTTGTGCGGCGAGAACAAAGAACGCCGAATAGTGAGTATAGAGCGCGAGCAGAGTGAAGACTACATAGAACACTGATGACGTTTCACGCAAGGGAGCAACGGCGCGGAGGTACGGAGGAAAATCTGAGGATTGTTTCCTCTGCTCCCCAGCATCACTGCGCCTCCGCCAGAGTGCCGCGCATTTCAGCATCCAATACGATGACGCGAGACACAGAATAGTAACCAGCTCGTACATTCGCGTCTCTTGACTATAGTAAATCATCAACGGCGAGACCGCGAGCAGAATCGCGGCGAACCAACGCACGCGCGGCTGAAGTGTTATGCTGTTTGCCAAAACAAAAATCAGCGGCACGGCAAGTATGCCAATCAACGCAGACAACGCGCGCGTCGCAAACGCCGTTGCGCCGGCAAGTTGGAGCCACACGAAAAGTAACAACGGATAGAACGGCGGATGCGTGTCGGATGCGCCGGCAAGCACGACATTCAACGATTGCTGGCTGAGAAAAATACTGAATGCTTCATCGCCCCAAATGTCTTGCGCGGCAAGGCGATAAAATCGCAATGCCGCCGCGAGCAAAATCAACAGTCCCAAGGCGAATGTTTCCGCGCGATCACGCTTCATCATCGTTGCGATTATAACATATTTTAAGCACGCTCAGAAAAGTGGTATAATGCCGGCAATGAAAAATTTTTTGCTCCTGCATCATCCCAAGCTCCCGCACTCGCGCGAACTTGCCCAGCAATGGGCAAACCAATTCGCTCAGTTGGACGCGCGCGCGACGATCATCTCCGCGTGGGATGAAGCCGAAATCATCCGGCAATCGACGAACGCGCAACTCGCCATCACGCTCGGCGGCGACGGTACATTATTGCGCGCGGCGCGCGCGTGCGCCCCGGCGCGCGTGCCAATTCTCGGCGTCAATTTTGGGCGCGTCGGCTTTATGTCCGAGTGGTCGCCGAATCAATTCGACGCGCGCGCGCTGATCGATGGCGCGTACTGGATCGAGGAACGCATGATGCTTCACGCGCGTTGCACGCGCGATGAAAAATCGATGGGTGAATTTGAAGCGTTGAACGATGTGGTGGTGGGACGCGGCAAACTGGCGCGCGTCATTCGGCTGGCAACGTGCATCGACGGCGATTATTTGAAGACATTCGTCGCCGATGGCGCAATCGTCGCCACGGCTACCGGCTCCACGGCGTACGTGTTTGCGTGCGGTGGCCCGATCCTTGCGCCCGACGTCAAGACGTTGGTGCTCATGCCCATTGCGCCGTACTTGAGTCAATTGAAATCGCTCGTCTTGCCGGAAGGATCGCGCGTGCTGTTCCGACTGGAAACAGATCACAATGCAATTCTGACCATCGATGGACAAATCGACATCGAATTGCAAAACGGCGACGAAATTCTGGTGCAAGCGAGCCAGCATGTCGCGCGCTTTGCGCGCTTTCAACCGCGCACGTACTTTTATTCCACACTCGTCGACCGTTTGCGTGAACGTGTGCCGGAACGCGGAGAGAATAATCGCAATGATCGACCAAAATAGTTGGGTGTTTCAAATTATCCTGATGCTCTTTTTCGGTGTCTTTCAAACGCTGGGCGCCGTGTTTGTCGGTTTGGGTGTGCGGCAATTGTTGGAAGGCGAAGCCGGCGGCGGATCGATTTTTATGGGCGCGATATTCGCCGGCGCGGGCACATTGTTCAATGCAGTATTCATGCACGAGTTGAACGCATGGGCATTTCCAATCAGCGTGATGTTTACTTTCCTTGTCGCGCTGAGTACGATCATTCTGCCAAAAGAAATTCTAGAACGCTTTGGCGCGATTGCCTTCACGATTGGGATAGGTGGATTTGCAACTTTTGTTGGCGGCGCGGTTTTGATCGGCACGTTGCGCGCGCAACAAGAAGTTCTGTTTGGAATTTTGTTTGGCGGGTGTTGGGGTTCGGTCGGTCTGGGATTTTTATTGACCGGCGTGAGTGCTCTTTTGCGGGGCAAACGGCTGCGGTTCAAACAAACAAGTCCCGGCAAGTACGAAATTGCCGAAGACGCGGAAAATAAAAATTCACCTTGACCAACGGGCGAGCATTGGCTCGCCTTTTTTTCGTGGCTATAATTGGGGCAATCAAAAATCTGAAATCCTAAATTCCACGTGGTCGCTGTTTTCCACCGGCAAGCGTTGCAAACTGGGTTGCTCATACATTCCGACGGCAAGCGAAAACGGCGCGCGCGCATCGGCGGGAACGGTCAGCGTGTATTCATCTTTCACCATCTCACCGGCGTCCCAGCTCGATGTTGGGTATGTTCCGCCGCGCGGTGGCGCATCGATTTGTGCGACGATCTTCCCGACGGCATCGAGCAGATGAACAAAGACGGTGTAATCCTGATCCACTTTTTTCAGCGCGCGCCAATACAAGGTCAACTGGACTTGCCGCGACGCTCGATCCGGCGTAATCGCATAATTCGTCAACGCGAATGAATCACCCAAGCGAACATTCAGCGCTTGCGTTGTGCGTAATTCATCGGCGGATGGCGGCGCGACCGGAATTTTGATGCGCGTGATCGGCGCCGCAGACATCGGCACGATTGGCTGGGTCGAGTACACAGGACGCACACCGATCAATTCGCCGTCACTGCGGCGGAAAAGCGCCAAGCGGACAGCATACACGCCGGGCGCCACGTTGGCATCGAGCGGCAAAGACCACACGTCGCGCGTGTATTTGCCGGGCGCCCATCGCTGCAACGGATATTTGTTGCCAAACGGATCACTTTCGCTGCGGCTGATCACGCGCGCATTGTGATCGAGCAATTCCATCCGCCAAGCGACCGTTGCCGGCGGTGGATAAAGCGCTTGGGTCCAAGTCGTCAGCGTCAACGTTTCACCTGGCAGAATTTGAGTACGTGGCAAATCGTATCCGATCAGCGTGAGCGTGGAACCGAAGATCAGATCGCTGCGAAACGGCGGCTTGGGTCCGTAATCCGGCGGTACATCTTTATCGATGATCGCGCTCGAACCCACTTGATAAACAACGCGCAACTGCGCCGGAATTTCTTCGAGGTACCGCACCAACATTCGATCATGCCAACCTGGGTCGGCAAGCCATTCGTCAAAAGTTGCTGGGCCCAGTTTACGGCCGGCGGGAATCCACTGAAACCATTCGTTCGTCAGACTTTCACGCCAGATGCCAAACGCGAGCCAATACGCGCTCACCGGGTTTTCATCGAGATAGGCGATTTGATAGGTCTCATTGTAAAATGATTTTGCCCAGCGCGCGACCGCCAGTTCGGATTGGGTTAGCGGCGAGAAGGGTTTCGGCGGTCGCCAAAGCCAGATTGCCGCGCCAAGCAAAACGATGGTCGCCCAAAATCCCGGTATCAATGCGCGCGCGGAAATGTTGAAACGTTGTATCGCGCGTTCGATCACAAAAGCCAAGGGCAACGCGGCAAGCATCGCAAACGGGAAAACGAGAATGTAAAACGTCTTGTCGATGCGATAGCCGGAAATCGGTGTGACAAGTTGCAACGCTGTCAGCGCGCCAAATTGCAAGCCCCAAATCAAAAGCCAACCCAGAACCGTTTTGCCAAAAAGAGTTTGCCACGCGCGCCCAACCCCGATCACAACGAGTGTGATAAAAATCGGACCGCCCAGATTTTCGATGGACGGGCGCGCGACCCCGCCCACTCCGACATCCCCTTCCAACGATAATTTGCCGGCGAGGATTTCCAAAATGCCGCCGCGCTGTAACGCGATTGCCGCAAGAATCAGCAAACCGACGAATGCCATGAGCGCAATCAACGCGCCACGACTTTGGCGCAAATTTTTCGATTGCACGATTTGCACAAGTACCACTAATCCGAACAAGCCCAACGGCAGGACGACAAAAATCGGATATGCGGCGACGACGCCGAGCAATGCCGCGCCAATCAGCCCGGCGAAAACCGGGTGCGGCTGTTGCGCGTATCGCGCGATGAACCACACGGCAGCGAGAATGAAATATTGCGCGAAAATTTGAGCGAAGAAATATTGTTCCCAATTGATCGTCCCGGCAAAGTACGACCATGACACAAATAGCAAAGCCGGCGCAATCAATGCGACAATGGGGGAGAATCGCGTCTTAGGTAACACTGCACCCGTCATTCCATACACCGCGCCTGCGCTCAACGCCAGAAAACTCGCGGCAGTGGGATGCAAAACAAACAACGGCTCGATGCCCGACCAATGCGCGAACATCGCCGTCACAAACGCGCCACCCGCCGGGTACCAACTGACTAACGTGCCCTTGGGAAATGTGAACATCACTTGCAAGTACGCACGTACCGCGTCGCTCGATTGCGTGGGCGGTAAAAGCGTTGGTAATGCCGGGATGACAAAATACCACCACACACCAACGACGACGAGCACAAAACCGGCGATTTCCAACAGATCGATTTCAATTTCAATCCATCGCCGCGCGAACCAGAGTGCAAGTGCCATTTCGACGAGGAGACCGGCGAGGACGAGCCATTCGTTCGCGCGATAATCGGCGACGAGATTTTGCACATAGCCGTTGAGGAGCGTGAAGAAAAAGATCAGGAAGAAAAAAGTGAAAAGCGTTTGCGCAGAGGAAAAGACAACGCGGTTCTTCATTTGTGATCTAACGTCATCCAAAATTTTTGAACCCACTCGCTCACCCGCGCGTTCGGGATCGCATCGCCGCGCGTGAGGTAGGGCTTGAGATCGAGCACCGGCGAACCGTTCAACGCATCCAAACCGCGCACGCGCAAAATGTTGCCACGCACTTGGATCAACTCTGCGGCGCGAATGCCAATTGGGTTGGGACGTTGCGGCGAGCGCGTGGCGAAAATTCCGACGAGCGGCATATCGTCGCGTTTCATCGGACAAATCTTCAAATCCGCCGGCGCATCCACGCGGTCGATGAAGAAGATGATCCAAATGTGCGAAAATTGTTCGATGCCGTCGAGCGCGTCGCGCCAGCGTTCGTCGATCACAATTTCGGATTCGATTTCTTCCCAGTGTGTGTCGCGGTGCGCTTCATCGATGGCGTTGCGAATGAAGCCGATTGGCTCAAGACGAATTAGCGGCGCCATACCACTCCTCGTTTGGGCGCGAATAGAAAGGCAAACAGAAAAATGATTGTCGCAATCAACACCACCGCCGCACCCGACGCCACGTTGATGTAGAAACTTGCGTACAGTCCGGCGACGCTGGCGAATCCGCCAATCGCCGCCGCAATCAGCATCATCGGCGCGAGCCGGCGCGTGAGCAAGTACGCCGTCGCCGCCGGCGTGACAAGCATCGCCGCGACCAAACCGACACCTACCGTCTGCATCGAAACGACAATCGTCAGCGCAAGTAATATGAGCAACACGTTACGCAACAATTCTGTCGGCAATCGGAGCGTAGCGGCAAGCACCGGGTCGAACGAGATGACGAGAAACTCTTTGAATAGCAACCCAATCGTCGCCAGAACGATGATCGCCAGAATACCGGTCAGTATCAAATCATTTTCGCTCACGCCCAGCACGTTGCCGAATAGAATGTGCGACAGATCGACCGCGTATGTTTTGATCGTGCTGATCAGCGCGACACCGAGCGCGAGCGCGCCGGCGAACAGGATACCAATTGCCGTATCTTCTTTCAACGCACCTTGCCGCGTGAGCAAACCAATCGCCAGCGCGACGATAACGGCGGCGGCAAGCGCGCCGAACAACAACTCGCCTTTGAGCAAGTAAGCAATGGCGACGCCGGGCAGAATCGCATGCGCCATCGCATCGCCGAGAAACGCCATCGATCGCAAAACGACGTAACATCCGACAACCGCACACAACACGCCGACGATGATCGACGCGAGCACGCCGCGTTGCATAAAACTGTACGTCATTGGCGTTACGAGCCAATCGATCATCGCTCCACCTTTTTCGTCACACCGATTCCCAATAATTCATCCGGCGGACAACAATCGTCGACGACGGTTACATGGTCCAGTTTCATCACGCGCGTGCTAAACGCACGCAACAAATTTTCTTCGGTAAAAACCTGGCGCGGTTCGCCAACCGAAATCACGTCGCGATTCAGCAACAACACTTGATCGAAACGCGTCGTCGCTAAATTCAGGTCGTGTGTCGAAACCATCACGGTTACCTTTTGCTCGCGCAATTGATCGAGCAGATCGAGCGTGGCTTCTTGCGTCGCCGCATCGACGCCGGTGAATGGTTCGTCCATCAGCAAAATGTGCGGCTCTTGCGCCAGCGCGCGCGCGAGGAACACGCGTTGTTGTTGTCCGCCGGACAAATCGCCGATGGGTTGCGCCGCAAGATCGCGCACGCGCATTTGATCGAGCGCGCGCGCGACGGCAACGTGATCGTGTTTGCCAGGACGGCGCAACCACCCCAGCCGACCGTACCGTCCCATCATCACCACGTCTGTAACCGTGACCGGAAATCGCCAATCGACTTCTTCGCGTTGCGGCACGTACGCCACGCAATCGAGATGATGACCGAGTGGCAAACCGTGAATCAGCACACGCCCGGCGCGCAACGGCAACAAACCGACGAGCGCTTTGAACAACGTCGATTTGCCCGCGCCATTTGGTCCGACGACGGCAATGCGCGTGCCGTGCGGAATGCGGAACGACACATCGCGCAAAACCGGCGCGCCGTTGTACGCCACACTGATATTATCGATTTCGAGATGCGCGGGATCGCGCGGCAAATTACTCATTCGTCATCTTACTTGAGTGCCTCGACAATCAACTTGAGATTGTATTTCATCATTTCGATGTAGGTGGGCGCGGGACCATTTTGCTCAGTGATCGAGTGCGATTGCAAACCGGTCACAACCTTGACGCCCGTCTCTTTGGCAATTTGTTGCGCGAGTTGCGGATTTGTACCGGCTTCGAGAAAGATCGCGCGTGCTTGCGTCGCTTTGATCTGCTGTACGAGTTGCGCGATTTCTTGCGCGGACGGCGACGCCCCGGTGCTGATACTCGGCACGATCATTCCGACGACGCGAAAACCGTAGCGGTCGGCAAAATAGCCAAACGTGTCGTGATCGGTTACCATCAATCGTCGTTCCGCCGGCAACGTTCGCACTTGTTCGGCGATGAACTGATCGAGTTCTTTCAATTTGGCAATGTACGCGTTTGCATTCGCGGCATAAACCGCCGCGCCGGCGGGGTCGGTTTGGCTCAACCCATCGCGAATGTTTTCGACATACTTGACGACGAGATTCGGATCGAACCAAAAGTGCGGATCGGTTTTGTGATCGGGATCGACGATTTCAGTTTCTGTTGGCTTGCGGCTGGTCAACCCGGCAGATGCTTCGATTACTTGATGATTGCCACCCGCGTTCTTGAGCAACTCGTCCAAAAATTCTTCAAAGTCCGCGCCGTTTACAATCAACACCGTACTATCGGCAACACGACGCACATCCTGCGGCGTCGGCTCAAAACTGTGCGGATCAACGCCAATCGGCAAAAGTGCATCCACGCGCGCGCGTTCCCCGGCGACGTTTTGCGCGATGTCGGCAAGAAAAGTTTCAACAGCGAGAATTTTCGCGCTCGAAACCGGCGTGGCGCAAGCCGTACTTGCGACAATCAGCCACACGAACACAGCAACCGGAAAAATCATTTGTGAGCGAGACATAGAAACTCCTTTTGTAAATCGTTGTGAGTAAATTTGCTTACGCCCCGCTCTGTGATATAATCACTTTGGCAAGGGCGCAGGCATCGGGCAGATGTTTTGTGATTTCTCTTGCTACGAGCGTAGAGCGTTCACCTCTACGCTCGTTTTTATTTTTCTCGCTGAAGCAAAGACACCTCTTTATCGTTTGCGAACACGCGCTTTGCAATCGGGGCAACGCCCCATCAACTCCAAGACGTGCACGTCGATGGTATAACCGGTTTTCGTTTGGAGATTTTTGACCAGCGCATCGAGATCGCAATCTTGAAATTCTTCCGCGCGGCCACAGACCGAGCAAACCAAATGATGCCCGTGCGGGCGCGCCACCGCCGCATAACTGTGACAACCTTCGGCAAAATGAACGCGCTGAATGTACCCCAGTTCCACCAGCAGATCGAGCGTGCGGTACACAGTGGTTAATCCGAGTTGCGGGTATTTGGCTTTGGCTTTGCGATGAATTTCTGACGCCGTGAGATGATGATTCGCCTGGGTGATGATGTCCAGAACCACTTGACGTGGGCGGGTCAGTTTGCGATGATGCTCGCGCAGACCGGTTTGAAGTAGCGAAGTAGACATTTTTCTAAATGAAAATCATTTTCAATTACAAAAACTAGTATATTTAGATTTGGCTATCTGTCAAGGGGCGCGCGCACAAGTTTGCCAAGAACCAAATTTGTCGTATACTTTCATCAATGAGACAAACGCTCCTTTTGACCGGCATCCTTTGGGTCTTGGTTGCCGCCTCCGTGCAAAGCGCGCCGCCGGCGCAAGCGACGGGCGCGTGGCGCGGCGAATATTTTGCGAATCGTAATTTGCAAGGCGCGCCGTCATTCACGCGCGACGACGCCACCATCGATTTTGTGTGGGGCGCAAATTCGCCGGGTAGTGGAATTCCCGCCGACGATTTTTCGGTGCGGTGGACGCGCTGGTTCTTGATCGATGTGCCAGGCAACTGGACATTCACGACGATCACCGATGACGGCGTGCGTTTGTTCGTCGATGATCAAATCGTCATCGATGCGTGGAGTGATCAAACGTTGACGGCGCGGAGCGCCACGTTGAATCTGAGTCCGTCGTTTCACCTTGTGCGGATGGAATATTATGAGCGCGGCGCAAACGCGCAGGCGCAATTGTTCATTACGTCGGCGAATTTTCCGGACTGGCGCGGCGAGTATTACAGCAATGTGAACTTTGCCGGCGCGCCGGCGTTTACGCGCAACGATCGCACGCTCCATTTCAATTTCGGCACAGCGGGACCGGGCGGCGGCGTTCCCGGCGAAAATTTTTCCGCGCGCTGGACCCGCAGTCAATTCTTCAATGCCGGGCGTTATCGTTTTACCACAACGACGGATGATGGCGTGCGTTTGTTCATCGATGGACAACTATTGATCGATCAGTGGAAAGACCAGACGACGAAAAGTTGGAGCGCGGAAATTTCGCTGGCCGAAGGCGATCACTGGATTCGAATGGATTACTTTCAACGCGGCGCGAATGCGTTGGCAACGTTGACTTGGACGCCCGTCACCGGCAGTACCGAACTGTGGCACGGTGAATTCTTTGCGAACTCAAATCTCGAAGGCACGCCGGCATTTGCACGCGACGATGCCGCACTCGATTTTGCGTGGGGCAACGACGCGCCGGGTAGAGGCATCCGCGCCGCCGAATGGTCGGCACGCTGGACTTTAAAACGCAACACGACCACACCGGGATTTTATACTGTAACTGCAACTTCGGATGATGGCGTGCGCGTGTGGGTCGATGGTAATTTGCTCATCGACGAATGGCACGATCAATCACCGACGACGTACGCGGCAATGCCGTTCCTGACCGCCGGCGCGCACGACTGGCGCATCGAATATTATCAACGCGGCGGTACCGCATCCCTGCAAATGGTGATCACGCCGGGCGCGCTTGCGCCGGAGCAATCGAAGGTTGGTTTGCCGGCGAGGGAAATCGTCATCGACACGAAAAATGCGCGCTTTATCCAAAGTGCTGGCTGGCAAAGTGCCGGCGGACAAGCGCAATCGATCAAGAATGTGTCATTCGCGCAAACTGATTTCAAATGGGTGCGGTGGCACCCCCTCCTCGCGCATGCCGGCGAGTACGCGATTTTTGTGTACATACCCGCGAACATTGGCACGACACATAGCGCGCGGTACGTCGTTGCGCATGCCGGGGGATTTGATACGCGCATAGTTAATCAATCGCTATACGCCGATCAGTGGGTTGGACTAGGCAAGTTCTATTTCAGTGCGACGGGGAATGAGTTTGTCACGCTCTCCGATGTAACCTTTGAGCCGACACAATCGACCGTGATCGTGGCGGATGCGATTAAATGGGTTAGCCAATAGGAATTTCTTTCGATGTCCAGTTGACAAGACAATCCATCGGAATTACAATCTTGCCCATCGAAAATGAATCTTCAAGACAGCTCAGCGCATTTTTGCCCCGGCGAGACTCGTTCTCAGCCGAGGGTATTTTTTGTGCGCCGAGTTCTTTGAGTAACTGACGTTACGCAATTTCACCGCTGAGAACGCAAAGTTCGCAGAGAAAAATCCTGAAAAATCTCAGCGGTCTCCGCGTGCTTTGCGGTAAAACAATTCGGTTTGCGTAAGGTGAGTGAGTAACTAGCTTTATGGAAGACGAAAAACAATTTTCTGAGCTGGGCGTTCCGGAAGCCAACGAAGCACCTACGCTCTCTGACAGTTCACACGCGTCGAACAAAATATCCAAACCCATCAACCCAGATTTGCAGGTCAGTGAGGTCAAACGCGGCATGCGCCCGGGTGATGTGTACGTCCGAATGAGCCAGCCGCACAAACGCCTGTTTCGTCGGGTGGGGCCCGGCCATTTCGTCGCGACGCCGGAATCGGACAAGCCCACCACGCTGTGGGAACGTGGCTATCGTGCGGTTAAGAAGATTCTGGTCGGGCGTCCGTTGGAAACCGCCGAAGAGATTCATCAACGCCTGACCAAAGCTCAAGCGCTGGCGGTATTCGGCTCGGATGCCATCTCATCGAGCGCGTACGCGACGGAAGCGTCGTTGGCGATCTTGATGGTTGCCGGCAATGCCGCGCTGGGCATTACCTTCTATCTCTCGCTGGCCATCGCCGTGATGTTGTTCATCATTGCGTTCTCGTATCGGCAAACGATCCAGGCATATCCGCAAGGTGGTGGGTCCTATCGTGTGGCGCGCGAGAACCTGGGACAGTTGCCGGGTTTGGTGGCGGCGGCGGCGTTGCTCATTGATTACATTCTCACGGTCGCCGTCTCGATTGCGGCCGGCTCTGCCGCCGTGACATCCGCGCTTCTTGTATCAGGTTACGCGGAACAGATTACCGCTTTTGAAGCATCGCTCCCCCCATTTTTGAATTTGAATGTGATTCTTAGTTTGTTCTTTATTGGCTTGATTACCTTGGGCAATCTGCGCGGCATCCGGGAATCGGGTACGATTTTTGCGATTCCAACCTATCTGTTCATCATCAGCCTGAGCAGTATGTTATTGCTGGGATTGTTCAAAGCCTTCACCGGCACGCTAGCGCCCGCTTCACCGCCACCGTTTCTCCCAGCGACCGAACCGTTGACCGTGTGGCTGGTGTTGCGCGCCTTCTCCGCGGGCGCCGTGGCGATGAGCGGTACCGAAGCTATTGCCGATGGCGTCCCGGCATTTCAGCCGCCGGAATCCAAGAATGCGGCCACGACGTTAACCGTGATGGCAATCTTGCTCGGTTCGTTTTATTTGGGCTTGTCGTATTTGGCAACCCAGATGGGTCTAGTACCGAGTGAAGAAACCATCATTTCGCAAGTGGCAGTGGCGGTATTCGGTACGACGTTGCTGTACTATATTTTCCAAATCGCGACAACGGGGATTTTGGTGATTGCCGCCAACACGGCTTTTGCCGATTTTCCACGCTTGGCGTCGTTCCTGGCTCGCGACAACTATATGCCGCATCAATTCTTGTTTCGCGGCGACCGGCTGGCATTCTCCGTAGGTATCGTTGCTTTAGGAAGCATTGCCTCACTCCTCGTGGTCGTATTTGGCGGCAATGTGGAAAGTTTGATTCATTTGTATGCGGTGGGCGTCTTTCTGGCGTTCAGTCTATCGAACTCGGGGATGGTGGTGCGCTGGTGGCGTCTGCGGGGCGAGCATTGGAAAAAGAGTGCCGCCATCAATGCGCTGGGCGCAACCTTGTCCATCATCACACTCATCATTGTAGCATTAACCAAGTTTGCCTTGGGCGCATGGATGGTCATTCTACTTATTCCGATCTTTGTCTCCGTCTTTCTTTACATCCATCGCCATTATTCGCACGTGCGCCAACAACTCCGCATTGTCGAAGGACAACCATTCCCGACCAAAATCGAGCATTTGGTTGTACTGCCGGTCGATGATTTGAATTACGCCTCGTTGCGCGCCGTCGCTTTTGCGCGCACGATCTCGCGGGATGCCGTACTCTTGCACATTTCGACAGACGCGCAAGACACCGAACATTTTAAAGCGCGCGCGCAAAAGTACGCGCCGGATATGAAAGTCGTTGTGGTCGAATCGCCGTTGCGCGCGTTCGTGCGTCCGATGCTGGCGTACGTCGATGCGGTCCACAGTCAGCATCCCAACGCTTTTGTGACAATCGTTCTTCCCGAATTTATCACCGCACATTGGTGGGACGGCTTTTTGCATAATCGTTCCGCCGAACGTTTGCGCAAAGAGTTTGAAAAGCATCCCAACGTCGCAGTCGTCTTGGTGCCGTACCTCTTGGAAAAGTAGGGGCAACGCTTGTAGTTGCCCATCTTGTGCCGCATTTTCGTTTGACGAATTTTCACGTACTGCGTAAAATATCTGCACGATGAACGACCCGCAAACTCCTGCTACGACAACTCCAACGCGTCGGCGCAGACAACGCGGACTGCCTCGCCTCTTCCTCATCTTCTACGTTATCGCCGCACTTGCCTGCATTGCCAGTTCGCTTTTCGTCGGCTATCAATTTGTCTACCGCGACCGCGTCATTTTGGGCGTGAGCGTGCAAGGACAATCGATGCAAGGGCTGACGCACGCGGAAGCGAAACAGTTTCTGCAAAATCGTTTCGGCGAGCCGGACGCGATTCTCGCGCGCTTTGGCGGCGAGCCAATCATCGTGCGCGACGGCAATCGCTCGTGGCGCGCGTACCCCTGGGAACTGGGACTGCGCACGAATTTCGAGCCGATTGCCGATCAAGCACTTGTGCTCGGTCATCGCCAAAATCCGCTTGAAAGTATCGCCGATCAATTACAATGTTTGTGGTTCGGTTGCGATCTGGGCATCGACGCACAATTCGATGTTCACACCGCGCAAGCGTACCTGGGTTGGCTCGCGCCGCAAGTAGAACAACCGGCGCGCGATGCGTCGCTCCGTATTCAAGGCGTGCGCGTGATCGCGACGCCGGCGCAGAACGGGCGCGTGTTGAACGGTGAAGAAATGCTCGAACGCATTCGTCAGCGCGTTTTACAAAATGAACGCGGCGACATCGTCCTAGCGTTCCGCGAAACGAAACCGCTCATCACCGATGTGAACGCCGCGCAAACGCAAGCCGAAGCAATTCTGTCCGCGCCGTTGCTTCTCACATTTAGCGGACGCACGTGGGCAATCGATCAAGCCACACTCGCATCGATGATCGACATCAAATTGCAACAGGACGCTGATGGCAAAATACGCGTCGTTGCATCGCTGGATCGCGCGCCGTTGGTCGCGCAAATCAAAACAATAGCGCGCGAAATCAATCAGCCGGCGCGCGACGCGCGCTTTCGCTTCGACGTCAACACCGGCACGCTCACCTTGACGCGCACAAGTCAAGCCGCGCAAACACTCGACCCGGAAGCGGCGGCGAAACAGATCGAACAACAATTGGTCGCGAGCGTGGCGCGCCCGCCGGGAATGGCAAGTCCCTCGGATGCGCCGGGTTGGCGCACGATCAGTTTGCCGGTGAATGTCACCAAGCCGGCAATCGCGATGGAAGACGCGGCGAAATTTGGGATCAAGGAATTGGTTGCGCAAGGCGTCAGCAATTTCAAAGGATCGAGCGCGGGACGCATTCAAAATATTCGCACGGCAACCGCGCAGTTCGAGGGAATCGTCGTGCCGCCGGGCGCGGTATTTTCGTTCAATCAATTTCTGGGCGACGTGGTAGAAGCAAACGGCTTTGACGACGCGTACATTATTTTTGCGGATCGCACCGTGCTGGGACCCGGCGGCGGCGTGTGCCAGGTTTCATCGACCGTTTTTCGCGCGGCGTTCTTCGGCGGCTTTCCGATTGTCGAGCGCTGGGCGCACGCGTACCGCGTAAGTTATTACGAGCCGCCGGTGGGCATCGACGCAACGATTTTTTCGCCGAGTGTCGATCTGAAATTCCGCAACGACACCGAAGCGTACTTGCTCATCCAACCCAAACTCGATTTGCGAAACACCACGCTCACGTTCGATTTCTACGGCACCAAACCGAATCGCACGGTCGAGATGGAAGAGCCGATCATGGAGAATATCATCAAGAGCGGTCCCCCAATTTACACCGACGACCCGACCTTGAAAAAAGGGGTGACCAAGCAAATCGATTTCGCGCACGATGGCGCGGACGTAACCGTGTGGCGGAAAATTTTGGTGAACGGTCAAGTAGTCAAGCGTGAGAAATTCTTTAGCCGTTACGAACCCTGGGTCGCGCGCTATTTAGTCGGAACCAAAGTGGTGAGATAGAAATATCGTTACAAACAACAAATCCGTTTTCTCGTATGAGAAAACGGATTTGCTTTTCAGTCTGCCCATCGCTCCAACACACTCGGAATTTCTGCCAACGATTTTACTACCGCGTCCGCGCGAATGTCTGGATCATTCGCAAGCGCGTCCGGAATTTTCTGCCACCAACCGCCTTCGTTGCGGTCGATCAAAATCGCGCGCATGCCGGCGCGATGCCCGCCCAGCACATCGTACGCTGGCGCGTCGCCGACCATCACGATGTCACGCGGCGCGATCTGCCACGCCTCCGAAACGCGGTGAAAGATGCGCGGGTCGGGTTTGCGCCAGCGCGGTGCTTCCGCACTGCTCCACACCGGCGACAGGTACGTCGCAAAGCCAAACCGTTTGACTTGGCGATGCACCAAACCAATATCATCGGCGTTGGAAATCAAACCGATTTTCAAACCGCGCCGCGCGAGTTCTTGCAACGTTGCCAACGCGTCGTCGTACGGCAACCAACGCTTTTCGTGCTCCGCGAAAAATATTTCCACCGCGCGCGGCACAATTCCATCGAGCGCCACATAACCGAGCTTACCAAGAATCTCGCGCAACGCGTCTTCCACTGTTTGTTCCACGCCGGTTTCATCCGCCATTTTCCAACCGCGTTCGCGCGCCGCGTGAAATTGCGCCGGAAAATCTTCACCCACGCGGAAACCATTCGCGTTTAGAAAGTCGGCGGTATTTTTGTACGCCATCTCACTGACCTGTTTCCAATCGCCGTTGTAGGTCATCAACGTCCACCCCAAATCAAAAATCACACCCCGAATCATTCACGTCTCCATTTCAAACTATCGAATTGTAATTTGCGAATACAACAACGCATCCAGCGACGACACGGACAATGCATCGAGCGGGCGGACGATGCGCGGCGCCAATCGTTTTCCATTCGACTGCCACCAACCGATCTCCAATTGATACTCGCCCGGCGGCGTGTGCGTCGGAATCTGAAAATCATAGCGATCACGATACAATCGTCCCACCGACCAATCGATGAGCGGATGATCGCCGGGTTCCAGTTTATCGTGTTGTCCCCATAACGGATTGCCGGTTGCCGGGTTGAACGATGCCCCCAACAAATGCACGAACGCGTGCGCTGGCGTTGTCGCCGGTTTTTCTAATTGCCAATACAACGTCACGCGCATCCAATCGCCGGGGTGCGCTTCGCGACGATCAAGCGACAGACCGCACAATCGAATCGGCTCGCCGAACCGGACATCGGTTTGAATTTCCGCACCGTCGATTTTCGTACACGTCGACGAATTACGGAACAGCGTCGTTTGCGGATCGAGCCAAGCGGCTTTGACGATGACCGCAATCAAGAGCATCGGCACGATGCTCCAGTGCAACTGCGGCGCAACGATTTCTGAAATCGTGTCGCTATTTTTACCACGCCACAACATCGCCAGCAAAATCAAAATCGCAAACGTGATCAGCGTAATCGCCTCACCGATGTGCTGAATCAATGTGCCTTCGTATTTCAATGTTAATGTGTGTTTCCCTGCCGGCACATTCATCACGATGTAGCCGGTCGCATCGGCAACTTGCAAATTTTGCAACTGACCATCGAGGTAGCCCACCCAGCCCGGAAAATAGAGGGTGTGCAAATTCGCAACGAACGATGCCGGCGAATCGATGGTAAGTTCGAGCCAGCCGGTGCGTTGAGATTGCGTTAGAATACGCGCGCCCGCCGGCACATTTTCTATCGGCGAGGCGGCGACTTGACGCAATTCGGCTTCCGTGAGCGGCGCGATGCGCGCGACCGGCAAAAATTCGTCGAACGAGGACAGTCCAAACGCGCGGTGTTCGATTGCCGATTGTTGCATCTGGGCGATGGTCGGCGCGGATGAAAACTGGGTGTAATGATAAAACAATTGCGGATACGCTAAACCCAATTGCACCGCGATGTAAACAGCAATCAAGCCGGCAAGAATCATCGGACGCGTGCGGGTGAGCGCAAAACCGACGATGATCGCGGTGATGATGGGCAAGATGCCGAGTAATTTCCAGCGAAAGAGGAAAACCCCCAGTCCCGGCAACGCCGACCAAATCGGTGTGGCGGATTCTAATTGCATCCAGATAATCGCCAGCCCTAAAATCGCTAAACCGGCAATCAATGCGCATTCGGCGCGGCGTTTCTGTCGCCACAAAATCCAAAGCATCGGCAGAGCCGCGAGCAAAATGAATGCGTGAATCAATCCGCCCGGCGCTTCGCCGGTTGCATTGTTATCGATGCCGATGTCGAGATGGCGCGGCAACGCAAGCACGTCGTCCAAACGCAACGGGTTCAACACGGGATTGGTGTAATCGACCGTCAACGCGTTATCGAACTGTACGTGTTTGACTTCGAAGGGAAACGGGAGCATGTAGAATGCCGCCAGCAACACGCCGGCAACAAGCGGCGCGAGCGCAAATCTGGCGCGCTTGAATCCGTCACGCAAAAAAATGAAAACGATCATCAAACCTGCGAGCGGTATCAACAAAAATGAAGTCTGACTGTGCAGAAGAATAATCGCGGCGAGACAGAGCGATGCCCAAAATAATCGCGCGCCGTTCGGGTGTTCGACAAATCGCAGCAACAACCACAGCATCGTCGGAAAAAGCGCGAGCGCCATTCCGGACGGCGCGCCGCGTTCGAATAAATCGCGCAGGAGGAAACCGTTGTACGCAAAGAACGCCGCGCCGGCAATCGCAACATCTGCGCGTTTGAACAATCCAAGTCCCAGTCCGAACATTCCAACCGACGCGGCGACGAACGCAAGCGCGACGAGAATGCGCCAGGCGAACGGATGCGAAATGCCGGCGATGTTCAAAATATCCATCAGCGCGTAAACGAGCGGCGGGTAAAGTGAAAAGAAAGGTCCGCCCAACCCAGCATTGATCGGTTGAACCCAACGCGGATAAAGCGCGCTGTCCGCGCGCGCGGCAGAGTACACCACCGCGCGATAGATGTGAAACTCGGCGGTGTCGTACGCGTACTCTTCGATGGGAATCGTCAACGCTTGCACGACCAAAAAGATCGGCAGCAGAATTGCCAAGAGCCAATAGAATTTCATTTTTTGAATCAGCGAGCGCATTATAAAGGAAATCCGCAAATGAGCAAAGATGCTTTTGTTCATTCGCGGACGAGTATGGTATAATCGCTTTCGATTGACCAGCGCGCGAGGTGGAGATTGATTACAGTCCAGCCCAAAGTGATGGTCGTGATGCCGGCGTACAACGCCGCCAAGACCATCGAAAAAACGTACACCGATATTCCCAAAAACATCGTCAGTAAAATTTTGGTTGTCGATGATTTGAGTCACGACGATACAGTGGAGATTGCGCAACGACTGGGATTAGACGTGGTCGTGCATATTCAGAATCGCGGGTACGGGGGCAATCAAAAAACGTGTTACGTGCACGGGTTGGAAACGGACGCAGAAATTTTTGTGATGCTGCATCCGGATTATCAGTACGATTCCCGGCTCATTCCGGAACTCATCGCGCCGATTGTGCAAGGGCAAGCCGATTTGGTTCTCGGTTCGCGTTTTCTGGACAAACAAACACTCGCCGGCGGAATGCCGTTGTACAAATTCATCGCCAATCGATTTTTAACCACGCTGGAAAATCTCGTCCTGCGGCAGAATCTTTCCGAATGTCACACCGGCTTTCGCGCGTACAGCCGGCGATTTTTGGAGACGGTACCGTTCGTCCTCAACTCGGATGATTTTGTGTTCGACACCCAGATCATCGTGCAAGCCGCTGCGTTCGGTTTTAAAATCGCGGAGATTGCGGTCCCCACGCGTTATTTCAAAGAGGCATCCTCGGTCAACTTTCGCCGGAGTGTAATTTACGGCTTTGCGACGCTGGGGGCGTTGGGGGAATTTATTCTCGATCGCGCCGGCATTCGCCGCAGTCCGCGCTACAGCAAATCCCTCGATCAGGTGATCAGTCGTTTTCATCGCGCGCGCTGGCTCCGCGTCACACAAAAATCACCCGAAACCAAATCAGACGTACCTCCGCCAATTTCCAACCCATAAATCGACTGTGCAAAAATCATTTATTGGACGCGGACAAACGCAGATGTTTTTTCTGCACTTGTCGGCGTTTATCAGTGTCCAATTTAATATCCTCGTTTTGTGTCTACCAAATTCAACAACTCCTCGCCGCGCAAATAACGCCGCAGGTTTTCGCAAAACAAATCGGTCGCGCGGTCATCATAGTACGGCGTCGCGCTAGAAACGTGCGGCGAGATGATGACACGCGCCAAGTTCCACAATTCGCTGTCAGGCGGCAACGGTTCTTGTTCAAACACATCGAGTCCCGCGCCGGCAATCCAATTTTCTTTCAGCGCGCGAATCAGCGCCGGTTCATTGACGATGCCGCCGCGCGCAATGTTGATGATGAACGCTGTCGATTTCATCGCGCGCAATTCTTTTTCCCCGATGAGGTTGCGCGTCGATTCCGTGAGTGGCGCTGAAATCAAAACGAAATCCGATTGCGCGAGCAAATCGAGTAACTGGGCGGACGTCAACCACGCGTCCGGCAAAACGCCATCGGGATCGCCGACGCCGGGGGCGTGCCAGCCGCGATCACGTTTCTCATCACCACGCGACATTGCCAACACGCGCATACCAAATCCGTTTTTCGCAATCCGCGCGACGTGTCGTCCGATACTGCCGTAACCGATCACGCCAAGCGTTTGGTCGTACAATTCCGCACCGAGAAATAATTTCCATTTGTCTTTGCGCCATTCGCGTTCTGTTTGCAAGCGCGTCAGCAACGGAACTTGGCGCGCGAGCGCGAGCATCAACGCAATCGCAAATTCGCCAATCGGAACGGCGTGCACGCCGCTCAAGGTGGTCAAGCGAATCGGGCGATGCAAGATCGGATGATTCACGTTGAGCAGATGGTTGATGCCGGCGGTGTGCAATTGCATCCATTTCAATCGCGGCAGGCGCGATAAATCACGCGGCGGCATAAAGCCGTAGAGAATTTCTTCATCGCCATCGAGTAGTTCGCCAGTATCGATGCCATCGCGTCCTTCCGGCACCGACTTTTGCGTGACGACGAGTCGCGGCGAAACGGCGCGAATGCGATCAAGTTGTTCGTCAGTAAAACGAAGCGTCATCAAAACTTTGATCGAGTTCATTTCACATTACCATTCAGAAAAATATAAACCGAAGACGCCAAGAACGCCAAGTTTTATTTTTGTTTTCTTCGTGCCCTTTGCGTCTTTGCGAGAAAAAGGTTTTTCCGCGAAAGAAATCAACTGCGAAATGCCGCGAGATTCTGGTAAAGTTTCATTCCCAGCCGCGGATAGCGGTCGCACAATTCAACCAATTTTGCGTGCGATAGCGAGAGCAAACGCGCGCCATCCCCGGCAATCGGCGTGATTGCATCTGGATGACCAAACAACACATCCGCGTTCACACAGCCACCCGCGCCAACCGTTTGCTCGCCGTGCCGCACCGACCCGGCTAGCACAATGTACATCGCGTTCACATCGAGCCGCGCGCCGGCGGCTGGCGTGATCTCGTCGCCGGCGCGTTGGAAAAAGTACGCTTCGAGCGGCGTGAACCCTTTGAGTGCAACATTCGACAGTGCCGGCAATTTTTTCAATCGCTCCGCCGATGCGCGTTCAAATGCCGGCGCGACAAGATCGAAATATGCTTGCGAGGGTTCGGTCAA
Organism: Anaerolineae bacterium; assembly: GCA_034435055.1. Classification (GTDB taxonomy): domain Bacteria; phylum Chloroflexota; class Anaerolineae; order UBA4142; family UBA4142; genus DAOTXS01. Next base: position 101,379 of record DAOTXS010000043.1, on the reverse strand, counting down.
GACAATCGGTCCCAAATCCCAGGGCAGATTGAGTTTGATAAAGCGCACCACATCCGGGCGATGCGTTGTATGAAAAACCATTCCCGGCACAAACGCCGCCGGCAAGAAACCCATCTCGAACAAAGTTTGTTGAATCGCCACGCTCGTCGCGTTTACATCACACTCGATCAACTGGGCTTGATGCACTTGCTCCGCCTGTTCGACCGCAAAACGCAAGAGACTTCCCTTGACGACATTTTCTTGCGCGATCAATTCCGTGATGCGCACATTTTGATCATGCTCTTCGAAATAATAACCAACCGCGCCCAACGTGCGTTCGCCTTCGGACGCAACAAAGTACGTCACCTTGCGCGATTGCAACTGCGACATCCCTTGATCGATGTGCATACTGCCGAACACTTCCGGCTCCACCAAGCGGCCGTGTTCGATTTTCAACAAGCGAATCAACGACGAGCCGGTCATCGGTTTGATCTCGACACTCTGATCGATTGGATAACCCCGCGCGTTGTCGTGAACTTTGATCGGCTCATCGAGTTGTAGATTTTTGAGCGACAACCGGGCGAGCGGCGCAACGGCGGGAATCACTTCCGCGGTGCCGGGATGCCGCAATCCGCGACCGTTGCCAAACAACTGACCGCTCAGCACAAAACTTTCACGCCACGTCATTTTGTATGTCATCGGCAAAAATCCAAGCGGCATCATTTCGATATTATCAAGAATCTTTTGCGTTTTGGGATGCACCGTGCGCGCTTCCGCGAACGCAAATTCCACCCGCTCATCCGACGCATCGACCAACGCCGCGAGCATTCGTTTGCCCAGTCCTTTGCCGCCCACTTGCGGATCGACGACGAGCCGACCGATCTCGCCGATCTGATCGTTGTAATCGCCAAAGTTGAGAATGCACGCACCGGACGCGACGATCTTTTTGTTCTCGTCTTCGATGACGAGCCAAATAATGTTGTCGGAATAAATGCCGCGCTTGACCCATTGCGGATCGTAAAATTCCGGGATCGCGTAATCGTCGCCGTAATTTGCGCGAAAAAGTTGGATGACGTGTTCGATATCGGATTCTTGGATTGGACGAATGTGCATCTTTTCCTCCACCGTCAGAGGTTTGTTACTCTGGCAAAATTATGTGCGATAAACAATGTTGCCGGCGACCATCGTCAGCGACACATCCCCGGCATCGTCCATCACAACAATGTCCGCCTCCGCGCCAACATTCAAACTGCCGATGTTCCACAAACCCAGGACGCGCGCCGGATTCGTCGTTGCCATTTTGAGCGCGTCGTTCAACGATAACGCGCCGAACGCGCGCGCGTTCATCACTGCGCGATTCAACGTGAGAATGCTCCCGGCAATCGTACCGTTTTCCAAGCGCGCGACGCCGTCGATCACGCGCGCCGTTTGATTGAGCATCGTGAATGTGCCTTCAGTCATCCCGCCGCCGGGAATTGCATCAGTAACTAAAATCACGCGGTCAACACCGAGCGCGCGGAACAAAATTTTTACCGCCGCCGGGTGCGCGTGAATACCGTCGCTAATCAACATTCCGCTGACATTGTCCGAACTCAACACTGCACCCAGCACGCCGGGTTTGCGATGATGCAATCCGCTCATCGCGTTGTAGACGTGAGTGACGAGTTGAAAATTGCCGGACGCGAGCGCGTTGCACGCAACCTCGTACGTTGTGTTCGAATGACCGTACGCAACGCGCACATCATTATCGTAAAAAAATTTTGCAACCTCGATGGCGTTCGGTAAATTCGCGGCAAGCGTTACAACTTTCAAATAGCCGCGCGCCGCGTTCAGGTACTCACGCGCTTCATCGAGGGTCGGCGCGTGCAAAACATCGAGGGGAAACGCGCCCCGCTGTTCAGGGTCGAGCCACGGACCTTCGAGGTGAATGCCGAGACATTGCGCACCGTCGCGGATTTGTGGAATCGTTTCAGCAATCGCCGACAACATTCGCACGATGAACGCACAATCTCCCGTCGTCGGCGAAATCAAAAAGCGTGTCACGCCAAACCGCGCGACGTTGCGGGCGAACGCCGGCAATTCCTCGGCGATTTTTTCCGGCGCGGTCAGCGACACGCCGAGACAGCCGTACGTATGAATATCGATCAAGCCCGGGATAATCGCATTGCCGTGCGCATCGATAATTGGCGCATCGCGCGGAACCGGCGTCGTCGCGCGTGTGCCAACCGCGTGAATCGTCATGCCATCGACGACGACAACACCGTCGTCAATCGTTTCCTGTGGCGTAAAAATTTTTCCATTGAGCAAAACATACATCGATGCCCCCTCGTCGTTGCGAGATGTGTTATACCGATAACTGGGACAACTGTCAAGGGCTTGCCGCAAGATTAGTTTGTGGTATCATTTTACGCGGCGTTTACAACGTTTTCATTCGCGCCTAACCTTGCCGCCGGAAAATGTGCCTGATGAAATCATTCTCGGAACGTATGATTGCGCTGTTTATTTTTGCGTTTTGTCTCTTCCTGTACAACGCGACGCTCACACCGGGTCTGTCGTACGCCAGTCCGGATGGCAATGAATTGACAACGGTCGCCGCGACGCTGGGTTTGGCGCATCCAACCGGTTATCCACTTTACACGTGGCTTGGTTTTCTCTTTGCGCATCTGCTTCCGTTTGGCGAGGTGGCACACCGCACGAATTTGATGTCGGCGATTCTTGGCGCGGGCGGCGTGGCGATCTTGTACTTGATTCTGCGCCGTGTTGAACTGGCGCGCCCGATTGCAATTTTCGCCGCGTTGCTGTTCGGCGTTTCGACGACGTTTTGGTCGCAAGCGGTCATCACCGAAGTCTACGCGCCGAATGTTTTTATGCTGGCGCTCACAGTCCTGCTACTTTTAAAATGGGCAGATGCAAGCACGCTGAAAGATGAAACAAGTCCTCCGTCCGATTTTTGGTTTGTCCTTTTCGCGCTCGCGCTCGGACTAGGCGCCGGCACGCACCTGTCCAACCTCGGCTTTGCGCCGACGTACACGATTTTTATTTTGCTCACCGATTGGCGAATTCTCAAACGACCATTGACCATTCTTGTGGCATTCATTGTGTTTGTGCTGGGGCTGGCGCAATTCCTGTGGATTCCCTTTCGCGCCGCGCTCATCAACGACCCGTTGATTATGCGGTTCCCGCCGAACTCGCTTGTCGGTCTGTACGTTTACACGCTCGGCGCATTTTCCAATTTGCGATTCGCGTTCCCTATCACCGCGATGCCGGAACGCGTGGTGATTTATTTGCAATACCTCGTCCAAAATTTTACGGTGATCGGCGTTGCGCTGGGCGGGCTGGGAATGTGGACATTGCTGTTCAAACACCCCAAACGCTTTTGGCTTTTCGGGTTGATGTACTTCACCAACGTCTTTTTCTTCACGCAATACAAAGTTTTCGATCTCGATGTCTTTTTCATTCCATCGCATTTCATCTTTGCGATTTTTATCGGTTGCGGCGCACAACAACTCATCGATTGGTTGCGACAAAGATTTTCATCACCGCGCGCGCAAACGATTGCCACAACGATGGCAATAATCGTATTCTTGTTTGCGCCGCTGACGATTATCGGAGGGGTGAGTGCGCGCGATAACAATCGCACGACCGACACGGCGATTGGCGATTTCTACAAAAATGTTTTTGCGATGCTTCCACGCGACAGCGCGCTCGTTAGCCGGCGCGGCGTGTTTGGTTACGATATGTACTATTGGCAACAAGTGTACAACATTCGTCCCGATGTGCTGACGCCGTCGTTCGACAGCCGGCGCAAGCCGGCGGCAAACGCGCCGATCTTTTCGACCGTGAACGTGATCGACGGCAAACCGCAAGGCGGATTGTGGGCGCCGCCGCGCGAAGTGTTACCGGTCGATGCGTGGTACGTGCCGGTGTTGATTGGCAATCAACGCGATTTGACGTTGTATCGCGCGAGTCAAACCCCGCCGTCGTTGATCGTGAGCGAAGCGCAACCACAAAATCGCATCGATCATTCCTTTGACGGTTTGACGCTCATCGGTTATGATTTGACTAACGCGCCGGACGCGCCGAGTCCCCGCGCGCATCTCAAAATCTATTGGCGCGTCACACAACCGCGCGCGTACCTGGTCTCGACGCAAATCGATAATGTCACGCTCGAAACGCACGATCTCGGTTTTGGCAATCTGCCGCGCTACGTCCGCGAGAATCGATTGCCGCGCGAGCCGATCATCGTCGAAGAATTTGATCTCGTGATCCCATCGTATTTGAAAAAAGGCGAGCATATTTTCAAGATTGGATTGGCAGAATTTTCCGCCAGCGGCATCGATATGAATTGGATCGAAGTCGGAAAATGGCAGGTGAAATAATGTGGTCGCGTAGATTTCTAATTGGTTGCGGCGCGGTTTTTCTCGTTGGGTTAATGCTGATTTGCACATTCTCGATTGGCGTGGTTACCGGCCAACACGGGACCGTGCGCGCGCTCAGCACGCGCGCGTCGCAAGGCACCGCCTCAAATTTTCCGGTGCCGATTGGCGGCACACCCAACATCATCGGGACGATTCAACGGTACGGCGATAACACCTTGACCTTGAATACAGCCCAAGGTTCGCGTACCATCACGATCAATCCGCAAACGATTGTCCGGCGCGAAAATGACCCGGCGCAGTTTTCTGATTTGCGCCCCGGCGTGGTTGTTGCCGTGTGGGGCGATCCCGGCGATAATGGCCGCACGTTGATGGCGCGAGCGATTGTGATTGTTACGCAAAAATGACAAAAGACAGAGGACGGAAAACTACGGTGATTTTCCTCAAACTTGGTGGCTCGGCAATCACCGACAAGAATCGGGAAGCGACGGCGAATGAAAATGTGATTCGCCAAATTGCGCGTGAGGTGAAACGAGCGCGCGATGCCAATGCAACGCTCAAACTTTTGATCGGTCACGGAAGCGGTTCGTTTGGACATTTCGCCGCGCAAAAATTTGGCTATGGTCAGCGTGACAACTGGCGCGCGTACGCGGAAACCGGCGCGGCGGCGGCGCGTTTGAATCGCATCGTTACCGATTTGTTTCTCGACGAAAATGTGCCGGTCGTTTCTTTGCAACCTTCGGCATCGGCAAAATGCCGGGACGGTGAATTGGTCGAACTTGCAACCGATTCGATTCGCACGGCACTCGCACACGATCTCGTTCCGATGTTGTATGGCGACGTGGCATTCGACGAAACACGGCAGATGACGATTGCCTCGACGGAAATGATTTTTGCGTACGTCGCGCCATTTCTCAAACCGTCGCGCATCGTACTTGCCGGGATCGTCGACGGCGTGTTCAACGCCGACCCGCTTCAAGATTCGTCCGCCAAGTTGATCGGAGAAATCACGCCGGCAAATTTTCCGCAGATCGCAACGCAGTTACGCGGGTCGCACGGTATCGATGTCACCGGCGGGATGTTGGACAAGGTGAGGAGGATGGTCGCACTCGTTCAGCGTGAGCCAGCGATTCAGGTGCACATCGTCAGCGCGTTGCGCGAAGGTGTAATCGAGCGTGCGTTGACGCGCGAGGATTTTGCAGAGGGAACAATCATTCGGGCGACTTGATCCGTCGCCCGAATTTATTTTGCCGTCGTTTTGTTTTTGGTGTTTTCCCAGGCACTGCGCGCCAGCGCGTGAAAAAACTCGGTAACGCCTTCGCCGTTGGCACACGAGGATTGGAAAAAGGGAATGTGCCACGCCGCCGCGACCTCCATCGCTTCGACGTACGATATTTGCGGTGGCAAATCGATTTTGTTGGCGAGCATCAGCACCGGCGCATCCGGTAGATATTCGCGCGTTTCGCGCCACCACTTGATCAAGTTATAGAACGATGTCCGGTTGCTTGCGTCAAACACCAAACCGACCGCTTGCGCGCCGCGATAAAATGCTTGCCGGGCGAGATTGAAACGCTCCTGCCCACCCAAATCCCAAACGACCAATCGCATGTGTTCTTGTTCTATTTCAATGTCGTACAAATGAAAATCGACGCCGATGGTCATCGCGCGGGTGGGATCAAACGCGCCGGTGCAGTAGCGTTGGATCAAACTGGTCTTGCCGACGTTGGCATCGCCGCCCAACAAGACTTTGAGCACAATCGGTTTCTTGACCCGGCGTTGCGTCGGCGTGGGAAAGATAGAATCGATTAGATTGATGAGCTCATCGAGGGTGAAAGGTTTTTCGAGGTAATGATGCGCGGGAGGTTCTTCTTGGGCGTCGTGGAGGTTGTACGCGCTCATCAAAACAGTCACCGTTTGTGCGGAACGCTCCTGCGCGTCGCGGATCAAAGTCAAGCCATCGACATCCGGCATTTTCCAATCGGCAATTACCAGATCGAAAATAGTTTCTTGTAACGCGGCGCGCGCGTCCGCGCCGTTCGTAAATCCGCGCACCGCGAATTCTTCTCGACTGCTGAGGGCGTCCAGAATTTCGGCGACGATGCGGTAATCGTCGTCCACGATCATAATTTGGCGTCGCGCAGAATCATCCATCGTCACGCTGGGCTCGGCTTTAGAAAATCGCGTCGAGATAATCGCGCTCGCGCGCCAGGCGTCGTTGCCATCCTTTGATTTCGGGAACGACAAACGGCAGCAACCGCATACAATAGTACGGCGGCAGAATCGGAATGCCGACCATATCGCCGAAGGTAATCAGGATAAACAAATGCTCCAATGAGCCGCGCGAACGACGATGCGAGCGTTCGATTTCGTACAACGCCATCCCGTAAAACACTTCGCCAAACCCATTTCGTACGCGCTCGAGTATGTCTTTGAATCCTGCCATGAGTTTTCCACCCTCTCCAATTTATCCGAGCGCCATATCGGGGCGCACGTGTCCCGGGCGATAGACCAGCGGCGTCTCGTGCCACTTGACCGATTCGCCCAGCCGCGCGCGCGTCTGCCACCGCAAACTTTTGGGCGCGCTGTCGATGCTGTGTTTCAATCGTTGCGCACGTTTGACAACAATCGCCCGGTCGGGCACGGCAAGATGGGCGTTGGCAAATGTCGTCAAACGCTCCAAGTTCAATGAAATTGTTTTGAACCAGCCCCAATCATCGGCGCAGAGTCGCGTGATGTACGCGGCATCGAGTTTGCTTTTCTCTTCGCCCACCCCAAGATCGTGTTCCAGCATCAGCGCGCACAAATCGCGCAAACCCGCCTCACTCATTTCGACAAGTTGCAGTCGCACGAGCGCCAGCGCGGTGACCGGCAAGAGGCAATCTTCTTGCGTGAGGAACGGCGTCAAGTCGACGCGATGGTACATTTCAAAGTAATCGAGAAAAACATCGACGGTTGTTTCATTTTTGGAATCGGTGAAACGCAAACACCGACCATTATAAAATAGCTTAAAGCGTCGGTCGCTGGTATAACCCGCTTGCACGAAAAAGGTTTCGAGGGCTTCACTCTCGGTCGCCCAACCGCCAAAATCGATTTGGCGTTTATCGAGCGGCGGCAACAAACCGCGCTGGCGCGGGCAAGCGAGCCAGATGGCGAGATCATTCATCACGCGCAAATGGAGGCGTTGTTGTTGTCCCGCCTCGACAAGACGATGCGCTTCTTGTTCCAGGGCTGCCACGAGCGGCGGCAATGCCACCGGCGCGGGAATGTGAGTTGGCGGCTTGACCGTCGATGGGGTTGGCGCAGATGTTGGACTGGGTTTCATTTCCGCCGCAAGTTTTTTGACCGACACATTTGCGGTCAAGTTTAACAAAGGAATATTTACATTGCGCCCGCACACAATCACCAAGATGCCGCCGCGCAAATTTTTTAGCACGAGCCGTCCTTTGTCGTACGCGAGGTCGGTTTCCTGAACGCGCTGACCGGACGCTTCGAGTGCGGCAAAAGTCTGGCTGGCAATCCGCGCCGCCAGATCAAGCGCGGGCATTTCGAAATGCGCCGGCATCAAGTGGGCAAGGACTTTGCCATCACTCGCGCAGACAAACGAGCCGACAACTCCGACGACTGCGTTGATTTCTTTGAGGATTGCTTCCATCAGCGACACCTCTATCTAAACACCTGACTCGCCGCGTTTGCCACAATTGTCGGCGAACTGTTTTCCGCTAACACCAACCCAACAAAACGCTCTGGCTGTTGCAGAATCAACAACCGTTTGTTTTTCGAAAACACAATGCCGTGCAAAAAGGTATCCAATTGCAAGACTTGGCCCAATTGTACCGCCGCCGTGCCGACAAACACCGCAATGGCGGCTTCACCTTCACCATCGCTACCGGGAATATCGACGCCAAGAACCACGCCATCGGACGCGGAGATCACCGCGCCGGCAACTCCCTCGATGGCTTTGAGTTGCGCGAGTGTATCCGGTTTCATCTTTCCCTCCGGCTTGTGCGGGGCAACAAGTCGTTCAGCCGAGCGCTTCATCCCTTCCAAAAGCAGAACATTCCACTTGGCGTCGATCGACTTGACCGGCGCGGGTTGATCGCGGTCGAGCACGAACGTCCCGTCCAACCAGGCGAGCATTTCATAAATGGCAGATTCGCCGGCAAGGTCGCCGAGCGTGGCGTGCACAACTTGCCCATCCGAAAAATAAACCTCGCCTTCCTGACCGGCGTGATGCAATGTCAGGCGCGCGGAACGCATTTCCTGACAGTTGACCTGAATCAGGTTGGCGAGACTCATTTCTTGCAGATTGCCTTGTAACGGCATAGCTAGCCCTCGTGCATCCGATTATAAATCTGCGTGTCGAGTGCCGTCAACACCCAAATAGTCCTAATTTTTGCGCCTTTTGGAGCAGATTTTTGCGCGCGGTTAGACCTTCCGCTTTTGCAACTGCTCCAGCACAAGCGTATTGACAAGTACTGGATTGCCCTGCCCTTTAGTCGCTTTCATCACCTGCCCAACGAGGAATTTGGCGATGGGGGTTTTGCCCGCCAAATACTCGGCAACTTGCTTGGGATTTTCCGCGAGCACTTGTTCAACGATGTTTTCCAGCGCGGCGCGGTCGCTGATCTGCGCCAGCCCTTTTGCCGCGACGATTTTTTCCGGCGCGTCGCCGGTCGCGTACATTTCCTCGAACACGGTTTTGGCAATCGTGTTGCTGATTGTGCCGGCGTTGACCAGCGCGATGAGCGCAGGAATTTGCGCGGGCGCGATTTTCACCCGGTCGATGTCTTCATTGCGTTCCTTCATCAATCGGAACAGTTCGCCGGTCACCCAATTCGCAATCGATTTCGCGTCGATACCGCGCGCTTTGCCGGCATCGACGGCGCGGTCATACCAATCCGCGATTTCTTTTTCGACGGTGATGACGCCGGCGTCGTACGCGGACAAACCGTACTCGCGCGTCAAGCGATTGAATTTGTCGTCCGGCAATTCCGGCAAGCGCGCTTGCAATTCGCTCACCCACGCACGCGAAATTTCCAAGCGCGGCAAATCCGGTTCCGGAAAATAGCGATAATCCTGCGCCTCTTCTTTGCTTCGTTGCGTGTACGTCTGGTTGCGCACTTCGTCCCAGCCCAGCGTTTCCTGTTCGACGGTTCCACCGCTTTGCCAGATTTTCGTCTGCCGCACGATTTCATACTCGCACGCGTGCACCATCGCGCGAAGCGAATTCAGGTTCTTGATTTCCACACGCGTCGGCGAGAGTTCTAGCGATCCTTTGGGACGGAGGGAAATGTTTGCCTCAAAACGCATCGCGCCTTTTTCCATATCGCCGGAACTGACACCGAGGTATCGCAAAATTTGTCGGAGTTTCATCGCGTACAAGCGCGCTTGCTCAACCGAGTGCATCTCCGGTTCACTCACGATTTCCATCAGCGGAACGCCGGCGCGATTCATATCGATCAGCGAATTTTCGCCATCGTGAAAAAGTTTGGCGGTATCTTCTTCCAAATGCACGCGCCGCACGCCAATCTGCTTGATCGTCCCGGCATCGTCGATCAAAATATAGCCGTTGCGCGAAAGGGGCAAATCGTATTCCGAAATTTGATAGCCCTTGGGCAAATCGGGATAGTGATAATTTTTCCGGTCGAATTTGGCGAACGCTGGAATTTCGCAATGGAACGCGAGCGCGGTGAGAATTGTGTACTCCACGGCGCGCCGATTCAGTGTCGGCAGACTGCCCGGCATTCCCAAGCACACCGGGCACGTGTGCGTGTTCGGCGGCGCGCCGGCGTAATCGGCAGAGCAAGCGCAAAACATTTTGCTTTTGGTCAACAACTGCGCATGGACTTCCAAGCCAATGACCGGTTCGTATTCCATCAACAAACTCCTGCGCGGGATTATAGCATAATTTCGGTACGATAAAAATTGGATGGGAGCGAATGGAGATGCCTTTTGATGTTTTCCGCAAATCGGGGTATACTGAAGATGTGCCGACGGGATTACACTCGTTGTCGCACACGCGAAAACTCAAAGAGGAGAAACAACGTATGGTCAGAAATGGTTCCGTCACCCGGCACGAATCGGTTGACTATCACGCGATTGGCATCAGTTCCGAATCGGAGAACAATCCCTTTCGCATCGTGCAACGGCAAGTCGATCAGGCGGCAAAAGTACTCAAACTCGATCCGGCGGTGCACGAATTATTGCGCTGGCCCCTCCGGGAAATTCACGTAACGCTCCCGGTGGATATGGACGATGGCTCGGTCAAAATTTTTCACGGCTTTCGAGTGCAATACAACGACGCGCGTGGTCCGACGAAAGGCGGCATCCGTTTTCATATCGATGAAACGATCGATGATGTGCGCGCGCTGGCGGCGTGGATGACGTGGAAATGCGCGCTCGTCGATATTCCGCTCGGCGGCGGTAAAGGCGGCATCATTTGCGATCCGCGTCAAATGTCGCAAGGCGAACAGGAACGACTCGCGCGCGCGTACATTCGCCAGATCGGACACAATATCGGTTTGGTGAAAGATGTGCCCGCGCCGGACGTCAACACAAATCCGCAAATTATGGCGTGGATGATCGACGAACTTGCGTTTATGAACGGCTACAACGAATTTGGCGCGATCACCGGCAAACCGCTCGCGCTTGGCGGCTCGGCGGGACGCGAAGATGCGACCGGGCGCGGCTTGAGCATCACCGTGCGCGAAGCCGCCAAAGTTTTGAATCTCGATCTCAAAGGCGCGCGAATGGTTGTGCAAGGATTTGGTAACGTCGGTTCGTTCAGCGCGATTTTGTTGGCGGAGATGGGTTGTAAATTGATCGGCGTGGCAGATGAGTCCGGTGCGTGGTCGAATCCCGACGGCATCAACCCGCGCGAACTCCAAGGGTACGTCCGCCAGAATAACGGACTTGCCAAAGGATTCCCGGGGCTGGGCAATCCGATCCAGCCGGCGGAAATTTTCGAGATTCCGTGCGAGGTGCTTGTGCCGGCGGCATTGCAAAACGTCATCACCAAAGATAATGTCGGTCGCATCAAGACGAAAATTCTTGCCGAAGGCGCCAACGGGCCCACAACACCGGAAGCAGACCAAGTTCTTTACCAGAATGGTATCTACGTGATTCCCGATTTCTTGTGCAACGCCGGCGGCGTAACCGTTTCGTACTTTGAAATGGTGCAAAACGCGTACAATTTCTATTGGGATTTGGAGACGGTGCATCGCTCGTTGGAACACAAAATGGTTGCAGCGTTCCACGCGGTGCACGATATGGCGAGCAAGTTCAACGTCAACAATCGCTTGGCGGCGTATCTCGTGGCAATCAATCGCGTGGCAGAAGCGATGAAGTTGCGCGGTTGGGCGTAACGTTCTTTTTCGCCACAGAAGAAAAAACGGCGGGCTTGCACCCGCCGTTTGATTTTTAGTTTGACGAAAAACATTCTACTCTTTAGGGTTTCGTAATGCGTTCCAATTCACTCAAGTACCGCATTGCGTCGTCGGGCGTCTCACCGCACATCTCGCGCGAGGGTTTGAGCCGCCGGCACACTTTGGGACGTTGATCGTAAATACCGCAACGATTATCGTCCGTGAGATTGATGCAACGCACGCCAGCCGGTTTGCCGTTCGGCATCCCGGGAATCGGCGAGGAAATGGAAAGCGCGATGCAACACGCGCCACAACCAATTCGACAATCCATCAAGCGATGCTCGGTGGTCCTTGTTTGATGCGCGCGTGGACTTGGTCGATGTCTTTTTCGTTCCACGCGGTTTCGTTCCACCACGTTGCACCGGCGTCCGCGTACGGTCGCACAATCGATTGGGCTTGGGCGCGATTTTTGCCCGGCGTCGTTCCTTCCCAAACGATGTCGAACGGCGTCGTTGCGGCGCGATGTTCATCGATGTACTGTTTCATCGCGCGAATATCGTCCGGCGTTGCGGGCACGTGTTTCCCATTCTTCATCACATTCGGAAGCAAGCCATCGTACTTCAAAACACGCGCCATCGATTTTTCACTTTTCCACGCGCCGACGACCCAAATCGGAATCGGTTTTTGGACGGGCGGCGGCGGCACGAAAAAATTTGTCGGCTTGAGGTGATAATGCTTGCCGCGGTATTCAAACGGCTGACCGCGCCACAAACCGGTAACGATGTCCAATCCTTCGTCGAGTAATTCCGCGCGCGTCTTGCGATCCGTCACCTCGCCGAATTCCGCAAAGCCAGAATCGATTGCGCCCAAGCCGACGGCGAGAATCACGCGCCCGCCGGATAAATTATCGAGCGTCGCTGTTTCACTCGCGAGTTTCCATGGGCGCATCCGTGAAACCGGCGTGAGCATCGTGCCGAGCCGGATTTTTTCCGTGACCATCGCGGCGGCAGTGAGACACACCCACGCATCGATGCCCCAGACCGGCTCCCACACGAAAAAACCATCCCAGCCGGCTTGCTCCGCATCGCGCGCAAGGTTCGCCGCCGTGCGCGCATCGCCAAAGGGAAGGACGAAACCGTATTTCATTTCTGCCGCTTTACAAATCTTTCAATCCGCGTCAACGCCTCTTCGATATTCGTCATACTCGCGGCGTAACAAACCCGCACAAATCCCTCACCGCTCTTGCCGAACGCCGAGCCGGGAATTACCGCGACGTGTTCTTCCATCAACAATTTTTCGCAGAACTGTTCCGAGTCCAAGCCCGTGCCGCGAATATCCGGAAACGCATAGAACGCACCGCGCGGCGTGAACGTCGGCAAACCAATCGCGCGCAAACCGGAGACGGTTACTTGGCGTCGCTGATCGTACGAGCGAATCATTTCTTGCACATCGTTTTCCGCGTGCAACAATCCTTCGAGCGCGCCGGCTTGTCCCATCGTCGGCGCGGACATGATGACGTACTGGTGAATCTTGCGAATCGCACCGAGAATTTCCGGATTCGCGCAGACGTACCCCACGCGCCAGCCGGTCATCGCGTAATCTTTGGAAAAACCGCCGAGCAAAATCGTACGGTCGCGCATTCCCGGGAGCGACGCAAAACAAACATGCTCGACGCCATACACAAGTCGGTCGTAAATCTCGTCCGAGAAAACAAGGAGATTATTTTCCGCCGCGACGCGCGCGACCTCAAGCAATCGTTCGCGGGACATCACCGCGCCGGTCGGATTATTCGGATAGCCGATGAGGAGTGCTTTGGTGCGCGGCGTAACCGCGCGTTCGATGTCTGCACCGGTCACTTGAAAATCATTTGCGACTTGCGTATCGACAACGACGGCGTCGCCACCGCAAAAAATGATCGACGGTTTGTACGCGACGAAGCATGGTTCGGGCACGATGACCTCGTCGCCGGGATCGATTGTCGCAAGCATCGCGCATTGCAACGCTTCGGACACACCCACCGTGATGAGAATTTCGTGATCGGGGTCGTACAAAACGCCGTAGCGTTTTGCCAAATGATTGGACAATGCAATTCTCAACTCGATGGTTCCCGAATTCGACGTGTATTTCGTTTCACCGCGTTCAATCGACTGAATGCCGGCGCGGCGAATTGCGTCCGGCGTTACAAAATCCGGCTCGCCGATGCTGAGCGAAATGACATCCTTCATCGTCGCCGCAATATCGAAGAATCGTCGAATGCCGGACGGCGGGACGGCTTGCACACGTTGCGATAATGTTTGCTTCATCGATTATTCTCCATTTTTGCCATTGCCGCCCGATTCGATTTCGGACGAGTCGCCAACGTTCATCCGTTGAAATGTGCCCACCACGCGCGCGTCCTTGCCGATGAGCGACTCTTCCAGAATTCGATTCTCGATGTGCGCGCCTTCACTGATGATGCAATCGCGCAGAATCGAATTTTCGATCACCGCGTCATCCGAGACCGACACATTGGGACCGATAATTGAATTGCGGATTTCGGCTTTGTCGCTGATAAAGACCGGCGGCAAAATGACCGAGCCATCGATGGCGCGCGCATAACTGCGTTTGCCAAGCAAATAGCGATTCGTTTTCAAAATTGCCGGCACGGTGCCGCAATCTTCCCACACCGGAATCGTTTCGACTTCGAGTTTTGCGCCGGCATCGATCATCAATTGCATCGCGTCGGCAAGAAAGAATTCGCCTTTGGTTTGAATGTCGCGCACAATGAGATGGTCGATGGCTTGCAATAATTTTTGCCACGCTTGGAAATAGTACACGCCGACGACGGCAAAGTTGGAAATCAGCGTCGTCGGCTTTTCGACAAACTGGGTAACAAATCCCGCTTTGAGCGTCGCTACACCAAAACGTCGCGGGTCTTCAACCTCTTTGACGTAGATCAAGCCATCGTGTTGAACTTGTTTGAGTCGCGTGAAATCGGTTTCCCAAATCGTGTCGCCGAAAATGATCAGCACCGGTTGATCGATGTACTCGCGCGCGAGGTTAATCGCGTGCGCCTGCCCTTTCATTTCCGTTTGTTCGACGTACCGCGCGCGCATCTGCGGATAATTTTCCGTAACCCATTTCTGAATTTGGTCGCCCAAATAACCGACGATGAAAATTGTTTCGGCGATGTCTAGCCCGGCGAGCGAATCCAAAATGTGACCCAGTACCGGTTTGCCGGCAACTTGGACGAGTGGTTTGGGTTTGCTCCACGTGTGCGGGCGGAGGCGCGTACCGAGACCAGCGAGTAGAATGACGGCTTTCATAGTGACTCCAAGTTTCAGGTAGAAAGTAAACAGTTAAAAATGTTTGCTCTGTAACTCTACGGAGCTTTTGCCAGCAACCACAATGACAAACTCACCCTTGAACGGATGTTGCTGAAAATGCTTGAACACCTGCGCTGCCGAGCCACGCACAATGTTCTCAGCCGGCATCGTGAGATTACACGCGACGACGATCCTTCGTTCCGCGCCGAGCGATTGCCGCAAATCGTTTAGCAAAGCAGAGAATCGATACGGCGTATCAAAGACGATCCACGTGTCGTGCTCGTCGCGGAGTTGTGCGAGCGCGGCGCGCCGCAATTCCGTTTTCGCCGGCAACCTGCCCACAAATCGAAATCGTTCCAGCGGCAGTCCGCTGACCACAAGCGCGGCGAGAAAACTCGATGCGCCGGGAACTGCGCTGACCGGCATCCCCGCGGCAATCGCGCGTTCGACCAAACGATTGCCGGGATCGGCGAGCAGCGGCGTGCCGTGATCGGAAATCAGCGCGAGCGTTTCGCCGCGTTGCAAGCGCGCGAGTAATTCCGGGACGCGTTCGCGTTCGTTGTGCTCGTTCAGATCGACGAGCGTGTTTTCGATTCGGTAATGTTTCAAGAGCCGCGCGCCTTCGCGCCGCTCTTCGCAAATCACCACATTCACTTCGCGCAACACGCGCAACGCGCGGAGCGTGATGTCGTCCGGATTCCCAATTGGCGTAGAGACGATGTGGAGCATCGTTTACGATTCTACCTTGTCTCGCAACCGGTGTCAAAAAGACGGACCGACGATAACCAAATGCACCAACAAGGCAACAAAACTTCCGAACATACTTGCAAAGAAATTGACCCAATCATTATCGAACCAGCGCCAGCCGCGAATCAGCCGCGTTTTGTTACCGCACCGATGAATCGCCGACTCGGTTTCCTTTTGATCGACATCGCAATAGTACGTCGCTTGGATCGTCGCCCCCAGCACGGAATCGAACAGCGAGCCGGCAAGTCCGGCGATGGCGCCGACGAAAATAGTTTCTTCCGAAACGAAGACGAAATTGCCGGCATTGACAATCGCCGATTGAATCATTTCAAAAAAATAGGCAAGCCCGCCGATCAAGAGCGCGCCGCACAAGGCAACGAAGGTGCCAAACAACGTAACGCCGCCGCTCGTTCCCACCGGGACGACGCGCCCGGTCGTGATCAAACGCGGCGGCGTTTTGCTCAACACACCCAGTTCCGTTGCCCACGTGTCGGCGTTGACCGTCGCAATCGCGCCGATAAAGCCAATAAAGTGCCAACGGTGCGGCAGAATGAAAAAGGCAATCGCAATCAACGCGGCGCAACCGCCGTTTGCCAACACCTGTCCCAGATCGCGGCGATGCCCCTTTTGAAATTTTTCGGCGAGCGGTTCTTTGGCGCGCGCTTTGTAATGCGATAACGCCGACGACGTAATGAAGAATGCGACGAGGAGGACTGCCCACGTGAGTCCGCCAATCGCAAAGATCAGTGTGCCAACCACAACCGTGCCCAGCGCGCCGCTCAACGACAACGAGCCGCGCCAGTACGCCAGCGCGGCAATCGTGCCAGCTCCGAGCAAGCCGATGAGAAAATTGATCAGCATCGCGTTAAACGAGTCCAGCGATGTTGATCACGACGAACCACATCAAGACCTGCACAAACAACGCGCCGATGGTCAACAGAATCGTTGCGGCGCGTTCACGGCGATGAAAGAGCACGCCCAAACCGGCATTCAAAAAGAAAACAATACTGCCGATGATGGGCAAAGCAAAGATGCCGGTCTTGGATTCGATGCGGTCGGGCTGACCAAAGGAATCGAAATGCAATGGCAACAGATCGGGCAACGTGTTAAAGCGTGCCGCGAGGTAAATGAATAACGCGAGATTGACAAGCAACGCCAGCACGAGCCAGAACTGATACGTCCGATCGCGCCACAGTTCGCCGAGCGCAAGCGCAAACGCAGATGGCGCGGGTGGTTCCGTTTCGACGAATAACGTTTCGGGCGCTTCGGGAGGAAAGTTGGGTGGAGCGTTCATTGACAAGGATGAAGAATAAAGTATGAAGGATGAAAAACCAAGCAACCGATTCTGCCTTCATCCTTCATACTTTTGACTTAATACACCGACGTCAGCCAATCTGCATATTGGGGATTCTTGCCGCGCACGACGCCAAAGTACGTCTCTTGGAGTTTTTGTCCGATGGGTCCGATTTGCCCCGTCCCGATCCGACGATGATCAATTTCGGTGACGATGGCGACTTGCGCGCCGGTGCCGCAAAAGAACACTTCGTCGGCGATGTACAATTCGGTGCGGTCAATTGAGCGTTCATCAACCGGAATGCCGAGATCGTGCGCGAGTTGCAGAACGGTGTTGCGTGTGATGCCTTCCAGAATATTGTCGAAGATGGGCGGCGTGATGAGTTTGCCGTGCCGCACGATGAACAAATTCATCGCACTGCCTTCGGCGATGTGTCCATCTTGATTCAGCACAATCGCTTCGTCGTACCCGTTCCAGTGCGCTTCGCTTTTGGCAAACGCCGAATTGATGTAACTGCCGGTCAATTTACCGCGCGACGGCACGCTGTTGTCGTCCACGCGCCGCCACGATGACGTGCACGCGTGGACTTGGAGTTTGATGTAATTGCCTTGCGGCCGGCTGAAACACGCAAACTGAAATTCAACATCGTACAAACGCGGCGTGATGTCTTCCGTCGCATTGTAGAGGAGCGGGCGGACGTACGCGTCTTCGTGATAACCTTCGCGGCGCAAGAGATCGATGATGACGCGCTTGAGGTCATCGGCAGAGTACGGTAGCGTCGCGTTGAACAACTTGCACGAGTTGAGAAAGCGGCGGACGTGATCGTGAATGCGAAAAACGTAGAGTTGTTGGCGATCATCGTTCCAATACGCGCGGATGCCGCCGAACGCGCCGATCCCGTAATTGACCACTTGCGACATGATGCTGATTTTAGCATCGGCGATGGGCACGAATTCGCCTTTGAAAAACGCCCACTGCGGTCGCTGGGTGACCGGTGTGGTTGGTAGAGACGTTCGCGTTGCTTGTACCATCGAGTTGACCCTCCTTTGGGTGATGGCGTGTCCAATCGATTATACCACGCCTTTGTGGTTTTGAAAGAGCGCGCCGTCTTCCCACGCTTTGAGTGGTTCGATCAGCGCGTGACTTGTTAAATCCAAATGCACCGGCGTAATCGAAACAAAGTGTTGCGCCACTGCCCACACATCCGTCCCGGCTTCTTCGATTGCGCCGGCGGGCGGTTCGCCGCCGATCCAGTAATACCGTTTGCCGTACGGGTCGATCCGTTCGATCAATTCGTCGCGATAAATGCGTTTGCCGAGCCGGGTGATGCGAATGCCTTTGAGTTGCTCGAACGGAATGTCCGGCACGTTGACGTTGAGAAACGTGTCTTGCGGTAAACCTTGCTCCAGCACGCGGCGCGCAATCCGCCGCACAGTTTCAGCGGCGGGCGTGAAATCGATGTTGTGGCGATGATGCGCGTCGATGGAAATTGCGATCGATGGAATGTTGTTGATGGTACCTTCCATCGCCGCGGCGACAGTGCCAGAGTACGTCAGATCGTGCGCGAGATTGCCGCCGGGATTGATGCCGCTCACCACAAGCGCCGGTTTTTCCGGCAAGAATCCCAGCATCACCAACGCCACGCAATCGGTGGGCGCGCCGTCCGTGGCGAACGCCGGCGAGCCGTCGCGCA
Source organism: Anaerolineae bacterium (assembly GCA_034435055.1). Classification (GTDB taxonomy): domain Bacteria; phylum Chloroflexota; class Anaerolineae; order UBA4142; family UBA4142; genus DAOTXS01. The sequence continues at coordinate 82,621 of DAOTXS010000043.1, read as the reverse complement.
GCGCAACCTGATTCACGCGCAACGGTTTGTGCATCGTTTTGGTGTGTCCCGACGCGCTCCAATTGTGGTCGGGCGCGACCACTTTCACCTCGCCCAGCGATTGCAAAGCTTGTTTGAGTGCGAGCAACCCGGGTGCATCAACGCCGTCGTCGTTGGTTACGAGAATATACATTTTACTTGACGATCAACTTGCCGGTCATCCCGGCATCCTTGTGCCCGGCGATGTCGCAATCGATGTCGTACGTGCCGGGTGCGGTGGGCGCGACAAATGTTTTGGTTTCGGATTTGCCGGGTTGTGCCGTGATTTTGAAACCAATTGCTTTGATCATCAAATCGTGATCGATTACGCCTTCGTTCTTGAGTGTCAGTTTGACGGCTTGCCCCGGCGCAACCGTAATCTCCGCCGGCTCGAACTTGAATTCTTTGGCGACGATAGTAATCGGCGTGCCATCGCCGACGGCATTTCCGCCGCACGCGACGAGCAACATGGCTAGCAACCAAACAATTATCCCAACCCGTTTCTGAAACAACTGTCCTCCCCAATTCGCTAGATGCATTATCAATCCGCAGATTACACAGATTACGCAGAAAACGAAATCTGTGTAACTGACGTTACGCAATTTCACCGCTGAGAACGCAAAGTTCGCAGAGAAAAATCCTGAAAAATCTCAGCGGTCTCCGTGGGCTTGGCGGTAAAACAATTCGGTTTGCGTAAGGTGAGCTGTGTAATCTGACAAGTCTGTGGATTCTATTTTTTCACCGCGCGTTGAACAAAAATCGTGATGGTGTTGCTTTCGGTGCGATTCCCCGCCGCGTCGATGGCAACAACTTTGAGCGTGTGCGATTCGACAAAGCCGGGATTGTTGGGCAAGGTTACGGTATTCGAAACCAACACGACGCCGTTTGTAAAGATTGCGGTAATCGCCGGCGCGGGCGCGGTTACGCGGCTCACTTGACCGATCAACTGCTCGACGATCACCGAATTGTCCGGGTTTGTTACCGTGCGCGTAACGGTGATCGGATTCGTCGGTGTCACGGCTACGGCGGCGGCAAGCGTCTTGGTCAACGTGTCCGACATCTTGATCGTCCATCGTCGATTGAATGGCGCAACCGTACTCGCGCCGATGTACGCACCATCGACGTAGAATTCCACTTGCTTCATCGACGCATTGTCCACCGCATCGACGCCGATAGAAACCCATTCGTCTTTTTCCGGGCTATAGACCGCGCCGTTTTGTGGATTGACAAATTTCACCGTCGGCGGTTGATTATCGACGATGACTTGAATCGCGGCTTCTTGCAATTGTCCCGCTCGATTGACCACCGTCAATTTCAACGTGTACAAACCATCGAGCCCGGACACATCCCAGGTTCCCAGATGACCGTTATCGACGCGGTCGCGCCGGTCGCCGCCGATTTGCGTCCATTGCGTCGGGTCGATGCCGCGACCAAAGGACAAACGATACACATCGAGATTATCGACACGCGTGTTGCCGACAATCGTCACCGCGCCGCGTATCGTCGAGTACGATGCCGGGGCAGTGATCGCCACATCGCCGCCTTGCGCAGAGCCACGACAACTCGGTTCGTATTCAGTCGGCGGTTGTGGCACATTGTTTTCACGAATCCAATCCGCGGCTTCGGGTGGATAAATCGGAAAAACCTTGTCTTGCACTTGATCGGGCGGACAATAAACGGTCGCCAGTTTACCGGTCGGTCGGTAAATGCGGAACGATTGCCAAATGTTGTCGAACGATTTGGGTTCGCGTCCGGCGATGAACAATTCCTTGACGCGCTCCGGACAAAACGGCGTCGGTAAAAGTCCGCTTGTCGCACACACTTCGACGCGCACCATTCCCGGCGGCTCGACGAATGGTTTGACCGGCAACGTCTGATGAATTTTTTCCATCAAGTCGCGCCAAATGGGTCCCGCGCCGCTGACGCCGCTGATGTGTTCCATTTCGGAATTGTCGGCGTTACCCACCCACACACCGACGGCGTAATCCGGCGTGTACCCAATCGTCCAATTATCGCGCCAATCGGAAGTCGTCCCCGTTTTCACCGCGGCGGGACGCGAAAGTTTCAATACGCTGTTCGAGCCGAAACCCGGCGTGCGCGCGGTATTGTCCGACAAAATATCGCTCATCAAGTACGCCAGTTGTGGCGTAAGGATTTGTTGTTTCTGCGGCTCTTTGAATTCGTACAGCGTTTTGTTGCTCGCATCGACGACTTTTGAAATTCCAACTGGATCAAGTTCACGAAAGCCGGGTTTGCGTTCGTTGCTCGGCACCGGCACGCCTACCATCACCCCTTGATTTGCCAAAACGCTATTCGCGTACGTCATATCGAGCAGGGTTGTTTCGCCCCCGCCGAGGGTCAACGCCAGTCCGTACTTGTCACGGTTGAGCGTGTTGATGCCCATCCGATGCGCATAATTCACGACATCTTTGACGCCGACGAGTTGCAAAAGTTTGACCGCCGGAATGTTGTACGACGAACCCAGCGCGGTACGTAACCGGACAGGCCCGTGATATTTGCGGTCGTAATTTTCCGGCACGTACGGGGGATTCGGCGCATCATCAAATACAGTCCGCACATCCATCAACACCGACGCTGGCGTGTATCCTTGCGCAAACGCGGTGAGGTATGTGAAAATCTTGAACGATGAGCCGGGCTGGCGCGGCGCAAGCGCGACATTCACTTGACCATCGATGTCGCGGTTGAAAAAATCGACCGAGCCAACCATCGCGACGATTTCGCCGGTGCTGGGTTTGATGACGACGACTGACGCGTTCGTAACGTTGCGTTTTTCCGCCGTCAATTTTGCAACTTGTTCGCGCGCAATGCGTTCGGCTTCTTGTTGAATGTTGTAATCGAGTGTCGTAATCACGTTCAGCCCGCCGCGATACAACACCTCCGAACCAAACTTGCTTTCGAGTTGCTGGCGGACGTAAAAGACAAAATGCGGCGCGCGAATGTCGAAGCGTTTGGGCGTGATGCGCATCCGCGCCGATTTCGCCGCAATTGCTTCTTCCTGCGTGATGTATCCCTGCAAGTACATTTGATCCAGCACGATGTTGCGGCGTTCGACCGCTTTTTGCGGATTGTCGATGGGATTCAGCGCGGGGTATTGCGGAATCGGCGCGAGCGTGGCACATTCCGCGAGATCAAGGTCTTGCACGTGCTTGCCAAAGTACGTTTCCGCCGCGGCTTCAATCCCGTACGCCAGCGAGCCATAGTTGTTGGCGTTCAAATACCAACCGAGGATGTCACGCTTGGAATAGCTATCGGAAATCGCAACCGAGAGGATGAGTTCCTTCGCTTTACGATTGTACGTCGCAATGTCGCCGGGATCGCGCACCATTCGTTCCGATTCCGGGATCAAAACATTTTTGACCAACTGTTGCGTGATCGTACTGGCGCCTTGCACCTGTTCGCCGCGAATCGTCGTCCACGCCGCGCGTAGAATACCATACCAATCGTACCCAGGATTCGTCCAGAAATTTTTATCTTCGAGCGCAACCGTCGCGTTCTTGCAATGTTCGGGGATGCGGTCGAGCGGCACAACGGTACGGTTGCCACCTTGCGGATCGATGATTTCGTACAGCAAGTTTTGACCGGTGCGATCAAAAATGCGCGTTGTTTTGAATTGTTGTTGGGTTTGGGTAACGATTTCGCCGGGGGCGGGCAAGTCTTTGGCGTAATATTGATAGAGTGCGGCGGCAGACGCGGCGCCCGCGCCGATGGCAGTGAGGATGAAACCGGCGATGACCGCCAGAGTTCCCAGCATCAAACGCAAGACGATGGGCGCGGCGGTTTTCTTCTGGCGACGCCGGCGCAAATACATAGAACGTGCAGACAAATAGCTTTTCTCCTTCTCACGAGCAAAACAAGTTTATCATCATTCAAAAATTCGCGCAAATCCAAACTTTACACGTTCCCCAACGCGCGCGCCAAATCCGCGATAATGTCCGCCACATCCTCGATCCCTGCCGACAAACGCACCAAGCCTTCACGAATTCCAATTCGCGCGCGCTCCGCTTCCGTCAAGCCGCGATGCGACGAAGTTGCCGGGTGAAGTACGAGCGAATAAATATCGCCGAGGGTTGTCGCCGGCAAACACAGTTCAAGTGATTCCATAAATCGAAAGATGCGCGCGCGATCTGCGTTTTTGATTTCAAATGACAGCACGCCGCCAAAACCACGCTCGCCGAACAATCGATTGGCAAGCGCGTGTTGCGGATGCGAGACCAAGCCGGGATAATTGACTTGCGCGATGGCGGGATGCGCCGCCAGCCACTCGGCAATCTGTTGCGCGTTCGCACATTGCTGGCGCACGCGTAACGATAAAGTTTTCAAACCGCGCAACGCAAGCCACGCTTCAAACGGACCCAGCGTTCCGCCGACAAGTTTGTTCAGTTCGTACAATTTCGCGCGATTCTCGTTCGAGGTGACAACAACGCCCGCCATCACATCGCCATGCCCACCCAGATATTTCGTCGCGCTGTGAATCACGTAATCCGCACCGAGCGCGAGCGGGTTGCACAAGTACGGCGACGCAAATGTGTTGTCGATCAAAAGTTGCGCGCCGTGTCGATGCGCAATTTCAGCAAGCGCAAAAATATCGGCGACTTTTAACAACGGATTGGAAATTGTTTCCGCGAGGAGCGCAATCGGCTTGGTTTGCGCGACCATTTTTTCGACGGCTGGCAAATTCGCAACATCGACCGATTGCACATTCACGCCAAGTTCAGTCATCAACCGCGAAACGAGAACGGTCGTCGCGCCGTACAAATCTTGCGCGGCGACAATCGTCGTGCCGGCGCGCGCGCCGGCGGCGAGGAGCGCCGCGTGAATTGCCGCCATCCCGGTGCTGAACGCGTGCGCGGCTTGACCCTGTTCCAGTAACGCAACCGCATTCTCAAACGCGGCGACGGTTGGACTGCCATGCCGCGGATAAACATAGCCCGGGCGCGTTGTTGCAAACACCGCGTCGAGATCATCCATATTTTCGTACAGAAAACCAACACTGGGATGAATCGGCGTGGCAACCGGGACAAAATCGCCGGGCGGCACGCATTCGCCGGCGTGAACCGCGCGCGTCGTGAAACCTTGCTTCGATAAATCATTCATAATTCGCTCCATCGTTCCCGGATTGTCACGCGCACCTTCGCTAAAATGCCGGCAAATTGTTCTTCGTTTGCCGTGCCGCCGCCTTGCGCGATGCGCGCGTCGCCGCCGCCGCGCCCGTTGATATCCGCGAGCAGTTTGCGAATTAAATCATTCGCGTTCACGCGCGCGTCCGCCGCGGCTGAAACCACGACGCTGACCTTTGCGCCATCGTACGATGCGAACACGGCGACCAAACCTGGCTCGTTCTGCAATTGCATTCCCAACGCGCGCAACTCTTGTACCGATCGATTGCGGAACGACACGGCAATCAATTTGATTCCCTCGAACGTTTCCGCTTGTGCGGCAAGCCGTTTCGCTTCGATGCTCAACTTGATTTCGCGCAGTTCTTGCAACTCCTTTTGCAGCGCGCGCGCTGTTTCATTTTGTTTTTCTATCGCACCCCAAATTCCTTCCGGACTGGTGTCCAATTGCCGCGCGACGTTGGTAACGAGGTTGTGCGTGGTTTGAAAATATTTTAGCGCGCGCTCGCCGCAGAGAAAATGCACGCGCAATTTTTTATTGACGTGTTCCGTCTTGATGATTTTGATGATGCCAATCATCCCGGTACGTGTGCAGTGCGTTCCGCCGCACGCGGAATAATCGAACCCATCGATTTCGATGATGCGAATCGCACCGCTGACTTTGGGCGGGCGGCGAAGCGGGAGCGTGTGAATCATCGTTTCATCGACGACGTACGTTTTGATTGCGCGGTCTTGGAAAATGATTTCGTTGGCGCGGTTTTCGCTCGGCGTGAGATCGATGTCGTGGTTCGTATCGAGGTCGATCGTCGATGGATTGTCGATATTGATGTTCGCCGAAATGCTTTCGATGCTTTGCGCGTCGAGAATTGCCGCGCTGAGCAAATGCTGACCCGAGTGATGTTGCATAAACGCCAAGCGTCGCTTGCCATCGATTGTTGCGCGCACGACGCCAGCCACTTGCCGGTCGACAACGTGCGTAACCACCCCATCGTCATCAATCAGCACGTCGGTTACGCGCGCCTCACCGAGCGTCCCAGTATCGTGTTCTTGTCCGCCGCCGGTCGGATAGAAAAAAGTTTTCGGCAAGACGACGCCAAGGCGACCATCGGGCAAAAATTTCTGGTCGATGATCTCCGCGTCAAACTCCCAACAAAATGGATCGCTGTGAAAAGCCAATTCGGTCGGCATAAGTTTTCTCCGTGTGATTCGCGCGCAATTATAGCATGAATCATTGACATTGCGGATTATCATTGCGAGGGGGAGCAAAGTCGCATCGCGCTTGGGTAGTTTGAAAGACGGTTCCATCGGACTTGACAAACTGTAACCGTCAATCAATTTGTCATTTCGCCGGTTTCTGCTATAATACGCGCCGCTATCTTTCAATCAAGGAGTGGTCGTGGTCAAGCGAGTATATCAACCCAAACGAAAAAAACGCACCCGTACACACGGTTTCTTGCAACGGATGCAAACCAAAGGCGGTCGCAAAGTGATCGCCGCGCGCCGCCAACGCGGACGCAAGCGTCTCACCGTGGGCAAAACCCGTTCGGGTTTGAAACAGAAATAAATGTGAATCGTTCATTCAGTTTGCGCCGCGACGATTTTCAGCGCGTCTGGGACGACGGCACGTCGTACTCGCACCCGCTGGTCATCCTGCGAGCCAGCGCAAACGGAATGAGCCAGTGTCGGTTTGGATTCGTCGCGGGGAAAAAAGTCGGCAAGGCGGCGGCGCGCAATCGGGTCAAACGCTGGATGCGCGAAGCGGTTCGCAAGCGTCTGCCGGCAATTTCCCCGGGCTGGGACATTATTCTGATTGCGCGCGGTAATACGGCGAAGGCCGATTTCCAAACCATCGTTGCCGCTATCGACTCGCTGTTACAACGCGCGCAACTTGTATCGACGCTATGAAATTTCTCGCGCTAGGTCTGATTCGATTCTATCAGCGATTGCTCTCGCCGCTTCTGCCGCCTAGCTGTCGCTTTGTGCCATCGTGTTCGCAGTACGGTGTTGAAGCAATCATGCATTTTGGCATCGTCAAAGGCGGTTGGCTTGCCATCAAACGGATTCTGCGTTGCCAGCCGTTCAATCCCGGCGGTTACGATCCGGTTCCTTACGATTGAGTTTACAGTTTCAGAGTTGAAGGTTTAAGGGTCTGCCTTTGAACCTTGAACTTTGAAACGTTAAACCCGGACTTGGAGGCAATGATTTAATGACGTTGAAAACCACGCGGTCGGCGTTGACGCTTTTCGCGATTCTCGCCGCCGCGTTTCTCTTGGTGGGTTGCGGCGGACTGCCGCCCACCGGTTGGTCTAGTGTGCGCGTCGTCGATCAAACCGTATACTTGGGTACGACCGGCGGCAAAGTAATGGCAGTCAATTCTGCGGATGGCAAAGTGCTGTGGCAATTTCCCAAAGACAGTACGCTAACCGCCGTCTACGGCACCCCGGCAATTGTCAATCACACGCTCTACGTTGGTGCATTCGACCGGCGATTGTACGCGTTGAACGCCGGCACCGGCGACAAGAAATGGGAATTTGATGCCGGCGCGCCGATTGTGTCGAGTCCAGTCGTCGGCAACGGTGCGGTGTACTTTGGCTCGAACAGCAAAAAAATCTTCGCGCTCGATGCCGCGACGGGCGTAAAGAAATGGGAATTTCCAACCGAAGCGGAAAACTGGGCAGACCCAACGCTCGAGGGAAGCACGTTGTATGCCGCATCGATGGATCACAAACTGTACGCGCTCGATGCCGCGACGGGCGCAAAGCAATGGCAATTCGATGCGGGAGGAATTATCACGACGAAACCGGCCGTCGTCGGTGGAATGGTTTTTATCGCCGGCTTGTCCAAATTCTTCGCGCTCGATACGAACGGCAACAAGAAATGGGAATTCGACGCGAGCAACTGGGTCTGGTCGAATCCCACCGTCGTAAATAACGTCGTGTACTTTGGCGCACTCGACGGCTCGGTTTACGCGCTTGATGTCAACGGCGGCAAATTGAAATGGAATGTGCCCTTCAAAGCCGGCGACGCGGTACGTTCGCCCATCGTCGTGGATAACAATGTGCTGTACTTTGGCTCGGACGATTTCAAAATCTACGCGGTCGATGCATCGACCGGCCAAGCCAAGTGGGTGCGCACGACGAATAGTCGCGTACTTGGCGCGACAACCGTCGCGGGCGGCGTGGTCTATGCCCAATCGTACGACCACTTGCTCTACGCGCTCGATGCGGTAACCGGGCAAGGCAAATGGGCGTTGAATACCAGCGAGACGAAATTGGTAACGCCGATTCCCGGTTCGGTGAAATAGGAGTTTGGATCGATGGATTTTCTTTTGCCTGCGTGGAATGGGTTGATCATCAACCCGATGATGAATATCTTGATGGGGATTTACGCACTCCTCAAACAATTTTCGATTCCCGGCGCGTTCGGCATCGCCATCATCATCTTTACGATTTTGGTGCGCATCGTAACTTTGCCGTTTTATTCGCAATCGCAAAAAGCGATGAAGAAACAGCAAGAGTTGATGAAGAGTAAAGAATGGGCGGAGATGCAGAAAAAGTACGCCAAAGATCGCGAGCGGCTGGCGCAAGAACAGATGAAAATGTACCAAGCCGCCGGCGTCAATCCGTTGGGCGGTTGTCTGCCCGCGCTGATCCCGTGGCCCGTGATGATCGGTTTATATCAATCGATTACGAATGCGTTGGGCGCGCAACCGGAACAATTGATGCAACTTGCCAAGCACCTGTATAACTTTTTGCCGCAACTTGCAACCGCCGTGCCGGTCGATAGCAACTTTATCGGGATGAATCTTGCCGGCAATCCGGACGGCTTGGGTTATCTCGTGCCCGCGCTTGTTCTGGCGACAACGTGGATTCAGCAAAAAATGATGACGGTGCCGCAAGCCGACCCGCAAGCCGCGCAGATGAATCAATCGATGCAATTGATGATGCCGCTCTTCATCGGGTACATCTCGCTCTCCTTTCCCATCGGTCTGTCGTTATATTGGATTGTGTTCAACGTCATCGGCATTATTCAACAGTACCTGACCAGCGGCTGGGGCACGTTGCTCGATGGCACGCCGTTTGCGCCTGCGACCGCCAGCAAAGGAAAGAAATAATGTCGCCAGAGTTTTCAGCCAAGACCGTTGAAGAAGCCATTGCCAAAGGACTTGCCGAACTGGGAGTCAACCGCGACGCGGTCAAGATCGAAATTGTGCGCGAAGCATCGCGCGGCATCCTGGGACTCGGCGGCGAAGAGGCAATCGTGCGCCTGACACCGATGCTGGTCGATCAATCGAACATAGATGACCCTGCGGCAATGGCAAGTCAAATGCTCGAAACGCTTTTGCAACGAATGGGCATTCGCGCGCGCGTGGAATCAATGCCCGATGATATGGCCGAATCGCCGAACGCGTTCATCCTCAACATCATCGGCGATGATTTGGGCATGTTGATCGGTCGGCGCGGCGAGACGTTGCGCGATCTGGAATATGTGATGCGCTTGATGGTTTCGCAGAAAACCGGCAAGCAAGCGAAACTTTCGGTCGATGTCGAAGGATATCGTACGCGGCGCGAGCGCGTTCTGCGCGAACTCGCCAAACGCATGGCGGAGCGCGTGGAAGCGAACCGCCAGCCAATTACACTCGAAGCGATGCCGCCGAACGAACGCCGCATTATTCATCTGACTTTGCGCGATCATCCCAGCGTCCGCACGAACAGCATCGGCGAGGGCGAACATCGGCGCGTGATGATTCTACACAAATGACGGACGACCAAGGACGGAAGACCGAAAGCATTTTGCCTCCGTCCGATGATTGCCATGATTGACTTTCTCATCATCGGTCACATCGTGCAAGATGTTGTGCCCAACGGATTTGTTCCCGGCGGCACGGCGACGTATATGGGCATCACCGCACGCAATCTGGGGCGCACGCCGGGCATTGTTACTCGGCTTGCCCCCGATTTTGTTTTGCCGGAGGTTTTGCGCGGCATCCACGTGCATCGTGTCGATTCACCGCAGACGACCACGTTCCACAACGTTTATCACGACGGACATCGCAAACAATTTTTGCTCGCGCGCGCGGAGGATATTCAACCGGGAGATGTGCCCGCCGCGTGGATGCAATCGCCGATTGTGCATCTGGGTCCGCTCGCGCGCGAAATCGATGCACGTTTTGCAAAACTATTTCCCAGCGCGCTCGTCGGCGTAACGCCGCAGGGCTGGCTCCGCGAATGGGACGAAACCAAACGTGTGCGGATGCGCCCATGGCTGGAAGCGGCAGAGATTCTACCGCACGTCGATGTGTTGGTCTTGAGCGAAGAAGACCTTGCCGGCGATGTAGAACTGATGGATGAGTATATTCGAATGACGCGGATTGCCGTGATGACGCAAGGACCCAAAGGTTGCACAGTTTTTGCCGATGGAATTTCAAGACACATTCCCGGCTTTCCCGCGCGCGAAGTTGATCCCACCGGCGCAGGCGATGTGTTTGCCGGCGCGTTCTTGATTCGCTTGCAAGAAATCGGGAGTCCATTCGAAGCGGCGCGCTTTGCAAACGCGACCGCATCCTTCTGTGTCGAAGCGCCGGGTATCACCGGGATTCCCACGCGCGCACAAGTGGAAGAGCGGTTGGTGCAGACGCTGACGTTCTAGATTTTCACACATCACATATCACGTTCTCGGTAATCCGTGATGCGTGAACAACTTTCGACAATGACCACCATCTACACTTTCGCCAATCAAAAAGGCGGCGTCGGTAAAACGACGACGGCAGTCAACCTCGCCGCGAATCTCGCTGTACGCGAGAATCGGGTTTTGCTCGTCGACATCGATCCACAAGCGAATGCCACTTCGTCACTCGGCGTGGATCGCTCCGGCGCGCTCTTTTCGATTTATCACGCGCTCGTCGACGAAACGCCGTTGGAACAAATCGTCACGTTGACCAAACGCTTACACCTCGATTTGGTTCCGTCGTCATCTGCGCTCGCCGGCGCAGAAGTCGAATTGGTTGCCGTCAACCGACGCGAATATTTGCTCGCGCAATCACTTGCGGCGATTGCGAATCGTTACGATTACATTTTGATCGACGCGCCGCCGTCGCTCGGTTTGCTGACCATCAACGCACTCGTTGCCGCCGATGCAGTCATCATTCCGATTCAATGCGAATATCTCGCGCTCGAAGGTTTGTCGCAACTGTTGCACACGATTCAACTGGTGCAGAAAAGTTTGAATTCGCGTCTGCGGGTCGCTGGAATGGTGATGACGATGTACGATTCACGCACGCATCTCGCGTTGCAAGTCGTCGAAGAAGTCGCCAAGCATTTTCCCAGTTTGATTTTCAAAAACGTCATTCCGCGCAGTGTGCGCGTCGCCGAAGCGCCAAGTTACGGCGAGCCGCTCGTCTCGTTCGATCCCAAATCACGCGGCGCGCAAGCGTACGAGGCGCTGACCGCTGAATTGCTAGAACGCGAAAGGAAGACGGAATCCCAATCTCCGTCTTCGGTCATCGGTCTTCCGTCAAGGAGTTGATATGCCACCCAAACACGGTCTCGGTCGCGGACTGGGCGCACTCATTCCGCCAAGCCAACCATCGGCGGTAACGACCGGCGTCAGACAAGTTCCGGTCGCGGCGATTTCGCCCAACCCGCGCCAGCCGCGCCACAAAATCGATCCGGATACCTTGCGCGAACTTGCGGAATCGATTCGTGAGCACGGTTTGATTCAGCCGCTCATCGTTACGCCTGCGCCGGATTCAACCGAACTTGCACCACGTTATCAACTCATCGCCGGCGAGCGACGGTGGAGTGCGGCGAAACTTGCCGGACTCGCGAACGTGCCGGTCATCGTGCGCGGTGCAACGCCACAAGAAATGCTCGAACTCGCACTTGTCGAAAATATTCAGCGCGCCGATTTGAATGTGCTGGAAGAAGCGAACGCGTACCGGCAATTGATGACCGATTTCGGTTTGACTCAGGAACAAGTCGCGTCGAAAATCGGCAAGAATCGCACGACGATTGCGAACGCGTTGCGCTTGCTCAAACTGCCCACCGAGATTCAATCCGCGCTCGCGGATGAATCGATCAGTGAAGGACACGCGCGCGCGATTCTGACCGTCGAGGACGAGAAACAACAAAAGCAATTATTGCGTCAAGTGATCGAACAAGGATTGTCAGTGCGGCAAACGGAAGAAGCCGCGCGGCGAAGCAACGACCGACCGATGATCGACGACCGACGACCGATGGCGCGCGCGGCGCGCGCGAAACGCGATGAGCCGGAAATGCCGGCGGCAACGCGCGCGCTCGAAGAAGATTTTCGGCGCGCGCTCGGCACAAAGGTACAAGTGTTTCGTTCGCGTAAAGGCGGCAAGATCGTTTTGCATTTTTATTCGGAAGAGGAATTGGAAGCGATTTACGCGCAGATTGTTGGAAGAAAATAAACGGTCGCTTGAGAGATTGCTTCGTCGTAAACGCTTCGCACTCCTCGCAATGACAAATCGAACCCTCTTGCGCGCCGTGTTAATCGGCATATAATTGCAATCGCAACGGAGCAGAAAATTTCCCTGCTCCGTTTGATTTATCGGAGAATCTATGACGCCAATCCTGCATCGCCTCACCGAACAGATCACGTGCATCGACACACAATTCCAAGGACGCCCGAAAGTCATCGCGTCGTATTTGTTTTACGATGGCGATACCGCCGCACTCGTCGAAACCGGACCAGCATCGACCGTCGACAATTTGCTGGCAGGCGTGCAAGCCGCCGGCGTCCCGCTCGAAGCGTTACGCCAACTCATCGTTACCCACATTCATCTCGATCATTCCGGCGGCGCGGGCGTCATCGCGCGACAATTGCCCTGGGTACAAGTGTACGTGCATCCGGTCGGTGCGCCGCATTTAGTCGAACCCGCGAAACTGCTTGCCAGCGCCGCACGATTGTACGGCGACCAGATGGAATCGTTGTGGGGCACGACGGTGCCGGTGCCGCAAGACAAAATTGTCATCGTCAACGACGGCGATGAAATCAAAATTCCCGGCTCAACTCTGCGCGCGTTCGATACGCCGGGACACGCGCGACATCACCACGCGTACTTGGATGCGGCGAGCGGTTTACTTTTCACCGGCGATGTCGGCGGCGTGCGAATGCCGGGCGTGCGTTACGTGCGTCCGCCCACGCCGCCACCGGAATTGGACATCGAGGCGTGGGCGGCGAGCATCGCAAAATTGCGCGCGACAAAAGCGACTGGGTTATGCCTCACGCACTTTGGTTTATTTCGCGGCAATCTCGATTGGCATTGGGATGATTTGGAAAAACGTTTGGTCGATTGGGGGCAATTGGTGCGCGGAGAGTTGGCGCGCGGCGCAGACGAAAATCAAATTCTGGCGCAACTCAAATCCCAAGCCGCCGGCGAATTCCAAAAACTGGAGGTCGATCCCGGCGCGTACGATGTGGCGGTGAGTTATGAATCGTTAGTGTCGGGGTATGTGAGGTACTGGAAGAAGAAAGCGGACGGCACGTGAGCGGCAAAAAGCCGTAGAAAAACGATGGGGGGCTTGATTGACTCGCCGGGCAAGTTGTGCTATAAGATGCGCCAAATTTGCGATTGAGGATGAGGTTGGATGGCGAAAAACAAGACACTCACGCAAGCCGAACGCAAAGAGTTGGAAAAAGAACGTACGCAAACGATTGTGGAATTGAATCGCTTGCGCGAATATCTGCGCGCGGAGCCAGAACGCACGGGTGACGAAGTCGATCTCGATGTGTACGAGCGCGAAAAGAATCTCGCGCTGGTGCGTCGCCTGGAAATAAAAATTGCCGAAATCGACAAAGCGCTTCACGTCGCCAAACAAGGCACGTACGGTTTGTGCGAGCGCTGCGGCAAGCCCATCGATCCCGAACGACTGAAGGCGTTGCCAGAAACGACGCACTGCGTCAAATGCAAGAACGAATTAGAAAAAGCCGCGCGGCGTGCGGCAATGCGATGAGAACAACGGGGCGTTCATTCGAGCGCCCCGTTGTTTTACGAATTGCGATTTTCCCACAATTGCCGCGTGAGCAACATTTGCCCCAAATGCTCGTTGTAATGCTCGATGACACGTAAGATGCACCAGCGCACCGATTGCTCCCCGTACCGCATCGCGGCGCGCATCGTCTCCAGTTCAGTGAGCGTCAGCCGCGCGAGGACTTGTTCGCTCGCGTTTGCCGCCGCATCGTACTGCGCGTGCAACGACTGGGCATCCTGCGCTTGCGCGCGCAACTCCGCCTCGCGGTCGCGTTCGATTTTTTGGCCGCCGATGATTTCGTGAATCCATTTGCGTTCCGCGCCAAGGGAATGTAACGCCAGCGCATAAAGCGAGTTGGCTTCGTTGGGCAATGGTCGCCAATTGAGTGCCTCCTCGTTCAATCCTTCCAGCGTTTTGAGAATATCCACGCGCCGCACGCGCAAAATTTCGATGTAGGTTTTGATTGCCGGTACCATCGTCATCCCACCTCAACCCGATTTTTTCCCGCGCGTTTGGCGCGCGCGAGCGCGACTTCTGCACGCGCGAGCAGCGCGAAATTATCTGTCAACTCTGCCCCGTTCGTCCACGCCATACCGACACTGACTGTAACGTGCAAATCCAATTTCTCCAAAACAAAATGATGCTCACTGACCGCTTGGACAATCCGCTCGGCGAGCGCGCGCGTGCCTGCCTCACTTGTTTGCGGAACGAGGACGAGAAAATCCTGCACGTCGTTGCGTCCCACGATTTCCGATTTACGCATTATCGCCAAAAGCAGTTGTCCCATTTCAATCAGCACACTGTCGCCCGTGACAATGCCGTACTGTCGATTGATCTCCGCGAGATTATCGACATCGACGAGCAGAACGGCGAGCGGATTGTTATAGCGCACGCTCCGCTTGCCTTCGTACGCCAAGCGATGTAGGAGATAACGTCGATGATACAAGCGCGTCAACGGGTCAAGGATGGCTAGCATCCACGCGTTCTCAGTATTCGTGTTGCGCAAATGCGCAATGTGTTCGCCGGCGTGCAATTCACCGAGCGCGTGCGCTTTGACTTCGTTGGCGTCAAACGGCGCGGTGAGACATTCCGCCAATGGCAAACGCGTATTCGCAACCACTTTGGCTTCCTCTTCATTCTCGGCGAGAAAAATGACCGGAATGTTTTCAGTGGGCGTCAACGCGCGCAACGCCCGCGCCGCATCGACGCCGTTCAAATCCTTGAGCATCACGCCAAGAAAAACCGCGTTGGGTTTTTTGTCGAGCGCAAGATCGACGACGGCGACGCCGTTGGGCGCGACAAAAATTTGATGTTTTTCCTGTTTCAACGCTTTTTCGACGAGACTGAGCGTTTTACGATTTTTCGAGGCGATGAGAAATTTGCCAATCATAAATCCCCCGGGAACAGTGAGCCCGTGTCGAATCCATCGAGCGCGATACTTTTAACGAGTTCCAATTCCTGCGCGCGCGTCGATATTTTACCGTCCAACCGCGCGTCGCGCAAGTGCGCGAGAATTTTCTTGTATGCCGGACCGGGCGCCAGCCCCAGTTTTTTCAAATCGTCGCCGGTGAGTTCGGCTTGCACATTCCGCAACTGGGACCGGAACAAAGCGATGCGGTCACGCGCGCGCGCGTCATCCGTTGCCAATTCAACAAGCGCCAATGCCGCGTCCGCGTACTCTTCGAGCAATCGATAAATCGCGCTTGGCGCGAGTGGCGTGACGCTCAATTGCCCCACAACTTCGTCGCGCAGTTCGAGGACTTGCATTAGCGTATCGCAATCTGAATTAGGCAATTTCAATCGCTGGCAGAATTCGCGCGCGGTCGATGGCGCAAAACGATAGACGAGTAATCCCAGGTACGTGAGCGGGGCTGGATGGTGCGCTTGACGCGCCGCCACAAATTTCCCGGTGTGCCAATCGGTGAATTCGGTTTTGGGATGAATCGCGCGCAAGACCCCCAGCGCGTTCAAGCGCATCAGCGCTTTTTCCGGCTCGCTCTCTTGAAAAATCAAATCGAGTTCGTGGCGCAAGCGTTCGCCGCTGACACGCGGGATCATATTCAACGCGTCGCCGATCAATTGCGCGGTGCGCGGCTCGATCGCAAAACCAAATCGTTGCTCAAAACGCACGGCGCGCAAAATGCGCGTGGGGTCTTCGATGAAACTGAGATTGTGCAAAACGCGAATCAAGCCGCGCCGCAAATCGTCTTCGCCACCAAACGGATCGAGCAGTTGTCCGTAGCGTTCAGGGTCGAGGCAAATCGCAAGCGTGTTGATCGTGAAATCGCGGCGGCGTAAATCTTGCTTGATCGAACTCATTTCAACTTCGGGCAACGCAGATGGGTGCGCATAAAATTCTGTGCGCGCGCTGGTAAAATCGAGATGATCGATGGGCGCGCCGTTGCGTTTGCCCAGTAACCACTTGGCGGTACCAAATCGCGTGTGTCCGTGTACGCGCCCGCCGCGTTTTTTCTCCAACGCGCGCGCGAGCACAATCGCATCGCCTTCGACGACAAGGTCGAGATCGAGATTGGGTTGATTGAGCAACAAATCGCGCACAAAACCACCGACGATGTAAAGATTAAATCCCAGTTCGTGCGCGGTCTGGCTCGCGTCGCGCAAAAGCGCGAGCAATTCCGGCGGCAAACATTTTTCCAGACGCGCACCCAAATCTTCCGCGCGCGTCGGCTGTGCTACGCCGAACGGCTTGATGAGATCGGTGCGGGTGACAATGCCGATGATCTTATTTTTTTCGACGACGGGAACTTGGCCCAGGTCTGCTTCGATCATCACCGCGCGCAATTTTTCCAACGAATCGTCCGGCGAAACGAAAATCGGTTTGTGCATCAATTGCTTGATAGGCGTGTTTGCCAATTGATGATGCATTGCCCGGTCGATCTCGCGGCGCGTGATGACACCAACCAATTGATTGTTGCGCGCGATTGGAAATCCTTCGTGGCCATAACGTTTAGCGGCGTTGGCGGCTTGCGCAACGGTCGTCGTCGGTTCGAGCGTGTGCACACCAAACGACATCAACTGCCGCACCGTAATCGATGGTTTGACCGATGCGTGAAGCAATTTCAACAATTTCGATTTCGCTTGCCGCAAAGTCATTCCGCGAACCAACGCCGCCGAGGCTTTGTCGTGTCCACCGCCGCCAAACGCTTCCGCAATTTTCGCCACGTCGATTTCTGCCGTCTCGGAGCGCGCAACCAATTGAATCTGATCCTCCATCTGCACAAGCAGAAACGTAGCGGCAGGATCGTACAGTTCGCGTAATTGATGCGCCAGCGTCGAAACTTCTTCGGTGTACTTGCTTGCGCGCGCGGCGGCAATCACAATGGCGTGGCCGGCAACATTCACGGTTTCAAGGTGATCGATCAAGCGTTGATACAATTTGTGTTGCGCATCGGTTAGCGGATGATGCAAGAAATCATTGACGACTGCGAGCGACGCCGCATGTTCGAGCAAGTACGCGGCGGCGCGCATATCGCGTGGGGTCGTCGTTGAGTACGAGAGCGAGCCGGTATCTTCATAGATGCCGAGCAAAAGTAATGTCGCTTCAATCGGCGTGAGAGGAATTTCTTTTTCGCTGATTTGCTCGACGAACAGCGTGGTGGTCGCGCCGGTTTCGCCGCCGAAAAACGTCATTCCGTTTTTCAACGCGCGCGCGTGTGGATGATGATCGATAAAATGGATGCGCGTCTTGGGCGTGATGCCGCGCGCCGATTGAACACCTTGCGTATCGACGATGAGAACTTGGCGGAATTTTTCTTTCGGTAAATCTTCGGCGTGCGTGAACGGCAGAGCATCGCGGTAGAGCGCGTGGAAATCGCGCACGTTGCGATTGAGTCGGCGCGGGAGAATCGCGCGTGCATCGGGGTAGATTTTTTTTGCGCCGAGCAATGCCGCGACTGCGTCAAAATCGGCATTTTCATGCGTGAGGATGGCGTCCACGAGACAGGATTATAGCACAGATTGAAATAAGTAGGGAACGCTGACATTAGCGTTGCTCGCAAAAACAAAAACGCCCTGACAAATCAGAGCGTTTGGTGTGCCTCCCCGGCGAGGCTCGAACTCGCAACCTCAGCCTCCGCAGGGCTGCGCGCTATCCAATTGCGCTACGGGGAGTTAGTGCGATAGTTTGTTCGTGCAATCGCGCGATAGTTGATTACAGCGAAACAATTCAACGATTGCACGATCGAACTATTGAACTAGACACAGCGGAGGGGGCGGGATTTGAACCCGCGGTAGAGGCTTTGAAGACCCCTACAGTCACTTAGCAGGCGACCGCACTAGACCAGGCTATGCGACCCCTCCAAAATATTAGTTTGTTAGTTCGATAGTTCTCTAGTGCGATAGTTGAAAACCAAACCCCAAACTATCGAACTATTCAACTATTGCACTATCGCACTAAACGGTGCGGAGGAGGAAGGATTCGAACCTCCGTGGCTTTTGACCCATCCGCTTTCAAGGCGGCGCCGATAGTCCACTCCGGCACTCCTCCACGAGCAAAAGCAGTATAACAAAGAGCATCGTTTTAGTCAAATAAATTGAACCGCGCGCGATAATTCGCGAATGATTGCCTGGCAGTATGGATTACCGGGCGCAAAGGGACTTGCACAAAGCATCAGATTCGATTACACTATTCCGCAAGGAGGAAAAATGAATAAAAATTTAGTTTGGATTCTGGGTGGATGCGCTGTGGTATTGCTCGTTTGCTGTATCGGTGTTGGTATTCTCTGGTTCGTCGTTGACTTGCCCGGTCAAATCTCACGAGTCTTCGGCGATACCATTTCGCAATTGGAACCGACAATAGTTCCGCCGCTACCTTCGGTCAAAGAAACGCCATTTGCGCCGGGCACGGTTCCAACACAAGTTGCGCCGCCCAAAACATCGTCGTCCGCGGCATCATCCGCCGCATCATCGGCTGCGCCGGCGGGTAGCAATCCCTTTGCCGATGCTTTGAAAAAAGCCAACAGCGCGACCAAGTATCGAATGCAATTTGCTATGATTATTGGCGGAACGACTAACGGCAAATACACGGAGGAAACGTTGTTCGATATGTCGGGTGAAGTGGATGGAAAAAATATGCGGATGAGTTCCAAGGGTGGTTTCTTGGCAATTTTCTCCGGCGATCCCAACGGCACGGTGGAATTTCTCACCGCCGATAACAAGACGTACATGCGCGGGGTCAAAATGTTCGGCTTGGCGGATCCCAAAGTGTGGTACGTCACCAGCGACAACTCGACCACGAGTGGGATGGGCGATTTTGCCAAGCCGGATACATTCAACGATTTCATCGACAACCCGGCAAGCTTCAAAAAAGTGGGGAATGAATTAGTCGATGGTCAAGCGTGCGACATTTGGGCAGGCACGCTTAGCAAATTTGATGCGGCAGGCATGACGGGCATCTTCGGCGCGGGCAAAGATACCGGCGATCTCAGCGTGGTGGATAAATCGGAAACGCGCGTCTGGCTTTGCAGTGATGGCTACGTCCACAAATTTTCGATGGACTATCAAGGGCATAACGCCAAGACTCCAACCGAAAAAGGCGCATTCAAGATCAACGGTCATATGTGGGACTATAACAATCCTACCATCAAAGTAACTCCGCCCACCGACGCTAAACCACTCCCCGGTACCAAACCGTAAAAATTATAAACCTCGATTTCTAAAAGAAATCGAGGTTCTTTTTTTATTGCGTCGTTCCCGTAAATCGAAACCGGTCTACCACTAACGCTGGCACGCGCCGCGCCGCGCCGCTCCAATCTTCAAAGAAAAGTTTCGTCGAATCACCGATAGCACGCAGATTATTCAGCGCGTCGAGATAACTCGTGGTGAAGCGGAAATTTTTCAGCGGCTGGGTCACCACCCCGTTCTCGATCAAGAACGTGCCATCGCGCGTCATCCCGGTGATCAACACTTTCATCGGATGTACGACGCGCGTGTACCAAAAGCGCGTAACCCACACACCGCGTTCAATCGATTTGAGCATCTCGCTTTTCGGTGTATTGCCCGGTGCCATTGCTAAATGCAACGCGAATGGTCCCATCGTGTTCGGTGCGGGGAGTGAATGCCCGGTCGATGCGACCCCGTCACGTTGCGCTGTTGCCGTGTCGTACACCACGCCGCGCGCAATGCCGTTTTCGATCAGCATCACTTTTTGACGCGGCACGCCTTCAAAATCGAATGGCAATGCAATCGTGTCGGGCGCAAGCCCGTCGTCGAAAATCGTAACGCGCTCATCCATCACCTTTTCTCCCATTTTGCCTTTCATAAACGAGCGCTCTTCTTGCACCGCTTGCGCAGAGAACGAGACATAGTTCAGCGCATCGAGAATATCGGCGACCGCGTACTCTTCGAGAAAAACCGTGTACTCGCCGGGGTCAAGCGCAATCGGGTTGCGCGCGCGCAACGCCTTGTCGATGGCTTCGCGGGCGACGGCTTCGGCATTGACCTGGCGCGCGTCTTGATGCGTCACCGACGCGTACCCCGACCCGGTATCGGTCATCATCACGGTGTTGAGATCGGCGTACGTGATCGGATGATATGCGAACACGCCAAGCGAATTAGCGACGGTGATTTCCATCGCGGTTGTCGTGAAGGCGCCGGCGGCGACCAGCCCTTTCTCTTTTGCCTTTTTGCACAAGACATTCACCACTTGCGCGCGCTGTTCGGGTGAATAATTTGCCGTTTGCTCGACGAACGCTTCGATGTTTTGAATCGGCTGGGGCGCAGGAAGTGATTGGAATTCCGGGTCTTCACGTTGTCGTTGCGCAATGGCGCGCGCGGTTTCGACAATTCGTTTGAGGGCGTCCGGCGTAAGATCATTGCTGGATGCCACGCCGATTTTTTTACCGTACACCACACGCACGCGCACCTCCACATCTGCTTCGGCGACGTTTTGGTGAATGTGATTATTGGCAAAGCGCGTCAACGCCGAGTCCGTACTGCGAATGATCACTTCGGTTTGATCGGCTTTGGAAAATGAAAAAACTTGATTGGCGATTTCACTCAGTTTATTTGGACCGAGCATCGTTATCTCCTCAGTGTATCAACGTACTAACGTTTCAACGTTGACACGTTCTCCCGTTTTATTTAACGACTCCAACCCGCACGTTGCGAAAACGCGCCGGCGCTGCGCCGTGCCCGGTGTGCGCGATCTGCGGCGGTTGTCCTTTACCGCAGTTCGGCGTGCCCCACACGATCCAATGATGCTCGTTGCAAATCGCGTCGCACGAATTCCAAAATTCCGGTGTGATGCCGGTGTACGTCGCGTTTTTCAGCATCCGCGTTTTCTTGCCCCCTTTGATTTCGTACGCCATCTCCGTGCCGAATTGGAAATTCAAACGCTTGTCGTCGATGCTCCACGAACGATTCGTTTCCATCCAAATGCCGTCATCCGTATCGGCGATCAAATCGTCGAGCTTCCATGTGCCGGGCAAAAGATTCACATTCGTCATCCGAATAATCGGCATACGATTCCAGCCGTCCGCGCGCATCGTTCCGTTCGACGCGCCAAGTTTCAATTCTTGCGCCGTTTCGCGGCTCGTCAAATAGCCAACGAAAATTCCATTCTGCACGATATCGGTCTTTTGCGCCGGCACACCTTCATCGTCCCAGCCAAACGTGCCCAAGCCGCCGGGAATCGTCGCGTCGGCGGTGATGTTGACGATGTCTGACCCGTAGCGAAAATTTTTCAGATTGTCCGGCGTGAGGAACGATGTGCCGGCAAACGCCGCTTCCGAACCTAGGACGCGATCCAACTCAATCGGATGACCGCACGATTCGTGCACCTGCAACGCCAGTTGCGAACCATCGAGAATGATCGTCATCGCATCGTAACTGGGACATTGGTCGGCGGTCAACAACGCCACCGCTTCTTCACCCACGCGCCGCGCGTTCTCCGCAAGTTTTTGTTCTTGAACGAATTCGTACCCGCGCGTGACTTGATTGCGGCCGCCGGCGTTTGGATACGAACGCACTTGGACTTCGCCGGTCGCAAGATCGGTGGCAATCGCCACGATGCCACAACCACTTTCGATGATTTCCTGCCGCACCGCCGCGTCTTCGGTCGAAGCAAATTCTTTGCTCTCGCGGACGAATGTCATTTCGCCGCGCGCAACTTTGACGCCTCTGACGCGCCGCATCTCTTCGTCCGCTTTGAGCAACACGCCAATCTTTTCATCGAGCGAGACGATGAATGGATCAAGTTTTACCGGCGTTTCATACACGCCTCGCGATGCCACCGGCGCGCCAAGATTCACATCACGGGTTTTCGTCAACGCGCTGGCTTTTGCAATGGCAATGGCTTGCGTTACCACACGCTCGACCTCTTTGGGTTCCAACCGCGAGCAAGACGCAAATCCCCACGCGCCGTTCACGATGACGCGCACGCCAAAACCCTGCGTCTCGTCTTGTTGCAATGCTTCAACTCTGCCGTTCTTAACCGCGATGCGTTGCGTCAATCGATCGACGATGCGAATGTCCGCGTACGCGGCACCACGAATCTGCGCCATATTCAACGCGCGCGAGGTAATATCTTTCATCCATCCTCCGACTCTACGACTTTAATTTCTTTTCGATTTTGTCTTTGAAGCGCGCGGCATCGACGATGACGCGAACGTGCGTCCCCTCGCCGATTTTTTCTTGATGATCCCACGCTTCGACTTGGAACGTCACCTTGCGCCCATCGACCGTGAGCACTTGGGAGCGCGCGTGTACACGCACACCCACCGGGGTTGGCGCAATGTGCTTGACGCACATTTCCGCGCCAACGGATGTGTGACCTTTGGGCAAAAATTTTTGAATGGCTAGCACGCTAGCATTTTCCATCAACGCCGTCATCGCCGGGGTCGCGTACGCGGACACCAAACCGCTTTTGATCGATGCGGCGGTGAGTTGCTCGGTGACAAATTCGCTAACTTCGCCAACCAGCCCGGGCTTGAGCTCTTCCATCGACTCCTCCCTTTTGCGCGAACGCGCAATTGGAGTTTACCACAAAAACAGCAAGACACAAAGAGGCAGTCTTTGTGT
The DNA here is from genome assembly GCA_034435055.1 of Anaerolineae bacterium. Lineage (GTDB taxonomy): Bacteria > Chloroflexota > Anaerolineae > UBA4142 > UBA4142 > DAOTXS01. Next base: position 59,433 of record DAOTXS010000043.1, on the reverse strand, counting down.
CTTGTCATCGGCGCGCGACGAAAAGGATTTATCGCCGGAAGAACGCTTGCGCGAGCGAAATCACGCCAAGCAAGATGAGGAGCAGGGGCCAGTATGGTCCCAGCCAATTGGGTCCGCCGAGGAACGACGCAAAGATTAGATACATTGTGCCGCTGATGATAACGAGCCACCCGCCGCCGACGATTGCCTGACGAATGTGCCCCTGCAATAGCTCGGAGAAAAACACACCGATGCCGACAAAGCCGGGGATCAACGTCCACACGTACGCCCAACTCTGCCAATCGCCGGTCGCGTTCTGATAATAGAGCAATCCGCCGATGCCGGCAAAAATCGATGCGGGAACGAGTAAGCCGGGTGTCCACGTAACAAGCGCAATCACAGCCCACGCTACCCCAAAGGCAACAATGATGAGGGGCCAAGAGTGTTCGGTCAGCGCAAAAATTTGGAGTGCCGGCACAAATTGAACAGCCATCAACCATGCGCCGACCAAAATAAGCATGAGCGCAAACGCAATGCTTCCTCTGCGTTGTTGATTCATCGTTTCCTCCAGTTTCTTAACGTTGCCGCACCGCGCCAATACCGTTTACGCTTTTGGTCACTTGCGGATTACCGATGTATTCGATATAGCCGATACCATTGATCGTTGCGTTGAGTGATTCACTCACACGCACGATTGCCGCACCCGCGCCGTTGTTCGTCACAGTCGCGCGTTTGCATTCGACATTTTCGGAATTGAACGCGCCCGCGCCGCTAAGCGACACATTCAGTTGATCGATCTTGCCCACAAGTTTGACGGCACCCGCACCATTAACGCTGACGGACAATTGGCTGGCTTGCAGATTATTTCCTTCGACGGCAACTGCGCCGTTCACTTCAAGCGAGTTCAACTCTTTGACGGTTAGCTTGAAGGTAAGCTCCGTGGTTTTGTCGGCAACGACGTTTGGCTTGAACTCGATGTACAACGTGCCACCTCGCACTTCGGTTACGATGCATGGCAACAAGTTATCGTCGGTTGTCACGGTTAACGTTTCTGTACCCGTGCGATCAAGCGATACCTTGCCTGCGCCGTTCACGACCAAGCCGGTGAATCCGCTGACAGTACGCGATTCATTCACCACTTTGCCGGAGCCGGTCACGCGGGTCAGTGTGCGGGATTAGTGAGGTTGAACCCACACGCGGTCAACAGTCCAACAGCGATTGCCGCAATGATGACCGACATTTTTGTTTTCATACGATTTCTCCTTAAACCTGCCGAATTGACAACATACCTACGAGTAATGTTTTCATTTGGTTACATAGCGACATTCTGGTATCGGTCGCCATTCAGGGTCCTTTCTGTCGAATGTACTCTTTCACATCGACATTGAACACAATATCTTCAACGGTAAACACCGCCCACGGTTTGCCATCGTCCATCCAAATCGCCGCGCCGATGGTGTTGGTCAATTGGCCATTGAGCATTTTTCCATTCCACAGCTTGATTGAGCCACAAGGTTTTGGCAGGACTCGAGTTACTGTATAGAGCATCGCCGCGGCGAACCAACCGGTGAATGCGCCGACGAAAAGTATTCGCGCAAATTTGGATCAAGGGATTCAGCGTTCCTCGCTGGTGCGAAAGCGCAAGGTGGCGAGCAGAAAAAACAAACCCGCATAACCGAGCAACGCGACCGCCGGAATCAACGCCGATTCAATTCCCAACCCGCGAATGCTGATATTCTTGAAACCGTCCATCGCCCACGCAATCGGTGAGAGATGCCCGATGGCTTGAAACAACTCCCCTGTCACTTCGAGCGGAACCCACGCACCTCCCAGCCCCGCCAGCACAAACATCGGCACGAGCGAAAAGGTTATGGCTTGATCTTCATTCTGCGCCAGCACGCCAATTAACAAACCCAGCGCCGCGATGCAGAGCGCAGAACTCGCCGCTACTAGCGCAATCGCGCCCGGCTCACGCGCGTAATCGACTTGCAACACTAGCCAACCAAACAGAATCAACGCGAGAAATTGAAAGAGGAGCATCACCACCATCGCCAAATAGTGTCCAAGCAGAATGTGCGCGCGATGCGTTGCTGTCGTTAGCAACCGTTGCAACGCGCGCGATTTGCGTTCGGCGACGATGATCTGTGCGGCAGTGAGCAAACTAGCAATTGCAAATTGCAACATCATCCCGGGGGACGAATGCGCCAGCGATGCGTTCCGGTTTTGCTGTTTTTCTTTGGCAATCACACTGCTCGTCGTTTCGGTAACGGCGATGGGCGGATTCTGCCATTTGGCAAGCGCTTGCTTGAACATATACTCGAATGGCGCGTGCTCGCCTAGCGTTTGTTCGATGATCGTTGCCGTGTGAGTTGCGCTGTCTAAACGATGCGCCACCGAAACGACTTCGGCTTGAATAGTCCTCCCGGGATTGGTATTCGTATCGACAAATAAAATGAGGCGCGCTGTTCTGCCCGCAAGCATTGCGCGTCCGTAATCGGGTGGAATGACGATTGCGCCGGCAACTTTATTTTCGGCAACAAGGTCGGCTAAATCGGCAACGTCGCGCGTGGAAACATCGGCAAGCCGAATCACTTCGGATGCCGATAATAGTTCGTAAAGCTGTCTGCTCATTCGGCTGCCGTCTTGATCGAGCAAGCCCACCGGCAAACGCGCATCGCCAGGGTCGCCGCCGAATCCGCCAAACGCGTAGCCAAACAGCAACGTGAATGTGAGCGGCATGATCAGCAAAAACAAGAATACTTTGCGATCACGCACCAGTTGCACCCAGTCTTTGAAGGCAATATCGAAAATGCGAATCATCGAACTCCCAATTCTACGCGTAGCGTTTGTTGAATCGCCAGACGCCGACAATGAAGAACACCGCGCTCAACACGAGCATCACTAACAGCGTCAACATCACCTCTGAAAGGTGCGCGTCATTCATCGCTTGCATGACCCCGCGAATCGCCCAGCCCTGCGGCACTAGCAAACTAACCGTCTCGCCCAATTGCGCGGCAGCGGGTGAATTGAGCGCAAAGATGCTGATCATGCCCAACATTCCAGTCATCGTGAGAATGCCGCCGAACACCGTGCCGCCTTGCTTGGTACTCTTCATGAATGAGTTGAGCAGAATCCCAAACGCCGACGCGATGAACACGATGCCAAGCGCCGCCAGCGCAATCGCGCTCGGCTCGCCCCAATCGATTTGGAAAATGAGGCGCGAGACCAAAATCAATGTCACGACTTGAGTCAACACTGTGAGAAACACCGCTAGAAATTTTCCGCTGAGGATAACGGTTTGCGCTGTGGGCGTCGTAAACAAACGCGGCAAAGTGCGCTCTTCCTCCTCCCGAAGAATACTTTGCGCCATCGATGCGCCGGTGAAAAAAGCGTAAAACACCATCATCCCGCCCATAATCGGACTGATGATGCTTTGCAAAAAATCATTGTTCGGTGGTTTAGCGTTCGGCGTGTTTGTCTCGATCAATTCACTTGCCGCATCTTCGGCTTCTGCCAACGAACGCTCCAGATACAATCGAACGACTTGATTGACACGTCCGTATTCTTCGGGGCGCGCTTCATCGAGAAAAATATTCACCGCGATTTTTACGCCAGCCATGCCGTTCATAAATTGATTCAGAATCGAGCGGATAATTTCAGGCCCGATTGTCAACGTAGGGTCTTGATAAAACTCGATGATGGCTTGCGCGTCGGGGTCGGCAAATTTTTTCGAAAAGTCGGCGGGAATGATAATGGCAACTTGCGCCGCCTGTCCATCGACTGCCGCGCGCGCGGATTCGGCGGAAGCGCTTAGCGAAACATCGATCAGTTTTGCCAACTCTTCGCTCTGCAAAATACGCACCACCAATTCGCCCATCGTGCGCGCGCCTTCGCTGGCTGGAATGCCTTTGGTGCTCGTTTGAAATTTGGGTCCGCCCGCGTCGAGATTCGCTACCACGACTTTGGTCTTGGGCAAACTAAATCCGCCGTCGCCGACGTTGCCAAACAAGAACATGAAATAAAACATGCCGGTAACGAGTAACGGGATGCCGAACATGAACACAATTGCCGTCGTGCTGCGAAAAGCACGCACCATATCTTTGATGGCAATATCCAGAATTTTCATCTCAATCTCGCAATGCTCTGCCGGTGAGATGCAGAAAGACCGCTTCCAGATTGGGTTCGTGAATTTCGACCGAAGTAATCCGCGCGGCAAAGCGATTAGCCGATTCGAACAAGCGCGGCAAAACGAGATTGCTGTCTTGCGCCAGGACAATCACGCGTTCATCCTTCATCGAAACATTCGAAACGCCCTCGATGGTTTGCCACGCTTCCACCGCGCGACTGACGGGTACATTCAACGTGAGATCGATGCGTGTTTGTTGACCGACGAGCCGCACCAATTCGTCGTGCGTGCCGCACGCAATCAATTTGCCGTGATCCATAATTGCAATATGGTCGGAGAGTTCTTGCGCCTCTTCCATGTAATGCGTCGTGTATAACACGGTCATCCCTTGTTGCTTGAGCGCAACCACACTATCGAGAATGTTGCGCCGGGATTGTGGATCGATGCCGACGGTCGGCTCGTCCATGTAAATGACGCGGGGTTTGTGCAATAACGCCACACCGATGTTCACCCGGCGTTTCATTCCGCCGGAAAATTTTTCGACATGTCCATCCGCACGATCCTCCAAGCCGATAATTTGCAAAACTTCTTTGACGCGCTGACGCAACGCCGAGCCGCGCAAGCCGTACATCTTGCCCCAGAAGGTTAGGTTCTCACGCGCGGTAAGATCTTCGTACAACGCGATTTCTTGAGGCACAACGCCCAGCACCGTTTTCACACCCATTGGGTCATTATGAATCGAATGTCCCATCACGCGCGCATCGCCCGCGTCCGGGCGCAACAACGTGGACAACATCGAAATCGTCGTGGTTTTGCCGGCGCCATTCGGACCGAGCAGACTGAAAATCTCGCCTTGCCGAACGTCAAAACTGACGCCTTGCACGGCTTTGATATCGCCAAAGCTCTTTTCCAAATTGGTAACTTGAATTGCAATGTGATCCAAATTCATTGATTCTCCCTCGCCCCAATAAACAAACCCAGCACGAAAAAAATCCCGGGCAACAGCTGTCCGGATTATAAGACTGAATGGAACTCAAGGCAAGAAAAAAGCCGGGGCGTAGAATTCATTCGATCGATTCTGGCAACGTCGTAATCGGTCGCGCTTGGACGATGGCAAATTTATTTTCTGCACGGGTCCATTCAATATCCATCGGCACTGTGTATATTTTTTCGATTTGTCTTCCAAGCCGTGCCAGTTCGATCACTTGGTCATCGTTCAATGCCGCAACGCGGCGCAAATGCGCGGGCACCTCACGTGCTTCTGTCCCGTAAGCCCCAAGTACAGTCATCACTTGCTTGTCTGCGATTTCTTTTTCGATGATGCGTTCAGCGATTTTGTCAACAACGAATGTATCGGGCGTTACCGCACCGCCGACAATCGCTTCACCCAAGCCCCACGCGGCGTTGATGACGATTTGATTTCGCGCGCCAGTCACCGGATTGGCGGTAAACAAAATGCCGGTAACATCGGCGGGAACCAAAACTTGCACGACAACAGCCAACGCGATTGCGTTGTGATCAATCTTGTGTCGTGTGCGATAATCAATCGCGCGCGGCGTCCACAACGATGCCCAACATTGCTTCACGGCATCGACAACGGCGGCAATCCCTTTGATGTTAAGATATGTTTCCTGCTGACCGGCGAACGAGAGATTGGACAAGTCTTCTGCGGTGGCGGACGAGCGCACAGCCACCGGTAATTTTCGATTTGCGATTTCCAATTTTCGATTGAGCGCAAGATAAGCGTCGCCAATTGCTTCTGCGACCGCAGTCGGCATTGACGTGCTTGCGAACAAATCACGGATCAGTTGTGATGCGGCAACCGATTCAAGCGCGGCAAGAATGCGTGGTTGCAGATCGTTCTGCGCGACAAATTGTTTGTACGCTTCCGTCGTGATGTGAAAACCATCGGGCACCGGCAAGCCGGCGTTCGCGAGCCGTGCCAGCGACGCGCCTTTGCCACCGACGTTTGCCAAAGTGGCTTTGGGATCGGCAAGAACCAAAACATATTCGTGCGTCAGAAGCGCCTCCCCATTCAATATATTTCTGCTACCACACACCCGGCAACCAACGATAACGCCCGCGCGCCGCCGCGTTTGACCATCGATGAATTCGTGCAGATCGTGTTCGTAGTCATTTTGCTTCTTCTTTCGACCGGAGATATTTTTCGACGCGATCGATTTCAACTTGCCAGATCGTTACCGCCAAATAGGGTGTAAAGCCGAGTTCTTGATTGATCTTGAGCATCGCCGCATTGGAATCGGCGTTGCCGGTGCGGACGAATTTGATTTCGGGATGCTCGCGTAGAATTTTATCCAGCATCGCCGCTTTAAGCCAGCGGCCCAAACCGAGATGGCGATATTGGGGCAAGACCCCCGTCTCCAATTGCTGAAGAATTTCCGGTCGATTGGGATTCCACACCACCGCGGTAAAACCCGCGAACGCGCCGGTGGCTTTTTCGCGCACAAAAGCCACCCGCCGTTGATTGCCACGCGCAAATATAAACTTTTCGATTTGGCGGACTTGCTCCGGCGTAAATTTTTCATCTTCATAATCCAGCGTGCCGCGCGGTGCAGTGTTCATCACTTGCATCAATTCGACGATGGCGCGAATATCCTCTTCGGGATAAGCATCGTTCCAGAAACCGAGCTCGAAACCGGCGGCGCGTTCCTGCGCGCGGACTTGCCATTGATCGATCAGATCACGATTCAATTCGGCGATCCTGAGTTGATTCGTGTGCGAAGCAAGTCCAGCCCGCGCGCCTAATCGTTCCATAAACGCCGCGCCGGCGGGCACCCGTTCGTTTGTATTCGCAAACATTGTGTGTCGATTTTCACGGCGCGTCGGAGCGACGATCAACGCAAGCAAGCACCGCGCTAAACCTTGCCGGCGATATTCGGGTAAAACCATAATTCTAAATTCGACCAGGTGCCGATTCTCCGGCACATCGAGCCAAGTGACATGACCCTGCGCGACGATTTGCGAATCAGCGGTACGCCAAACTACCCAGGTGGGAATGTGTTGGAACGATGGCGTGTTGCGCCACCCCGTAACCATTTCATCCAACGGAATTGGTGGATCGTCCGGCAGTTGTTCGGCGCGTAATCGATTGGCGAAGACGTGCGCCGCCGCATAGTCGTGTTCGCTGGCATTTCTGATGTCGAATGGTTTGATAACGAGATCGGTTCGTGGCATCTCCACGCTTTGCTCCTCCCTTGAAAATCGCCATAGAGGACACAGGATATCTCTATGGCAAATTTTCATCCAACCGCTGGTGCGCCAACGGCGAATGAATGATCCTTTTCAACTGTTTGATTGCCGCCATTAAACAACAGAATGAAAGCGGTGTGGGGCAACTCGCTCACCCAGAGACTCACCCAAAATATGTTACATTTTTGTCACGATGCAATGAGGCGTAATGTCAAGGGATTCGCCGAACCCAGTGGCTAAAACACAACACCTGCGATTGAGGCGCGATGATTCGCACGCCAAACGACAGGTGCTTGATCCGCGCCATCATGGCGCAATCGTCAAAGAATCAGCCGCGCGACACAATCACGCGGCGCGGGAACCGGGAACCGCGACCGAATGAATCAACTCATCGACAACGGCGCGGGGATCGACGTTCTTGAGACGCGCCGCCGGGCTAATAATCAATCGATGTGCGAGCGCCGGCTCGGCGAGCGCCTTGATGTCATCGGGGATAACGTAATCGCGTCCCTGAATCGCGGCGCGCGCCTGCGCGGTTTTGAACAGCGCGAGTGAACCGCGCGGACTCGCGCCCAGATACACGTCGGGATGTTTGCGTGTCGCTTCGATTAGTGCAAGGATGTACTCTTTGACCAGCGGATCGACATACACTTGTTTCACCGCTTTTTGCGCGGCGGTCAACTCATCCGAACTTGCCACTTGTTGCGTATCATCGATAGGATGCGCAAACTGTTGAGCGTCGAGGATCGCCATTTCTTCTTTAACGCCGGGATAGCCCAGATGAATTCTCAGCATAAAACGATCCAGTTGCGCTTCGGGAAGTGGAAACGTACCTTCGTACTCGATGGGGTTTTGCGTGGCGAGTACCATAAACGGCGCGGGCATTGGATAGGTTACACCATCGACCGTGACTTGGCGTTCTTCCATACATTCGAGGAGCGCGCTTTGCGTTTTGGGGGTCGCGCGATTGACCTCATCGGTCAGGACGATTTGCGCAAAAACCGGTCCAGGGCGAAATTCAAATTCGCGGTTTTTTTGATTGAACATACTGATCCCGGTGACATCGCTCGGCAACATATCGGGCGTGAATTGCAGGCGTTTGAACGAACAGCCCAACGATTTGGCGAGCGCGCGCGCGAGCATCGTTTTGCCGACGCCCGGCACATCTTCGATCAACAAGTGCCCCTGGCAGAGCAACGCGATCAACGCGAGTTCGATTTCGTTGTGTTTGCCGAGAATTACTCGTTCGACGTTCGCGGAAATTTTTTGCGTGAGGGCTTGAATATTTGACATGCGTTTGTATATCCCGGCGACGATTTGATTGCGCTCGGATTATATGCTTGATGTACATTGGCGTCAATTACAAAATAATTGACACCCCTTTATCTTGTGCATATACTTGGAGCACTTATGGTAGAACAGATTCAAACTCGTCCGCGAAACTGGCGCGCAGTGTGGCAACAAATGCGCGAGACCGTGGAAAGTTGGCGGTATCCTGCTGATGAAAAACGCGATATGCGGCTGGATGTTCTGCGTGGCTTTGCGGTCCTGGTGATGGTCGTCGATCATTTGGGGGGCGCATCGTGGCTGTACCTCATCACCGGCAACAATAGTTTCTTCACCTCCGGCGCGGAAGCATTTGTGTTGATTTCCGGGATGGTCGTCGGCATCGTGTACGGCGGCATTGCGTTGAAAGAGGGTTTGCGCGCGGCGGTCATCAAATCGCTGCAACGTGCGTGGACGTTGTACAAATTGACAATTGTGATGACGCTGGTGTTTGGTATCGTTTCCAAGTATTTCAATCTCCCTTGGGCGGAAAGTGTCGTCATCGATAACGTGCCGCTTTTTGTGCTGAATGTAATCTTTCTGCGCCAGACCATTTACCTCGCCGATATTCCGTTGATGTACACCCTGCTGATGGCGTCCGCGCCGATTGGGTTGTGGTTGCTGTATCAAAAACAGACGCGCTTGTTGGTCATCGGCTCGTTCGTGATTTGGGCAGGTTTTCAGTACGTCAACCGACAACAAATTATGATCCTGCCGATTGTCGGCAACACGACGTTTCATCCAGCAGCGTGGCAATTGTTATTCTTCTGGGCGATGGCATTTGGCTATCATCGACAGACCCTGATGCGGCGATTCCGCAGTATCCCGCGCTGGCACTATTTTATGTTTTCGGCATTACTTTTATTTTGGCTCTTACATCTCTATTCGACCGAAAGCAAAGTGCTGGCTAAATTGTATCCGTGGATTGACATTCAAACCGTCGTTGCCGAGTTGTTCAACAAAAGCACCGTCGCGCCGGGCAGAATTTTGGCAACCGTCATCGTCTTTCAATTCGCGTATTTGGCGTTAACCTTTTTTTGGAAACCGGTCCAAGCGGTGTTCGGTTGGTTCTTTATGCCGCTGGGTCAGAATTCGCTGTATAGCTACACCATGCACGTGGTTATCATCGGCGGCTTTTACGTGATTCTGCCGTACTTGCCGATCAAGGTTCACGAAATGGGCACGCTCAACACCGGCTTGCAACTTGGCGTGCTGTTTTTGCTTTGGTGGCTCATTCGCCGGCAAATTGCTTTTGATATTGTGCCCCGTTAATTTCCTCGCTGTTAGTTGGAACTTGATGCGGCTCACTAACGTCTTTCAAGTGAGTTTTCTTTTTCGAGTCATACGAACGTGAGCCAGTCCAATATTGATTCCAATCTCAAATCCACCGTACCGCCGCCGAAACCCTTTTGGCGACGCATCGCTTGGAAACGCGCACTGACATTGACGGCAATTGCCGGCGTTACCGCAATGTGCGTTTTCAGTTTGATTGCGTTAACGGCATACGCTTACCTCGCGCAATCGTTGCCCGCGCCGGAACGTTTGGCGGAATTACGACAGGCGCAATCGACGAAAATTTTCGACCGCAATGGCGAATTGCTTTTCGAAGTGTTCGACCCGAATGCCGGGCGGCGCACTGTTTTATCGATTTCCAAAATTCCGCTCGTTCTGCGGCAAGCGACGATTGCAACCGAAGACCCCAGTTTCTACTCGAATCCCGGCGTCGATGCGCGCGGCACCGCGCGCGCGATCTACTATCTGATTACCACCGGCAAACCCTCGGCGGGCGGCGGCAGTACGATTACGCAACAACTAGTGCGTAACACCTTGATTACTGCCGAGCCAACCTACGAACGCAAAATCCGCGAGATCATTCTGGCAATCGAAATCACGCGTCGCTATTCCAAAGATCAAATTCTCGAACTGTACTTGAACACGATTTCGTACGGCAATCTTGCCAGCGGCATCGAGTCGGCGGCGCAGACATATTTCAACAAACGCGCGGAAGAACTGAATCTTGCCGAAGCATCGTTGCTGGCGGGCTTGCCGCAAGCGCCAGCATTGTGGGACCCGTGCGAAAATCCGGATGCCGCGTTGCGCCGCCAGCGCGTCGTGCTCGATTTGATGGCGGAAGCCGGGTACATCCAAACGGAACAAATTGCCGGTGTGACCGCCGAGACCAGCCGTTTATTGAAATCTCCCGAGTTCGATCGGCGATGCTCGCAGTTGGTCAGCATTCAAGCACCGCACTTTGTCAATTACGTTCGCCAACTTTTGGAAGAACAGTACGGTCCCGAGGTTGTTTACAAAGGTGGTCTCCAAATAACAACGACGCTCGACCTGAAATTACAAAAAATCGCCGAAGACGAAGCGCGGAAACAAATCGCCGCGCTCAAAGATAAAAATGTAACGAACGCCTCGCTCGTCGCGCTGAATCCAAAGACCGGCGAAATTCTCACGATGCTCGGCAGTGTCGATTTCTTCGATAAAGCGATTGACGGGCAAGTGAATGTCGCAATTCGTTTGCGCCAACCCGGCTCGTCGATCAAGCCGATCAATTACGTTGCCGCGTTTCAAAAAGGATGGACGCCCGCAACGGTGTTGACGGATGTCAAAACGGAATTTCCAATCCCGGGGCAACCGACGTACATTCCGGAAAACTATGACAAACGCGAACACGGTTTGGTCAATGTTCGCACCGCACTGGCATCCTCGTTCAACATCCCGGCGGTCAAGACGCTGCAATTTGTCACCGTGCCGGGAATGATCGAGCAATCGCGCAAGTTGGGCATCACCACGTTCCGCGATCCGAAAAATTATGGCTTGTCGCTTACGCTCGGCGGCGGCGAAGTGACGTTGCTCGAATTGACTGGCGCGTACGCCGCCTTTGCGAATTACGGCACGCGCGTTGCGCCGACGCCGTTTTTGAAAATCACCGATGTGAACGGTCGAGTCTTGCTCGACTTGCTCGCGAATCCGCCCAAAGGCGTACAAGCCATCGACGCGCGGCACGCGTATCAAATTACGAGCATCTTGAGCGATGCGACGGCGCGCGCGCCGGCATTCGGCGCAAGTTCGGTGTTGCGGCTTTCACGTCCCGCCGCCGCAAAAACCGGGACGACGAATGATTGGCGCGACAATTGGACAATTGGTTACACGCCGGAACTTGTGACCGGCGTGTGGGTCGGCAACGCCAATAATTCGGAGATGGAACACATCAGCGGCATCAGCGGCGCGGGACCGTTGTGGCACAATTTTATGGAGCGCGCGCTGGCTGGCAAACCGGTGCAAGATTTCCTCGTGCCGCCGGGAATGGTACGCGTCGAAGTGTGTGACGAGTCCGGCTTGTTGCCGACCGAGTACTGTCCGGCGGATCATCGGCATTTTGAAATTTTTCTCGCCGAAGCCGCGCCGACCCAGCAAGACAACGTGTGGCAAAAAATCAAAATCGACCGCACAAATAATTTGCTCGGCAGCGACTTGTGTCCCGATCTGGTCGAAGAAAAAATTTTTGCGGTTTATCCGGCAGACGCGCGACAGTGGGCAATCGATCACAACATTCCGCAACCGCCGACGGAGCCAAGTCCCAATTGTCCGATCCCGGTAAATCCGGTGCCGACGGAACTCGCGCCGTTTATGGCGATCACCTCGCCCCGCGACGGCAATTACATTGCGGGCAACGTGCAAATCATCGGTACAGTGCAGATGGTCGATTTTGATCGGTACATCGTTCAACTCGGTTTTGGTCACGACCCGAAAGATTGGATTCTTCTAGCCACCGGCAGAAATCCGGTCAAAGATGGTGTGTTGACAACCTGGGACACGCGCAAGTTTCCCGATGGCGCGTACACGATTCGTCTGGAAATGGCAGATCGCGCCGGCAAAAGTTACGGCGGGCGCGTCAAAGTGATTGTCGGCAACACGCCGACGCCAACGCCGCGTCCGTCGTTCACACCCACACGCACACCGATTCCATCGCCGACGGCGACACGCACCGCGACATCGATTCCAACCATCGTGATTCCAACGGTAACACGAACCGCAACGGCGACCAAACTTCCGCCAACCACGACGATTGTACCGGCAACGGCGACTGCGACGCCGACGCGAACTGCAACAGCGACATCGATTCCGCCAACCGCCACGCGCACGCCAACCGCAACCACTGCGCCGCCGGCGACGTCAACATCAACGGCAACCGCCACGCGTACGGCAACATCGATTCCGCCGACTGCGACGCGCACGCCAACGGCAACCACCGCGCCGCCATCGCCAACTCCAACCGCAACGCCAACAAAATAAAATTACCCCGACTCAACCACGAGTCGGGGTAATTTTTTTCCAGATGCATTTGCAAAAGTTATCGTCAATCCACCACTGTTTCCGCTCTCTCACCACGCCGCACGCCGAGCATCAACGCGAACGCTGCCAGCATTCCAATCGGCGCAATCGTAAAGATCATCGCATAATTGCGCCCGGTGAAATCGACCAGCGCACCGCCAAGCCAGGGACCTAAAATCGCCGCGAGCGTCGAGAAGAAATAGTACAATCCGGTGTACGTTCCCAACCGATCTTGCGGCGCAATGTCCACCACCATCGGTAAGGAATTGATGTTTATGAGCGCCCAGCCAATTCCGGCAACCAGCATAATCAAATGCAAGTTGGTGATGGCAAGCCCGGCAATCGACGCGACCGTTTGCATTTGCGTTGCCGGCGGCATTACGCGAATCAAACCAAGCAGGACAACAAGCAACGCGAGTCCGGCGAGAATCGTCGGCTTGCGCCCAAACCGCGTCGCGATGAAACCGCTCGGCACGGCAAAGAGAACAAACATCACGGACAAAAATCCCAGCGTGAGACTTGCCGCGCTTTCTTTGATGTTCAATACATTCACACCGTACAGCGTGAAAAATGTTTCGACGACGTTGAACCCGACGAACCACGCAAAGATCGCAAGTAAAATCAAAATCGCACTGCGGTCGCGGTCGGTCAGAATCAGCCGCAGATTCGCCAGCACGCCGGCTTGTTCCGTCGCGGGTTCGGACGCATCTTTAGGTTCTTTGATGCGCCAGAAAACAATCGCTACCGCAATAACCAGGACAATCGCCGCGGCGATGAACGGCACCGGGCGTCCCATATCGTACAACCGCGCGCCGACGAAGAACGCGAGAATCGCGCCAATGCCTCCCATCAAATTGATGACGCCGTTCGCTTTGCTCCGCAAAGGCGAGGGCGTAATGTCCGGCATCAACGCAATCACCGGTGTGCGAAAAATCGCCATCGCCAAAAGCATAACGATGATCACCGCCATAAAGAGCGGCAGTAGATTCGCAAACGGAATCAGCGCAAACGCGATGGCGGCAATTGGCGCGCCGACGATGATAAAGGGCATGCGTCGTCCAATCGATGTGCGCGTCCGATCACTCTGCGCGCCGATCCACGGTTGAATGAACAGCGCGGCAATGTTATCGAAGGTCATCACCAATCCGATCACCGTCGCACTGAGCAAAAAATCTTTTTCCAAAAAGACCGGCACGTACGAATTATAGAGGGACCAGATCAGACTAACACCAAAAAATCCAAAGCCGAGAATCGCTGTTTTGTCATAATCCAACTTCATTGTTGCACCTCGTCTTTTTATTGAATTGTTACAAATATTCTACCCTGATAGTCTGTAGAGGTCAAACCCAACATTACAATTCAAATGCCAAGATAGACGCCCATCCATTTCCGCGTTATAATAGTAATCGATTTTATGGGCATCCTCTACCTCGTTGCGACGCCAATCGGCAATCTGCAAGACCTCACCTTGCGCGCCACGCGCGTTTTGCAAGAGGTCGCGCTTGTCGCCGCCGAAGATACCCGCACCGCGCGCAACTTGCTCACCCATCTTCAAATTTCCAAACCGATCACCTCGTACTTTGAGCATAACAAACTTTCCAAACTCGATACGATTCTCGACGCGTTGGAGCGCGGCGATGTCGCTGTCATCTCGGAAGCCGGGATGCCGGGTATTTCCGATCCCGGGTACGAACTGGTCTGCGCGGCGTTGGAACGCGGCATTCAAGTGGTACCGCTTCCGGGACCAAGTGCCATTCTCGCCGCGCTCATCGCGTCCGGTTTGCCCACTGATCAATTTACCTACCTGGGTTTTCTGCCGCGCCAAAAATCCGCCCGCCAAAAATTCCTGCAATCGATTGCGCACGAGCCGCGCACGCTGATTGCCTTTGAAGCGCCGCATCGCCTCATCGATAGTTTGGACGACGTCGCGGCGACGTTGGGCAATCGAAAAATTTGTGTGGCGCGTGAGATCACCAAACTGTACGAAGAATTTTTTCGCGGGACAGTCCACGCGGCGCGCGAACATTTTGCGGCGCATCCGCCGCGCGGCGAGTTTACGTTGGTGATTGCGGGGATAACCGCCGACGAAAAATCGACGGCAGAGGTTTGGGACAACGCGCGCGTCATCACGGCGGTGAAAAAGTTGATGGCAACCGGCGTAACGCGAACCGAAGCGGTCAAGCGCATCGCACGCGAATCGGGACGCGCGCGGCGCACGGTGTATCAATTGGTGATTGCCAATGACAACTGAACCGGTCTCCGCCCCATTATCAAGTGAACGCATGCTCGTCGGCGTGTGGGGCATCGTGTTGGCAGTCGCGATGTTTTCGTGCAGCGCGGTGTCTGGAATAATGTACTTGATCACGCCGTTGCTGTCGCGGCGCGGCACAACCACTCAAGTACTTGCGTCAAATACATTCTCGGGTTCAGCGGCGTTACTTGGCGGGGTCTTTGGTGTTGTACTCGTTTGGCAGGCAGTCAATTTTTTGTGCAGTCGCGCCTCCCAGCCCGCCGCGCGCGCTTTCCCGCGTTTTACATTTTTGATTATCGCGTTTCTCGTTTCAATTCTTATCGGCATTGGTGCGCTCGCGGTGAAACCGATTGCGGCGTACGTCTTTCCACCGTGGCATTTCTTCGCCGCGGTTTTGCTGCCGCTCGCGTTCATCGCTTATGCCGCGCGGCATTTGGGTGGCGCAACAAGTTTGCGCGCGGTCGTCGCGACGTTTAGTTGGGGCGGCTTGGGTGCAACGTCGCTGGCATTCTTCTTGGAAACCATCATCGGCATTTTCACATTCTTGATGATTGCCATCGTCCTCGTGTTGACGATGGACACGACGTTGCTCGACTCGTACGCCATCGAAGAGTTGCTTGCAAGTCCAACGCCGGATGTTGGTTTTTTGTTGCAATGGCTGATGAATCCGGCGGTCATTGCCGGCGCGTTGTTGTTTTTTGCGGGCGCCGTGCCGTTGGTCGAAGAAGCGCTCAAGACCTTGCCGCTTGGGTTCATCGATCCGCGCCGAACAAGTTTGGCACACGCGACGTTGTGGGGGCTTGCCGCCGGCGCGGGTTTTGCGGCAGTCGAAAATATCTTCAACGGCGGTGCAGATTTATCGTCCTGGGCGCCGGTAATGTTGATTCGCGTCGGTGCGACGATGATGCACGTGGCAACCGGCGTGACCATGGGGCGCGGGTGGTTTGCCGCGCGCGTCGAAAGGAGGTGGGGCAGACTCATTCTAGCGTACGGAGTGTGCGTGTTTTTCCACGCGGCGTGGAACGCGCTGGCAATCTCTGCCGGCGTCGGCGCGCTGTTGCTGTTCAGCGGTGCGAGAGAAATCGAACCGATGATGCCGGCGCTCGGACTGTTCGTCATTGCGCTGGCGCTCGTGTTGAGTGTGCTGGCGCTTGGCGGGCTGGTGTGGATCGTGTATGCAGTGCGTTCGACGCGCGCAAAAGAAATCAAAACGGAAGGAGTGAATTGAACACTGTCAAGATCGTAACCGATTCGTCGGCGAATCTGCCGGAAGACCTGCGGCAGAAACTCGACATCACCGTGATTCCGCTCCAAGCCATTTTTGGCAAGACCGTGTATCGCGATGGGGTCGACCTGACGATCGACAAGTTTTTCGAAATGCTTCCCCACGCCAAACAACATCCGACGACATCACAACCATCGGCGGGTGAATTCGTCGAGTTGTACAAACCGCTCCTCGAGGCGGGCAAAGAAATCGTTTCCGTGCATTTGCCCAGCAAGTTGAGCGGGACGTACGCCTCGGCGTGCGCGGCAAAAACGGAACTGGAACAGCAATTGAAAAAAACCGTGCCGCTGACGATTGTGGATACGCCGTGGATTTCGCTGGCGTTGGGAATGTTGTGCATCGTTGCCGCGCAAGCGGCGGCGGCAGGCAAATCGCGCGATGACGTGGTTGCGGCAGTCAACGCGATTATTCCAAAACTGAATCTCATCTTCGTCCTGGACACGCTCGAATATCTCCGGCGCGGCGGACGAATTGGCGGGGCGAGCGCGATGCTCGGCACGCTGCTCAATTTCAAGCCGATGCTCGAGATCAAAGGCGGCGTGGTCACTCCGTTGGAGAAACCACGTTCGCGTGCCAAAGCGGTCAAGCGATTGATCGAGATTATGGAACAACGCACCGGCGGCAACAAGCCGATTCACGTGGGCGTCTTGCACGCGCAATCGCCGGCCGATGCCGCGGCGTTGGAGCAACAAATCCGCAAGCAATTCGAGTGCAAAGCATTCTACATGTCCCAGATCGGTCCCGTCCTGGGTGTGCACACCGGACCTAATGCGCTCGGATTAGCGTTCTACACAGAGTAACGAGTTTGGCAACCCGTTCTCCGTGAGAACGGGTTGCATTTTTTATCCGCCCGTTTTCCGGCGAGCTTTCCCAAACCAGAAACGTATCTTTAGCAGAGAATCGGTGTTTGAATGATTGCCAGTGATGAAGAGTTGATCGAAAACGCCAAGCATGATCCCGCCGCGTTTGGGGCATTATACGAACGGTACGTCGACCGGATTTATCGCTATATTTATTATCGCACCAGCGATGTGCGCGAAGCGGAAGATTTGACCGCGCGGGTGTTTTATCGCGCGCTTGGACGGATTGGCGAATTCAATCAGCGCGGCGCGCCGTTCGCGGCGTGGCTTTATCGCATCGCGCACAATTTGGTTGCCAATTGGCACCGCGACCGCAGTCGCCGCAAGTACATTCGGCTGGACGATTTGATCACCGTCGCCGAAAAAACCGCGAGTCCGCATCATCGCGCGGAACAGAACGAGGAGACGCGCGTGTTACTCGCGACGATTGCGCGCTTGCCCGCCGACCGTCAGGAATTATTGATTCTCAAATTCGTGGATGAATTATCGAATGCCGACATTGGCAAAATAATGGGCAAAAGCGAAGGCGCGGTCAAGTCATTGTATCATCGCACCTTGCTTGCCTTGCGCGATGAACTATCGAAGACCGCACCGGGGAAAACGGAATGAGCAAAAGGAGGGACGATGGCGAAAATCAAAGTACTGACCGACTCGACGTGCGATTTGCCGGCGAGTTATTTTGAAAAGTACGACATCGGCGTGGTGCCGATCAACATCCAGTTCGGCAATGACAGTTTTCAAGAAGGCATCAACATCGATCAAACGACGTTCTACAAAAAGGTCGATGAGTTGGGAATCATCCCGACGACGTCACAACCTTCGGTGGGACAATTTGCGCAAGTGTACCGCGAATATGCCCGGCAAGGTTTCGACACGATCATCTCTTTGCACGTGACCGGCAAATTGAGCGGCACGATGAATTCCGCGATCCTCGCCGCGCAAGAAGTCGAAAAGGAAATTCGCGTGTTGCCGTACGATAGTCTTGCCGGCTCGGCGGGGCTTGGATTTATGTGTGTCGATGCCTCGCAAATGGCGCGCGCCGGCAAAAGTGCCGAAGAGATTATCGCGCAATTGGATCAAAAGCGTCCGCACACGCGCATTTTTCTGACGTTGGCAACGCTCAAGTACGCCCAGATGAGCGGACGCATCAGCCATTTGCAAGGATTCATTGCCTCGTTGTTGAATGTCAAACCGTTGATTTCGCTGAAGGAGGGTATGCTGCTGCCGAGCGGTCGCGTCCGTTCGCGGCAAGCCGCGCTCACGCAGTTGATCGATCTGGCAAAGGAAGCGGCAGACAATCAGCCGGTACATTTTGCCGTCATTCACGGCGAAGCGCGTGCGGAAGCAGAACAAGTGATGGAGCGCGGCAAGCAGACATTAAATTGCGTGGACACGTTCATCGACGACGTGGCAATTTCGCTTGCCGTGCATTTCGGGCCTGGCGTGGTTGGCACAGTGGTGTATCCGGCATAAGAGGTGATCGTGGCTCGCTCCTCACTATTCGCGCAAAAAAATGAATGGGCTGACGTTGCCGATCATCTCCAGCACATCTTGAAACCGATCGCTCCGCCGCCGGTGTTCCGCGAACGTCTTCGCGATAATTTGCAAATGGCAGCGGAACATCAACGCGCGCATCACGCGTCCCATCGACGCCGGGATGCCGCGTGGGGCTGGCTGATCGGTGCGGCGTTGCTGGGTGCATTGATCGGTTTCATCGCCATTCAATTGCGCGCGCGCCGAAAAAGCATAACCGTTTGATAAAGGTACACTAGTCCTATTGTAATCGCCGGGCGAATCGTGTATAAAAGAGTCAAGGAGGCACACGATGTATCTACCACGCGAAAAAGGTCAAGGTTTGGTCGAGTACGCATTGATCCTCGTTTTGGTTGCAATTGTCGTTATTGCGATCCTAGCGATTTTGGGTCCGCAGATTGCGAACATTTTCAGCCGCGTCACGAACGGGCTCACCCGCTAGACGAGAAAAAACAATCGCCTGACTATGATCGGTCAGGCGATTGTTTTTTTATTTGCCGCCGGCAAACTGCTCACCGCGCCGGATGCGTTTACCAATCGGGGGATGGGTGTAGAGCAGATATTCGACCCAGGGTTCGGGTTCGAGTTCGGCAAGATTCTGATTCGCGAGTTTTTCCATCGCGCCCACAAACGCTGGCGCATTCTGCGTTGCCTGCAAGGCATAATCGTCCGCCATGCCTTCACGCCAGCGCGAAAAAGCGTTGCTGAACGGCAGCGTGAGCAGGTTGAAGATGCCCAGCGCGAAGCCGAGCAACGGAAATGCCGCTAAATCGGCGATGCCGTCGTACTGCAATTGCGCTACACTCCACTTTAAGAAAATATCGGCGGCGAAAAAGCCAGCCAGTGTCAAAAGGGTATCAACGGTGATGAGCCAGCCAATATCGCGATGAACGTGATGTCCCAATTCGTGCGCGAGAATGGTTTCGATTTCGTCGTGTGAATATTTTGCGTACAGCGTATCGCCCAACACAATGCGGCGCGTGTTACCCAATCCCATCAACGCCGCGTTCGCCGCCGTGGTTTTTTCTGATAGCATCATCGTAAACACACCGCGCACTTGAGTATTCGCACGTTCGGCGAGTGCAGTGAGGCGCGTCGCGAGTTCAACATCCGCAAGTGGTTTGAATTTGAAAAAGAGCGGATAGATCAAAATGGGCGCAAGGTTTGCGAGTACAACATTGAACAACAACAGAAAGCCGCTTGCCCACAGCCACCACGTTGCGGGCGTGGTGCGTAAGCCAAAGTAAATCACCTCGATCACAATTCCACCAAAGATCATGCCCAGCACGCCGCTTTTGACAACATCGATCAACCACGCGTCAAGTGTTTGTGTCGACAAGCCGTAGCGATGCGGAAGCACAAAGCCGCGATAGTACACGAGCGGAAAAAATAAAATTCCATACGCGATCAACGCAACCGCAAAGTACAGAAAAGTGGCAATCCACACATCTGTGGAAATGGCTAGAACGATTTGCTTGAGCCAGACATTCAATCCCAGCGCCAGCACCAAGACCAGCGCCAGCGCGCTCAATACGAGGTTCAGCGCAAACAATCGATGACGAATCCGCGCGTATTCTTTGGCTTGCTTTTGGCGATTGGCGTCAATCGGCATTTTCATCACTCCGGCATTTTGATCGATTACGGCAATCATTCTAGCCGCGATAATCCGGCGTGTCAATCGATATTTTTTCTCTTCTAAATTTCTTATGGAGGGGGCTATTGACAAACTACCTAAAAATAAAGAAAATCCAGCCACTTTGCAGAAACGCTCCAAACTTTCTTTGTCGGCGCCGCGTAATAAATTTATACGGGAGTGAAGCTGCTTCCGAGAAGAGTGTGATGTCAAATGCGAAAAATACGACCTTGGCCGACAGAACGCCCTGCCCCTCCGCCCCCCCCAACTCCGCCACCCACGCGACTTGAACGACTGCGGCAACGTATCAAAAATTTTTATGCGCGTTTTCATAGCGCGTTCTTGGTTCTTGCCGGCGCGCTGATGGGGCTAATGCTGATGCTCGCCTACAATTCCACCCAGCCCCCGCCGCAACGATTGACCCAGCGCGATATCAACGCCGCCGTCGCGCGCGTGATGGCGTCGGCGACACCGCAACCGGCAGTCGGCTCGATTGCGTACCAAGTGATTCGTCCTTCGCTCGTGCGGGTGCGCGCGTTAGTGTTATCGAGCAACGGCAAAACCGAAGGCGCGTTGGGTGCCGGCGTTGTCGTCGATGACACCGGGTTGATTCTCACCGCGTTGCACGTCGTCCGTGACGCGGTCGAAGTGCGCGTCACTTTTTACGATGGCACGGAATCCGAAGCCTCGGTGATTGCGCGCGTGCCGGAGAATGATCTGGCAGTCTTGCGTCCGCGCGAAATTCCGGACGAGTTGATTCCAGCGATATTTGCCGGTTCGGGTGGGTTGAGTGTGGGAGATGAAGTGTTCGCGGCGGGCAATCCGTTCGGCATCACCAATTCATTTTCCGGCGGCGTCGTCTCCGGCTTGAATCGCAGTTTCAAATCGCCCAAGACTGGCGCGACGATGACCGGTCTGATTCAATTCGATGCCGCTGTCAATCCCGGCAATTCGGGCGGACCGCTCGTCAATCGCGATGGCGAAGTGGTCGGCATTGTCTCATCGCTCTTGAATCCTACCGACCAAGACGTATTCATCGGCATCGGTTTTGCAGTAACAATCGAAACCGCCGCCGCCGCGATTGGCTCGCCACCGTACTAATTTCAAATTTTTGATTGCCGATTTCGGAATTGAAATTCGCAATCGTGGAGAAATCAAATGACAGATGAAATGATGACGAAACCAGAAGAAGCACCCTTGATGGAACAGGTGCTGTACGAAGTTAAAAAAGTTATCGTCGGGCAGGATCATTTGCTCGAACGTGTGCTGGTGGCGATTCTCTCGCAGGGCCATCTGCTTGTCGAAGGTGTGCCGGGTCTGGCAAAAACGTTGACGATCAAAACGTTGGCGGAAGCGATTCACGGAACATTCAAACGCATCCAGTTCACACCCGACCTCGTCCCCGCCGATCTCGTCGGCACGCGCATTTACAATCAAAAGACCGGCGAGTTTGCCACTTCTTTAGGTCCGGTCTTTACCAACTTGTTGCTCGCGGACGAAATCAACCGCGCACCCGCCAAAGTACAAAGCGCGTTGCTCGAAGTAATGCAAGAACGCCAAGTTACCATCGGCGGCGAAACATTCAAAGTCCCAGAACCCTTTCTCGTGATGGCAACGCAAAATCCCATCGAGACGGAAGGCACGTATCCTTTGCCCGAAGCGCAAGTGGATCGCTTTATGATGAAAGTGCTCGTCGATTATCCCTCCGCGCAAGAAGAATTTGTCATCGTCGAGCGGATGACCGGTTCTTTGCAAGCAGTCAAATCCGTTGTGAACACCGATCAATTGATCGAGTTGCGTAAAGAAGCGGCGTCGGTGTACGTCGATCCGGCGTTGATCGAGTACGCAGTGCGTCTCGCCTCCGCGACGCGCGAGCCGGACAAGTTCGGCATTCGCGATGTTGCCAAGTACATTATGTACGGCACCAGCCCGCGCGCGTCGATCAACTTGATTATCACCGCGCGCGCGCTGGCGTACGTGCGCGGACGCGCCTACGTTCTGCCGCAAGACATTCTCGATATGGCATTCGATGTGATGCGTCATCGTTTGGTGTTGTCGTACGAAGCCATGTCCGACAACATCACCGCCGATATGATTTTGGATCGCATCATCAAACAAATTCCATTACCTTCGATTCCGTTGCAAACCCATGTCAACCTTACCGCCGACGCGCAGTCCTGAAAAAATTTTACAGCGGCTCGATTGGACCGTGATCCGTCGCTTGGACGGATTACTGCAAGGCGATTACCGCACGCTCTTTCACGGGTTCGGTTTGGATTTCGCCGACCTGCGCGAGTACCAATACACCGACGATATTCGCTACATCGATTGGAATGTTACCGCGCGGATGCAAACGCCGTACGTGCGCGAGTACGTCGAAGACCGCGAAGTGAGCGCGTGGTTTTTGCTCGACCTGAGTCCGTCCGTCGATTTCGGTACCGTGCACACACACAAACGCAATCTGTTGATCGATTTCGTGACGGTGCTGGCACGGTTGCTTACCCGGCACGGCAATCGGGTGGGCGCGATTTTTTACGGCGGCAAAGTGGAACAAGTCATTCCGGCGAAAAGCGGCAAAGAACAAGTTTTGCGGCTCATCAACGATTTGTTGCGCCAGCCGCATTTGAAACACACGCCGCCCACTAACTTGACCGCGTTGCTGGAAACCGGCGCGCGCACAATTCGCCGCCGCTCGCTCATTTTCATCATCTCCGATTTCATCAGCGCGCCGGGCTGGGACAAACCGTTGATGGCGTTGTGTCAACGCCACGAAGTGCTCGCGTTGCGGTTGTACGACCGACGTGAAGTCGAATTGCCGGACATTGGGCCAATCATCTTTGAAGATTCTGAAACCGGCGAGCAGTTGTATATCGACACGCACGACAAGAAATTTCGCCAACGCTTTAACGAAGCCGCGCGACGACGCGAGTATGAATTGCACGTTACGTTCAAACGCGCCGGCGTCGATGTCCTGTCGCTCTCGACGGAAGATGATCTCGTGCGCGAAATCGTTCGCTTTGCAATGTTGCGGAAACAACGTAAGATTCTGCCCGCAACCGTTGCGTAATTGCAAATGGTCATTGCCCGATCGCTCCGCCTCTCGCAATGACATTGGAGTTTGATATGAGTTTTCTGTGGCCCGATTTTCTGTGGTTGTTGCTTTTGATTCCCGTCCTCATCATCGCGTACATCATCGCGCAACGGCGGCGACAAAAATACGCACTGCGTTACGCCAGTCTCTCGCTGGTCAAAGAAGCGCTGGGGCGCGGACCGGGATGGCGTCGTCACATTCCACCGATTTTGTTTTTGCTCGGCTTGACGATTATGATCGTCGCGTTTGCGCGCCCGGTCGCCACCGTGATGTTACCATCGAATCAAGGCACGATCGTTTTGTCGATCGATGTGTCCGGCAGTATGCAAGCGCAAGATATGAAGCCGAATCGCTTGGAAGCCGCCAAAGTTGCCGCGCGCGCGTTCGTCGAAAAACAGCCGCCGAATGTTCGCATCGGCATCGTCGCATTCAGCGACAACGCCGCCGTCATACAAGCGCCGACGAATGATCGTGAAGCGATTCTTGCCGCGATCAATCGATTGACGCCGCAACGCGGCACTGCCATCGGACGCGGATTATTGACCGGCGTCGAAGCATTGTTCGAAGACCCGACCAAACCACCACCCACCCCCGCCACGCGCAACGATTCGTTATCCTTGCCGGAACCCACGCCCACTCCCACGCCGATGCCGCGCGGCACGTACGCGCCGGCAGTTCTTGTGTTATTAAGCGATGGTGAAAGCAATGTTGGTCCACGCCCGCTCGATATAATCAAACAAGTAGCGGATCGCGGCGTGCGCGTGTACACGGTTGGCGTCGGGAGTCCGCAAGGTACAGTGTTGACGATTCAAGGTCGCAACGTCCGCGTGCGTTTGGATGAAGAAACGATGAGGGAAATTGCCGATCGCACGGATGGTGATTATTACAAAGCAGACACCGAAGCGGATTTGAAAACCGTGTACGAAAATTTGAGCACGCGCGTCGTATTCCGCGCCGAGAAAACGGAACTGACTGCGTTCTTCACCGGCGGCGCGACAATTTTCGTTTTGCTCGCGGGAATGTTATCGCTCTTGTGGTTCAGTCGCTTGCCGTAACATCAAAGGCGGCGGAATGAAACAGACCCTTCGGGTTACGCAAAACCCGAAGGGTTTTTGTTTTACTGACTCACCTTACACAAATCGAATTGTTTTACGCAAAGCACGCGGAGAACGCCGAGATTTTTCAATGTTTTTCTCTGCGACCTCTGCGTTCTCAGCGGTGAGACTGCGTAGCATCGGTTACTGAGACTGTCATTTCAAGCCGCAATGCGGCGAGAACTCTCGCAAATTACAAAAGATTTCTCCTTGCTCTGCTCGTCGAAATGACAAGAATGTCTAATGCCTTTGGCAATTTGCCAAATCTCCAATCGTGCATATAATCGAGTCCGATTTTTGGAACCGAACTGACGAAATGTTCAAACGACGAATTCGATTTGTATTCCTTGCACTCGCAATTATCATCGCACTTGCCGGCGCAACGTACGGCTTGAAAAATCAAGTCGATGAAATCCGAATTGCCGAACACGATTCCGCACTGACCGCCGCGTTTCTCCACATCATTCCCGATTCCACGACGGCACTCAAACCGGAAATCCAGCGCGTTTTCGCCTCCGCCAATCTTCGCGCCGATGATATTCGATCCGAATCGATGCTCGACACGCTGACGATGCCGTTTCTCAACGAAGCGCGCAAACGCCGCGCCGAAACTGCCAAGACCGACGCCGATTATTTCAAGCGCATCGACCGCGAACTGAACCTGGGACGCATCAACCTTTTGCTTTTCGGTTACGGCGAAACACACGAGCCGCCGCTCACCGAAAAAGCAATCATCGGCTCGCAAACGATTCTGTCGTACAATCTGCGTACGCGCACGCTCGACATCATTTCGTTCACGCACGACATTCGCGCGCCGGAAATCGAACGCGAGTTGACCAAGCGCGGACAAAAACCGGGCGCAATCCGCATCGATCAGGCGTACAATGTGGGTGGCTTTCGTTTGATGCGCCGCACGATTGAAAACGCGACCGGCTTGGCCATCGATTTTCAAATCACGTTCCGCGACACGGTGATGCAAGGGCTAATCGATAATGTGTTCGATGGCATCACCGTTGACGTGCCGACGACATTCGAGGTGCACCCGTTTTATCTCGACGGCAAAAAGTACGAGCGCGGGCGTTTTGAAAAAGGCAAACAAAAGTTGAACGGACGCCAAGTCGTTCAATTCATCAAGACGGTGCCGGTGTCGGAAAGTTTGTACGACCCGGTGCTGGAACACAACTCGCGCAAGTCGCTCGTCTTCAACGCGCTGATCGAATCGTTGCGCGCGCAATACACCGATTATCAATTCTGGATGCGCGCATCGAAATTCATCGGCGGTGAGATGATCAGCGGCGCAATCGTGTACGATTTCGATCCGTTCGTGTTGATCGTCAACAACATTGCCGGGACAGCAACAAGTTTACAACGCGCTAAACAAATCAATGACGATGTGCAGTTTCCGCGCATCGACCGCTCGCGTTACATCGTCGATGCGGCGCACGGCGACGGCGGCGTGCAATGGGTCACGCCGAATGCGGTGGACAATCCGATCACGCAAAAGGATATCGACGCCGGCGTGTACAAGCCGATTGATTTTGAAGTGCCGCTCAATGCGAATCCGTACGGCGATTTGGTCAGCGAGTACTGGACCTCGGTGCGACGATTGGTCAAGCACGCGTTGAGCGCGCCGTCGTCCGCGATCTACAATTTTCCAACGCCGTAGTCATCTTGTCATTGCGAGATTGCTTCGCTGCGCTCGCAATGACAAAAGGAATTTTATGCTCACCGGTTTCGATCACTTTATTATTCTCGTCAATCAACTTGAATCCGCGATGCAATCATTTCGCCGACTTGGTTTTGACGTGCGCGCCGGCGGCGAACATCCGGCGTTCGGCAGTCACAACGCGCTCATTGCGTTTGCTGATAACACGTACATCGAACTCGTTGCGTTCAAAGACCCGACGCTCGCCGCAAATTCTTTTTGGCGCGCCGGCGTCGAGCGTTTGCGCGTGGGCGAAGGATTTGCCGGCTTTGTGCTTGCGTCGAATGAAATTGCGAACGATGTCGCGCGTTTGAAATCATCGCTGGCGTACGATGAACCAAAAGCCGGCGCGCGCGTCCGACTCGACGGTCGGCGCGTCGAATGGCACACATCGATGTTCAACGGATCGCCGGTCGGCTTGATGCCATTTCTGATTCAAGACGACACACCGCGCGCGTTGCGCATCGAACCGGCAACAGAAGGCATCGGCAGTCGCGCGCGCGTGAAAGAAGTGATTGTCGCGGCGCGACACCTTGAACACGCACGGGAGGCGTACCACGCGTTGCTCGGCGTCGAACCGAAACGCGTTCACAACGCGGCAAGCGATGTCGTCGGTTATCGCTTGACGATGGATTGGGGAAGTATCGTGCTGGCGCACCCGGAACGCGGCGGTAACACGATGGCGGAATATTTATCGAAACGCGGCGAAGGAATTTTTGCGCTGACCATCGCCGTCGATGGCTTGGGGCGTGATCGGATTCGTTTTAGAAATGAAAACATTGCACTAGAGCAGGACGGCAGTGGATTTCTGATTCCGCCGGAATTGGCGTGCGGCGCAAGACTGCGACTCGTCTAGATGAAACATCCCGCAAAATAGCTGCGGGATGTTTTTTATATGCTGGCGATATAAATTATTGTCCCCGGTCAAACCAGTCGCGCAACCCGTCGCCCAACAGATTCGTCCCGGCGACGGTGAGCATGAGGCACAGCCCAGGAAAAATCGCCAGCCAGGGCGCGGTCTCTAAATAATTTCGCCCTGAGGTTAGCAAAGCGCCCCACTCTGGCATCGGCGGTTGCGCCCCCAAACCGATAAAACTCAAACTGCTGCTGGTGAGCAACATGAACCCCGCGCGCATCGTCGCAATGACGATCAACGACGATGCAAGATTCGGCGCGATATGTCGAAACAAAACGCGCGCGTCGCTTGCGCCGATAGCACGCGCCGCATCCACGTACAGCAACTTGCGCGCGGAGATAGTTTGCGCTCGCGCTAGACGATAGAAGCCGGGCGCGCTGATGATGCCCAGCGCGATGATGGCGTTGTCGAGCGATGGCCCCACGCGCGCGACGATGACGAGCGCAAGCAAGATTCCCGGAAACGCCATTCCGATTTCCATCACGCGCGACAAGATTTGATCAAGCCAACCGCCTGCGTACCCCGCGATCAATCCTGGGACAATGCCAAGCAACGCGGCGATGCTTACACCGAACGTCATCGTCCACACAGCGAGGCGCGCGCCGTGCAACACGCGGCTGAACACATCGCGTCCGAGCGCATCGGTGCCAAAAAGATGGGGCGCGCTTGGCGGAGCACAGCGCGCGCCCGCCATCACTTGATCGGGCACGTACGGCGCGATGAACGGCGCGACGAACGCCATCGTCAAGACGGTTGCAACAATCACGCTGCCGATCCACAAACTCGGCGTGATCCGCGCGTGCCGACGCGTTGTCAGCGTTTGTCGCTGCGCAACACTTGGCGAGTGTAGTGCGATTTGATTTTTCAGAATTCGAATGGTTGTGCGGGTGAGGGCGGTCATGCTAAATTGCTTCTTGCGCCACATGCGGGTCGAACCAGCCGTGTGCAAGGTCAACGAGAAAATTGATGACGATGTATAGCGCGGCGATGAAGAGCGTCGCGCCAAGCACGATCGGATAATCGCGGTCAAAGATCGCTTGCACCATTAAACGTCCCAGCCCGGGCAATGCGAAAATCGTTTCGACAATGAACGCGCCGCCGAGCAAATGCCCCAGATGCAAACCTAGCATCGTCACGACGGGCAACAAACTATTGCGGACGACGTGATGCGTCAACACACGTTGTGGCAACAATCCTTTCGCATTCGCCGTGCGAACGTAATCCGACCGCAACACGTCGAGCAAACTCGCACGCATCAAGCGCGCGATGGCGGCGGCGGTTGGCAGAGCAAGTGTGATGCTGGGGAGAACGAATCCAAGCGGATTATCAATGCCGATGAGTGGAAGCACGCGCCAGTTCACCGAAAAGATCAGCATCAGCACGAGCGCGCTCCAAAACGTTGGAATCGCCAAACCCAGCGCCGCGCCGCTCATCAACAGCATATCGGTTTTCGTACCCGCGCGCAACGCGGCGGCAATGCCCATTGTCATTCCAATGATCAGCGCCAACGTGATCGCACCCAACGCCAGCAAAATCGTGCAAGGCAATCGTTCAAGCAACAAATCGAGTACAGGTTTGTTACTGATGAACGAACGTCCCAGATCGCCGCGCACTGCCTTGCCGACGAACCCGGCGTACTGCGCGAGCAACGGTTGATCAAGTCCAAGTTGCGCGCGCATCATTTGTAATTGCGCGACCGACGCGCTGTCGCCGACCAATCCGTTAGCCACATCGCCCGGCGTTGCTTGCAACGCGACAAAGGTAACGAGACTGACAACGGTGAGTGTAACCAGCGCGCCGATGAATCGTTTCGCAAATTGTCTTGGCATTATTTTTTTACCACAATTGTTCTTCGCTGGTTAGAATCACTTTCCCACAAACCGCACGTCGTTGACGAGCATTCGCCCCATAAAACCGAGCTTGACACCGTCGAAGCGTTTGTTGAACGCCATTACATCAACGGGAATATACAGTGGTTGCCAGGGCGCATCCTGCATAATCAACTTTTGTGCTTGGCTGTAAATCTTGACGCGCTTGGTCTGGTCGAGTTCGCCAACACCTTGCGCGAGCAATTGGTCAACGGCCGGATTGCTGTACGCCGCGCGATTCGTAGTGCCGATGCGATCCGAACCCAGATAGATGTTGAGCGCGTCGGGGTCATTCCAATCGTAGCGATACAAGAGAAAATCGAACTTGCCGGTGGCGGTTGCGTCGGTTACGGCTTTGCTATCGAGTTGCTGAATTTCAATCGGTACGCCGATTACCTTGAATTGCGCTTGAATCAGCGCGGCAACCGCATCATTCGGCGCGCGATTCGACGTGATAAGCAAACCTTTGAGCGGTTGTCCCTCTTTTTCCCAGGTTCCATTTGCCGATTGCGTGAATCCCAGCGCTTGCAATTCGGCTTGCGCTCGTGTTGTGTCGTACTTGATTTCGTACGATTCCAGCGCCACATCGTACCCTAAAAGCGTGGGCGGCAAATACGTGGTCGCGCGCTTGCCGATGCCGCCGAGCGCGACTTGGATGATTTCCTCTTTGTTGATCGCGCGAGACAAGGCTTGGCGTACGCGCGCGTCGTTGAACGGCGGTTTCTTGCAATTGAACGCGAGATAGATCAAACTGTTGAGTTCAGTTTCGATGAGTTGAATATTGGGAGTGTTTCTCAGTTTGGCGATGTGATCGGGTTGGTTGACAAAAATCGCATCCACGTCGCCCGTTTGCAACGCCGCGAGTTGCGTCGCCGCGTCAGGAATCACTTTGAACACGAGCGCATCGAGGTATGGCGCGGCGCGATTTTCCGTGATCGGTGCACCCCATCGGTAATCGGGATTGCGTTTGAGCGTAAGCGATTGCCCCGCTTTCGATTCAGCCAGAATAAACGCACCCGTGCCAATCAAGTTGCCTTTCCCCGTTTCCGTCACCTTGCGTGCGGAATCGGGGCTGATGATGCCCGCGTACGGTATCGTGAGCGTGCTCCAAAAATTCGCAGCCGGTTCTTTGAACGTAAATCGCACGGTCAAATCATCCATCACTTGAATCTCTTGAATCCGTTTTACGCCATCATAGATCGGCGATTTCGTCCCCGTTTCTTTGAATCGCTTGAACGTGAACTGCACGGCTTGGGCATTGAACGGCGTACCGTCTTGAAACATCACACCCGATTTCAGTTTCAGCGTGATCGCTTTGCCGTCGTCGGAGGTGTGCCAACTTTCCGCAAGCACCGGCACAAGTTTGTTATCCACATCGCGCGTAACGAGCGTGTCGAACAAGTATGGTGTGACGAGACTCAAGCCCGATGTTGCCGCACCTTGCGGGTCAATACTCGCGGGTTCGGAGGTCATTGCGCGGACGAACGTGCCGCCGTTCAAATGCGCAACGGCACTGCTTGGATTGTTCGATATTGTTTGGGTTGGCGATGCACTTGGGGCGCAACTTGTCACGACTGCGACGATCATCAAGGCAAGAATTTTGTGGAATTGCATTTTTTCCTCCAGCAGAAAATTGACCACAGACGGAAACTCGGTCAAGTCTGGGATGTGATTCGCTTCACCGTCTCTTGCGATTGCTTGATGCAATCGGGAATGCCGACACCGCGATACGCGCTGCCTGTCAGATACACTCCTGGGGGCAATGCTTGCTCCAACTGCGCGATGCGGTCGAGATGTCCCACATCGTACTGCGCGTTGGAACGATGCCAGCGATAAAGGCGATGGAACAGCGGCGCGGCTTCGATCCCCATCAACTCGCGCAATTGATCGCGCACCGTGTTGAGCAACGACGCATCATCCAGTTCCATCGCTTGCGGACTGCGCGAGCCGCCAAAGAAAACGCGCAGCAACGCAAAACCTTCGGGCGCGCGATGATTGAACTTGCATGAACTCCACGTGATCGCGTTGATCGGACGGCGCTCACTGCGCGGCACGACGATGCCCAATCCGTTGAGCGGGCGACGAATATCGGCGACGCGGTACGCCAGCGACAGCGTGCCTGTGCTGACATAGCGAATCGTTTGCAAATTGCGCGCGACGTTCGGCACGATGTCACGCAACAAATCGGCAGCGACGAACGCGGGGGTTGCCAGCACGATATTTTTCGCGCGCACCATTCCATCGTTCGTCATCAAAACAAAATTTTCATTCTCACGCGCGATGTGTTGAACCGGATTCAACAATCGCAAATCACCGCGCAATTGCGCGACCAACGCACGCACCATTTCTTCCACGCCGTCGCGCAACGTCATAAACGCTGGTAACTTGCCGTTGCTCGATGTTTGCGCGTGACTATTTCGTCGTGACGCGATCATTCCGCGTGTGAGACTGCCGTGTTGTTCTTCGAGGGCGCGAAAACGCGGAAAGGTTGCGAGCAAACTTTGCTTGTCCGCTTCGGCGTTGTAAATTCCCGATAGCAACGGTTCGGCGATTTTGTCGAGCGCTTCACTTCCCAGACGCCGCCGCACAAAATCGGCGAGCGTTTCATCGGCACCATCACGTTTCGGAGGGATGAACAAATCCATTCCCATCCGCAATTTGCCGAGCGGCGAAATCAGCGGCGACAGTGCGAACGGCGTGAACTTGGTCGGCACAATGAGCAGCACACCATCGGGCAACGGCGTTGGCTTGCCATGATTCAGCACGTACACTTGACGCATCGCGTCGTTTGTGCCGAGCAAACGCTGTTCGATTCCCAGTTCGCGCGCGAGTTGGACGCCCCAGGGTTTCTGCGTGATGAACGAATCGGGTCCCGCTTCGATCACAAAATCGTCCACGCGCTCCGTGCGAATGTGTCCGCCCCACCGATTCGATTCTTCGAGCAAGATGTATTGCAACTTTTGCGCGGACTGTTGCAAATACCACGCGGTACTCAAGCCCGCGATTCCGCCGCCGATGATTGCCACATCGTAAACCATCATCTCTCCGTTTTACGCATCACGCATCGCGTACTGCGCGTTCCGTTTTTTCACCAATTCCGCCAGCGCGTTCACCATCGCGTCACCATCGTTCAGCATCGGCGTTCGCGCGAGACGCACGTTGTTTGCGCGCGCAATTTCCTGCAACGCAATGTCAATGTCGTACAACACTTCGGCGTGATCAGCGACAAAGCCGATTGGTGCGACGACCAAATTCCTTTCGCCTGCGCGTGCGAGTTGCGGCACGAGCGTTTCGATTTGCGGTCCCAGCCATTCGCCTCCCGCGCGCGGCTGACTTTGATAGGCGAGCATCCAGCGGTCGTCGCGCCATCCCAGATTTCGCGCGACAAGTTGCGCCGTCTCGCGCAGTTGCATTTCGTACGGTACGCGCACGGCGACAGGCAAAGTGTGTGCAGTAAAAATTATTTTCGCATCCGATTCAAATTGCGCCAGCGTCGTTCGAATATTTTGCGCGATGCCGTTGATGTACTGAGGTTGCGTGTGCCACGCTTCGACGAAATCGATTTGCAGCTCCGAATCGCGCAACGCCGCGTCCAACTTCGCGCGGTACGCGCCGATGCTCAACGCGCTGTAATGCGGCGCGAGACAAATTACCGTAGCGCGCGTGACACCATCGCGAATCATCTCGCGCACGGTGTCCGCGATGTACGGATGCCAATGCCGCATTCCCACATAAATCGGCAATAAAAGTTGTTCCTGCAAACGGACGGCGACGCGCCGGGTGATGGCAAGCAACGGCGACTTGCTTCCAATCAATCGATAACGCCGCGTCACCTCATCGATTAATTGTGGTGGGGTGGGCTGCCCGCCGCGAATGTCGGCAAGATAAGCCGGCAAATCGTCGAGCGATTCAGGCGCGCCGTACGCCAAAAGTAGAACTGCGTCGCTCATTGCTTTGACTCTGAATTTTGTCGGAAAATCGCTTTGCCGATGAAAAAGGGACCCAAGCGTTCCAAATATATCGAGGTTTGTTTGGTTTTGCGCATCCGTTGGACAAGCGACGACAGCGGATAAAGTTCGGAACCCACCAATCCGATGACAAAATCGTTATCGTTCTTATCGAGACCATAACACGCCAGCCGAATGTCCGTGCCCAAACCGGCGCGACCATACGCATGACCGACACCGCCGTGTTCCATCAGGATGACGCGTTGGTCATCTGCGCTCAATTGTTCAAACGCTCCGCGCCGGCGTAAGGGATACCAGATTGCCCAAGGCATTTTAGGATCACACACGCGCTGGCGCGGTCGCACCAGCAAACTGTGCGTCAAATCTTTCTCGTCGCCTTGCGCATACGTGCGCCCGAACATCGTGTATTCCGGCTTGGGCGTCAACGCGCGAAAAGGCGAGCCACGCAAAAAGTGACGCAAATCGGTCAGGAAAAAATCGGGGGACTCGTTGAACGTGAGGAGCGCAACGCCGTACGGATCATTCACATCTTCGTATAACACACTCGGCAATTGAGCCCGCATCAACGAAGCGATCAGCGGGGTTGAATCCTCGCTCCCGCCGAACGCCAACAACTGCATAAACAAACGCCGATCAAGCGTCTGCGAATGACCATCGCCGGTTCGACTTTTTTCTCGAAGATCCAACGTCTCCGCGTTCACATTCGCCATCTTCTCTGCCCCAAATTTATCAGGAACTCACACCTTTGGTCTCGTTCTGAACTGCGCGCGGCACGTATGTGCAGAAGGGTTCTTCGCCAAGGAATTCCTGGGTCATTCCGTACGCGCGCGCACGACAGCCACTGCACACATTTTTGAATTCACACAAACCGCACTTGCCACCCAGCAAACCCGGGTCGCGCAATTGCGCGAACAACGTCGAACCTTCCCAGATTTCGCGGAACGATTGTTGACGGATGTTTCCCGCTTCAAGCGGCAAGTAGCCGCACGGAAACACCTCGCCGCGATGACTGATGAAACACACGCCCGTTCCCGCGAGACATCCCTTGGTCATTGCGTTCATCGCGCCGCGCGCGCCATGCCCGTTCCCGCCGGCGTGTTCCTGCCGATGATGACTCGCCGGACGTTCGCGCACGATGCCTCGGCGTCGTTCTTCGGCTTGGCGTTGGCGCGTGATGCGAAAATAATGTGGCGCGCACGTCGCTTTCAATTCGATGCCGCCTTGCATCTCGGCGTCGTACATCCAATTCAAAACGTTTTCGTATTCGGCAGGGGTGATTTGCTGATCGTCCGCGATTTCGACGCCGCAACCGACCGGCACGAGCAAGAACAAGTGCAACGCCAACGCACCGAGCGTTTTCGCCATCGTTAATGTTTCCGGCATCTTGCCAACGTTGTGCCGCGCGACGGTTGTGTTGATTTGGTACTCGACGCCGAGCGCGCGCAAATGATTCATCCCAGCAATCACTTGATCGAACGCACCCGCGCCGCGAAACGTGTCGTGCGTTGCCGCATCCGCGCCGTCGAGACTGATGCTGACGCGGCGCACACCGCTCGCTTTGATACGTTGCGCGACATTCGCATCAATCAACGTACCATTCGTCGCGAGCGCGACGATCGACCCGGCGTCGCTCGCGTATCGGGCGATGTCGAAAATATCCGGACGCAACAATGGCTCGCCGCCCGACAAGACAAAAATCGGTTTGGCGAAAGAAGCGACTTGATCAATCAGGTTGAACGCTTCAGTGGTTTTCAAATCCTGCGGCAACAACTGATCGGCGACAGTGATGCGGCGGCAGTGAATACAACGCAAATTACAACCCGCCGTGGTCTCCCAGAAAATCAAACGCGGTGGTAGATAGACTTGCATCTCGGATCTCCAAGCGACTTAGGGATATGCTTCCAGAATCGCGAGCAAAATTTCATCAATGAAGGCGCTAACCCGTTGAAACAAGCGCGCGTCTTCTTCATCGCCCACCCGCGAACCTAGATGCACTTCAAGCACCGCTTTCAAAATCATTTGACGAAAATGAATCGTCGCGCGCGCGGCGTTGCCGGCGGAGATACCACTTGCCAACAACACGCGACTGTAATCGTGCGCGACGCGGCGACCTTCATCAAGCAAGCAATCGCGGGCTTGCGGCTCTTCGACATAGTGGACAACGCACGCGAGCAACCGCCGTCCAAACTCGCGTTGGCGCGCGCGTTCGCGCTCATCGAAATGAGCGGGCGCAGATTTGAGCCAATCGGAATGGGGATGGGTGCGTAACTCTTCGCGAATTCGCGCCAGAGTTTGTTCTGTGGAGTTGGTTTTATGCTGTTGCGCGAGGAATCTTTCCAAATCGGCTTTGGAAAAACGACGATGTCCACCCGGCGTACGATAACTTGCGATGCGTCCGGCGTCAGCCCATTCACGCACCGTGCCGATATGCACGCCAAGCAAACGACTGGCTTGTCGAATCGACAGCCAGTCGCCAGACGAACGCGATGTCAAATAACCCTCCATCAGGTTAACTTTGCCGTCATGACGACAGCTTGAGTATACAAGCGCCAAGTCTTATTCAGGTCAAAAGGTTGCCAAGACTTGGTGAAATTTTTGTTGCTGGAGGGGACAAAATCTACCGAAATCTACAAGTGCGTCATACCTCCGCCATCGTCTCAAAGAATCGAATGTACGCCTCGATACCGCGATAATAATTCGGCAGGTGCATCTTTTCGTTGGGCGAATGCAAATTGTCGTCCGGCAATCCAAACCCCATCATCAACGAATCGACGCCGAGAATGTCGTGAATCATACTGACGACCGGCACACTGCCACCTTCCAACTTGAACACCGGCTTGACGCCGAAGGTTTTTTCGAGCGCGGTGATGACGGCTTGCATAAACGGCGTGTTGCGATTCATCAACACGGCGGGACCGCTGACGAATTTTTTGACTTCCCAGCGTACGGTTGGCGGCGCGTGGCGGCGCAAATATTCTTTCAATTGTTCTTCCACCGTCACGTCGTCCTGATTCGGCACGAGCCGCATCGAAATTTTCGCCATCGCTTTTGCCGGCAAAACTGTTTTCGCGCCTTCGCCAGTAAAGCCGGACAAAATGCCGTTCACTTCGAGTGTTGGTCGCGCGCCGAGCCGTTCCAGCGTCGTAAATCCTTTTTCGCCGAACAATGCCGGGACGCCAGCGGTCTTTCGCCATTCTTCATCCGTCGATGGAAAGCGGGCAAGTTCCGCGCGTTCCTCGTCCGATAATTTCCGCACCTTGTCGTAAAACCCGGGCAAGGTGATGTGACCGTCTTGATCGTGCATCCCGGCGATGAGTTCGCACAAGACCGTTGCCGGGTTTGCCACCGAGCCGCCGAACGAACCGGAATGTAAATCCTGGGACGGCCCGTACACCCAGACTTCAAAGTAGGCGAGTCCGCGCAACCCATATACAATCGACGGCAAATCCGGGCGCGTGATGCCGGAATCGGCGTTGAGCGAGACATCGCACTTTAATTTTTCTTTGTGTTGCTTGATGAACACGCCGAGACTGGGTGAGCCAATTTCCTCTTCACCTTCGATCAACACTTTGATGTTGATAGGCAAGCCCTCGTTTTTCACCAACGCTTCGAGTGCTTTTAAGAATGCATGCACCTGTCCTTTCATATCCGATGCGCCGCGCGCGTAAATGTTATCGCCGCGCACGGTGGGTTCGAACGGCGGCGAAATCCATTCGTTCACCGGATCGACGGGCTGAACATCGTAATGTCCGTAGATCAAGATCGTTGGTTTGCCCGGCGCGTTGAGTGATTCACCGTAAACGACCGGATGGCCGGCGGTCGGCAGAATTTCGACGTGCTTGAAATTCATACCGACGAGTTGTTGCGATAGCCATTCCGCCGCGCGTTGCATATCCGGCTTGTGTTGCGACAGCGTCGAGATGCTGGGGATTGCGAGCAACTCTTTGAACTCGGCGAGGTTGCGTTCACGATTGTTGCGCGCGTACTCCAGTGCTTGGGTTGATTCTGGCATATTGACTCCTTGAAGAAAGTATAAAGATTGCTGTTCCCATTATACAACAAAAAAGTCGAGGCGTTCAATTGAACACCTCGACGAATTTTTACGGTCCCGTGCCGATTGATTCCCAGCCCCACAAATCCGGATGCGGCGGGACGCCGTCGATGAGTTTGCGTTGATTCGAGCCATCGAAGCTCATCGCGTAGATCGCCCACGCGGTGCCGTTCTGATCACTGCGCCAAAAAATCGTTCCCCCGTCACGCGACCACGCGGGTTGACCATCGTTGCCTTTGCCGTTGGTCAATTGCCTTTTGCCGGAGCCGTCGGGATTGACCGAATAAATCTGAAGATGACTCGCGCTATCGGCGGCTTGATAAACAATGCCGCGCGCTTCCCAATCGGCGTTGCCGCCGTTATCGGTCGTGATGAGACGCGGCGTGCCGCCGCTCGCCGGCACGATAATCAAACCGCAATTGCTCGTGTTGGGCAAACAACCGGCGTAAACAATTTGCTTATCGTCCGGCGAAAAAGTGGGACCGTTGCCTACGACGCCGAGCGGGACAATCGTCTTGTACACCCCGTCGATCTTGATCATCGAAATTGGTCCGCCGGGTTGATTGGCTCTGGGCGAAACGGTGTAAACGATCCATTCGCCGTTGTGCGACCAATCGATACAGCAAACGCCGGGATCGATGACAATCAACACCGGGTTACTGCCATCGACGTTGGCGATGTACAACCCCTCCGACTTGCCTTCGAACCTGCCGAAGAATGCAATTTTTGTTCCGTCGGGTGAAAGGATGGGCCACAAACCGTGCGTGATAATTGGGCGCGCGTTTGAGCCATTCGCGTTGGCAATCCAAACTGATTGAAATTTTGGCTCGCGCCCGGTGACGACGCTGTACACCATTCGCCCGGTTGCCGCGGGACGCGCGGATGATACCCCGGAAGTTAAAGTAGCTTGGGGAACTGCAATCGCAAATTTGGTGGGAGTTACGGAGGGTTGTGCGCTGGAGCCGGGCGTGGCTGTGGGAGGGACGGGAGATGCCGTTGCCACGGACGAAGCGGAAGACATCGTTGCTTGAGGCACGGTCGGCTGTGCGGTGATGATAGACGCCGGAGTTAACGCCGGTGTCGGCGTGGCGCTTCCACAAGCCATTAGACTTGTACTCAGAAACGCGCAAAGCATCAAAGTCCAAAATCTCAGTTGCATTTTTGCCTCCCAGTCGAGACGTGCTAACGTCGTGCAGTTTGGTTAAAGTTACCCGATTACGTTTCGCTCTCGCGCCTTGAGTTGCGCGAGAGCGATTCGACCGGATGAACAATTATTTGGAAACCGCCAGACGTTCGTAGGGCCAATTGACCGGCACCACATTATCGATCAATTTGCGCGGGTTTGCGCCATCGGCGGTCATCACCCAGATTGCCCACGTCCCGCCTTCCGGCGAACGATAAAAGATGAAATTTCCATCCGTTGACCACGCGCCGTCGACGTGCATAAACGCGCCAGAGGTCAATTGCTTTTTACCCGAACCATCGACATTGATTACGAACAATTGCTTTTGTCCATCGACTTCTTTTTGGTACAGGATACGCCGCCCATCCGGCGACCAATTCGCCAAACCGCCGTCGTCGGTGATCACCGG
The DNA here is from genome assembly GCA_034435055.1 of Anaerolineae bacterium. Taxonomy (GTDB): domain Bacteria; phylum Chloroflexota; class Anaerolineae; order UBA4142; family UBA4142; genus DAOTXS01. The sequence continues at coordinate 20,604 of DAOTXS010000043.1, read as the reverse complement.
CACGGCTTCACTGCCGGGATTCGCGCTCGATTTGTAGATGCCGCACGGTCCGCGGCAGGTGTGAAACGCGATTTGCGTATCGTCGGGTGAGTAAGAGGGAGCTTCGCCCACCACAACAGTTACGCGATTCGTGCCGTCGAGATTCACACGATCGATAATGATGTTGCCTTTGCCGCCCGGTTGCGAATTGAAGATGATAAAGCGACCGTCATTCGACCAATCGCCGGAGCCGTAATTGCCGCCGGTAAATGTGTCGCCCACCAGTTTCTTGACATCCGAGCCATCGACGTTAGCAATGAACAAGCCGTCCGTCCAGCGATAGTACACAATCTTGGTGCCATCCGGCGAAAGAATCGGATGCGAGGCGCGGTCGAGAATCTTTTTCGCGTTCGTGCCATCGGCGTTGGCGATCCAAACTTCCTTGTCTTCCGGGCGGTCGCCCAAATTTTTGCTGAACGCAATTTTGCCCGTGGGTCCGGCAATGGGTTTGGATGCCGCGCTGGACGCCGACGATGAAACAATTGGCGGTAGCGCGGACGATGCGGCGGAAGAAGTCGCTGGCGGTTGAACTGTCGACGCTGCCGACGATGAAACAACCGGCGGTGGCGCGGACGATGACACGGACGAGACCGATGACGATGAGACGACCGGCGGTTTCACCGATGATGGCGCGGAAGACGCCGAGGACGCCGACGAGGGTTGCACAACGACCGGCGCACTTGTTGGCATACTGGTAGTCGTACGCGGTTGTGTCAAGAAATAAATGCCGCCGCCCACGACCGCGACAAGCAAACACAGCACCAAGCAACCCAAAACCCCAGCAATGATCCACGGGGTGCGATTGGGTTGAGGCGCGGGAGTTGTTTCCGACATATTTCCTCCTTGTGTGAGTTTATCTGCAACTTGCTCGCTAAGATTATAGCATATCTCGTTCCGGATGCAATAGGGACAAAAAACACCACCGGGTCGGTGACCCATCCGACCCGGTGGCTATGCTCAGTGAGGAAATTTACTTGGGGGCGTGATAACCTTTGGCGCGCGCTTTCAGTTCCGCATCGGTCTTGGGTGATGCTTTGCCTGCACCGTGACAAGACTTGCACGCCCAGTCGAGCGCGATTTGGGAGACAGTAAACTTGCCATCGGCGGTGAATTGCGCAGTTGCATCCGGATCAATCGCAAAGATGTGCACGCGAATATCCCCGGCAAACTTGGTCGCATCCACCGAGGCGCTGGAGGCGATCATCCGTGGCATATGGCAATCGACGCAAGCCACTTTGACCGCCACATGCGCTGGCGACGCTTGATTGCGCGCTTCCTTAAAGTGGCAGGTGTCGCAGGTGGTACGCGTCGTTTGTTTGTTTGCTTGGCGCAGTTGCACAACGCCCATATGCGGGTCGTGGCAATCCACGCATTTGAGCGAGAGGTGCTTGCTCTGGTACAACTCTTCGTACTGTTCGTGGTGATCAATAAAGGGGCCGGCTTTGGCTTCGATCTTGGTAATGTCGCCGCGGCGATGGCACTTGCCGCACAGCTCCGCATCGCGCACAACTTTGAGTTCTGCACCGTACGGGTTGGCGGCGTGCAAACTGCCGGGTCCGTGACACTCTTCGCACTTGATCCCATCTTCCGCCCACATGCCGACAATGCCCGGCAAATTATTCTGACTGCCGGTCGGCTTGTACCCGGTCATATGACAAGGACCGCAATTGTACTTGAGTTCCTTCGCCCCGGAGTTGTACTTGCTCCACGCCGCGTCTTTGCCGGCGGCGGGATTGGCAAAGTTCCATTGATTCAAATAATTCGTATCGCTGATCGTCGCGCCGGGTTTATCGGTGATGATAAAGCCGCGCTTGTCCATCAAGCGATATTTCCACGCATACCCGCCGATGACGTACGAAATGTCGCTCCAGGTATATCCTTCCGGTAATTTTTCGATTTTGGTGAACGGCATCGTCGGCGGTTTGCCATCGACAACTTTGTTCAGTTTGTACGCGTGACCACTCTTGGCAAAGTTATCAGCAATTTCTTTGTGACACGCAGTACACTTGTCCGCACCAATATACGCTGCGGCGGCAGCGGGCGCATCTTTACCGGGCGCGCCATCTTTGCCGGCGGGACCGGCAGGCCCCGCAGGACCTTGCGGGCCGGCAGGCCCTTGCGGACCGGCGGGACCCGCCGGACCAACTGCGCCTTGCGCGCCGGCGCAACCGATCAACAGCGATAGCACCAGAACGCATATTGCGAGGACGAGGATTTGCTTGTGCATAAGATTCTCCTTGAGTATTTGTCGGGCGATAAGAGATTGACAATCGATCGGAAAAAAGTAGCAACCTCCTTTCACGGCGCTACACTCCATCACGATTCCCTCGTCAGAATCGCTAGTCGGCGTCGCGCGCAAAATAAAAAAACGCCGCGAGCGAAATGCGCGTCATCGGCGCGCCTTCCTCGAAACGCCTGCCAACCGAATGCCTTCTTCAGCATCAAGTTTTTATGAGTATATTCTAATCGTCGCGCGCCGGGCAGAGACATTTGTCCCGATTCGCTTGCCGCTTTGTCCCGCGCCACACGCACGTTTGCTTGATTTCGCTTCGTGCGTTAAAATGGGGCTGGGTCTAGAAAATCCAATGGTCGACTTCTTTCAAACCAACCGCACGATTGTTTTCTTTGTCTACGGACAGGCATTCTTTGTGCTTGGACTCGCTGTGGCGTTGCAATCGCGCAAGCACAGCCAAATCGCTTTGGCAAAACATTTGTGGTGGCTCGCGGCGTTTGGACTCGTGCACGGCATTTACGAATGGGCGGCGGTTTTTATTCCCATTCAAGAAACGTACTTGTCTACTGATGCGGTCAATCTGTTGCGCTTGCTCCAACTCGCGTTGGAAGCAATTTCATTTTTTGCCTTGTTCCAATTCGGCGTCGAATTGATCGTATTAGAATCGCATTCACCGCGATTGCGTTTTGCGCCGACCGTGTTACTGGCAATTTGGTTTGCGGCAATCATCATTCTGCAAACCAGCGGCGACTCGACCTTCGTCGAATTTCGCAACATGGCCGATGCGTTCGCGCGTTATTTGCTTGGCGTGCCGGGCGCGATGGTTGCGGCAATCGGCTTGTGGCAACAAGCGCGCGCGGTGATTCAAATGGAACTGCCGCACATCGCGCGTTACCTTCGCGGCGCGGCGATTGTCTTTGCCGCGTACGCGCTTGCGGCTTCCGTTGCGCCGCGCAGTAATTTTTTCCCCGCCGTATTTCTCAATTACGATTTGCTTCTCACGACGATTGGCGTGCCGGCGGCGATTTTTCGCGCGGGGTGTGGCATCCTGATTGCGTACCTCATCATTCGCGGCTTGGAAATTTTCGATGTGGAAGCCGAGCGCCGGTTGGAAGATGCGTTGCAAGCGCGCGCCGTCGCCAGCGACCGCGAACGCATTGGACGCGAATTGCACGACGGCATCATTCAATCGTTGTACGGCGCCGGGTTGACGCTGGAAGATGCAGCGTTGACCATCGACGAAGATGCGCCACGCGCGAAACAAAAAATTGCCGGCGCGATCGATGTGCTCAATCGTACGATTCGTGACATTCGCGCATACATCGTCAATCTGCGGAGCGAAGTAAAACCGATGGATTGGCCAAGTCGTTTGGCGGATTTGGTGCGCTTGTTTCGGCTCCAAACGTTGATCAACACGGAATTGAAAATCGACGGCGAGCCGCGCGATGGATTGGACGGAACCCAGTGTAGTGAAATGCTCGCCATCGCGCGCGAGGCGTTGATCAACGCACGCAAACACGCGCGCGCGTCGCGCGTTGAGGTCAAGGTGATTTATCGTCCCACCGAACTGGAACTCGCGATTACGGACAACGGCAGCGGCTTTGCACTGGACGCACATCGCAATAAAAATGGCGAGCATCAAGGCATTCGCAATATGCAGGAACGCGCGCACCTCATCGGCGGCAAATTGGAAATCGCTTCGACCGTAGGACGCGGCACGACTGTGCGATTGATTGTGCCGTGCGGCAAGGATTGATGAATGCCTTTGCGAATCATTCTTGTTGACGATCACGAAGTTGTCCGCATCGGTTTGCAGACGTTACTCGCGCGCCATCCCGAATTTGAAATCATCGATGAAGCGGGCACTGCGACGGACGCGATTGAAAAATCGTTGCGACTCAAACCGGACGTCGTCGTGATGGATATTCGCTTGCCCGGCGTCAGCGGCATCGAAGCGTGTCGTCAAATCGTCGCGCAACAACCGGCAACCAAAGTGATTATGCTCACCTCGTTTGCCGATGACGCAATGTTGTTCGATGCGATTGCGGCGGGCGCATCCGGGTACGTGTTGAAGCAAATTGGCAGTGATGAATTGGTACGCGCGTTGCAAATCGTTGGGCGCGGCGAATCGCTGATCGATCCCGCACTCACGCAAAAAGTGTTGGCGCGCGTCCGCGAATCCTCGCGCCGGGACGAGCAATCGGCGTTTCGCAAATTGAACGCGCAAGAATTGAACATTCTCGCGCTCGTCGCGGAAGGCAAGACGAATCGTGAAATCGCCGCTCAAGTTTTCTTGAGCGAGAAGACGGTTCGCAATTACGTGAGCGCGATTCTCGGCAAGTTGAATTTGTCGTCGCGCGCGCAAGCCGCCGCGTTTGCCGTTCAGCATCGCATTCGCGATCACTTGTTGAAAGAATAAGTGTGCTATAATCGTGCCGGCCTTGGGAGAAATATTATGCTGACCACCCGCGAACAACTAGAAGCGCAAGAAGCCGCGCGCCTCGCGCCGTACGGGATGCAGAGCCGCCATTCGCGCGGACGCCAATATCCCGACCCTGAACATCCTTATCGCACCGCGTTTCAACGCGACCGCGATCGCATCATTCACACGACGGCCTTCCGCCGGCTCGAATACAAGACCCAGGTTTTCGTTATTACCGAAGGCGATTACTATCGCACCCGGCTCACGCACACGCTCGAAGTTGCCCAAATTGCCCGAACGTTTGCGCGCGCGCTTGGTGTGAATGAAGATCTGGCGGAAGCGATTTGCCTCGCGCACGATTTGGGACACACGCCGTTCGGTCATTCCGGCGAGCACAAGATGAACGAGTTGATGAAAGAGTACGGCGGATTCAATCATCAAGTCCAATCGCTCCGCATCGTGGAAGAATTGGAAGAACGCTTTGACGATTATCGCGGACTCAATCTCACGTACGAAGTACGCGAAGGCATTGCCAAGCACGAAACCGAGTACGACACGGTGAACCCGGCGGTCTACAACCCGCACGAAGCCGCCACGCTCGAAGCGCAACTGGGCAGTGTCGCCGACGAAGTGGCATACAGCACCGCCGATCTGGACGACGGTTTGCGCGCCGGCATTCTCGACCCGCGCGATTTGCACCATTTGGAAGTGTGGCAAGATTGGTGCGCGATTAGCGGCGATTGCGAAGACCGCTTTAACGACTTGATGCGCCATCGTTTTGTGCGCTGGCTTGTCAATCAAGAGGTCAGCGATTTTGTGATGACGACCGACCGCGAATTGCGCGAACGCCACATCGACTCGGTGGAAAAATTGCGCGCGGTCGGCAAACCCATCGTCGCTTTTTCCGATGAGCTGGAGCGCAAGAATCGCGTGCTCAAAGATTTTCTGATGGAAAATTTTTATCGCCATTATCGTGTGGCACGGATGGCGGCAAAAGCCGAACGGGTGCTGGAAGAATTATTCACGGCGTACGTCAAGAACCCCAAACTTTTACCCAAATCGGTGCAACGCAAAATGAACGACGAATATCCTGCGCGCGTTGTGTGTGATTACATCGCCGGGATGACAGATCGTTTCGCGTTGCAGGAACATCAACGATTGTTCGACCCAGGAACACAAGTGTAATCTCTTTTGTCATACAGGAGAATCACATGCATCCACAATTCGCCGATCTAAAAAATCGTTTGACCGAAATTGCCGACCTCAACAAAATTAGCGCGGTGCTGAGCTGGGATCAGCAAACGATGATGTCGCCCAAAGGCGCGGCGGTGCGCGCAGAGCAATTGGCAACGCTTGGCAAAATCGCGCACAGCCAATTTACCTCCGCCGAAGTCGGCAAATGGTTGGACGACTTGCGCGAGTACGAAAAAAGTTTACCGTACGATTCCGACGACGCAAGCTTGATCCGCGTGGCGCGGGAGGATTACGAAAAGCAAAAAGCCGTTCCCACCGAACTGCGCGTCGAAATGACGCGCGCCGCCTCGCTCGCGCGCAACGCCTGGGTCGAAGCCCGTAAGCAATCCGATTTCACACTCTTTTTGCCGTATCTTGAGAAAAACATCGAACTCAAGCATCGTTACGTCGATTGCTTCAAGCCGTACGATCACGTCTACGATCCACTCCTCGACGATTTCGAGCGCGGAATGAAAACTGTCGAAGTCAAAACAGTTTTCGACGCGCTGAAAAAAGATTTAATTCCGCTCATCGCCCAGATTCGCGCGCGCATCGATGCGGTGAGCGACGAATGCTTGCACGGAAAATTCCCCATCGACCGGCAACGCAAATTCGCACTGAACGTCATCGAGTATTTCGGTTTTCGCGCTGATTCGTGGCGGCTCGACCCGACGGTGCATCCATTTGCGAGCAATTCCGGCATCAACGATATTCGCATCACCACGCGGTATTACGAGGATTATATCAATCCGTCGCTCTTCGGCTCGATGCACGAATGCGGACACGGTTTGTACGAAAACGGCGTCGCGCCGGAACTTGAACGCACGATTCTGGCGCGTGGCACATCGAGTAGTCTGCACGAATCGCAAAGCCGCCTGTGGGAAAATCTGGTCGGACGCAGTCGCGCGTTTTGGAAATTCTTCTATCCCAAAATCCAAGCCACTTTTCCTGAACAGTTTTTGCGCGTCGATACCGAAACGTTTTATCGTGCGGTCAATAAAGTGCAACCATCCTTCATTCGCGTCGAGGCAGACGAAGCGACGTACGGTTTGCACATCATCGTGCGGTTTGAGTTGGAACAAGAAATTATGGAAGGCAAACTCGCGCTGAAAGATGTGCCCGCAGCGTGGAACGCGCGGATGAAACAATATCTCGGCGTCGATGTTCCGAACGATGCGCAAGGATGTTTGCAAGATATTCATTGGTCGGTTGGGTTGGTGGGCTATTTTCCAACGTATCAACTCGGCAACATCATCGCGTCGCAGATTTGGGAAAAGGTGCTGGCTGACATTCCGGACTTGTACGCGCAATTCGAGCGCGGTGAATTTATGCAATTGCGCGAATGGTTGCGCGAGAAATTGCATCGGCACGGACGCAAGTTCACGCCGAAAGAAACACTCGCGCGCGTCGTCGGCGGTTCTATCGATGTTGCGCCGTACATTCGTTATTTGAAAAACAAGTTCGGCGAAATCTACAATATCAAGTAAAAATGATTCGACTCAAACGCCTCTACGCTCACAATTTCAAACAGCTCCAGGAAATCGAACTGAAATTTCCGGATCACGCGCGAATTCTGGTCCAAGGAAAAAACGAAGCCGGCAAATCGACTTTGTTCGAAGCGGTGTTCTTTGCGCTCTTTGGCAACGCGCTTGCGACTGAAACCGGCGCGCGCGGACTCGACGATTTGATTCGCTACGACATCGAAAAAGCGCGCGTCGAACTCGATGTGCACGTGGAGCGCGGCAATCGCCTGCTCAAGATCGCGCGGTCGATTGTGCGCGGCAAACAAAATGTCTGGGAACTCGACATTGCGCGCGATGGCCAAATCATCGAAGAGATTCGCGGCAACACCGTGGTCAACAAACGCCTCGTCGCCGAACTGGGATTCGACGGTGAGGCATTGCTCAACACGTGTTTCGTCGAACAAAAGAAATTGGAGAAACTCGAAGGGTTGAGCAAAGCCAAACGCGAAGAATCGCTCGCCAAACTTTTGAATCTCGATGCGTTGGTGGCGATTGAGAATGAATTAAAGGTGACCGGCGAAGACAAGCGTGAACTCGACCGTTTGAAAAAACGCGCCGACCTCGCCGCGATTCAAGCGGAACTTCCAACACTTGAAAATCAACTTGCCAAGACAGAAGAGCAACTCAAGTTGATCGATTTGTCCGGCGCGGTGGATGGTACGCTGAGCGAATTGCGCGCGGTGCAACAAATCGATGCGGCGATTCAAACACTTGCCCGTGAACGCGCCCAAACACTCGCGCGCGTCGAACGCATCGAGGCGTTGAAACTGGCGATGCAGGAGGTCAAAACCGCGTGCGGCGCCATCGAACGGATCGCGGATAACGCGCGCGAGATCGAACGGATGAAGCAAGAGCAAGTTGAAACGCAACGTGCCGTCAACGAAATTCCCAGTCTCAAAAACCAAATTGCCAATTTGCGGCGGCTCGCGCATTTCATTGCGCGGCTTGAACAGGTACGCAACGCGCGCGAACGATACGCGCAACGCGCAATGCAAATCGCAAGTGTCGAAAAACGTTTGGTGGATTTGAACACCACCATTGCCACCGAAGAAGACACGCTGGCACAACTCGATGCGCGATTGCGCGAATTCGAAATCGATGAAGCGATGAGTACGTGGGTTGCGGCGCGCCGTGAAGTTGCGCCGGCAAGTCAGGCGGCAGAAACGGTGCAGCTCAAACAATTGGAACGCGATCAACTGGCGCGACGATTCCGCATCGAGTTGTTTGGCTTTGGCGGACTCGCGCTCGCGCTTGCCGCCGCGGCGTTCCTTGTGCCAATGATCATCGTCGCCCAAACCGGCGCCGCGCCGTTGTCACTGATCGCCGCGCCGGCGCTTGCCTTTTTCGTGCTTTCGATTCTCGTTGTGATTTTGCTTGCCATCCGCGCGACCACCCTATGGCGCGAGGTGTCGCGCGCGGCGGAAGAGCTGGGACGCGCGGAAGGCGAGGTGCGCGCGCATGAATCGGTGAGCGAATCACAACGCGCGCGACTGAATCAAGCCGAAGCGCGCTTGACGCAACTGGGCATTGCGATTCCGCAATCGATGGAACTGGCGCAAGCGCAACGAAGCTCACACGAACAATCGGTCGAGGAATTGCGCGCCGCGCAAAACGCCACGCGCGAACGATGGTTTAAAGCGCGCGCGGTGCTGAACGAGTTGCAACAACAAAACGCCGTCGATGAATCGACGAATCTGCCGGCGGAACGCGCACGCAACGAACGCGCCGCGCAAAAAGCAGAATCGATTCTCGCGCGCTGGCAAGCACGTTTGCAAACGGTCGCTCAAGCGTTGAACGTCGGCGTCGATCTGGATAGCGTGCGTCGCGCGGAATTTCAATTGCAGGCGAAAATCGAGCAACTGCAGTGGCGCGGCATCGAAGCGAATCGCTTGACGGAGGAGATCGCAACGCGCGAGAAAAGCCGGGAATCGTTGTTGGCACAAGCGCGCGAGTTGTACGAAAAAGCGCGCCTCCTGAAACCGAACGGCAAAGAGTGGGACGCCGCGTTGACGCTCGACGATTATACAACGCTAGGCAAGGAATTGCGCGCGGAGTACGATGTCCTCGGCGGCGAAAGCGCGGGCAAGCAAGCGCGCGAACTGGAAGGCGAGCTGGGACGCCGTCAGGGTGAACGCGCCACGCGCCAACGCAACGTCGATCTGCTGTACGCGCGCGTGCACGAGTTGCTCGGCAAACCCAATCCGCTCGCGGCGTCGCCGGTATTTTCAGAACTAGAAAAATTGCAAGCAAGATTACAGACACTTGAGCTGGGGGATGAAGCGACGTTGCGCCAAGCGTATCGCGAGTTGGTTGGGCGTGTGCGTTCATTGAGCGACCGGCAATCGCAAATCGAACGCGAACTAGGATTACAAGGGCACGCGCTCGATCGAATCGAATGTCAGCAAAAGTGGGAACAAAAAATGCGGGAGGCGATGGCGCGCGAAAAGGGCGTCGAAATCGCGTCGATTGCACGGCGGCGCATCGTGCAAAAAATTTTGCCGGCGACGATGGATTATATGCGGCAGATTTTGCCCACGCTCACGCGCGACCGGTATCACGACGCGCAGCTCGATCCCGAGACGTACAAGATTCAAGTGTGGGACGAGCGCGTTTCGAACGGCGGCGCGTTCAAAGAGAAGAATATTTTCAGCGGCGGCACCAAAGATCAATTTTCGCTCGCGTTGCGCCTTGCGTTTGCACTCGCAACTCTGCCGTCGGAACGCGGCTCCGCGCCGTCGTTCATCTTCCTCGACGAGCCGCTGGGTTCGTTCGACGATGAACGCGCCGAGGCGTTGATCTATTTACTGACGGAAGGGGAAATCGCGCGCGCGTTCGATCAGATTTTTCTCATCAGCCACGTGCACGTGAACGAGCGGCTGTTTACGCATCGCCTTGTGTTGGAGCACGGGCGCGTCGCGGAGACGGATTTGCCGAACGAATAAAACGGAAAAACGAAACCGGCGGGATTTGCTCCCGCCGGTGGTTTTCTATCTATCTCTGACGCTCAACTGAATCACTATCATATTCTCATAACTTATCGTCCGAATCTCACGAGTTACAATTTCAGCCGGCGGAAGGACGAGGATTTGATCAAAGAGCGTATCATCGCGTCCGGGATCACGGTCACGGATGGTCATAGCAAGATAGAGCGAGTCGTCCGGTTCAAGATCGGTGGTGAAAGTGTTGCGCGGTAACAAGTCACTGATCCATTGAGTTGCGTTCGACATTACACCCATCTCTGACTCAAAGGCACGGCATTCATCACCCACACAGAACGATCCGTAAGTTGGTTTGCGGAAGAACTGCGGCCAGAAACTCCTTGTAATCAATCTCTCGAAACTAACCGTTGCTGTGCGTGGACACAAACCACCATGCCACGTAGCGACATTGCTCAAAGGCGATTCGCTGTCCGGGCGGTGCGGATTGCCGCGATACGCCGAGAGTTGAATGTCGAATCGGCGTCCGCACGGCGGCACGTCGCGGAAAAGATAACTCGTGCTGTGCGCGTCGACGCTGAACATATAACTGCCGTTCATATACAACTTGAATCCGTTGATGTCGTACGCATGACCGGACCACACCCACACTAGACGATGTTGTCCCCCGCCGTGCACGAGCGTGATCATCGGTGCAGGCAACACGGCTAATCCACACCCGGGCGAACACACGCGATACTTGACGCGGAACGAATGTCCCGGATTTCCGCCGCTCGATTCTACCGTCACTTCGTCAATCGTGCTCGTTGTGATGGTATGAGTGCGCGCCATCGTGCCAAGGTCAAAGTACGCTTCCGATCCGCCACCTTCGCCGATGCCGCCGCCCGGTGGAACACGAATTCCGCCGACAATGCCATTGCACTCGACGCGGACGTGGAGTGGCTGACCCGCCGGCGCCATAAAGGTTCGACTGTTCAACGGACCCAAGAAGGCGGCAATATCCCACCGCCGCGCGCCGAGCGGAGCAAAAGGGCCGATCCGTTCTTCCGCTCTGCCGGCGACGCTGGCGTAACAGTACACCGAGGTGTAATCGCCGGACACTTGAAACTCCAACGCTTGCAGTTCGACCGGCACGAACCGCATCAAGTAGTTGCGCAAAAGCAAATCAAATCCGCTCAACGGATCAGTCGCGGCTTCTTCCGCGTCTGGTCTGCCATCACTGTCGCGATCCGCGCCGCCGCCCGGTGGTGGCGCACCGCCACTTTCGGCTGCCCCAGCTTCATCCGGCGCAAGATCGGTGTCGTCGCGTACGCCGTCGCCATCGCGATCACCGGCGCTCGTCGTCGGACAGCCGGCGTTCGATGCGAGCCCCGGCACATCCGGACAAAGATCGATGGCATCGCGCACGCCGTCGCCGTCGCGATCCGGACAACCACCAAACCCGGCAACGCCGGGATGATCAGGACAAGCATCAACACGATCGCGTACGCCATCGCCGTCGCGATCCGGACAGCCGCGCGTGGATGCAGGTCCCGGCTCGCGCGGGCAATCGTCTGCCGAATCAACACCGCCATCACCATCGGCATCGCCGGGCACAGGACAGCCGTTGCGCTCCGCGCTGCCAAATTCACGCGGGCACGCATCGCGCGCGTCTGCGATGCTGTCGCCGTCAGCATCGGGACATCCTTCGGCGAGCGTGGTGCCGGGTTGATCGGCGCATTTATCCGAACTATCGGGCACGCCATCGCCATCACGGTCGCCGGCAATCGGCGCGGGACAACCGTTGTTCGTCGAAATGCCGGGTTGATCGGGACAACCATCGATTGCATCCGGCGTGCCGTCGTTATCACGGTCGCCGCTCGCCACCGCTTGAACGTTGATCTCGGCGTTGCCGCGCGTGTTCTGCGAATTGAATGCGCGGACGACAATGTTGTGCGTACCGGAAACCGGCGGACGCCAATGCACGACGATTGGAAACGGCGAGACGCCGCCGGGCACGTTACTGGTTTGCGCGTCTTGCAACGCGCCGTTGACCCACAACTCGATGCGTTTGATCTTTTGTTCGCCGCGCGCGCTCGCGTGAATGAACGTATCTTGACCGACCACCACGCGCTCGCCATTCAACGGCGAGTGGATGAACACTTGCGGCATCGACGCGGCGGTGGGAATCAACAAAAATCCCAAAACGCCGGCGACGAGACAAACCAACAGAACCAGCAAACCGACAATGAAAATCCAGCAACCGCGTTTCATAGTCATTCACTCCTATGAAAAAATTTGCGAGGATTCGCGTAGATTTGCGGACACAAGGTTTTGCACCGGGCGCTCAATTGAGGTTGATCGAGAAATTCATCAAACCCGACCACGAACCCATATTTCCCGCGCCATCTTCCGCCCGAACTTGCCACCGGTAAATTCCACCGCATTGCACTGGCACACTTTGCGATGTGCCGCTGGTCGTCCAGCCACCGGCGGATTGCCAATTCCCTTGCGTGATCTGCCGTTCGAGTTTGACGTAGTACGTTTTGATGCCGCTGGGATCAGTTACCGGATTCCAATCGAGGGTTACATTGCTCCGGCACGACAATGTGCCACTCGGCGAAACAAGTTGCGGCGCCGGTGGCCCTTGCGTGTCTTGTGGTTTGGTGGGTGTCCGAGTTGGCGTTGGCGCGGTAACATTGATGGTAGTTTGGCGCGTTGCAACGCTGTTGCCGCATCGCGCGGTCAGAACATACGTCGTCGTCGTTGTGGGCGAAACAACGCGCGTGCCTGGCGTGGCAATCCCGCCAATCCCCGGCTCGATGGAAACCGAATCGGCGTTCGTGACCGCGCCCCAGCTCAAAGTTGCGGATTGTCCGGCGATGATTGACGACGGCGATGCTGTGAACGATGAAATGCTTGGCGTGCCGCTACAGCCCGCGGATGGTGGAATCGTCGGCGTGCGGGTTACGGTCGGCGTGATCACCCCAGTTGGCGTGATCGGCGATGGTAAAGTGCCGCACCGCCGCGCTTCCGCAAACGCGTTGTTAGTTTCGTTGCTTTCGGTAATCAAACTCGTCGAATCGAGATTGATGCCAATATAATGTTGATCGGTGAATTGGTAAACGAACGTGGCTTGAGCGGTTGCGCCCGGCGCGAGTCCGCCGGCGATGGTGTTGGCGAGTTGCGGCGTGCCATCGAAATGAAATTGAATGACGAAATCGCGCGGGACGGCAACCGCGCCGGCGTTGCGATACGTCACACGCGTGTTGCAAAACGGCACGCCGTCTTTATCGCCGGCGACAATCGCTTCGACATTGACGATGGCAAGGTCGGGCAACGGCACCGGCGTTGGGCTAGGTGAAATCACACGCGGCGCGACGCCGGTTGGTGTCGGCGACGCAATGGTTTTTCCGATGGCTTGAACGGTAATCGTTTTAGAATCGATACTCGTACCATCTTTGGAAAATGCGCGCACTTGGAGGGTGTACGTGCCAGCGGTTTGCGGAAACCATTCGTGCGTCGATTGGCTGAACGAATTGCCGGGTTGCGCCGGCGGATCGCGGCGGTATACGGCTCCGTTGACCAAGAGCATCACTTCGGCGATGCCGGCGGGCGTGTACGTGTGTGCAACCACGGAGGTTGCCGCGTTTGCCGGCACACTCGCACCGTCGAGTGGAAAATCGATCCAGACACGGGGACCGGTTTCTTCCGGCGAACAAGCCGTTGCACTGGCAATCAGAATGAGCCAGGTCACGAAAACTAGTGCGCGTTCGAGAATTCGTTTTCGATTCATTATTCCTCCTGCGACCGGCAAACAAAAATGCCAATGCTCCCGGCATAGGAACATTGGCAGGTGTTTTTGACGCACGGGCGCGCACACGATCATTTGCCCGTCAGGACCGCATGCGCGCTCATCACGCAAGTTGGCGTACTCTGGGAATTATTGTAACACAGTTTTTGCCAAAAATCATCAGGGAATTGAATCCCCTCGAACTATTTGGTATAATGATCACCAAACGACAATGGCAAAAATCGAACTGGTCAACATCAGCAAAACCTTTCCACCGCCCGCGTACGGCTGGCTCGATTTTTTCATACGCTTGCCGGAGCAACCCCGCGCCCGGCGGCAACCCTTTGCGATTCGGAATCTCAATCTGACAATTCCGCGCGGCAGAACGATGGTCATTTTAGGTCCCAGCGGTTGCGGCAAAACGACGCTTCTCAAAATCGTTGCGGGACTCATCGCGCCGGATTCTGGCGAGGTGCGTTTCGACGGCGTCGATGTCAAAGATGTGCCGCCGCGCGATCGTCGGATTGGAATGCTTTTCCAAAATTACGCGCTCTATCCTAATCTGACCGTCAAGACAAACATCCTGTCTTATTTTTTCTTTCGCAAGCAGACACCGGCGCTCGTCGCCGAAGCCGCCGCCAAATACAAACGCACCAGCGAATTGCTTGGCGTCGAGATCGAATACTTGCAAGATCGTTTTCCCCACACCTTGTCCGGCGGCGAGCGTCAGCGCGTCGCGCTTGGACGCTGCATCACGCGCGATCCCGCGCTCTTTTTGCTCGACGAACCTTTTTCCAATCTCGATCCAAAATTGCGCGAGAAATATCGCGTCAACTTGAAAACACTCTTGGAACAATTCAGCATCACGACGATTTACGTGACGCACGATCAACAAGAAGCGTTCATCCTGGCTGATCTCATCGCAATTATGGACGAAGGTCACATCGAGCAAATTGGGACGTACGAAGATATTTACAATCGACCCAAAAGTATTTTCATCGCCGATTTTTTGAATCTCGATCTGGAAACGCCGGCAATCAATCTCATCGACGGTGAGCGGGTAGCCCCAGAATATACGCATTACACCGTCGGCGTGCGGTCGGAAGATGTGCGTATCGCCGGCGAAGCCAGCGAAGGTCGAGTCAAAGCGACGGTGATTCATCGGACAAATCTGCCATTGAAGGGCATCGCGATTCTCAAAATGCGCGTGGGCGAACAACCGGTCGTTGGAACCGCGCCGCTTGCATCGAGTTTCCGAACCGGCGAAGAGGTCTGGCTCGAGTTGCGAAAATTTCACGTCTTTGAAAAGAAAGCCGGCTTGCGAACGAAAACTGTTACGTTCGAATCTTCCCCGATTTAACGCCTGGCACTACGGCTGGTGCAAATGCCGGGCGGTAAACTTAAAGTCGGCTGGCGGACGGCAAAAGCCGCTTCTCATCGCGCTCGCGGCGGCGATGTTGGCGGCGTACGCGCTCAAGACGCGGATGGCAACTCAACCGGTCAGGTAGCCACTTAATCGATTATGTTAAACGGATTTGGGTCAAGAAATGGTAAAATTCCTAGAAAAATCGTAAAATGCGACCACAATTTGTGGATAAAGGTATTGACTTGCTTTTCGTCTGTGGTATACTGAAATCACAAAATTCGCCTGTTTTTTCAATGTCTCCATAAAGGAGGGAGAACAATGCCAAAACGAATGAGCAAGTCAGAAACGATGGCGCATCTGTCCAAGAAAACTGGACTGAAGAAGAAAGAAGTCACCGCCGTCGTGGACGAATTGGTGGCGCTCGCCTGCAAAGAAGCCAAGAACTCGTTCCAAGTTCCCGGGCTTGGCATCATCGTCCTGCGCGAACGTCCATCGCGGAAGATGATCATGCGCTTTGGGCCCAAAGCCGGGCAGGAAATTACGGTGCCCGCCAAAAAGGTCGTCAAGTTCCGTTTCACCAAAGGCGCCAAAGACGCCATTTTGGGCAAATGAGTTAGACGGTAAAAAATCGCATCCGCTTTAAACCGGATGCGATTTTTATTTCAGTCGATTCTGCGTGCGATTTCCATACGCAACGCACTTTCCGCATCGATCCTTTTTGCCGAGGCGTACGCCGCGAGCGCAAACAAAATTTCCCCCAAAACTTTTTCCCGATTTCTCGCGCGCGATAATTTGGCGACCGATGCCGCGAGTTCGCCGATGCGGATTTTCTTTTTATCGCGCTTGGCGATTTTTTGCGCGCGTGTCAACGCCGGCAGTCCGCGCGGCATTTTCGATTTCAGTTTCGCGCCGCCATTCTCCGTCTCCTTGATTCTTTCCCAATTCGCAATAATCTCATCCGTGCCACTCACCTTCACGTCGCCAAAGACGTGCGGATGCCGCCGCACCAACTTTGCCGCAATGTCCGCGACAACATCGGTCAATCGAAACTCGCCGGACTCGGCGGCGATTTGAGTTTGCAAAAGAATGTGCAACAACAAATCGCCCAACTCTTCCTGCAAATGGGGGATATCATTTTGGTCGAGCGTTTCCAAAACCTCGTAGCATTCCTCCAGAAAATCCTTGCGCAATGATTGATGCGTTTGCGCGCGATCCCACGGACAACCGTCCGGCGCGCGCAGCCGCGCAACGACCTGTCCCAGCGCATTGAGCGAACTCGGCTGCGTGAGTGGCGGCACGTACAACAGCGTCGCCGACTCAAAATCGTCGGCGCGATCCAGTTCCGCTAACTTTGTTTTGATGCTTGGTTTCCCATCTATGGCATCGACGCGCGTAACCAGATGCTCTGGCGGATACAAAATCAACAACGCGCGCTTGCACCCGCCGGCGATCGTACGGCTTTGTAATTGAACAACGAACGCCGGGCGATCCGGGTCAATCGATGGGAAATGTTGTTGCGCCAGATGTGCCGCGTCGATGATTTGCAAACCGCGTTCCAGCGGGTCGATGTTTACCGCCGCGCACATTGCATCGAGCCCAAGCATCGTGTTTGTCATTCTGCCTCCCAGCCGCTGGATTATACCAAAGAATCGGACGGATGCCGAACGGTGCGCGAGCCGTTTGGAATTATCTTCCCAAGATTTTTTTCAACTCGTCCGGTCGGTCGCTGGTAATGGCATCGATGCCGAACCCGGCGTAACGTTCCATCTCCGACGCGACGTTCACGGTCCACACGCCCATTTTGATTCTGCGCGCGTGCGCGGCATCGACGATGGCTTGATTCACCGGGCTCGCCGTCGGCATAAAATAATCCGCGCCGGTTTGCTCGATGGCATCGGTCACCGATTTCTCCGGCGTGCGGAGCATAAACCAATCCGCGCGAACGAGCGCACCGGTCGTGATGCGCGAATCGATGGCTTTCACATCCTTGAGCGTCGGAAAATCGAATGAGATGACGATGACGTCGTTCGTCATCCCGCGCGAATTGACGGCATCGATTACTTTTTTCTCGATGCCGGGATAGCGCGCGTTGCCGGCAAGTTTGATTTCGATTTGAATCCCGGCTTTGCCTTTGATCAGATCGAGTACTTCGTCGAGTGTGGGAACAGGTTGAGCGGGAAAACTTCCGCCGGTGAATTTCGCTGCCGCGTTCAGTTGTTTCAATTCCGCCAGCGTCAACTCGCGGATTTCGCCGATGCCGTTCGTCGTGCGCGACACCGTGAAATCGTGCATCACAATCAACTCACCATCTTTGCTGAGATGCACGTCGCATTCCACCATATCGACGCCGAGTTTGAGCGCGTTCGCGAATGCGGCGAGCGTGTTTTCTGGCGCGAGTGCCGCGCCGCCGCGATGCGCGACGATGAGTGTTTTCGGCGCGGCAGATGTTGCCGCGACGGTCGGCGCAATCGGTGCGGCCGTTGGGATTATGGTTGGCGTAACCGGTGTGCTACACGCGGTGAGAAAAAATGCGCAGAGGAGCAAAAAGGATTTTTGCATCGGTCTCTCAAGCAGACTTCCGAAGTTTGCATACTTCGGAAGTCTGAAGGGTTATTTTTCCGTTTGCACCAAGCCCTTGACGAACCATTGTTGCATCAGCACGACCACCAAGACCGGCGGTAAAAGGGCTAGCACCGTACTGGACATGATGAGATTCCAGTCCGTTTGCGCTTCGCCGGTGCCCATCATCTTGACGATGCCAATGACGATGGTTTCCATATCGCGGCTCGTCGTGATGAGCAGGGGCCACAGGTATTGATTCCAGCCGTAGATAAAGAGGATGACGAAAAGCGCGGCAATGTTCGTGCGCGAGAGCGGCAGAGCAATGCTCCAGAAAAAGCGTAGGGGTCCCGCCCCGTCTAGTTTGGCGGCTTCGACGTATTCATCGGGAATCGTCAAAAAGAATTGGCGGAAGAGGAGGGTGCCGGTTGCGGACGCCATCAACGGAATCGTCAGACCGGCAAACGTGTCGATCAGTCCCAGATCACTCATCACTTTGTACGTCGGCGCGATGCGGACTTCGATGGGTAACATCAACGTCAGAAAGATCAGCGCGAAGAAAAATGTGCGGAGCGGGAACCTGAAAAAAGCCACCGCGTACGCGGATAGAATCGAGATAAAGATCTTGCCCAAGGCAATCGCGAGTGCCATGAGTAAACTGTTCCAGAGCAAGATTTGAACCGGGTAGCCAATGATGCGTCCGCCGCGCGCGCTGGTCAAGGAGTTGGTGTAATTCTCAATCAGGTCAGGCCCGGGCGTGAGCGGCATTTGTCCGC
This sequence comes from Anaerolineae bacterium, assembly GCA_034435055.1. Taxonomy (GTDB): domain Bacteria; phylum Chloroflexota; class Anaerolineae; order UBA4142; family UBA4142; genus DAOTXS01. The sequence continues at coordinate 1,745 of DAOTXS010000043.1, read as the reverse complement.
GCCCGATAGTGCCAGCATCCCACGTCGAGCCGATGAGCGCGAGATACACTGGAAATGCGAAAACGACGACAGCGACGATCAAAATCAAATGCGCCGGGAGGTTGCGGAATTGTTTGGCGTTCATGCGTAATGCACCTTGCCTTCCACATAGCGGAATTGAAGCCACACGAGTGCGCTCACAATGAGCATCAGGATGACTGATTGCGCGGCAGATGTGCCTAAATTCAGGTTGACGTAGCCGTCCATATAAACCTTGTACATCAGCGTCGTCGTGGAGCGCCCCGGTCCCCCACCCGTGAGCGCGTGGATCACGCCGAAGGTGTCGAAAAAGGCAAAGACCAAATTGATGGTCAAGAGGTAAAAAGTCGTCGGCGAAATCAAGGGGAAGAGAATCGTGCGAAAGAGTTTCCACGCGCTTGCGCCGTCAATCATCGCCGCTTCGACCACCGCGATGGGGACAGATTGCAGTCCGGCGAGGAAGAACAAAAAGTTGTGCGCGATCTGCTTCCAGGACGAAGCGATCACGATGAGTAACAACGCTTGCCCGCCATCCAGTTTGTAATCCCAGTGGATGCCGGCGGCGTTGATTGATTTGCCAAGAATACCGATGGAGGGATGAAAGATAAATACCCACAGCACGGCGGCAACGGCAGGGGCGAGCGCATAGGGCCAAAGCAAGAGCGTCTTGTACGTCTGCGCGCCGCGAATTTGCCGGTCCGCCATCACTGCAAAGAGCAATGCCAGCGTCATCACAAAGAGCGTCACGGAAATGGAAAAGATAATGGTGACTTGGAATGATTCGATATACAGTGGATCGCTGAGGACATCTCGGAAATTATCGATATAGACAAACGTCGTGCGCAAGCCGAACGGATCCTGGCGAAGCACCGACTGATAGATGGCTTGACTGGCGGGCCAGAAAAAAAAGATGATCGTGATGATGAGTTGCGGCAAGAGCAAAAAGTACGGCAGGATGCGATTATTAAAGACGACTCGGCGTTGCATCAGTCTCCTCTTATTAGGGGGCGGGGTAAACCCGCCCCCACAGAACAACTATTTATACGTTTTCTCAAATTCGCGCAAGACTTCATTGCCGCGTTTGACGGCATTGTCCATTGCTTGCTTGGCGGTTTGCTGACCCTGGAACGCCTTTTCCCATTCTTCGTAGACGATGATGCGGATTTGCGGCATATTGCCCAGCCGGAGTCCGAGTGAGTTCTCGGTCGGCTCGGTGCGAGTCAATTGCAGATAGGGGAGATCGGCGCCCGGATTCTTTTGATAGAACCCATCGGCTTTGGTTTTGTCGTTGCCGCCGTGCGTGATCGGCAGATAGCCGGTCTCTTGATGCCAGCGCGCATCCACTTCGGGCTTGCTAATGTAGGCGAAGAATTCGGCAACCGCTTTGTACTCGTCCGCTGTGCGACCGGGGGAGTTCATCACCCACAGACTGGCGCCGCCGATGATCGAGTTGATGGGCGCGCCGGGAACATCGTCATAGTACGGCAGGAAGGTCACGCCCCATTCGAACTTGGATTCGTTCTTGATGCGGGCGCGCGCCGCAGACGACGCGTGAATGATGCCACACTCGCCGGAGGGGAACAGCACGGTTGCAGCGCCATCGCGTCCGCCGTACTTGAACGACCCTTCCTTCGCCATATCCATCAAAGTTTGCAGGTGGCGGATGTGCAAGTCACTGTTGAACTTGAGTTCCGCGTCCATCCCCAGCATACCATTTGCTTTGGTTG
>DAOTXS010000042.1:0-28015 GCA_034435055.1 Anaerolineae bacterium | reverse complement strand
CCCAAAGACACAGCCATCAATCCGCGCTTTTGCGCCGCATCGATTTCTTCTTCCGTGAATCCGCCTTCAGGTCCGATGAACACGCTGATTTCTTTCGATTTCGGAATCGCCTGGAGCGCCTCGCGCAAACTGCGATTGCGTTCCCCTTCCCATGGAATCAGCGTCAGCCCACTTTGCATGGCGCGTTCGCACGCGTGCGCAAACATCAACGGCGAACTGAGATGCGGCAACGCCGCGCGCCCGGCTTGCTCCGCCGCTTCGACGATGATCCGTTCCCAGCGTTCGATGCGTGCGTCACTGACATCTTCCAGATTGCCGATGACACAGCGCGCGGCAAGCACCGGCACAAACGCGCTGATGCCGATTTCCGTTCCCTTTTGCAACACCCAATCGAATTTCTGTCCCTTGAGCAAACCTTGATACAACGTAACGCGCGCCATCGGTTCGGTTTCCAATTTCCATTTTTCGACGATGCGCGCGCGCACGGTATCACGATCGATGGTTACCAGTTCGGTTTGGTGGGCGTAGCCGGAATTATCGAGCAGGATGATGCGGTCGCCCGGTTTCATCCGCAGAACATCGCGAATTTGATGCACCATCGTCCCGCGCAAGACGATGCGATTGTTATGGATCGAGTTGGGGGGAACAAAAAATCGATGCATCTATTTTCGCCTGACGCCGACGAGCGCGACCCAATCATCCTCTTGCGTTTTCTCGATGACCTCAATGCCGACCGCGTTCAGCGCATCACTCACGTCGTCGGCTTTGTAATCCAAAATCCCGGACGCAATGACGATGCCGTTGCAACGCAAAGCCGAAGCGAGCGCGGGTGCGAGATCGCAAATCACTTCGGCTAATATATTGATGCACGCAAGATCGAATTGGTTACAATGCTTTTCGATAGCGATTGAACCTTGTTCAACGCGCGCAATCTTCTCCGCGCGATTGAACGCGATGTTGCGTTTCGCTGTTTCCACCGCGACGATGTCTGTATCGAGCGCGAGGATTTCGCGCGCGCCAAGTTGGGCGGCGGTGATCGATAAGATGCCGGAACCGGTGCCAACGTCGATGACGCGCGGCGCGCCGGTCAAGAATTTTTCCAACGCCATCATACACAGGCGCGTCGTCGGATGTAGCCCGGTGCCAAACGCCATCCCGGGATCAAGTTCGATCACCAGATCGCTTTCTTTGGGCGTGTACGCAAGCCACGACGGTTTGATGACCAAGTTTTTTCCGATGTGCAGAATCGTGTAATATTTTTTCCACGCTTCCGCCCAATCTTCCTCGGCGAGTTCGCGCGTGCGCGGTTCGGTCATCGCGCGGAGTTGCGCCAGATGCCACAGTGCTTGTTCCGCGCGCGCAAGATGCGCGCGGTTGGTTGCCGGAAAAAAAGCGCGGACGGTGAACGCCCGCGCCGGGTCAAGGGTCTCACCAGGTTCCGGCAAAATCGTTTCTTCGATTGCCGCACCGTCGTTGACGTACTCGTTCAACAACGCCGCCGCCGCTTCCGCGCCTTCCGCGTCGGTTTGAATCGAGAGTTCAATCCAGTTCATAATTCATCTGTCATTGCGAGCGAAGCGAAGCAATCTTTCAAAAGTCTGTTGAGAGATTGCTTCGTCGGCACAAACCGCTTCCTCGCAATGCCACTGGGTTATTTGAACGCATCCTTGACTTTGCCAAACACACTTTTGTCGCGCGGTTCGGTTGGCGTTTTGTCTAGGGTCTTGGCAAACTCGCGCAAAATTTCTTTTTGGCGCTCGGTCAATTTTTGCGGGACAACCACTTGCACGGTAACGAGCAAATCGCCGCGGCCGTTGCGTCGCAAATGCGGCACGCCTTGTTCTTTGATGCGAAAGGTTCTGCCGTGTTGGGTGCCCGGTGGAATCGTGTACGTGATCTCGCCTTCCAACGTTGGAATTTGAATCTCATCGCCGAGCGCGGCTTGCGCAAAGTTAATGGGCAGGTTGAGCAAGAGGTCGGTGCCTTCGCGTTGAAAAATTGGATGCGGCTTGACACTGACGACGATATACAAATTGCCGGGGGGACCATTTCTCAACCCGGCTTCGCCTTCGCCGGCAAGCCGAATTTGCGTGCCATCGTCGACGCCGGGTGGAATGGTGACGGTGAGTTTGCGCGTGCGTTGGACGCGCTTGTTGCCTTTGCATGTCGCGCACGGCGTCGAAACGATTTCGCCGGTGCCTTCGCACCGCGGGCAGGGGGTTACATTGACAAACGATCCAAAAATCGATTGTTGGACGCGCCGCACTTCGCCGGAACCCTGGCACTGCGGACAACGAATCGGCGAGGTGCCGGGTTCCGCGCCGCTCCCGTGACAGTTCGGGCAGGTTTCGAGGCGCGGGATTTCCAATTCCTTTTCCGTGCCGAATACCGCTTCCTCGAAGGGAATCGTCAAATTGTACTTGAGATGCGCGCCGGGTTGCGGCCCGCGTCGCGCGGCTGTGCGCGACCCCATGCCAAAAAATTCTTCAAAGATGTCGGCGAAACCGCCAAAGCCGGTGAAATCGCCGAAACCACCTTGCGGCGGATTGTGACCGTAGCGATCATAGAGTTGGCGTTTTTCCGGGTCGGACAAGACTTGGTACGCCTCACCGATTTCTTTGAATTTCTCGGCGGCGGTTGGATCGTTTTGATTCGCGTCGGGATGAAATTGCTTGGCGAGCCGGCGAAACGCTTTTTTGATTTCGTCCTCACTCGCGTTGCGGCTCACCCCGAGAACTTCGTAATAATCACGTTTAGTTGGCACGCCGATTATTATAGTCAAAAGAGCAAGTTGCGCAAGGTAAAGGTCGCGGTGAGTGCCTCCAGCTTGCCCATCGAGGTCATAGGGAGCAAGGCGGACTTGGGTTTCGAGAGATTGCTTCGTCGGCACATGGTGCCTCCGCGCAAGAACATTGGGGGTTGACAACGCATTGGATTCCGCATATAATTTAGCCACAACTAAATTTAGAGTTATCTATGACAAAGAAAACAGTGCTCGGTTCTGCCAGCGAAGACTATTTGAAAGCGATCTACGATTTGCGCGCGGAAGATGGCGTGGTCACCACAACCGAACTTGCCGCCGCGATGCGCGTTTCAGCCGCATCGACGACGAATATGATGAAAAAACTCGCCGCGCTCAAATTGGTGCGGCATTCACCGTACTACGGCGTCGAGTTGACGCCCGCCGGCGAGAAAATCGCGTTGGAAGTGGTGCGGCATCATCGTCTCATCGAAGCCTTTTTGCACGAGGCGTTGGGAATTCCCTGGGATGAGGTGCACGCAGAAGCGCACAAACTCGAACATGTTTTGTCGGACAAATTGGAAGACCACATTGCGGACTATCTTGGTCATCCCACCGAAGACCCGCACGGCGATCCGATTCCTACCAAAGCCGGCTCTATCTTCGCGTCCAGCCAACAATCGCTTGCGGAATTACCACCCGGCACGCGCGCCACGATTCGCCGGATCGGTGCGCAAGACCCGGCACACTTGCGCTATTTGCGTGGACTTGGCTTGATTCCCAAAGCAAATGTTAGTTTGATCGATCACGCGCCGTTTCAAGGTCCAGTGCGGGTGCGCGTCGCAAATGGCGAGGAACACAGTTTAGATCGGTCGCTTGCGCAACAGATTTGGGTGTCCGCGCCGCGCAAGCGGTTAAGCAAACCGCGCAAGATAGTGCGGCGTTAAGAAGAGAGCTTGAATAGGGAAGGAGATAGTAATGAACCAAATGTTTTTCCATATAGTGTTCGTCATCGTGTTCACGTCGTTCACGATCATTCGGATGATTTATCATCGCAAGGCAAGCCAAACGAGAGGCAAGGTTGAATACAAAGAAGGACGGTTGAATCTCGCGCTTCGCCAAATGCTCGGCATACCGTTCATCTTCTTGCTGTTTGTCTATATGTTCAACCCGGGAATTTTGAGTTGGGCGCAATTCACATTGCCGGAATGGGCGCAATGGCTCGGCGTGGTGTTGGGAATCGCGAGCATTCCGCTGATCTGGTGGGTGCAGTGGGCGCTCGGTTCGAATTTTGCGACGACGTTGCACGTGCGCGAAGAACACACGCTCGTTACGCACGGTCCGTATCGTTGGGTGCGCCATCCGATGTACACTGTTTTATACATCCTCGAAGTTGCGATTCTGTTGCTCACGGCGAATTGGTTTCTGGGTGGCGTGTTGTTGATCGGTCAAACCGTCGTCATCGTCAATCGTATCAACAACGAAGAAAAAGTTATGATCGAAAAATTCGGCGACGAGTATCGCGCGTACATCCATCGAACCGGGCGTTTCTTGCCGCGGCGGTTAATCGGAGGATTGCGATGAATAACCAGCGTGGACTTTCGCGCCGCGATTTTATTCGCTTGGGATTGGGAAGCACGCTGACGGTTGTCGGCGCAGCGGCGTTGAGCGCGTGCAATCCAAGTTCGTCGCACTCATCGGCGGCGACGCACACGCCTAAACCAGCATATGAAGGAATGCATGGCGCCGCCGATGGCTTGATGATGCCGGGATTCGACGGCGATGTCGATCACGAAGCGAATGGATTTAATCCCACAGACCTCTTGACCGATTTTGATTACGGCAAAACGAGTACGTTGCCCAATGGTCAAACGTTGCGCGAGTACGCTGTTTTTGCCGCGATCAAAACAATCGAGGTGATGCCGGGGATTCGGTACGAGGCGTGGACGTACAACGGGCGCGTGCCCGGCCCGACCTTTCGTTGCACCGAGGGCGACCGGATTCGCATCACGTTTACGAACGGCACTCCGCATCATCACACAATTCACTTTCACGGGATTCACCCGGGCAATATGGATGGCGTGTACGAGCAAGTTCCGCCGGGTGGCAAGTTTGTGTACGAGTTTGACGCCGAACCGTTCGGCTTGCATCTCTATCACTGCCACGTCTTTCCGCTCGCCGAACATATCGCGCGTGGATTGTACGGCGCGTTCATCATCGATCCCAAAGCGGGACGCCCCAAGGTTGATCACGAGTACGTGATGGTGATGACCGGCACCGATCTTGATTTTGACGGCGAGAATGATATTTATGCGGTCAACTTTATTCCATTCCACTACGACAAACATCCGATCAAATTCAAGATTGGTGAATCGGTGCGCGTGTATCTCGTGAACATGCTCGAATTCGATCCGATCAACTCATTCCACTTGCACGCCAACTTTTTCCATTACTATCCGACGGGGACAAGTCTGACGCCGGCGGAATTCACAGATACGATTGCGCAGATGCAAGCGCAACGCGGCATCCTCGAATTCAAGTTCAAGTTTCCGGGCAAGTACATGTTCCATGCGCACAAAACCGAGTTTGCGGAACTCGGTTGGACCGGCGTATTCGAAGTGGAGCCGTAACGATGACAAAGCCACTGTTCTCTCAATCGAATAGCCGGACGCTGATGTTGTTCGTCGCGCCGATTATTTTGTTGCTCGGCGTGATTGCCTTGTTTCTATACACGAACGGCGCCGGCTTGAACGTCGAGCCCGCCGCGCCAATTGAGACGCTGCAATTCGAACAGACGATTCTCAAGCCCGGCGTCATTGAATTGCACGTGCGGAACACCAGTCCGCAACCGATTACCCTCGCGCAAGTGATCATCAATGATGCCGTGTGGCAATTCACGGCCTCGCCGAGCAAAGAGGTGCCGCGCTTGGGGCAAGCCATCGTAACGCTAAAATATCCGTGGGTGCAAGCGAGCGCGTACACCATTGTGGTTTTTTCTTCCAACTCGATTGCGTTTCACACGGAGATTCCGGTGGCGTCGCTCACCGCGACGGTGGCAAATGAAACATTGATCAGTTTTACGTTGATTGGTCTTTACGTCGGCGTGATTCCGGTTTTTCTGGGAATGTTTTGGTTCCCGGCGTTGCGGCGGCTTGGTGCGCGTGCGTTGATGTTTCTGATGGCAATCACCGCCGGCTTGCTGGTTTATCTTGGCATTGACGCGACGAGCGAAGCGTTGGAAATTGCGGCGGAGTTGGGCGGCGCGTTTCAAGGTGTCGGCTTGGTCGGCATCGGTATCGTCGCGACATTCTTGTTGCTCGATGCGATTTCGCGCCGGCAGGTTGGTGTGGGGCGCGGTGAATCGGCGCAACGCTTGACGATTGCGTTTATGATTGCGGTCGGCATTGGCTTGCACAACCTGGGCGAAGGGCTGGCAATTGGCGCGGCGTACAGTGTGGGGGCGGCGGCGTTGGGCACGTTTCTCGTTATCGGTTTTATCATCCAAAACATCACCGAAGGACTGGGCATTATCGCGCCGGTGTTGCGTGATCGACCCTCGGGGCGCGATTTGGGATTGATGGGAATCATCGGTGGTGCGCCGGCGATTGCCGGCGCGTGGATCGGCGGCTTGTCGTTTTCGCAGCCGCTGGCGGTGGTCTTTTTGGCGATTGGCGCGGGCGCGGTGTTTGAAGTGGTGTACGAGATTGCCAAACTGATTCAAAAAGACGCGGCAAAAAATCCGATGCCTTTGACAATTTTTTCCGGCGTTACGACCGGGATGTTGTTGTTGTACATCACGGGTTTGTTGATCAAATAAATTTTTAGGAGGAATTGTGCAACCAGGTTTTCTTCAAACGGCGTTTGTTGCGATTGCGGGCAGTAATCCGGTGATGCAAGGTTTGGTCGGCGGTATTATCATCACCTTGCTCAATTCGATTGGGGCGTTGGCGGTGCTTGTATATCGCAAGCCGTCGGAAAAAGTTTTAGACGCCGCACTCGGTTTTGCCGCTGGCGCGATGCTCACGGCAAGTTTTACCAGTCTGATTTTACCGAGCATCGAGTACGGTGGCATCGTGCCGGTATTGATCGGCGTCTTGCTCGGATCGTTTGCCATCGATTATGCGGATCATCACTTGCCGCATTTGCACGCGGTGATGGGGAGCGAAGGCGGGAGCACCGGGCGGGTTAAAGCGGTGTGGCTGTTCATTCTCGCAATCACATTGCACAACGCGCCGGAAGGTTTAGCGGTCGGTGTTGGATTTGGTTCGGGCAATGTGTCGGATGCGTTGAGTCTGATGGTGGCGATTGGTTTGCAAAATATTCCGGAAGGACTCGCTGTCGCGGTCTCAGCGTTGAGTTTGGGAATGGGTACGTACTTTTACGCCGGAATGGTGGGCATCCGCGCCGGGCTGGTGGAAATTCCGCTTGCCTTGTTTGGCGCGTGGGCGGTGCAATTTGCGCAACCGATGTTGCCATATGCCATGGGTTTTGCCGCAGGCGCGATGCTGTACGTCATCAGCGATGAGATTGTGCCGGAGACGCATCGCAAAGGACACGAACGCCTCGCCACGTTTGGCACGATCATCGGTGTGGTCGTGATGCTGTTTCTCGATATTGTGTTGGGGTAGAATGGTTTGACATTCAAAAATTATGCGGGCAGGAATTCTCCTGCCCGCACTTTTTATCTCTTGTTATGATTTGCCTGATTTATTTTCGTCTGAGCGCGGCGGGCGTTGACCCAGCCGCTGTCCAAATCGGCGTTCGTTGCCGGCGCGCAATCGTTCAATGTTTGGTTTGTGCACAACGATGATAATGACACTGACGATCAACGCCAGCGCCAAATAGCTCCACCCAGCATCACCGCGCAGTACGAAAAAGAGCATAACGAATGGAAACATCATCGCGGCGGTCAGCGAGCCAACCGACGCATAACGGGTGATAATCAGTGCGCCGATGGCAAACGGCGCGATGATCAACGGCGCGGGTGGAAACATCGCTAGGACTGCGCCCGCCGTGGTTGCCACGCCGGCGCCACCGCGCCCTTGTTGCACGATGCGTTGAATCCAACCCAGCGGCGGTGGTGCGTACACAGCGTTCGGATTCGGTTTGGCGATCAAGGCAATCCAGATCGACCAATTGTTGCCGAGCAGAATGCCCAACACTGTTGCGACGTGCGCAAGATCGAGGGAAGGATAAAATATCCGCGCCAGCAAAACCGGCACGACGCCTTTGAGAATATCGCCGATGACAGTGATGGCAAACGCGCCCCACCCCACAGTTCGCAAAACATTCGTGCCGCCGGTGCGACCACTGCCGTGTTTGCGGACATCGATGTTCCATAGCTTGCCAACAAAAAAGCCGGTTGGAAACGCGCCTGCCAAATAACCGATCAAACCCCACACGAGATAGAGAAGAATATTTTCCATCACGTGCGAGTATAACGCCAACTGATTTTCAAGTCAATGTTTTTGTTCAGGTTTTTTCGCCCCAGCCGAGTTTGACAGAAAAGGCAAGTATTCATAAAATTAGAACGGAGATTCCAAATGGAAGTTGCCTCTCGTGCGGTGCTCGTTTTGAATGCAACCTATGAGCCGCTCAACATTGTGTCTGTTCAGCGCGCTGTGATCCTGTTGCTGAAAGACAAAGCAGAGTTGGTTGAAGCGGCAAAAACAATGTTGCGCGCGCAGAATTACACCATCAATCTGCCGCTCGTGATTCGATTGGTCACGTTCGTGCCGATTCCGCGTCGTCTGCCGTTGCCACTTTCGCGGCGGACGGTTTTGGCGCGCGACCTTTACACGTGCCAGTATTGCGGCGAGCAACCCGGCAAACACGAATTAACCGTCGATCACGTGATTCCGCGTTCGCGCGGCGGCGCGACGACGTGGGAAAATGTAGTGGCGGCGTGCGCGGCGTGTAATCATCGCAAAGGCGACCGCACACCGCAAGAAGCGCGCATGGAATTGCTCTCGATGCCGGCGCGCCCGCGCTTTGTCGCCGTGATGTTGTTGAGCGAAACGCACGCGCATTCGGTCTGGCAAAAATATATTACCACGTGAACAATTATCTTTTGCGATTGAACAGGTAGGCAAGTTTCGGGCTTGTCTACCTGTTTCATTGTTTCTTTCGATGCTGCGACAACTTGGACTCAACCGCAATCTAGCCATCATTAGCGCGACGATTTTCTTGAACTTGTTTGCGCGGTTTGCGTACTATGCGCTCTTGCCGTTGCATTTGCGTTCGCTCGGCGCAAACGACTTGCAGGTCGGCGCGGTGTTTACCGCGCTCACGCTCGCGCGCAATGTGTTCGGCGTTTTTGGCGGCGCATTGGGCGACCGGGTGGGACGACGCGTGATGATTGCTGTCGCCACTTTTGCGATGGGTCCCTTTTTGATTTTGGCTGGGTTGACCAATGATTGGTTGACCCTGTCGATTACGCTCTTCGTGGTTGAAACGTGTGGTGCATTCCAATATCCGCCGCTCAACGCACTGATCACCGAATCGGCGACCGATAATCGAGTGGCGCGCGCGTTCAGCATCACCGAATCGGCGGTGTTGACTGGATTTATCGTCGGTCCGCTCGTCGGCGCGGCAGTGATCGATTACGTGAATATTCCGACGTTGATCATGTGCAACGGCATCGTGTTGATGTTGAGTGGCATCGTGCGCGGAATTGGCTTGCGCGAACCGGCGCGTCATCGCGCGAGCGGTATGATGCCCAAACTGCGCGCGGCAATCAATGCGAACGTGCGTTGGTATATGCTCTCGAACACTTTGGTCGTCGCGACGTTTTCCATCATCTTCGGTCCGTTCTATGCGATTTTCTTGCGCGACGTGTGGCGCAACAGCGAAGCGGAAATCAATCTGCTTTGGTCGGTCGGCAGTTTTGTTTCGCTCGGCGGCATCATCCTGGGACGAATGAGCGATCGCTGGAGCGGCAAGCGCGTGTTCGTTTTTTCCGCAGTAGTGTATGCCGTGATGATGGCGTTGTGGGGTATCGCGCCGACGTGGCAATGGGGTCTCGCGCCGCTCTTGCTCGCCTTCTTGTTTAGCGAAGCAATGTACATGTCTCAGCAAACGCTTCAAGCATCGATCACATCGCCCGAAACGCGCGCATCCGTTGTCGGTGTGATTTTTACGACGACGGGACTCATTGGCGGTTTGGGTCCAACGTTTGGCGCGTGGCTCGCAACGGTGGGCGGTTTGCCCTTGACGTTTATCACGGCGGGCGGCTTGGGGTTTTTGGCGATGGTGTTGGTTCTGCCGATTCAAGTTCGCGCGGAAAAGTAAATCGGCAAACAAGGACGAAACTTGTTTGCCGACTTTGTTTTTTTGAAGCACACCTTCCACGAATTTACGAATCGACTTGAAATTTGAGAATGAGCGAAAATTCGCGTTGATTCGTGGATGGGAAATTCTTTACGCCATTTCTTTTCGCAACAACTCGATCGTCTCGTACGCGTGGCGCAAGTGCGGAATCACGATGCTCCCGCCGACGACGAGCGCGACGTTGAGCGCGTCGTGCAATTCTGCATCGCTAAAGCCGGCATCGACGCATTGGATCAAGTGGTAATCGATGCAATCGTTGCACCGCAATACCGCCGACGCGACAAGTCCTAAAAGTTCTTTCGTCTTGCCGGGCAACGCGCCATCTTTGTACGCCATCGTATCGAGATTGAAAAAGCGTTTGATGCCGAGATGATCGCTCGCCAAAATTTTTTCGTTCATCTTTTCGCGGTACTTGCGAAATTCCTCAAGGCGTGAAGACATATCTTCCCCTTCTGTCATTGCGAGCTCCGTAGGGGCGAAGTAATCTCCTTGTTGCTTGGGGATTGCTTCGCTTTGCTCCTTGCAATGACAATTTGGTTAGCGTGCGCGTTTTTGCACCGCATCCGCAAATTCTGTCGGCGTCGTGGGTTCGAGATAGAGTCGCATTCCGTTGTAAAGCACTCCATCCACGTCGAGCCAGTTACCCTCTTTGTCGCGGACGAGCGCGCGATGGGTTCTGACTTTTTGTGTCCACCGCGACCCAATCGCATGTTTCACTTTCAACCCGACAAAAAATTCTTTTGGCTTGTCGTTCACATAGACGGTCAACTTTTCATTTTTCACTTTTTACTTTTGCCTTTTCATTTCGTCCCGGCTTCGACGATGCGTCCTTCGATCCTGGGCGCAATCGGCGAATATTTTTTCACGTAACTGACAACCACGTCGATCACTGGCTCACCGTACACCAAATTTTTTCCTTGCGTAAACGTGGCTTGCCCATCACCGCCGGCGGCGAGATAATCGATCGTCTGCACGCGATACACTTTGTTCAAATCGATGGGCTGACCTTGAATTAGAATCTTGGACGTACGCTGACCGCTCCGTTGGGTGCAGTCGTAAAAGAACGACATCCCGGCGACGAGAATGTTGACGCGTGGGCACGAGGTGGCTTGTTCGAGAATTGCTTTGATCTGCGCGCCGGTCAAGTCCATCGCGGTGAGTGTGTTGTCGAACGGGAGCATCTCGTACAATTTGCCGTACGTCAGCGGTCCTTTGGGAATATCGGTGCGAATGCCGGCGTTGTTGTGCAATGCGAGTTCCGCCGGTTTGTCGCCGGCTTGATTCGCCGCGAGCATCGCATCGACGACGAGATTGCCGGACGGATACTCGCCGGTACTCCGACCGTCGGCGGTGAAGATGCGCTTGAGGTCAATGGTCGTTTCCCCGATGACGCGATTCGCTTCGGCACGACCAGCGACAATTAATTGGGTAAACATTTCTTCCACCGCTTTTGGCGGCGTCGATTTGTTACTGACGGCGGCAATCGGTTCGCCCTGTTTGGTGTAATCGACGATCTTTTTTGCTTTTGGATCGATTTGCAATTCCAAACGCCCGACGTACTGCGCTTTGTAACCAGCGTGCACGACGATGGCGCCGTTCACGACACTGGGATTGTTCTGCGGGGTGTGCGTGTGCCCGCTCACGACCACATCGATGCCCGGCACTGCGGCGGCGAGCGCGGTTTCGCGATCCCAACCGTTGTGCGAAAGAACGATGATAAAATCGGATTGGCTCTTGACTTCGGGATAATATTTTTTCAACGCTTCGATTTCGTTGACCCAGTTGAACGCGCGTAATTCTTTCGCGTGACTGCTGATGCCGGGCGTGCCGGTGTTGGCAAGACCGATGATGCCGAACTTGAATCCCGCGACTTGTTTGATCGTGTACGGTTTTGCCCACACTGGCGGTTTGCCGGTGGCGGGGTCGACGATGTTCGCGGCAAGGAATGGAAATTTTGCTTCCGCCGCGCGTGTGACCACAACATCAACGCCGTGATCGAAATCGTGATTGCCGAGCGTCAGCGCATCAAAGCCAATGATGTTCATTGCCGCGATGATCGCTTTGCCCTCGTCGCGGTTCGAGGCGAGCGTGCCTTGCCAAAAATCGCCGTCGTCCAAAATGATCGTTTGATTATGCGCTTCTTGTTTGAGCCGCGCGATATTGCCGAACGCGTGCAAAATTCCACCCCACTCAAATTCCTTGCCATCGCCGCCTTTTAATTTTTCGCCTTCGAGATAACCGTGCATATCATTCGTGTGGAGAATTGTTACGCGAATGTTGTCGGAAGCGGATGGGGCAGTCGTCGAAGTGGAGGCGGACGACGCCGGGGCTGAACTGAGCGCTGCGGAACTTGGAACCGGCGCGGGAGTTGGTGTTGCGCACGCGACAAGAACCAGTGTGAGAACGATTAGGATTGCAAGGACCTTCTTTGACATTCATCCTCCTGGCGATGTGGAATGATACAAAGACTATATCACGATTCAACGATTCCTTCAAATCTGGTTGCAATTTCAAGTCGCTTACGTTATAATCCGCACACTTTGAGGTCAAGATGCCAGGATTTGTCGGACATACCACCGGGAACGCTTTTGTCTTGGTGGGGACAACGGCAGTGATGGCGGCGCAAGGTTGGTCGCTTGGGGACATTGTGGCGGTCGATGCCGGGATTGTGATTGCGAATTTTATCCTGTCGCCGGATTTGGATTTGTTCAATTCGCGGTCGATGGTCGATTGGGGGTGGATGCGGCTCTTTTGGTGGCCCTACGCCAAAATGGTCAAGCATCGCGACACGATGCACTTGCCGGTGATCGGGACCTTGGTGCGCTGGTTGTATATGGCAATCGTATTGAGTATCGCCATCGTGCCCATCGCGATCATTTTGCGGCGGATGAATTTTTCGATGACGTTCGGCGGCGACGCCGAAGATATTTTCTGGTACCTGGGATACGTTTTGGATCTGCTCTTGGGCGCGACGCTGGCGGACACGATGCATTACGTACTCGACATCACGACGACTAAAATCAAGCGGCTGGTGCCCGTGCCTTTGCGCCCGCGCTACGAACGGTACGTGAGCAATCATTTCCAACACGATCACGACGACCCGCATCATTACTGTGATAATCCTTTGCACCATCACGAGCCAGAAAAGCCACGCGGCGGATGGATGCGGATTTTTCGGCGAAACCGCAGACTATCTAAAGAGGATCAGCGATGAATAGCAAGTTTGTTGAACTAAAGAAACGATTGGCTGTAGTTTCTGATTTGCACAATGTCGTTGGTTTGTTGGGCTGGGATCAGCAGACCTATATGCCACCCAAAGGCGCACGCGCGCGCGCCGATCATCTAGCGACGTTGGAACGTCTGGCGCACGAACATTTTACCGACGAGCAAGTGGGAAAACTGCTCGATGATTTGGCGGACGATGCCGCGAACTACGCTTACGATTCAGATGAGGCGAGTTTGATCCGGGTAACCAAGCGTGATTACGATAAAGCCAAACGTCTCCCCGCTGATTTTGTGGAAAAGTTAGCGCACGCCACCACGATTGCGTACGAAGAATGGCACAAGGCGCGCGCCGCATCCAATTTCAAAATGTTCCAGCCGCACTTGGAAAAAATCGTCGAACTCAAAATCCAAGAGGCGAACTATCTGGGTTATACCGAACGTATTTACGACGCGTTGCTCGATCAGTACGAGCCGCAAATGACCACCGCGCAAGTTGAAACGATTTTCACGCCGCTGAAAAAAGAATTGATTGCCTTCGTGTCCGCGCTTGCCCAAAAATCGGATGCCGTCGACGATGCGGTGTTGCGACGCGAGTACGACGAACAAAAGCAATGGGATTTTGGCATCGAAGTAATCCAGCAACTGGGATTCGATTTTCAAAGCGGGCGGCAGGATAAATCGGTGCATCCATTCACGTCCGGTTTTTCATTGGGCGATGTGCGCATTACGACGCGCGTGGATAAAAATTTTTTGTCCACGATGTTGTTCGGTACGATTCACGAAGCCGGCCACGGGCTGTACGATTTAGGGTATCGCTTGGAATTGGAACGCTCGCCGCTGGAGGGCGGCGCATCGCTGGGCGCGCACGAATCGCAATCGCGGTTGTGGGAAAATCTCATCGGGCGGAGCCGGGGCTTTTGGAAGTTTTGGTTCCCGCGCTTGCAACAAATTTTTCCCGCGCAACTCGCCGATCAAAACGTCGAGTCGTTTTATCGCGCGATCAACCGTGTGCAGTCGTCGTTCATTCGCGTGGAAGCGGACGAGGTGACGTACAGTTTGCACATTATGTTGCGCTTTGAATTGGAAAATATGTTGGTCGAACGCAAGTTAAAAGTTGCAGATCTGCCGGACGCGTGGAACGCCAAGATGCAAGAGTACCTCGGCATCGTTCCGCCGGACGACGCCCGCGGTTGTTTGCAGGATGTGCATTGGTCGATTGGAAGCATCGGTTACTTTCCGACGTACTCGCTTGGCTCGATGTTTGCGGTGCAGTTGTGGGAGTGCGCGCTCAAATATATTCCGGATTTGCCCGCGCAAATCGAGAAGGGTAAGTTTGCGGAGTTACTTGGCTGGCTGAGGAAAAATTTGCACGCGCACGGACGCAAATTCACCTTGAACGAACTCGCGCACCGGATTACCGGCGAGCCGTTGCAGTCGCGGTCGTATGTGAAATATCTCAAGCACAAGTTTGGGGAAATTTACGGAATCTGAGAATGTTCCAACGTTCAAACGTTCCAACGTTTGAACGTTTTATTTTGTCAGATTCAAAATCCACGTTTGGTATTCCTCGCGCAGACTGCACGCGCACGCATTTTCCGCCGTATTCAGAACGTCGTCGGGCGCGGCGATCTGGTAGCGATAGCGTTCGTAGTACGCGCGCAAGAACGCAAAAAATTTTTCGTCGCCCATCTTTTTGCGAATTGCATCGAAAAAGAGCGGACCCTTGCCGTAAACGATTGCACTGTAATTTGCTTCGTTGAATGCGCTGACCGGTTGATTCACCACCGCATCGCGTCCCTCGTTCCGCGCGCGTTGATATTGCCCCTGAAACACGTTACGCAAAATGAACGATGCCGATGCCGCATTGCGATTATCTTCGTAAAAAATCAATGTGCTGTACTGCGCGAGCGCTTCATCCACCCACGGCGCATTGATCTGATCGTTCCCCACGACGGCGTACCACCATTGATGCGCGACTTCGTGCGCGATGGCAAATTCAAAAAAATCTTGTTGTTTTTGATCCGAGTACAGACTCCGCCCGATAACAATCAAGCCTGGATATTCGATGCCGCCGGCGGTAGTCGGTGTTTGGACGACGTCCAACTCGCGGTACGGGTACGCGCCGAAACGTTTCTCAAAAGTCTTGAACGAATCAACGGTGATTTGCAACGCCTTTTTCCCGGCATCCGCGTCCGATGGTTCAAAGTATGAATTGATCATCGTCTCGCCGATGACTTGACTCATCTTTTGTAATTTGTCCGTCAGGTTGACGCTAAAATCACGCATCGGCGCGCCGGCGATCCGCCACGTGGTTGTCCCGTTGCCGTTGTCGCGCGCGTCGATGGTCGACCCGGACGCGATGACGACCAGATTCGACGGGACGGTCATCGTGACGACGTACAACGAAATATCAGCGTAAACCAGATCGCCGTACGGCGGCGGCAAATCGATGTTCCAGCCCTTCGCGTCGATTGCCGGAATCAACGGGTAAACCGTCGGCATCGTCGTCACAAATTCTCCCGCGATGAAATCTTCGTAATGATGACCACCGCCGCGCGGGATAGTAACGCTGAAATCCAGGTTTAATCGTACCGATGTGTTGGGCGCGAGGGGGGGCGCGAGCGGGACGCGGAGCGCGGTGTTTTGGACTTGGAGTTCCGCCGCGACCGGCGCATCGTTCACGGTAACTTGCGTGACGGCGATGTTGCCGCCCGCGCCGGGATAGTTGGCGAACAATCGAAAATAGATTTCGTTCAGCGGCGTGGCTTGGCGATTGAAATAGACAACCTCTTGTTTGCCGGTCAGCGTCAACGTCGATGGATCGTACGTCAGTGTCAGCGCGTAACGGGTGGGGCGGTCGAGCCGGGCGAGATCGGTTTGCGCGGCGGTCGTGAGCGCGGGACGATAGATTGCCCACTCATCGGTGGGGTTGATAGTTGGCGCGGGAAGCGGCGTGGCGGTTGGAGCCGGCGCGCACGCGGCGAGCAAGATCATTAGCCACAGAGAACACAGAGTAAAAAAGATGTTTTCTCTGTGGTTAAAAAATCCAAAATTTGTTTTCATAGCGTTTCGGCTGGATGCAAAAACCCGCCTCGGCGTCGAGACGGGTCCTTGTCTGGTAAATGTGGCTTATGGTGCGGTTGATGTTTCCACGGTGGCTGGTTTTTTAGCGGAGATAAATTTCATCATCTTGGTGCCGCAGGATGAACAAACGCCTTGCAATGCTTTTTTGCCGTTCTTGAGCGTCACTTCCTTGGCATCCTTCATTGGCTTGGACGCTTTTTCCTTGACGCAATAACCCATAATGACTTGCTCTGCCATTCTAAAATCCTCCTTTTGGTGGGGCAGAAATCGGCGACCCGGACGAGTCGCACTTTTGTTCGATATGGCGGTATTCTAGCATCAAACGCGCGGCTTGGCAAGTGCCTGCGGTACTAGGCGGTTTTGACATAAGGAGGAATTCCAAAATGCCGGTGAATGTGCGTTGTAATTTCGCCGGGCAATCGTATTTTGAATTGATCGACGATCTATGCGCCTTGCAGTTTTAACGAATACCCGGCAACAAACATTCACGCGGATTGGAAGTTTTGGTGGATGTGCCGATTGTTGCTCTTCAATTTGCCATTATCGCCCATCTGTGCTATAATCCCGCCAACTCCGCAAGACGATAATCTGGAAGGGAGATAGGAATGGCGTTGAAAAAGGCGGAAAAGACCGCCATCATGGAAAAGTTCCACGTCCATGCCAATGACACGGGTTCACCCGAAGTGCAGATCGCGCTCTTGACCACCCGCATCAATCAACTGGTTGAGCATCTCAAAGGCCACAAGCAAGACAACCATTCGCGGCGCGGTTTGCTCAAGATGGTGGGCGAACGGCGGCGGCACCTGACGTATCTGAGCAAAAAGGACGCAGCCCGGTACAAAGAGATCGTCGGCAGACTGGGATTGCGCAAATAGCAAGCACGAGACGAGTAGATGCGGAGCGCGGCTACCCATCTACTCGTTTGTTTGTAAATCGTATCAGCCACAGAATCGCACAGAAAAATTCTGTGGCAAATTTAACAACCGTATAAGATTTGCCCCCATCGTCGAGGGCGGGAATTGGAGAATGTGCCAGTTCAATAGTTGGCTAGTGCGTTAGTACGATAGTTAAATACTTGATTGCACAACTACTAAACTAACGCACTACTTAACTATCGCACTATCGAACTGACCTATTCTCCAGTCCCTGACCTCCGAGGGGCAACATGAGTTGCCTAGTTTGCTAGTTGCATCGTTGCGTAGTTAATTACCGCGTCTCCAACGAGCCAACGAACAAACGAGCCAACGATCTCACTAACCTAGGAGGTTAAATGAACCACACTCGCTCTTTCTCAATCCCCTTTGGCGATTCCACGCTCACGATTGAGACAGGCAAACTTGCCGGACAGGCAAACGGCGCGGTGACTGTCCGCCACGGCGACACCGTCATTCTGGCGACAGCAACCGGCGCAGACACGCCCAAACCCGGCACCGACTTTTTCCCGCTCACAGTCGATTACGAAGAACGCCTCTACGCGGCGGGCAAAATTCCCGGCGGCTTTTTCAAACGCGAAGGTCGTCCCGGCGAACAAGCAATTTTGCTGTGCCGCCTCACCGACCGCCCGATCCGTCCGCTGTTCCCCAAAGGATTCCGCAACGACGTGAACATCGTCGTTACCGCGTTGAGCGCGGATCAAGAACATTTCATCGACATCTTGTCGATCATCGGCGCGTCGGCGGCGCTGACGATTTCCGATTTGCCGTTTCAAGGTCCGGTCGGCGCGGTGCGCGTCGGCTTGATCGATGGACAATTCGTGTTCAACCCCACATCGTCGCAGATGGAAAAATCTTTACTCGATTTGCGCTTGGCGGGTACCCAAGACGCGATCATCATGGTCGAGTGCGGCGCGAATGAAATAACCGAAGAGCAAATGCTGGACGCGTTGCAACAAGGTCACGCGGCGATGCAAGCGGTGATCGAACTACAGGAAAAAATGCGCGCCGAAATTGGCAAACCCAAACGCGAATTTCCCTTGCACGTTTTGCCCGCCGAACTGCAACCCGCGCTCGCGGAAAAAATCGGCAACCGCATTACCACGACGATCAAAGAGACCGGCGTGAAATCGGAACGCAACACCGCACTCGACGCACTCAAGCAAGAAATGATCGAGGCGTTCGCCGGCACGTACGAAGCCAGCGACGTGGCGGAAGCATTCGAATACCAAGTCAAGTCCGATTTGCGCGCGATGGTGCTGAACGAAAATCGTCGCGCGGATGGACGCGATTATGTGACTGTCCGCCCGATCAGCATCGAAACCGGGTTGCTTCCGCGCGCGCACGGTTCGGGTCTGTTCACGCGCGGCGAAACTCAGGTTCTGACGATTGCCACGCTCGGAATGCCAAGCGAATCGCAAACCATCGATTCGCTATCGACGGAAGATGAAAAACGGTTTATGCACCATTACAACTTTCCGCCGTACTCGGTTGGCGAGGCGCGGTCATCGCGCGGACCCGGGCGCCGCGAAATCGGTCACGGCGCGCTCGCCGAACGCGCACTTGCGCCGGTGATTCCCGACGATGCAGATTTTCCGTACACCATTCGTCTCGTCTCCGAAGTGATGTCGTCGAACGGTTCAACATCGATGGCGAGTGTGTGCGGCTCGACGCTCGCGTTGATGGACGCCGGCGTGCCCATCAAAGCGCCGGTTGCCGGGGTGGCGATGGGTCTCATCACCGAAGGCGACCGACACGCGATTCTTACCGACATCATCGGAATGGAAGATTTTCTCGGCGATATGGATTTCAAAGTTGCCGGCACGGTGGAAGGTATCACCGCACTTCAACTCGATTTGAAATTGCAAGGTATCGCGCCCGATTTGTTGCATCAAGCCCTGATGCAAGCGCGCGTGGCGCGGTTGTTCATCCTCGGCAAAATGCTCGATGTGATGCCCGAACCGCGTCACGATATTTCGCCGCACGCGCCGCGCATTATGACGATCAAGATCGATCAGGAAAAGATCGGTGCGGTCATTGGTCCGGGCGGCAAGATGATTCGCAAATTGCAAGATGAATTTGGCGTCAAGATCGATATCGAAGAAGACGGCACGGTGTTCATCGCCGGCACGGATCGCGAAGGCGCACTGCTTGCGCAGGATCGTATTCGCGGAATGACCGAGACGCCCAAAGTTGGCGCAATTTACACCGGCAAAGTTTCACGCATCGAAGATTACGGCGTCTTTGTCGAAATTGTGCCTGGCACGGACGGGATGGTGCACGTTTCGCAACTCGACACCGAGCCGGTGAAAAATCCGCGCGACCTCTTCAAGATCGGTGATGATATGATGGTGATGGTGATTGCCATCGACGATGCCGGCAAGATTCGCTTGTCGCGCCAAGCCGTGTTGGAAGGGTGGACGCCGGAACAAGCGGCGGAACGTGATCGCGGTCCGCGCGGTGGCGGCGGCGGTGATCGCGGTGGCGATCGGGGCGGTCGCAGTGGTGGCTTTCGTCGGAGCGGCGGCGGTGATCGCGGCAGTCGCAGTCGCGACGATGAGCGTCGCGGCGGTTTTCGCCCGCGTCGATAATGTCGAATAAACGAGTGTCGGTTGACGCGCTTCTTGGCGTCACCCGGCGCTCGTTGTTTTTATATCGGAGACAGAATGCAAGTTCGAGTAAAATTCTTTGCGATCTTTCGCGAAATGCTTGGCGTCAAAAGCGAACTGAAAGAGATCGCGGCAGGCACAACGGTCGAGCAGTTGTGGTTGGAATATGCGGCGCGGCATCCGCGCACGGCGAAGATGCGCGCGGCGTACGCGGTGAATCAGAAAATCGCTGCCCCGGATTATATTTTGCGTGACGGCGACGAGGTGGGATTTTTACCGCCGGTCAGCGGCGGCGCAAAATCATTGAACCGCAAAGGCGCGAAGAACGCAAAGAATAAGAATAAAAAATCTTCGCGTCCTTTGCGCCTTCGCGGTAAAAAACTTGGTGGAGATTCGCGTTATTCGCGGACAAAAAATGCCTTCGTCACCCGCAAGCCGATTGATTTGACCGCGCTGTACAAGCGCGTCGCGTTTCCCGGCGCGGGTGCGATTCTGTTGTTCAGCGGTGTCGTGCGCGACAACTCGCAGGGTAAATTGGTCGATCACTTGGAGTACGAAGCGTACCCGGCGATGGCAGAGCAATCGATGCGTGATATCATCGATGAGATTAGCGCGCGGTGGTCGGACGTTCACGCGGCGATGGCACATCGCATTGGCAAATTGAAAATCGGCGAGGCGAGTTTGGTGATTGCCGTTGCCGCGCCGCATCGCCCGGAAGCGTACGCCGCGTCGCGTTATGCCATCGAGCGCGTCAAGGCAATTGTGCCGGTGTGGAAAAAAGAATTTACGCTCGATGGTGAACACTGGGTCGAAGGACCGATTGCAGGCGAACTACCGCCGGCAAAAGCCGAGCAAATTGTGCGCGACGCGGAGTGGAAACGATGATGTTACTCACGTGGGAGGAGCGGCAAGAACTTGCGCAACGTTTTGCGCCGCGCTTGATTCTTTTTCCCGAAGAGCCAACGCTCGCGCGCCCGGGAATCGAAAAGAGTAACATCGGCGATTATCATCCGCGCACGATTCAGCTTTTGCTTGAACAAGGTGTTTTGGCGACGCGATGGTGGCAAGCGCATTTCACGGCAACGCTCGACGCGCTTGCCGCGTGTATGACTCCCAAAGGGCAATTACAATTGCTGGGTCAAATGTTGCCGAACCCGAAACTCGCGTGGGAAAAATATTTTCAATTGCTCGCTCATGTCGATGCGACGGGGCGGTCGGGCAGAGACCGCCATCCGATTACCGCGTACGCGCGGGTGCAAACGCGCGCAGAAGCCAACGCCGCATCGCAAGATAAAAGTAAACTGGGCAAAGACGCGCCGCCTTTTGCCGATGAAGTGGGGCGTCCGTTTTTCAAGCCGGGTCAAATCGCGGACGATGATGTGGTGATTCAGTACTGGTTCTGTTACTATTACGACGATTGGGTAAATCAGCACGAAGGCGATTGGGAAGGCATCTCGATTTTTCTGCGTCGCGTCGGAAACGATTACATCGGGGTCGGCGCGAGTTATAACGCGCACGAAACCGGCAAGCGGCGGCATTGGGACGAGGTTGAGAAATCGGCGGACGGCAAAACGCATCCGCTCGTTTTCGTTGCCGCCGGTTCACACGCGTCGTACTTTTCTTTCGTCCCAGCCGGTTATTGGACGAGCATCCCCGGGCTCGTCGTGCCGTTTTTGGGGTTGCGCTTCAAAATCGATGTATGGTCGACGCGCGTGGATCGCGTGGCAAATCCGCATCACGCCAAGCCACTTGCGCCGCGCGTGGAATTGTTGCCCGACCCGATTGGTCCGGCGGATCGCGATGACCCGGCGTGGTTGCACAAAAAATGGTTAGCGTTTCCCGGAACGTGGGGCGTGCGTGTGTTTACCGGGCTGGCGTACGGTGGTCCGCTTGGTCCCAGCCACAAAGGTTTGAAATGGCTCAATCCATTTACGTGGATGGAGCGGCATTGCACACCGGATTATTTGGTGTATTGAATGCAATTGACTATTCCAAATAAATTCCATTATAATGCAATCAAATTCAGGAGGAATACAATGGCTCAACAATCAAACGACCCGTTGATCGGTTTGCTCGGTGCGTTGCTCGGTGGCAATCCAAACGTGCAATCGCAATTGGAACAATCGGGGCAATCGATGGACCAAGTGCTCGGCACGTTGTCCAGCGGACCCGCGACGGGCGGACAATCCACCGGCGGCGATGTGCTCGGCTCGATTCTGGGGAGCATGATGGGCGGCGGCGCGCCAGCGCAATCCGGTGGCGGTGACGTGCTGGGTTCAATCTTGGGAAGCATGATGAGTGGCGGCACGACGCCAAGTGGAATGCCCACGCAATCGGGCGGCAGCGACGTGCTTGGCTCGATCCTGGGAAGTATGATGGGGGGTGGCGCGCCGCAAGGCGGAATGCCATCACGCGGAATGCCAGCAAGCGGCGCGGGCGCGGATCCACTCGGTACGATTTTAGGCGGCTTGCTTGGCGGTGGAATGCAGGGCGGCGGCATGGGCTCGAGTGCGTTAGGATCGAACGCTTTTCTCGCGCCCATCATCGATGCGATTGCAAATAAGCTCGGCATCGATCCCAAGATTGCGCAAGTGATTGTGGGTTTTGCGCTGAGTGCATTAATGTCCGGTGCGCTCGGCGGCGGCAACCAGCAATTCGATTCTGCCGGGTTGGTGGCGCGCGTGAGTAGCGGAAAACCGATAACTCAAAAATATCTGAAGGAAAGCGGCTTGCTGTCCGAACTCACGGCGCAAACCGGGTTGGATCAAAAGACCGCGGCGAAAAGTTTGCAACAAGTTTTCCAAGCGTTCAGCACACAGATGGGCGAAGGATCGTACGAAGATCACCAAAGACAATTCAACACGTTGGTTGGAAACTGGAGCAAGTAAAACGCGCAGGGCGATGCTGAATCGCCCTGTCTGTTTTTCGTAACACCAAGACTAATTTACATCGGAGGATCGATATGCAGATTGAGGAAATCAGCAGTTTCTCAGAGTACGCGCATTTTATTTCGATTGAATGCGATGAGGACGATTTGTTGTTTCGTGGACAGCGCGCGGATTGGCATCTTTTGCCGAAGATGGGGCGGCTCAAATTGTACGAAGGCAAACAGTTGCCGGACATTGAAGCCAAGATGTTGGACGATTTCAAGCGTAAAGCGATTCCGCATTTGAATCGCTTGCCGGATAATGATTGGGACTGGCTTGCGCTCGCGCAACATCACGGAATGGCAACGCGCTTGTTGGATTGGACGTTGAATCCGTTTGCCGCGTTGTGGTTCGCGGTCGAACAGCCGGCCATCGACAAGAAACCCGGCGTCGTGTGGATTCTGCCGCCGGAGAAGGACGATTTTGTCAGAGAGTCGCCGGCATCTTCGCCATTCGCCATCGACCGGACGCGCGTGTTCCAACCCAAGCATATCACGCAACGCATCGTCGTTCAATCCGGCTGGTTCACGGTGCATCACTATTTGCCGATGGAAAAGCAATTCGTCCCGTTTGAACAAGACGACCGGTATCAACCCAGTTTGCGCAAAGTCGTCATCGCCGCCGATGCCTTTTCGCCGATTCGTCGTGAGTTGGATCGGTGCGGGTTCAACGCCGCCGCCTTGTTCGCCGATCTCGATGGATTGGCGCGGCACATCGAGTGGCAGAATTCCGTGTTGGCGGATGAAGTGGTGTGAAAGCTTAATTGGCAATTCCAACGAGAGAAGAAAAGCAGAAGGTTTTTCATCCTTCTGCTTTTTTCTATTACCGCTTACGTCTGCTGTTCCCCCAACAACAATCGATACAACGTGCGCGTCGCAAGCAAACTTGCGGTAACCACGCCGAGCAGTCGACCCTCCGGCGAAAGCACCGGCAAAGCGGAAATGTCGTGCTGTTCAAGTTTGGTGACCGCATCGAGAATACTGTCTTGCGGTCCGCAACTTACAATCTCGCGCGACATCACCTTGTCAATTTGGATGCCTTCAATTTTTCCGCACGCCGCCGCTTGCGTAATATCCCAATCGGTCACAATGCCAACGACGTGCCCATCGGTTGCCAGCACCGAAAGAATGTCGGTGTTCTTTTCGATGAGGACGCGCGCGGCGTCTTGCACGGTCGAGCCGAGCGGCGCAGTCGCCATTTCGATCATCACCTCGCGCACGACGCGATGACTTTCTTGGCTAACGATGCGATTGATGCTGATGCGTTCCGAAACCTGACACGGCAACGCGTCTTCATCCGCGATCAAACCATCGATCAACTCGATCATATTCCGGCGAATCACGTCGTCGCGTTTTTTCTCCGCGGCGATTTTTCTTTTTTCCGCCAATGCACTCAATTCTTGAGCATGATCGCTCAGCCAGCGATCGACGGCTTGGCGATTGCCGAGCATCTCGTTTGGAATGCGCAATTCCACCGGTGTCGGGATCAACCGTTCGTGCGCGGCAAAGATCACGCCGCCGGAATTGACGAGATAATCGGTGGCGATGAGCGTGCCGCGTTCCTGATACACTTTGCGTTCCATGCGTCGCCGCGCCGCTTTGCGTTTGGGGTCGGGCGAGTACGTGTTCGCACCTTCGATGATCATCGACCAGCGTCCCATCTTATCGACGGTCATCGAGGGTTTGGAAGAATCATCGACATCGAGATAATTGGCTTGCGGCGCGGCGGGAATCAACGCAAACGCCGATTCGCGGAGTAAATCGTCGCGCGCGCTGGAAAATTTCAACGCTGGGCAACCGGAATCCAATCCTTCGGGATGCGCGAGAAAGTACGGTTTAGCGACGAGCGGATTTTGTTTGCGGAGCGCGAGCAAAAGCGCAACGTCCAAACCGGATTCGCAATAGAGATAGCCGGTTGCATCGCTGATGCCGACAATTTTGGGACTGGGATTTTGTTCCGCCAAAAATTTCGCCACGTTCGCGCCGACCGCGCCGAAACCTTGCACGATTGTGGTTACGTGTTCCCAGGATGGAATTTCCAGATTGCGAAACTGGGGTAGCACGCGCAAACGATGCGCCTCGCGGTGCAACGTTTCCAGCGCGATGACGCAACCGCCCGCCGCCGCGCCCAATTGATCGATGCGATTGCCGCCCATATCGACCGGCTTGGAGAGCGCGGCATCCAATCCATTTTCGATGGCAATCGTTTTCATATCTTGATCGGTTGTGCCAACATCCGGTCCCGGGTTGTACAATCGGACGTACCGGCGAATCAAATGCGCGAAACCGCGCACGACGGCGGTGTGATCGGCGGGCGAAAGATTCGTTGGCGCGACAATGCCGGATTTGCCGCCGCCAAACGGCAAATCCGCCGCCGCGTTTTTCATCGTCATTCCGCGCGCGAGATTGTGAATCGCCGCCGGCGTTACATCCGGCAACAGGCGGATGCCGCCCATCGCCGGCAAACCCATCGCCACGTTATCGACGACGAGATAGCCGCCGATTTCCAACGGCTCGCGTTCGTTCCACATACATACGACGAGACGCGGACCCAGGTTGTCCACTTCGATGCCGAGGCGATGCAAAAGTTCGACATCCTGGGATGTAAATTCCATAAAGACCAAACCATTCTCTTCGATGCGGCGGGTCTGCCAAACATTTTCCGGCAATACCTCATGCAAATAGTCGTGCATTCGTTTGGGAATCATCTTTTCACCTTTTGGAGACGAACAACGAAGGACGAAAGACGAAGGCGTTGGTCACGCGAAGCGGTCATTCGTCTTTCGTCGCGCTTTTATTTCCAACCGTTTCAACCGATGCTCCAAATCGCCGAGCCATTGTTTCCGCGCGTCGCGTGGAAAATCATTTGCTTTGACGATGACGAGCGCGGCGCGCGTTTGCTCGATAGCTAATTCGTACTCGCGCGTTTTGTGTTCGTAATACTTGGCGAGTTCCACGTACGCATACACTTGCCGTGTGTTTGCCGCACTCTGCCACAACGTAATCGCCGATGAAAAATCACCGCGCCGACGCTGGAGGCGCGCCAAGCGTTGCACAGTCTCGCGGAACGCTGGCTCGGACAGATCGAGTGCGAGTCCGCGCGCGTACAACTTCGCCGCGTCGTCCCAGCGATCCAAGTCTTCAAAGAGTTTGCCAATCGCGATCAGATCGATGCCGTGTTCCAGCGCAAAGTGGAATGGGTCGTCGAGCATCGCTGCGACATGGCTCAACA
Source organism: Anaerolineae bacterium (assembly GCA_034435055.1). Taxonomy (GTDB): domain Bacteria; phylum Chloroflexota; class Anaerolineae; order UBA4142; family UBA4142; genus DAOTXS01. The sequence goes on along the minus strand of DAOTXS010000042.1, from coordinate 1,938 downwards.
ACGCCGCCATCGCCACGACGTCCATCGCGTTGTGATACAACACGCCTTTGAGCGGACGCGCGTCGCCGCTCGCCAGATAATCGAAATAGATTTGCGGAATCAACCAACCGGGGACTTCCATCTCCGTGCGCGTCGCGCCAAGAATATGTTCTTCGAGTGATTTCAGCGCGCGTGATTCTAGCCGGTCGCGCCACAAGCGCCGCGCGAGCGGCAGCAGATCAAGATGCGTGGCATCGGTGAATGGAACAGCGTGTCCGTTGATGATGTAACGATTGCGCAAGAGCGGCGCGTCGAATGATTTGCCGTTGAAGGTGACGAGCGCGTCGAGTGGTTGCAGAAATTCGGTAACGGCGGCAAGCGCGGCAGGTTCTTCGATGGGGTCGCGCATGAAAATTTGCGTAAGCCGAAATCCATCGGCGGTGAAGCGTCCCAGCCCGATGAGAAAGGCGAAGGTGCCGGTGCCGCCCGCCAGCCCCGACGTTTCGGTGTCGAGGAAAACGAGGTTGCGCGTTTCGCTTTGCGTGAGGCGCGGGGCGTTTGCCCAATCCGCAATCGCTTGGAGCGAAACGTTGAGCGGCAGTGCAATGTTGCCGTGACGATAATCGGGCGGGTAGGTTTGTTCGACGACGAACGTTTCGCCGAGCGGCGTCGTATGCACACGTCCCGGCAAAATATTTTCGACGGTGTTGGAATTTTTCGGTTTCGGCGGCGGCAGGTTTTTTGCGCCCACTTGCACGCCGAGTGATTTGAGTTTGGCGGAGAGCTCAGTCATTTTCGATTTTGGATATTCGATTGCCGATGTTCCACATCAAGTATATCACAATTCTGCAAGTGTTCACAAACAAAAAGAGCGCGCCGAGCGCGCTCGTGGTGGCTCGATGTTTTCAATTGATGCCGCTGTTAAAGCGGAGGAGTTTTGTCCAGTCGATTGCAAAATCGGGGCGGCAATAACGCTTGATGAAATCAAGGACGAGGCGATTGTGGGTAGATGCCCATTGAGCGTGATAAGTATAGCGGGGTGTCGTAATTTGTTCTTGCAGTTGAATCGCTTGCAAACAAAAGTCGGTGTCTTGGAGCAAAGTATTCCACCATCCTTCAAAACTCGCAAGATATTTTTCGAGCAGTTGTGCCACAAGATCGGGCGCGCTAGGTTCTTCGGTTGACCAAAGATTGTGCGACGCTCGTGTGAGAACATCATCGAGCGTGAGCGAGTGAAGGCGTTCGGTACGTTGTTGGTAAAAAAGTTCAAGGTTTTGGCGAACGTGGTCTTGTAGGAGTTGAGTTTCCATTATGTGCCTCGCGAAAACTTTATCCCAAATTTGCAAATTTGTCGTCAATCTCTGGACGCAAAGCAATCCCCACTTGCTCAAATACCTCTAGCAAATCTTCATATGTGTTCTTGCCACCGAGAAAATCCCAGAACTCGGCGGCGACTAGAATCTCATTTTTTAGATCGTACATCCCCTGCAATGTCCAGCGTTGATACGGCTCTGGCTCGTACGGGTTGTATGGAATAGCAAGAAGGGTGCGAATATCTACATTCGGATTCAATGCCCCACGTATGGCGACCCATTCTAGCAATGCTCTCTTGAATCCTACAAATTCTCCCACGTTTGGTTTTGCCGTTTTGAGATCAAAATAATATTCGACGCCTTTCGGCGACTCGATGAAAAGGTCAATCCGCGGTCGTTTGACTTTTTGTAGTACACCTGTCTGTGCAACAGCAAGGATGCGCTTTGTTTCTTGTGCTTTGTCAGAAACGATTCGTGCAGTTGTGAGGTCATCCATCAAGGTTTGAATCAGTTGCTGTGCCTCTGTGCTAATTGTATCATTGAATCTCTTGTACTGTTTGATGGCTTGCTTAAAATGAGGACGCGCGATAATCACGGCAATGTCTTCAAAAACGTCTTGCCCAAGTGTTGTATTGATGGATTGGAT